>CAZKGR010000001.1:0-5869 GCA_964552465.1 uncultured bacterium
GTATCTATGTGGTACGATCTCACTTACGGATATCACAGAGAACTCCAATGTGGAAACGGTGTCTTAAAAAAATGAACTCGAACTTGTGTAATCATCGTTTCAAAAGACCATTGAACATATTCATGCATGGTAATGGATTTGTAGTTAGCTCAACTCATGCAAAATAGAGTATCAGGTTAGCCCCGAAAAATGGGAAGAGATGGCTCGCTTGGGCTGGCACTATTTCGTGTCCGAACCGATAGTGAACAATGCCGTCAATGCCTGGCGTGTCTTCTCTGTAGGTGAGCAGATCAACCTTATGGCAGATGATTCCGAAGTGCAGAGTGACGTAAACGCTCTACATCGACGTCTCGGGTTGGACAAGTTCGTCAGGGACATGGTGCTGCAGCTATTAGTCAAAGGCGAATGCGCCGCTTACAAGCAGTATGGCGGAAAGAAGTCAGGTGATGGTTACAAGGACTTCGAGCGGATCACTTGCCTGAACCCAGTTGGCCTGAACTACAAGCTCGACTCTGAAACCGGCGAGATTGAAGAGATCAAACAGAAGGTGAAGCAGGATGACCAGGCAGCCGGTACCGGAGGCATGGCGAAAGAGATATCACTCGAACCATCCCAGTTCTTCCGCGCTAAGTGGGACAGCCCGGACTTCAACCTGCACGGCGTTTCCATCGTGCAACCGGCGTTCGAGAGCATCCAATTGATGCGACACTACCGGAATGCCGAGAAAGCCATCGCCCAGCGATGGACCACACCCTTGCGGTTCATCTCGGTGGGTGGAAAGTTCGGTGACAAGATCATCACTCCCAAGCAGGAAATGATCGAGAAGATCCGCGATATTCTGGATGAGATGGGCCCGAAGCAAGGCGTGGTCGTCCCCTACTATGTGGATGTGAAAACCTACGGCACAGAGGGCGAGGTTCTCCGAACCGAAGAAAAGGTCAAGGAGGTCAAGAGCGACATTATCGTGGCGTTGGGATTTGTGAAAAGTCTGGTCACAGGTGAAGGACCAAACTTCGCCACAGCTTCAGTCGGGTTCAAGAAAATCATCATCATGTTATCTGAGATTAAAAGAATTGTTCGTGAGATCCTCGACTGGGTGTACCTGGACTGGCTGGAAATGCAGGGACATGATGATATAGAAATCTCATATCAGTTCGATGACCTTGATCTGGCTGAAGAACAGGATCGCCGGAAAATGTACATGGAGCTTTATGATCGTGGTCTTGTCAGCAGGGCGACTCTTCAGTCGCGGTTGGGATTACAGCCATCGGTCGAAGACGATAACTACCGCGGTGAAGAATCCAGGATGTCCAGGCTGCTGAAGCCGGAGATCATTGCCAACCTGACTTTACAGGATGTGCTGACTCGGGATGAAGCAAGGAAGTTCCTCGGATTGGTAACGGAGGACAAAACCAGGAATGAAAATGATTCAAATCCAACAGAAAAGGATGCGGAATCTCTATATCGAGAAGTGAATCGAGAAATTCTGGCGGGTGTAAAGGTGGATGGCGGTGTTCCCCTGAACGACGATCTCAACAACTCGAACGGTCACTGATCATGGCCAAGCTCGATCCACGTCTCGAAGTCGAACTGAACATCTCGCTCAAGGCTACGAAGCAATACACAGCCGAACAGGAAACCCTGCTCCTGAAATCCCTCGAGCAGGCTGCCACTCAAGTACGAAGCGAGTTGCTTCGTGTGGCTGAGATGAAAAGCGTCACACCCGGCACTGCTATCTGGAAACGCCGCCTCGATTCTATCCTGACCCGGATCGAGACTGTCCTGAAAGAAATGAAGAAAGCCACCACCGATCTCGCCCGCCCAATGACCAAGGATGCGTTTCGTTTGGGTATCGAACGAGGTGTGCTCGAACTGCGGGATAGCGGTGTGATGGGCCTGAAAGAACTCGAAGCCTGGCAGGCGATGATCGACAGCGCATTCGATACAATTGACGGTCGCGCCTTGGATGCCCTGGCGCGTTATAACATCAAATTGCTCGGAACTGTATCAGATCGACTGCTGGATGACATCAAGATCAACCTGCAGGCTGGAATTCTTTCAGGTCGAGATATCGGTCAGATTGCTCTGGACATTGGGGATGTGATCAAACCATCGGACAAAGACAAGTTACGGTTTGCAGGAAAAAAAGTGTTCAAAACAGCACAGAACCGGATTGAAGTGATCGCTCGAACCGAAATGATGCGAGCGTACAACCAAGGGCGGGTGCATCTTTACAAGTCGATGAATGTTGAAAAGGTCATCTGGTACACAGCTATGGATGAGAGGGTCTGTCCGGTGTGTGGACCGTTGAATGGACAGGAGTTTGAGCTGGATCAGATCCCGCCTATTCCAGCCCATCCTCAGTGCCGTTGTCTTTGGCTGTCAAGTTGAGTGTTTACATAATGTTCAGTAGTTTCTTTTACTAGGACGGGTCTGGAACGTCGTTCAGGAAACGCCACATCGGAACTATCTGGATGGTTCCATCGTCGACTTCGATCTGCTCCTCCTCGTTTCGAGTCACGATAGTTCCGGACGTGATGCTCAACTCAGTCATCGCCTCGCTCAGTGCTGATACTTCGCGTTTACGAGTCTGCGGGTCAGCTATTGATTCGCAGACCTGTACAAGGATTGGCTTCTGCCCACGAACTGGAACGATGAAATCGATTTCGCGACCATTCCCCGTTTTGTAGTAGTAGATATCCTGATGGTGCCGCCTGAGAGCTGTAAAAGTGAGATTCTCCAGTAAATGCCCTGAGTTGACCAGAATCCCTGATGACACCGATGTAATCAGGGCATGATCGACACAATAGACTTTCTTTGGATTGGTATTGCTGCGGGCGATTGAAGCGTCAAAGATACGCACGGTAAACAGGAAGTAAGCATCTTCGAACCATTCCAGGTAGTCCGACACAGCCGATTTCGGTACCTTGTGTCCCAGTGATTTCAAGTAGCCTGTCAGCCGGTTGATGGAATAGAGCGAGGCGCAATTATCTACCAGCCAGTGCGCAAGATCCGTAACCGCTTTGGGATGGGAAATATCATATCGTTCGACCAGGTCTCGAAACAGGATTGTCTGGAGGTATTCCTGGTGAATCTTGATCCGCAGTAGTCTGTCAACGCCGATTGCCTCGGGAAATCCGCCGGTCTCCCAATATTCTTCGAAGGCTTTCTGGATCATGAGGCGCTTTTTCGTAGATAAGGCATCTCCGCTGTTGATGCCTTTCCAATCCAGGAACTCCCTGAACGAAAACGGGAACATTTCCCATGACAATGCCCGTCCCCGCATCTGGGTCGCGATTTCCTTGGAGAGCATTCGTGCTGATGATCCGGTGAGGTATACCTCGCATTTTTCTGTGCGCATCAGCCGGTCAACAAACGGTTCCCAACCGATAACCGCCTGAATTTCGTCAAAGAAACAATAGACTGTTTCGGTGTTTTTCTTCTCCGGATAGATCGAATAGTACGCTTCAGTGATCCTGCCCAATCCCTCCTGCCGCAGGTTGTGTAGCCGATCATCGAAAAAGTTGATGTACAGGACGTTCTCCCGTGGAACTCCCCCTGCGAGAAGTCGCTCAATCACCTGAAATAGATAGGTCGATTTTCCACTTCTTCGCACTCCAATACAGACCGAGGCTTTCCCCCTAACCGTCCTGATGCTCAGATGGCGTGGGACTCCTGTCTCCAGCTCCGCTTCCTGGAAATCCAGGATGATGGATTTGATTGTATCAATCATGCTCACTCTCCCGGCAACATCCGTTACCAGTTATACACCTAACTGGCAACGAATATACCCGGTATGAATGGGAAGTAGCAAGCGATTTCTCCGGCATTCTTTCGGTTCCGCTCTCCAGCTTGCTTAATGGGCTTCAAACGATGATTAGAAATCCCTGGAAAACGAATATCAAACGAGAAAACAGTTATGAATCGGGATTTTGCGAGAATAACGATTATCGGACGAGAAAAACAGTTACATATCAAGGGTGCGCGAGAAATACGATTGCGGCTAGAAATCCACTTTACCGAAATTTGACTGTTGAAACTGGCATCGTGTACTTGAAATCTATGCTCTAAACCGGTAATCCAATTGACGGTATCGAGCAATTTATTCAAGTGCCCTCTCCGCTGATATGACAAATTGTTGCTGAAGGCCTGAAAAACTCATGCTTATCTCACATTTCTGTCATACGACACTCATCCTTCCGAATATAGAGGCCACTCCAACGGGCTCCCCCAGAGTTCGTCATTTCAGATCGTTTTCCGGTAGGTATCCAGTAGAGGCAGTTCCGCCTGAATGATGGCGGACAAATCCTACTCGATCCGGGAGGCTTTTTGATGTTCGAGACCGATGACACATCACTGCAATTCCTCCTCGAAGGCGATGCCGCCCTGGCAGCTGTAGTTGCCGAGGCGAAGGATGCTGCGCCTGACTATGTCACCAGCTACATCGGTTCAAAAAGGAAACTGGTGGATTGGATATGGAAACACACGCCCGATGGTGTGAATTCAGTCCTTGATGCCTTCTGCGGAAGTGCTGTCGTCTCGTACATGTACAAGAAGCAGGGATTGCGAGTTGTTGCCAACGACCGCCTTCGCTTCGCCTGGCATGTAGCCAGGGCAATTATCGAGAATGATACATCCACTCTATCCGCAGATGAAATCGATGCCCTGCTCCAACTCAACGCCAAGGCTGATGACTTCGTGGCGAAGACCTTTGCGGGCAAGTACTTCCGCAAGGGCGTACATGAACGGATCGACCAGGTTCGTGCGAACATTGACAAGCTGAAAGGCTACAAGAAAGACATCGCGCTGTTTGCTTTGGGCCGGACCTGCATGAACGCTGCCGGGAGTTTCGGGCACTTCGGATCAACGGTGGTGAAGGGACCGGAGTTCGCCAAGTCTCCCGCTGAGTTCGATGAAACCCTTCGCAAGACCTGCGAATCGATCAACGCCCTGGTGTTCGACAATGGTAAGGAAAACCGTGCCCTCAATCAGGAGGTTGATGATCTGTTGCCAGGTATCAAAGTCGATTTGGCCTACTTCGATCCACCGTATGCCACGGAATTTTCCACCACCAACTACGAGACTGCCTACCACTTCATCGAAGGATTAATGACGAAGTGGAAGGGATTGACCATTGACACGGACAGCAAGACGCTCAAGTACAAAGAGGTCTGTGAAACAACGATCACCGAGAAAAATGCTGAAGAGTTCTTCATAGGTTTCCTCGAGAGTGCCAAGGCTATTCCGAATTGGTTGATCTCGTACCGGGATCACGCCTTCCCCACCGAATCTCAGATCAAAGCGATCATCGAGAAACAGGGCAAAGCGACCCGAATGTTCTCGCATGACCATTCCTATCACCTTGCGGGTTCGAAGAAAGAAGATGCTCCATCCAAGGCCAAGGAACGGTTATTCGTTTGCGGTCCGACAAAGTCACCCATCAAGCAGAAAGCAGCGTTTGATCTCCCTGACAACGGTTTGATCGGTCGAGCCTTTGAGATCGGTGATGTACAGCTCACCACTGCTGAAGCAACCGGCGATTCAGCGGAACCCACCTTCGAGTTTGTCCTCGCTCATGTCGGAACGAACAAGAACGGCGATGTCTTCCTGGCCGAGGAGTTGAAGAAAGCCAGCACCTCGATCATCGACAAGAAGATCAACCTGCAGCACGACCAATACCTCGGCGCAGTGGTCGGCAAGGTCACAGATGCCAAGTGGGAGGATGATGAAGGCGGTCGTGTCCGCTGCACCGGTGTGCTGTTCACCCAGGATGTCGAAGCAGCGCGTTCTGCATACCGCCTGCTGAAGGAAGGGTTCATCCCGGTTGTATCCATGGAGTGCCGGATGGAAAAGGCGCGTTGCGGGTACT
>CAZKGR010000001.1:5969-275950 GCA_964552465.1 uncultured bacterium
TTCATCCCGGTTGTATCCATGGAGTGCCGGATGGAAAAGGCGCGTTGCGGGTACTGCCACAAGGAAGCCTCAGGCGAGAAGAAACTCTGTATCCACCTGAAGAAATACCACAACCGGGAATACAAAGGCAAACGTGTGACGCGGGAGATGTTAGGGATCACGTTCACCGGCGTTGGTTTGCTTGAAGGCACGCCCGCCGATGACCGCGCGCTGATCACCCGTGTCGCTCAACAGGAAGGACAAAAAACATTGATGAAGCATAAGCGGTTCCGGGATACCATCCCCAGGGGAATTGATAACGCTGAGAAGTTGTCTGAAGCGTTCGCCGCCTATCTGGACGGTCTGTTGGACGAAGACCATGACGATCCTGACATCAAGGAGCTGATCAAGCAGTCCAATGGCGACTTCACCTTCCTGGCAAGGGATCTGATGATCAGTGATCCCAAGGTCGTGGAAGCGGCGAAGAAGCCGTTCAAGGACGATCTGGTCAAGGAGAATGATCAGCTCAAAAAACAGGTCGAAGAGTTGACCAAGCAGCTTGATGAGATCAACGAAGCGGAAAAGAAGAAAGCGAAAACGGCAGCTGCTCTGGAAGTCATGGAGCTGATGAAGAAATCAGGTCGCGCGTTCGAGAATGAAGCTGCTGAACAGGCCGAACTGGAACGACTACAGACCATGTCCGAGGAGACGCTGAACGAGCTGAAGGGCAGCCTTGCGACACTGAAGTCAGCTGCCGAACTGATCGATTCCAAAGGCGTGTCCCGGACCAACGGCACACACCGTCCACAGCTCCAGCCGGATGAACAGCCTGGCAACCTGACCGAACTGCGTGGGACAATCCGCGACGGATTGCAAACCTCCTACGCCCGCTACAAATCCACTGATGTCGAAGATGACGGAAAGGAATAATCATGGCCAGTCTGGTAAATGCGGCGTATCCGGGGATCGAGTATCCCTACTTCAAGATCGTGGGTCCGGCAGCGGACGGCACGTTCATGAAGATGGTCGCCAATGACGAGGTCACCCTGGTGGATGCCCAAGCGGACGAGGCGATTGGGGTGTTGATGGAAACGAACCTCCCGCATGACTACTACACGCAGGGAGCGTCAGAAAAACTCCGTTGCGTGGTGATGATCGGGCCGAGTGTACTTGAATTCACCGCGTGGTCCGGAGCCATCGTTACCGATGATGACGTCTCATTTGATCCATCCGACGGTCTGCCCAGGGCGGCAGTTGCTGGTGACGGGATTTACGGCAAGTGCATCCAGCACAACGATTCGAAGGTCCGGATTCAGATGTACGGACATTCCATCGGCACCGCCAGTTAACAGGTCTACCAGAACTGAACCGAGTTGATGGTCAAACCGAAAGAAGAGGAAGTCAGATATGAACAAGTTCAGGGGTATCCTGACGCAAGTGGATGTCGACCGCATGGATGCACTTGGCAAGGCGATGCAACAGGCGCTTTCCAGTGACAACGGCCTTGTTGCACTTGCACAGGAGATGGTTCCCGAGATCAGTCGTGAGCTGGAAGAGAGGTTCTGGGTGCCGTTGGTGATGCGTGAAGACCCACTCCCTGCTGGCAGGGTACCGAAATACCGTGTCAAAGATGAGGTCGAGGTTCACTGGATGTCGCCCAGCGGTGAGCCAGCGCGGATGCGTGTCAAGAAGGGTCAGGAAATCCAGTTCCCGCTTGAGACAGTCGAAGCCTTCATCTACGTGAAGGAGCGCGATCTGCGGCTTGGATATGTGGCTGACCTGACCACCCAACAGGCTGAGGCTGGCCGCAAGATTCGCAACAAGATCAATGCGGCGACTGCCGCTGTGATGAGTGCGGCTGCGGATTCCGCTGCGGCTGCTGGTGCAGACAACATCTACAACATCACCTCCGGCGGCAAACTCACCCTCGACTCAGTCAAGTCCATGATCGGCTGGTACGAGGACAAGGAGATGTCGGTCAATGAAATCGTGATGCGTGGCAAACGCCTTGTGGACATGTACGACTGGGATCTTCCCGACGAAGTCAAAGCTGAACTGCTCCGTGCCGGTGTGATGAAGAAACTGGGAACCGCTGGATTGATCGGCACCGCATCTACAAACGCAAACGAAGTGATGTGCAAGCCTGACGAAGAGATCGGTGTGTATGCGATTGGCAGCGCGTTGACCGTGGAACCCTGGCGTGATGTTCCCAAGGGTGAAGTCGGATTCGTAGCACGGATGGAAGTGGCACTGGGTGTGTTGTATCCAGAACGCATCTACAAGATCAACATCAATTAATAAGCCGACCGGAGATTCATGTGACGAGATACAGAAACAGCTCCGGGCAGACACTCGGCTTCGTCATCCTGAAGCTCGATATGGCTGCTGAGCAGGTTCATGAGTTCAGCGACAAAGAGCTGGCAGCTGATCCGGGTGTCAGGCACTGCATCGACAGCGGGTTGCTGGAAAAGGTGACTGTTCCGGATGCACAAGGTCCCAGCGAAAAAGATGGGTTTGCAGCTTCCGGCACGGTTCCCGATGAGGTTGAGGTAAAAACGATCGATGACGTTTCAGCCGGTCCGAGTGATGGTGATTCCTCTGATGATCCGGAGGACCCGCCACTGGAAGACCTGGATTATGAGAACCTGAAGCGGCTTTACCGCGAGGTCACTAGAGAAGACACGCTTCCTTCGGTGCGAAGCAAGAATAGCATCATAACCGCTATCCGTGAGATATGGGATGGAGACCGGACGGATCTGAACCCGGAATAGGGCGAGCGAAGTATGGCGAGCATGTTGATTGACCTGGTAGCGGCTTTGCGCCAGGAGTACGGTGACGAGTTCCCAGTAGGTGAGCAATCACTTACCGACGACCAGTTGGTCCGGGCGATCATGCGGTCGGTGATCTTTCTCAACAGGGATTTCGGAACCAGCTACCAGGTCGTCAACGACGAGATCACGCCTACGCTCGAGGATGATGACCTTGAACTGCTGCTGCTTCGCGCTATGGTCAGTGTGGCCGAGAAGATGCTTGCCATCTACACCCGCGGTGCATCGATCAAGTCAGGGGACAAGAGTGTTTCGCATTCGGATCAGGTGGATGCCTGGTCAAGGCTGCACAAGCAGTTCCTCCAGCAGTATCAAAGCGCGGTGAATCGAAGTATGGACAGTTACCTGGACGAGATAGACCCCATGCTCTACGGGTAAACAATGTTGAGTTCCATTGAAAAAACGACTGCCCGGGCTGACATGACGGTGATAATCGAGTCGTTCGGGACAACGGGGATTCTATATCGACCAACGGTCGGCGGCGGAGGATCATTTGCTGGTTCACATGAGGAATCGGAATCAGAGGTATCAAACGGGTTTCCCCTCGAGTGGCGGCAGCTCAGTCCGGAGGATCTGAAACAGATTGGCGCTGACGGGATGATACATGTCAAGCATGATCTGGACATCCATGAGAATGATGTCCTGCTCTTTGAAACTATCAGGTATCGAGTGACCGATGTGAGTCCGAAAAACCTGTTCGGGGTCTTGACCCACCAGGTGGTAAAGCTGGAGCGGGAGTACCGGAGCTGATGATTGAGGTGAGGGTCGATACTGCCGCGATCCGCAGGGCAAGGAAGGTGCTTGCCGAGTATCCCGGAGTGTTGAAAGCTGCATTGTACCAGGGATTGTCTGACATCGCCCTGGACGTGCAGCGTGTCGCCGTTGAAAAGCTTACGACCAACAAGGCTGTGGATACCGGACGTCTTCGAGCCAGCATCACGATCCATCAGCTGTCACCGACCAGAATTGTTGTCGGAACCAACGCCTCCTATGCTGCGGCGGTTGAATACGGCGCGAAAGGTCATTGGATCAGGATCGACAGGACACCCGGGTTCCGAAGCTGGATGCGACATCACGGAATCGACCTGAAAGCGGAGATGGTCTATTTCTGGGTCCACCCTCCTCCCCGGCCATACATGGAACCTGCGTTCCAAGAAGGTTTGAAGCTGGCCAGGAAATCGATCCCGCAGATCGTGGAGAAAGCAATCCAGGCGGCGGAACGAAAAGGGGCATGATGGAGCTGGAGAAAACACTGGCGTGTTGGATCACCGACCGAGTCGTGGGATTGAATGCGTTCAAAGACGATCTGGCTTTCATCTCGGCTGGCAGCCCCTATCCGTACCTGCTGATCACCGAGGTCTCGACGACCAAGCGAAACCTGGGCACGGGAATCTGGGACACCTGTTTCCTGCTGAACGGCGGCGAATCACATCTCCAAGTCAAGGCCATCAAGGAGCATGTTGTACTCCGCTTCACTATCCGGGCGGCAAGCAACACGACAGATAACGGCAATGACCTGGTCGCAGATACTTGTCGCCAGATCGAGGATCTGCTGTTCGAGTTGTGTCGGAGCGGGTCCATCGATCTGCCGATCCCCGATACATCACCCGAAGAAACGATTCATGTCGAGCGGGTGGTCTTCCAGGGACGGGCAGACATCGCACCAGACGAAGGTGGTGAACCGTTTGTCTACCAGAAGGCGTTGACATACCTGTTCGTGGTGCATCGGCTCTATGAACAGGAAATCAGCGACAAGTTCGAAACGATAAATATCGAATACGACGAGGAATAAAATGGCTGAAAAGTCAGGCAAGAAGTCCGAGTCTCCGGCGAATACAACGAAACGCAGGCTTGGCGCATTGATCAGGGAGTTGAGTGTTTCCCCGGTGGATGCAGCCGGATTCCTGGCTTCGAAGGGATTGAAGCCGACCGACCGAATGACGCCGGAGAAATTCGAGAGGGCACTGCGTTTATGGCGCAACACACCTGCGGGAGCTAATCCATGAGCGACTACACTATCAAGGATGTCTACACCGAATACCTGTCCGGCGGCGTGGTCATCTCGCCACCTCCGAACAACATCGAGTTTGTCGCGGCAAGTGCCATGGGTGGCCCGGAGGTGCAGAAGGTCACCATCAGCGACAAGCAGACCGCCAAGGATATGTTCAAGGGCGGCGAACTGTTGAAGGCGTTGTACGAACGTCTCGATGCTGGAAGTCAAGTGATCTATGCGTTGCGGATGGTCGGTTCGTCCGGGGCAAAGGCCAGCGCCACCCAGACCGATTCGATCAAATTCGAAGCGCTGTACAAGGGTACCTGGTGGAACGGGATCGAGATCGACATCACGGTCAATGCCACCATAGTCACCGTTGACATCACTGATCCAGAATCCGACGAGATCTACTCCGCATCCATCGACACCAGCCATGGCGACGGCACAGACGATCTGGTCGAGAAGGTGAACACAGCCCTGAACCTGGTTGTTGCTTCGAAAGACGGTTTAGGAAATACACCCTCCCAGGAGTCGCTGACACTCGCGGGCGGGGATGATGGAACAACACTGGCAAATGGTGATTACACCGATGCAATCACTTATTCAGAGGATTTCACCGACGTCAACTGGGTCCATTTTGTCAGTGCGGCGGACGCCGGGTTGTGGTCTGCGATCCTGACCTCGTGCGAAAACATGATCACCAGCGGTGCAGGTGAGCGATTTGCTCTGCTGGATCTGCCAGCATTCGAGCCTGCAGATCCCGAGCATCCAACCACCAGTGAGATCAGCACACATCTCTCCAGTATCAAGACATGAGGAAAACACCGAGGGAAAGATGCAAGTGAACTTGAAATCAAGAAGGGAAAATTGGTACACTGTCGTTATCGGAATTACATATGGTTAAATGTCCGAAGGATTTGAAAACGTTCTCAGTATCCGGAAATTTCTATCCTTTCGGGCGAATTTTTCACAAATGGGTGTAATTGTGAAGCTGATTCTGCGTAAATGCTGTTATTTTCCAATATCCTGGAAAAGGCGACACGAACCGTGTTAGAGAAAGCGGAAGTGCTCTTCAAAGAACGGGTGGCAGTATGAACGGATTTGAGCCAAAATTCACCATAACAAACCGCATGACATCTGCCATCACGGAGATTGAGCGCGCTCGAGGATTTCTTGAAGCCGCACGCCTATCGGATGATTGGGTGCGGGATATGGGCAATAAGGCTCTAATCAAGGAAGCCCACCATACCACCCATATCGAGGGCACTCGCTTAACGTTAGATCAAGCAGAGCGACTGTGGAATGGGGAAACTGTTCCCGAGGCTGACCCAGATGATGCGAGGGAACTTATAAACTACCGATCAGCCTTTGAGTTTGTCTCCGAAAGTTTGGACAGTGGCGATCCGATTACGGAGGGGCTGATTCGCGAGATTCATCGTCGGCTGGTGGAAGGTGTGCGTGGTGGTAAAGCTGCACCGGGTGAATACCGTCGTATTCAAAATTACGTGGCAAACTCTGCGACCGGCGAAGTAATCTATACACCACCCTCTGCCGTTGAGGTGCCGATCGTAATGTCGGAGTTGGTTAAGTGGTTGAATGCCGATCTGGATACTCATCCTGTTCTGGTGAGCGGCATCGCCCAATTTCAGCTTGTTCATATTCATCCATTTTTGGATGGAAATGGTCGCACTTCCCGACTATTGTCGACCCTATACCTCTATAAGGCCGGATACGATTTCAAACGTTTGTTTACCATCAGTGAGTATTATGATCGGGATCGCGCGGCTTTCTACCGTGCGATTCAGGGCGTTCGAGAAAACGATATGGATCTGACCGTCTGGCTTGACTACTTCGTTGCTGGACTGGAAGCCCAAATGATAGAGGTCAAACAACGCGGAGAAATGGTCATCCGCCGGGATGTACTGATGCAGAAATATCACCTGAGTGACCGACAGGGTCAAGTACTGGAGTATCTGATGCAGAATGACAGGCTAACAATCCAGGACTTTGAGGCACTCTGCCCTGCGATCACTCGCCGAAGCCTGCAACGCGATTTGAGAGGTTTGCTGGATAAGGAATTGGTGGTATCTGAAGGAGCAACGCATCATCAGGAGTACAGACTGAAATGACGAAACTCAAGCTTTGCGACATGTTCGCGACAATGTTTGCGACAAACTTACGACAAAGCTTGTGACATGAGTGGTGACAACCAGCTATGACATAGCTGTGATGCGAGCTGTGACATATTTGCATGAAAACGAATGGATATATTTGCGACAAAGTTTGTGACATCGAGCTGTGATATGGCTATGACATGAGCAGTGACAAACCTACGACAAAACTACCGAAATTGAATTCCTCTGAAAACTCGGAGCTGCAACAGTTACGGGAAGAGAATACCCGCCTCAAGGCACTACTAACCAAGAACAGCATTCAGTGGGAAAAACCAGCCACTACGGCAGTCCCCCCTTCCGCAACGTCAGAAACGCGTAGCCCACATCTTTCAGCAACAGAAAGAGTTGTTCTTTTCCGCAGTCTGTTCCGGGGCCGTACTGATGTCTATCCGCTGCGTTGGGAGTCAAAAAGAGGCAAATCAGGCTATTCTCCTGCCTGTGACAATGAGTGGAATTCAGGCGTTTGTAATAAGCCCCACATAAAATGTGGCGACTGTGACCAGCGTCTTTTACTTCCTGTTACCGATCAGGTGATTTACGACCACTTGGCAGGTCAGCACACTGTGGGGATTTATCCAGTCCTGACGGACGACACCTGTTATTTCCTGGCGATTGATTTTGACGATGCTGATTGGCGCGAGGATGCCCTGGCTCTTATGCAATCATGCCATGAGCTTAACATTCCCTCCGCGCTGGAAATCTCACGTTCCGGAAACGGTGCGCATGTCTGGATATTCTTTTCCGATCCTGTCCCGGCTCGCGAAGTGCGGCAATTGGGCGCGGCTCTGATCAGCCACACATGTAACCGCACGCGTCAGCTCTCGCTTTCCAGCTACGACCGACTCTTTCCCAATCAGGACACCCTGCCAAAGGGCGGATTTGGCAACCTGATCGCACTTCCCTTGCAGAAAAAGCCACGCGAACGGGGATTCAGCGTTTTTGTCGATGAGAACTACGCGCCTTACCCTGACCAGTGGGCCTTTCTGGCGTCGATTACACCCATGCCAAGATTCGAATTGGAGAATGCAATTCTGCGGGCCACAGGCGGTAGACATCCGCTCGATGTGGCATTTGTTGCCGAAGAGGAAGAACATAAGCCGTGGCAGCGGCCAATGCCCGTTTCAAACCAGATATCCGGCACACTTCCTGGATCGCTGAATCTGGTGTTGGCTAACCAGATTTTCATTGCCAAGGCTGATTTGCCTCAGCCACTGGCTAACCGCCTAGTTCGTCTGGCTGCTTTTCAGAATCCAGAATTCTACAAAGCCCAAGCCATGCGCCTGTCGGTCTGGAACAAACCGCGCATTATTGGCTGTGCTGAGAATTTCCCACAGCATATCGGTTTGCCCAGAGGATGTCTGGATTCGGTGGAGGAATTGCTGAAGCAGAATGACATCCGTACTGAGATTCACGATGAGCGGATTGCGGGATGCAAGTTGACCGTCAAGTTCATTGGGAAACTGAGAACAGACCAAAAAACGGCTGTCAGGGCGATGCAAATGCATGAAGTGGGTGTTCTTTGTGCGCCCACTGCTTTCGGCAAAACGGTGTGTACTGCTGCGTTGATAGCAAGGCGCAAAGTGAGCACGATGATTTTGGTACATCGTACCGAACTGCTTCGGCAATGGCAGGAACGGTTGAATACCTTCCTGGAGCTGCCCAAAGGTACACTGGGATTGATTGGTGGCGGCAAGAAGAATCTGACTGGAAAAATCGATATTGCGGTAATGCAGTCCTTATCCAGGCGAGAAGACCTGTCAGAACTACTCGACAATTACGGGCAAATCATAATTGACGAGTGTCATCACATTTCTGCTTTCTCTTTCGAAGCGATCCTCAAACAAGGCAAAACCAAATTCGTTGTCGGCCTGACCGCAACCCCATTTCGCCGCGATGGTCACCATCCGATCATTTTCATGCAATGCGGTCCGATTCGGCACAGCGCCCAGCAGCCGGAAAACGCTCCAACCCACCTGGAGGTATGGCCCCGGAGTCTGTCCGCTCCGGAGATTCCTCCAGAGTCTGGCATCCAGGATGTTTTTCGAATCCTTTTCAACGACACCAACCGAAACAGTCGTATCGTTCAGGATATTCTGGAAGCATATCAGAAAGGCAGGAAGGTCCTTGTGCTGACTGAACGTATAGAACATCTGAAGTTGTTGCACGAAGCCATAGGCGATGAGATTGAGTACTTGTTTGTACTCCACGGCCGATTGTCTAAAAAGCAACGCACAGGAATCCTCGCCGAACTTGTCGAGCTGAAGGATTCAACTCCTCGGGTGCTTCTTGCTACTGGAAGATTGATCGGTGAGGGCTTTGATCATCCTCCCCTCGATACCTTGATTTTGGCTATGCCGATCTCGTGGAAAGGTACGCTTCAACAGTACGCTGGCCGCTTGCACCGGGAACATGTTGATAAGCAGGACGTTCTAATCTATGACTACATCGAACACGACCAGCCACAGCTTGCGAGGATGTGGAACAAACGTCAGCGCGGATACCATGCAATGGGTTATCAGATTCGTTCGTTTGAATAGCCTGTGTTCAGCCAAGTTCTCGAAAACGGTTCTTGTTCAATTATGTGATATATAGTGCAATCTAAGTATCTTAAGGAACCCTGTATTGATAAGGGTTTCAAGGGCAGGAAATATAATAGAGTCAGTTTTGTATGTGATTTCATGGGGACACAAGTATCTCGCTTCTTGAAAAGGATCTTGATGATTGGTTTGAGGAGAGAAAACGGGGACGGGGATCGCGAGTTTTTGTCTTTCCTAAACCTGACTCCATTTGGTTTCTGGTTCGTCATGGTGATCCCCTAAGACGCGAGGGAAGCTTGGATAGCGGACAATCCTCGAGCGTGTTTTACCGCCCGGAAAAGTATGATGTGTTAGTATACGATCCGGTCTTGGGGGAAATCCGGATGAATGCCTGCGGAAAGGGTGAAAAGGACCTTTTTCGTCAAAAGTTCGGTCTCCATGTGTTCAAAGATGAGGATTTCTTTCCAGGCACAGGCAAATTTACGCTTGAGCCCCTGCGCAGTGATGGTGAGGCATCTCTCGTTTGCGCAGACGTGGAAGGTATGGAATGGATAAGACTCAAAGAGATTCAATTCTTTTGGGGTGGACCTGAAAAGGAAATTGAGATACGGAAAGCAAGCCTTTCGACGAGTGCGTTTACGAGTTCTTCCTCATCGTCAATCAATAGCACTTTTGGTTTTTCCATAACCGACCTCCTATTCCGGACGAGATATTGGAAACACGAGTGCGAATGTCGTCCGTCTTCCCTCCTCGGAATCCACATTGATCGTGCCTCCGAGCTTTTGCACCAAACCATATGTAATGGACAAACCCAATCCCGTGCCGAAATCACCGCGTGTTGAGAAGAATGGTTCGAATATGTGTTGCAGGTTCTCCGCTGAGATTCCAGCGCCGTTGTCTTCAATGCACACTTTGACATGCCGTTGATCAACCTGCTCAGCCACCAAGCGTATTTTACCGCCGTCTGGAACTGCTGCGAATGCGTTGTTGAGGATATTCAGGAAGATCTGCTGCAACTGTCCTCGATCACTTTCGACCTTAGGCACATTCGGGCTGTAGTCTTTGTAAATCTGGATATTGCGATGACGTGCCTCTTTTTCGAGAAAACTGACGACTTCGGAGAGTTCGTCACGGAGATCCAACGGCTCAAATCGCGATTCCATTTTGCGGGTAAAAGCCAGCAGACGGTGAGTGACTTCACCCCCACGCTCTACTGATCGAATGATTGACTGGAGTGCTTTGATAGTTTTTTCGCGATACGGAAAATCACCTGTGTTTTCAGAGATATCCATCAACAACCCAGCTTTCTCGTTTATAATCGCCAACGGGTTATTGATTTCATGAGCTACAGATGCTGCCAATCGTCCGATTGTTGCCATTTTGTTGGTGTATTCAACGTTCATAAGCATCGAGGTGCGCCGTTGATCACCAGATCGTATCTGACGGACCATCTGCGTCGAACTCCACAGCACTACAAGCAGGATAAGAAATCCACTTAAAATCAGGAAAACGATGAGCTGGGTCTGTTCGCGCAGCCACATCTCAAAGACATCATCTTTCTCCTTGGTGATCATCAGAACGAACGGTGTGTCTTCGATATAGGTATACCCAAGGATATCCCCTGAATCACTGATATTTTCCATAACCTCATTATTGCGCGCATATGGCGGCACTTCGATTGTAGCGGTGGTTAGCAAATCACCATGAGATCTCGATGGGGTTTGTAGAATGCCGGAGTGACTAATAATGAAAATATCGTCAGTGTGTTTCATCGTCTGGGTGTATATCATCCGGTTCAGCATTTCCATGTCAATGGTTGCCCGCAGGACAAGAAAATACCCGTTCGGATCGTCCTTCTTCACCGTGATGGCGAAGTGAGGTACGTTGCGGTGGCCCATAAACACCTCTGTCACACATGCACCGCGAACAACCGCCTGCTGATACGACACCTGATCCGTATAGTCCACTCCCTCAAGTTGATACGGACCGACATAAGTAACCTGCTTTCCATTCTGATCGATCACCCCCAGATCTACGAATCCGCCGAACGTATCCTTCAAATGATTTAGTGTGGCTGCCAGGTCTGACCTGTCCAGCAACTCTTCAGTCGACTTTTGGTGTGTGATCAGTTCCAACACAGAAAGTCGTTCTTCGATTACAAATTCGAGCGAGCGGGAAACGTTGAACAGACCGCGTGATATGTCATAGTGGTACTCGGCCATAACCTTGTTGCCATGCATGTAGTAATTCACACCAGTCATAACGAACAATGGCAGGTAGGCAACAAACAGGGTGAGCAATAACGAGTACCACCACAGACGGCGATAACGTCGCAGATCCTGGATCCTGTCCGCACGCTTCAGATAGCGGCGGGGAAGAATCATCTGTATGAAGAAATTGGCTGGCTTGACGTGCTGCTCCTGCGCCGAAGCCGTCATTTTCTTCACCTTTTCCTGATCAGTCGTCATGGCTTTTGTCGCTCTTCTTTGCGGCTTTGCCATAGGCTGCCTTCATCGCATCCGCCAGGACTTCAATGTTGACAGGTTTGGTCAAGTAGGCGAACGCTCCCAATTCACGCGTAATCTTTTCCTCCCGGTCCGAGCCGTGACCGGTGAGAATGATCACTTCGACCTCTGGGTAATCCTTCTTTACACGGCGAAGCACCTCGATACCGTCGATACCTGGCATCTTCAGATCGAGGACTATCACATCTGGATGTTCATCGTGAATGTATTCGAGTGCTTGTTCTCCATCGTAAACCACAGATGATTCGAGTTGCCGCGTTTCCAGTCGTTCTGACAGACTGTTCACAAATTCTCTTTCATCATCGACAAGCAGGATTTTCTTGGGAAGATCCACCTTGGGCATTAGCGAGGGCGGTACAAAACCAATCCCGGGTATGGTCCTCGCACTACGTACCCCATCGACTTCCATTGCCAAATCATGTAACTGTTGTTTCAATGAGTCCAGTCGCGCGGTGTACTTGTTTATCGTAATACCGATATGCCCGTTGTCTGATTGCACCTCGACTCGATGTCCCTTTTCGGCCAACGCCACATGAACTCGTGCTGAAAGCATGAAATCTTGCGCTGCCTTACGGCTGGCATCCGTTGTGAGCACAGCCTCACTCCCAGTTGCCAACAACACCTTGCTTGCGGCTTCCTCAATTGTCAGGTCATGCATTGCCAGTAGAAGATCATACTCAGATGGTTCGTATGGTGGCTGGTTGTGGACATACTGTGTCCATTGTGCTCGTTTCTTGTCCATTTGTTGCACGAGATCCATCGCCTGTTTTTCCCCAAGGTTCAACTCCTTCATGGCAACATTTACGCGGAACTCATGGTTGGCGATAAGACATACACGAAGCGCATGGCTTAGACTATTTGGAATCAAGTGACCAGCAAATCCATGGTGGAGGATGTTATCGTCCTGGATCAGCGTGGCAAGGGCGAATCGGATGTATGAAACATATTTCTCGCGATCTTTTGTAATTCTGGCAAACAGGGATGTTGTACCAGCCATCGCATTCATCAACTTGTCCCTGGAAACAGAGAACTGTTCGGCGGCTACATCCAGCACTTCCTTGTCAATTCGACGATATCCCAATTCGTCTTCAACCAAGGCGACAACATCGTCTCCATGGCAGAATGGTCCGCTGAATATCGAAATGATTGCCATCCTGCAACTCCTTTCGGGATGGGAATGATCCCTTAGTACCACCTGACCATCAACTATTTGTTATCCACATCTATTCCGGCTTTTTCATTCCCTGTGGTGATCCATGAACTTCATGTTTGAACTCTTCAGCAATATCGAACGCCTTGAAACTACCGATGACCAGAGGACAATCGGCTGTACCTCTGACGATACACGTGCCACGGTTAATATCCTCGACCGCCTGATAAATACTGTGATAAAAATGATTTGGTCCGATCTTTTCATATAGATGTGTGCGTTTCATTACATCCATCACATGGTCATTTAGTCCTGAAAAAGAAATCTCGATTTTCTTCTCGCGTAGCTGGGTAACCAGTTTGGAAAGAGTTACTTCGCCAGATGCATCCAGCTCATTCATCCCGTTGCCGACGATGATGATATGCTTCAAGTTCTCCATCTTCATCATAACATCAGTCACTTTGTCTTCCAGGTAATTGACATTTGCGAAGATCAGTGAATTGCTGAAACGTACCACGCCAACATGATCGCACAGATCCAATTTCCAGCGTTCAGCATTCCGGTAGTGACCTTCAGCCGTTCGCGATAGCATTGCGATACTCGGCTTCATATTTCGCAGCAGGTACAACACCAGCGACAGCAACACACCAAACATTATTCCCCGGTCCAGATGGGGAGCAAACAGTAACGTCAGAACAAATGTGATAACCGAAATAACTCCATCGAAGCGCTGAGCTTTCCACGCGTGAATAAAACCGCTGACGTTTACCAATCCGATCACAGCCATCATGATTATCGCTGCCAGAACGGATTGCGGAAGGTGATAAAGAAGGGGTGTGAAAAAGAGCAAAGTAATCATCACAACGAGGCTACTGAACGCACTTGACAGACCTGTGACAGCACCCGCCTGCAGGTTAACAGCAGAACGAGAGAATGAGCCGGAAACAGGGTAACTAAGGCTTACCGCGCCGACCATATTCGCCAAACCTTGACCAATAAGTTCGCGATTCGGATCAAGACGCTGACCTGTACGCGCAGCCATCGCTTTGGCAATGGAAATAGCTTCCATGAAACCAAGCAAAGAGATGACAATCGCCATCGGAAGAAGCTGCACAATTATCGAAAATTCAATTTTCGGCCAAGTCAATTGCGGCAATCCACGCGGAATCACACCGACGACTTCCCCCCCGCCCATCAGGATGAGGTCGCCAGCATCCAGCTTACGATTGCCTACTCGCAACCTCCAGTGATGACCGGAAATCGGATCCTTTGCGCCTTTATCGGCATAGAGAAATTTCATCTCATCTTGAGATGATCGAACAAAACGATATTCGCGAATCTCAGCACGGTGTTCGCTCGCTAGCTCACGCAGACGATTGACTTTGACGTCATATTTTGCCCGTTGAGATTCAAGTTCTATCAACTCTTCCGAGTTCTCGCCATACTCAGCAGCAGCTTCCCTGACATGAGAACCAATCGCAATTCGCTCCTGCATCAGGCTGTCGATCTGATCTAACGTAGCGTTGTATTCATTTATTTGCTGGTGAACGATATCTGACTGAATGGAAGATTGAACGACGTGAATGTTTTGTTCGAATCCAACCGCCCAAGAGATAATCGTTGTGACCACAACAGCTATCAGGACACTAGGGATACGGCGATCCACATGTCGCAGTATGATCATGATTGCAAACGCTAATGCACCCAGTCCGAATGTCATCCAGTGAGTGTGATGAATCGCTGCTTCAATAACACGATAGATGGTTTCGTAGTGATGCTCGGCTTTGTCAACATTGACTCCGAACAACTTTGACAACTGCGATGTCGCGATGATGATGGCTGCTGCATTCGTGAACCCGTTCACAACCGGATGCGATAGAAAATTAACGACCATCCCCAATCTGAAGACACCGAGTGAGAATTGGAATAGACCCACAGTCAGTGCGAGCAAGATTGCGTATGCGATAAAACTCTCGCTGCCAGCCGTTGCCATAGGTGCCAGAGCGGTTGAAGTCATCAACGAAACGATTGCCACTGGTCCGGTAGCCAGCTGATGGCTTGACCCCCACATCGCGGCTATGATAGGTGGCAGAAACGACGCGTATAATCCGTAATAAGCAGGCAAGTCAGCCAATTGCGCGTAGGCCATGGATTGTGGGATTAATACCAGGGCAACCGTCAGACCAGAAGTGAAATCGAGCCGGAATTTACTCGCAGAATAACCGTGGAAACAGCTGAGAAATGGGAACACTTGGTATAACGCAATCCAAGCGCCACTCTGATTTTTCGAGTTAGGTGGAGCACCTGTGGGAGACATCAGCTAACCTCAGTCGAGATCCCGTCGACTGTTCGTTAGCAATGTACGTGTACTTAACTTGTGTAACAAGCTATTATTCAAATTTACAACACTGTCAACAACTCCATGACAGGGGTGCAGGACACACCGATCATTGGAAATCAGCACAATCCTGTCATATTCCACCCTCCTGATGCAGCCATCAAAGCCAGTATCAATACTACGCTGAGGCTGCACTCAGGAAAGCCGTTTATGACGGAGTCGATTCTTGTAACGAACTTATGTTAAAGAAACCAGCACCAAATCCAGCATGTCACCGAAACATCCGAATGCGAGTTGCTGGATTGGGCTTTGTACGACAGGATACTGGTTACCAATATCCTTCCCGGTTATATCCTATGGTCTTTTCCTTCCCCACCGCTCAAACATCACAGGCAGTACGATCAGTGTCAGAAAAGTCGCTGACAGTAATCCACCGAGAATTACCATTGACATCGGCGCTTGAATTTCGCTACCCGGTTTCTGGGCGGACAGTGCAAGCGGAATCAATGCCAATCCAGTGGTTAACGCTGTCATCAGGACAGGATTCATCCGTTCCAGTGATCCACGCACAACAGCTTCACGCATGGACGCGGATTCCTCACTGAGTAGATGGTTGTAGTGACTAACCATCAGCACTCCGTTCCGAACTGCAATACTGAACAGGGCTATGAATCCCACAAGGGAAGCAATTGAGATGATACCGTCAGCAAAGAACACACTGACAACTCCGCCGATCAAGGCAAGTGGTAAGGTGATCAGTACCAATACTGCTTGCTTAAGTGAATGGAATCCCAGGTACAGCAAGAAGATGATGCCCAGGAACGCAACAATCGAAAGCGTCAGTACCGTTTGAGTGGCTTGTTCCTCACTCTCGAATTGGCCGCCGAACTCGATGTGATACCCCTTGGGGATTTCAACGATCTCATCGATTCTTTGCTGAACTTCGTTCACCGTTCCACGTAGATCCCGCCCGGCGACATTAGCTTGAATCACCATTTTGCGCTGCACGTTCTCGCGGCTGATCACATTTGGACCGAGATCGAGTTCTACTTTTGCCAAACGGCTTAATGGAACTGGTCCATAAACCGGGCTATCGATCAAGGCGTTACGTAAAACCTTGACTCTATCCCGATATTCTGGCGCATATCTAACTACCAGGTCATGTCGTGCCGTTCCGTCAATCACCTGAGAAATCGGTTCGCCGAGAAAAGCGGCATCCATCATTTCGTCGACATCTCCGACCCGCAAACCTGCCAGTGACAATTCCTCACGATTCGGATGGATATGAACCTGTACTACATCTATCTGAGGATCCTGGGCAAGGTCGACGATTCCTGGAACATCTTCCATCGCTTGTTCGACTTCACCTGCCAGCCGCCTGAGAACATCGAGATCTGAACCGAATATTTTGACCGCAATATTCGCACGTGTTCCGGAAAGCATGTGGTCAATCCGATGACTGATCGGCTGACCGATAATTATGTTTGACCCTGGAACCTGGGTGAGATCAGCACGAAGTCGCTCGAGCAACTCTTCCTTGGATGTTTCTGATAGATCAAGCTGCACTTCAATCTCATGTGCGTGCGAGCCCATCGAATGTTCATCCAATTCCGTACGTCCAGTCCGGCGAGCGGTAGTCAGGACTTCCGGATGACTTAGCAGAATTCTCTCAGTCATCAAACCGAGTTTGTCGGATTCCTCAAGCGATGTTCCCGGAACTGAGGCTATGGAAATTGTCAGCGTTCCCTCATTGAACTCTGGCAAGAATGAACGACCCATAAATGGAAGGAATGAAACTGCGGCTATCACCAGTACACCTGCAACCGAGAGTACAATCACTCGATGATCAAGCGACCACTCAAGAAATGGATGGTATCCACGTTTAAGTGTCTTCACCAGCCAGGCTTCTTTCTGCTGTCTGGCAGAAATTTTCGTGAGCAGAAAGGAGCTGAGGGCAGGTGTGACAGTTACAGCAACCAGCAAGGAAGCCAAAACAGCGACAACATACGCGATTCCGAGCGGTTCCAGCATCCTGCCTTCCACCCCGCCAAGGAAAAACAGGGGTAGGAATACTATGGTGATTATCAGGGTTGCGATGACGGTTGGACCGCGAATCTCCTTCGAGGCATCCGCCACTACGGCAAGGTATGGTCGCCTCTCATCCGCCTGTAATGCGGTGTTTTCTCGTAACCGTCGGTAGATATTTTCAACAAAGATGATAGCATTGTCGACCAGCGATCCAATGGCAATTGCCATTCCTCCCAGCGTCATCGTGTTTATGGTCAGGTCCATCCAACGAAGCACAAAGACAGTTACCACCAGAGACAATGGTATTGCCAGCAGAGAGATTATTGTCGTTCTCACTTTCTGCAGGAAAACGAACAGAATAATGACGACGAGAATCGCTCCACCCCGTAAAGCCTGAAACACGTTCTGCACAGCCAATTCAATGAAATCCGACTGACGAAAAATCTCTGTATGCATCGTGACATCTGATGGCAGAGATGTCGCCATCTCAACGAGGACTTCGTCAATGCTATCGGTCACATGCAGGGTATTCACGTCCGGTTGCTTGCTGATAAGCAGGATGACACCAGATTGTGTATTAATACCAACCGTACCCATTTGTTGAGCAGGACCAATCTGAACCTCGGCAACATCACCCAGTCGAAGTGGTACACCTTCCCGAACCAACACTACAGTTTGTTCAAGGTCCTGAAGTTTGTGAACGCGCCCGAGACCGCGAATCAGCATCTCCTGACCGTGATCAATCATAAGGCCGCCAGAAGCATTCACATTTGACTCTGACACAGCATCAACGACGTCGGCCAATGTCACATGCATCGCACTTAACCGATACGGATCAACAACGACCTGGTATTGCTTGACTTCACCCCCATAAACAAGAACCTGTGCAACTCCTGGGACAGCCATGAGTCGACGGCGCAGATCAAAATCTGCCTTGGTCCGAAGATCCATTGCCGACGTTGAATCGGCGGTCAGCCCAACGAGCATGATCTCACCCATGATACTTGTAATAGGGGCGAGAACAGGGGTGTCTGCGTCTTCCGGAAGCACAGTTTGAACGTTCTGCAACTTCTCATTCACGATCTGGCGGGCGAGCTGAATATCTGAGCCCCAATCAAACTCCACCCAGACCGTGGACAAACCTTGAATGGAAATTGAGCGGACTCGTCTCACCCCAGACGCGCCGTTCACCGCCGTTTCGATGGGGAAAGTGACTTGGGCTTCGATCTCTTCCGGCGCAAGACCGTGAGCTTCCGTCATGATCGTGATAGTTGTAGCAGTCAGATCGGGGAAGACGTCTACCGGCAGATTTACTGCGGTCCACGTTCCTGTAACAAGAGCCAGCATCGCGATCAATAGTATGATCATGCGATGTTTGAGGCTCAGATCTATTAAACGATCCAGCATGTGAGCCTCCTAGTGAGCATGTCCATGACCGATTGCACCTGACATGCTAGCTAGTTTGACATGATACCCGCCAGTTGAAACAGCATATTCGCCTGGTCGGATATCCCCATTGATCACTACCCATCCGCCATCACGGGCACCAGTGACAACGATCCGCTTCTCAAATGATTCCCCCGATACCTGTACATATACGACATCCATTCCTTCATCGAGGAAGATGCTGGATTCAGGAACAGTCAAAGAATTCTGATTGACGGATCCATAAAGGTCCACACGTACACGTTGACCCAATTGGAGTTGAGTACTTGAATCAATGATGTCCAGTTGCACAGGAATCGTCTGGGTGGCTCTATCAACTATGACCGGTGAGGCAACAGGATCTATGTCGTTGAACACGACTGGTGACTTGTCCATCCCAGGCAAGTAGAGTGACATTCCACTTATTGACTCTGCACCACCCTCGGGAAGCTCATACATATGCGCAGTAACGCGATAATAATCTCTTTGAACCAAACGGATTAAGGGTTGGCCCACTTCCACAGCTTCGCCGGGCGTGATCAGACATTCTGCTACTGTTGCAGAAACTGGCGCCCTTAACATGAACCTTGCATCTGAAGATTTGCCCGTCGCCGAATCCAAGCCAGTTTGCAGTGTTTCGTAGTGCAATCGAATCTGATCGTACTCACGTTCAGATATTGCGTTCTGAGCAAATAGTCGCTGTGCTCGATCCCAATCTGAAGATGCTTGCTCGAGTTGGGCTTGCACATCGACCCAGGAACCACCGGTATCAATTTGGGGCAGCAGTGTGAGGAGGACATCGCCTTCACTCACAATTTGCCCGGATGCCGGCGCGTAGTCACTAGATACGACTCCAGCAACTGGTGCAACAAGTGTATAGCTTGCGTCAGGGGGTGATCCTATAGTTGCAACGCCTGAAACAGCAGATCGCATTGGACGCAATTCGGCTTTGTTCGTTGCAAAGGGAATCTTCCACTGCTGTTCCTTGAGGAAGGTGATCAGATTATCATCTGGTTCGCTTGGATCGGGCAAATCATGTTCTGTCTGAGCCACTACAAAGCCATCGATATCAAAGGCGGCTTCGCAGTTCTCGCCAGTGTAGATCAAGGTGAAATCGAACTGACCCGCATGGTCAATCTCAACCGTCGGGGTGAAAATGCCTTCACGCAGCAATGTCGATTCATTAACCGTGAATCCGTGTCCATGAGAATCCCGGAAAATCAGTTCAACATTACCTTCACGGACGGGTTGAAAGTTGTCCAAGTGTGTGAGATGGATGATAAACCGTCCACCTTCACCGGCAACCAGTACCGGGTATTCCATGAACAATTCCATGCCGTCGGACCATTGCGTCACCATGACAAACGGATGCTCACCTTCTTCGTGGTCGTGGCCATCCTCAGCAACAGCGCCAGTTTCGTGAGCATGGTCGTCATCCGTTTCAGAGGCATGAGCGTGTCCGTGGTCATCATCATCATGATCGTGACCTGAGCTTGCGGAATGAGAATCCTGTGCCTGAGCGGTAGTGTCAAACATATCTGAGCATCCGAGCGTCAAGCCCACCGTCGTCGCGATCAGTACTGTTAAGACTATGCGTGTCATCATCTATCTCCTTCCGTCGACGTGACGGATGTCGTCAACTCAATTGCTGTCATCATTTCCACTTCGAACAGAGTGCTGAACCAGTTCAAGGACAATTCTCCGCGCATCTCGTCTGCGTCAAGAATACCCTGCAACGAGTTCAACGCAGATGGAATATCGATCCAACCTTCATCCAGAGACGCGAACAAGACACTGTAGCTATCCGCCAGGTTGGGGTAGGAGTTGAGGGCGGACTGCAATTGCGACAGTGTCGTGATTCTCGATTCGAGGGTAGTTCTTAAACGAATTTGATCCCGACGAATCTCCAACGATGCCAGCCGTGATTCAGCTTCTGCAGCCTGTGTAGCGTGCGAATTGCGATCCAGAAGTGGGAGCGGGATCGATAACCCGATTACGTATCCTGCATCTCCGTCTTCCACTTGCTTATAGCCGCCCTCGACACCTAACGAAGGAAGCCATGCAGCACGCTGTACCGCTACCCGATTGTCCTGAACGCTTTGGTAGGCTGTCAGCTCTTTCCAGAGCGGTCCAGCTTCGAGCGCTGCGAAAAGTTCGGTTTCAACAGGGATTTCAACGGTGGAAGCTGATGATGGCAGCACAAGCTCTGCTGACATTCCTGCGCCCAAGCCTACGTCAAGTTGCCATAGCGCACTGTGAACAAGGAATTCCTGTTGCAGGAGATTCGTGCGTGCCTGCACATTTGCCAGCGAGGAGGCGATGAGCTGAGCATCGATTATAGCCTCAAATCCCTCGGCGGCTCGAACGTCAATCACGTTTCTCAGCGAATCAAGTAGCGCAGCTAATGTTTCAAGCTGCTCCAAACGCGCTTTCGTGATCGCCAGTTTGACATACTGAGTCTGCAAATCTGCGATGGTTTCTTCGATGGAACGAGTGGTTCGTGCTGCTATCCACTCGACTTCAGCGTTCCGCCACCGCCGTTGTTGTTCATACATCCACGGCGTTCTGAACTCTTTCCCGAGAGTGACAAACCGTTCGATTTCCTCACCTGTCGCTTCCTGTTCTAATCCCAACTCGGGATTGGATGCTGCAACAGATTGACGTACGCCTTCAATAGCCGCCATTCCCTCAGCCCTGATTGCATCCAAACGAGGACTGTGTCTTCGCGCGAATGCTTCCACGTCTGCGAGGGAACTCACGGCATCAGATTCAGCAAGAACGCCGACTGCTGAAAACAGCAGTGTGACGAACATGGCTGAAACACACCATGCCTTCATCTATCATCTCCTTCAGGAGGTGAACTTTTTCAAATAAGAGATAAACGGGAGAGAGTACTCTTTCCCGGCATTACGCCAGGACAGGCGGAGGACGAGGAGAGCGAAGAGTTACGAGAATGTCGTCAGGAGGTCCACGTTCATCTCTATCGAACGTGAGCAGTGATTTCCCATGATCCTCATACTCTTCACTGGCGACAACAACTATCTGTGTCTGTACTGCAAAATGATTGTGTATGGTTGGAAGTTGGAATGTCGAACTAAACGAGTGATGGTACCCGTGGAAATCACAGTGCTCAAGGGAGTTCGAATGCGAACCTCCGAAATCGTCAACTGTATCATGGTGATTTGCAGGCACCTCATTAGTGCCTTCATCATCACTGTGACAAGGAAGTTCATGCTGATGAGGAATCAGCAAACCGGTTTCAGGATCGCCTTGTCCAGTGACCAAATGCGACACGAAATCGATGTGCAGACCGTGCGAATCCGTATGAGCATGAAAGTGCGCATACGGGTAGATCTGCGTCAGGTAAAGAACCTGAATCACCAGGTATAAGGTAACTGTTTTACGGAGTTTGACGTACATGTACAATTCGTTTGAGCCGTAGACTCCACTAAGATACTACTAATCACCAAGCGATCAACACAATATCTCTCATTAACAAACATGTTCATGTTCAACTCAACCATACCAACGGCTGTACTTTCCAAATATTTTGGCTTGCCAGTTAGTACCCAACCAAATCAGACAGTACGATCTCCTTTTAATCGCGAAAGCGTTGAATGCTCTTGACCGTCTGATAGTTTGTTGTTAACATGATTTCACTAACATCGTTATATCGGTACTATGTAGATAGTTACTTCAACTATCATCAGTTGGCAGAAACGCGGTCATTTAATTCTTCGGCTGCCTTGTTCTTTCTACAGTCTGGGAAACAGGCACGGGTGCATCAATCTTTTCAAGGGGGGGATCCATGAAGATTGTATACCTATTTGTTCTTGCGGGCCTGTTGATGGCGCCAGCTGTCTTAGCTCAACCACTGGATCTTGTCTGGGATAACATTTACGACACCGAAGTAGATGACTACGGCCAAGGTGTTTCCTGCATATCCGACGGAACAGTCGTAGTAGCAGGAATTCACTACATCGATCAGATATATCCTGGCTTCGATTCTGCTGCTGCTCTAAGGAAAGTCGATCAGGACGGTGTCGAGGTTTGGTATGAGACATATGACTACGGCAACCAATGCCAGATTTACACCGTTGAAGAAGCTCCAGATGGCGGGCTCGTTGCATTTGGTCTGGTAGGCCCAGGTACGGGTACTGACTTCTCTGCATGGATTGTGAGGACGGATGCAAATGGAGTCCTCCAATGGGAGGAGACCTTCGATGTCGCAGGATTTTCGATCATCTGTTGGGGAGGAATCCTAACAGCCGATGGCGGTTATGCGCTATATGGCACCATTCAGCCCGACTACTCTGGAGATGATGCAAAAGACGCGTTCCTGATGAAAATCAACTCTGATCTCACCATGGCTTGGTATATGGCGTATGGAGGTGATCTGGAGGACGGTTTCTGGAATGCTATCCCAACTGCGGATGGTGGCTACGCGATGGCAGGGTATACCACAGTAGAGGCTGGCGGAACCCATAATGATGGTTTCGTCGTCAAGACGGATGCCAACGGAATGCAAGAGTGGGCTTCCTTGTTCGGAGAAACTGACGATCAGTCGTTCTGGTCGATATATGAGACGTCTGATGGGAACTTCGCTTTAGCTGGTATGACAGGTGACATTGATGCGTGGGTTCTGGATGGTTTATTTACTCTTGTTGATGCAGGTGGTAACCTGCTGACCAGTGTTAATTATCACTTCAACGAGACAACTGATTTTCGAGTTATTCGGCCAGTGTACGATTACGACGATCCGTCCTCGGTCACTGGATACTGCCTCTACGGTTCTACTGCGCAAGATGTAAACAACTGGGACACGTCTGATTTGATAGCAGTGAATGTGGATCTGGCTGGTTCTGTGGGTGACTTTCTAATCTTCGGTACGGGCGATGAAGATTGGGCCATGTTTGGGTTGTGCGAAGGGTGGAATCACGGTTGTGTTGCGGTTGGAAACTCAAGCACGACGGATGCTGATGGCATGGCAGTTTACATGGCTCGTCTTGATGGTCCGAACATGACAGGTTTCAGCCAGCAGAGTGTCTTGGTACCGGCCGAATTCAACCTCTTCCCCACCTATCCAAATCCATTCAACAGCACGGCCGTTATCTCGTATCAGGTGCCGGGAAACCAATATGCCCGTCTTGCCCTGTACGATGTGCTAGGGCGTGAGGTGTCTGTGCTGGTTGATGGCAAAGCCGCCGCCGGTCACAATTATGTGTCCCTGGACGCGGATGGCTTGGCCAGCGGCACGTATTTCCTCAAACTGGAATCGGATGATCTGGATAAGCAAGTGCAAAAGGTTACGCTGGTCAGGTGATCATGGACTACCTGACATCAGGATAGGCGAACAGTAGCAACTATCTGGGACAGCAATTGGCGGATTCACATGGTCAGGCATTTGCCTGGCCATTTTTTTGAGTCTGTTCTCCTTGTCATTTCCCGGAGGTAGGGTTTGCCGTGCCTCGTTTTTTTGATCATATTTGTGCCTTGCCGCTAATCGTTCGCGGGATTATTCCCCTGTTGACAGTCTTGTGATCTTGTGAGCATCCGCATCCAGCAAAACATGAAGCTGGGTTTTCGTAATGTGGATGCTGAAGCTGTTTGAAACTGCTTGTGAAAAAACGATCTAGCTCTTGTATTTGAACGACCGGAAACATTGTAGCTCACATAGATATTGAACGTTCATCCTTGTTGGGAGGCTGTACCCATGTTAAAGTTGAAGGCCGGCGACGACATCCTTGCTGTCACTGGTGGGATTACATCAATTGCCGATGCGAAGAAAATCATCGGCGACAAATTGGATGCGGGCAACTTGGCCAAACTTGATAAGATCAAGACCGATGATGCCTTGATCAAGATCGCAAACGCTATTCAGCTGTGCAAGCCGGACTCAGTGTTTGTCACCACGGGTTCGCCGGAAGACATGGCAGCTACCCGCAAGTTCAGCATCGATAAAGGCGAAGAGAAACCGCTCGCGCTCCAAGATCATACCATCCACTACGATCTGCCCGAAGAACAGGGACGTATCGTTGACCGCACCTTCTACATCGTCAACGAAGGTGAAGAGACCAGCGCCCTCGCCAAGAAGATGATCCGTTCGGAAGCGCTCGAGTACGTGCGCAACAACATGAGCGGGATCATGAAGGGCAAGACGATGTTCATCGGCTTCTTCAGCCGTGGACCAGCTGGCGCGAAGCTTTCATTGCCAGCTATTGAGATCTCGTCTTCCACATACGTCATGCACTCCGGTGACATCCTGTATCGTCATTGCTATGACAGCTTTGATGCACAGGTTGCGAAGTCTGGCTATTTCCTGACCAACGTTCACAGCGAAGGCCAGAACCGTCCGGAAGACCTGCCGAATGCGCGCGTATTCATGGACCGCAGCTGGCTGACCACGTTCAGCATGTACTGCACCTACGCTGGCAACACGCTGCTGCTCAAGAAGGGCAACCACCGCATGGCAGTCGACTTGGCTGGCAACTTTGGCGGCGGCGAAGAACTGTCCGAGCACATGTTCATCACCGGCATGAAGGACGAGACTGGTCGCATCACCTGGTTCGCGGGCGCGGCCCCGTCCGGTTGTGGCAAGACCACGACCGCGATGGCCGGTACCGATTTCATCGGGGACGACCTCGCTCAGATGTGGGTTGCTGATGATGGCACCATGCGAGCGATCAACCCGGAGAACGGAATCTTTGGTATTGTCGCTGATGTGAACCGTGAGGGCGACCCGTACCTGATGAAAGTTCTGCGCGAACAGGGTACCGAAGTCATCTGGTCGAACGTACTTATCGATGACAAGGCAGTTCCCCATTGGACCGGCAACGGCGAAGATCACCCGGACAAGGGTTTCAACTTCCAGGGTGACTGGTACAAGGGTAAGACCAATTCCGGCGGTAAAGAGGTTCCGATCTCACACCCGAACGCCCGTTGCACCCTTCGTTGCGCAGCCATCGACAACTACAACGCCGAGTGGGGGGATAACCCAGCTGGTGTGCCGGTCAAAGTGATCACCTACTCCGGTCGTGACAGCGACACCATGCCACCGGTCTGGGTTGGCAAGAACCCGAACCATGGCGTTGCGATTGGTGCATCCATCGTCTCCGCCGCAACAGCGACTGAAGTCGGAGCGTCCGGTGTGAAGCGTCAACCGTGGGCCAATGCGCCGTTCATCCCGGGACCACTAGCCGATTACATGAAGGTCCAGTTCGATTTCTTCAACAGCGCGAAATACACCGCTGACGGTCGGCCGATCCTCGCCGGTCTGAACTACTTCCTGACTGAAGGTGCCCGTGGCGGTGAAGGCACGAAGCTGCTGGGTGAGAAGCGCGACGTGAAACCGTGGCTGGCCTGGTTGGGTAAGTACGCGCACGGTGACGTTGAAGCTATCGACACCCCTATCGGTTTCATTCCGAAGTATGAGGATCTGAAGCACCTGTTCAAATCCATCATCGGCAAGGAGTATCCGAAAGACCTGTACGACAAGCAGTTCTCGATCTACGTCGACAAGATTCTCGCCCGCATCGAGCTTCAGCGGGAAGCTTTCGGCAAGGAGAGCAACCTGCCGGGACAGCTTTTTGAAGTTTACAACGAATGGGAAGCTGGCTTGAATGAGTTGAAGGGTAAGTTCGGCGCAGTCGTACTTCCGGACCAGCTCTAGATCAGAATTCGTTGTAGTTATCAACTATAGTAATTCAAACGCGCGACCTTCACAGGTCGCGCGTTTTTATCTCATTTGGGGTGGATTCCAGATTCCACCATTGTATCTTTACCATTCTTCAACTCTACGACTGCGAGGCTTCTCTCGATGGATGAATACACGTTAAAAACCAAACAGTGGCTGGAAGATCGATACACTCAGGGCGTTGATGAAGGCAAGTTCAGAGCTCACCGCCCTATCTATGGTTTTGGCGTTCAACCTTCAGAACGAAACCATACCAACCGCATGGCGATTGCACTTGCAATCCTGCGCGTTTTAAACAAGTCCAATGGGAAAACTCTGTTGGACCTAGGAGGTGGTGAAGGGTATATCGCCGCTCTTGCACGTGATCTGCTCGGCTATGAATCCATGATGGTTGAACTTCCAGAAGCGGCCTGCGACCGTGCAAAAGAACTGTTTGGACTACCGGCAGAATCGCAGGACATTCACAACCTTCCCTACGCGGATGAAAGCACTGACGTTGTCGTTCTAAGCGAAGTCATTGAACATCTTCGCGATCCTTTTGTCGCTCTGCGAGAAGCTTGGCGTATCACCAAGTCCAAATTGATCATTACGACTCAGGAAGCGTATCCGTGGAATTGGGAACGGATTGCGCGCCATCGTCTACGCAATACACAAGCGGCGCATGCAGAACTTAATCATTATCACCCATCTGATTTCAAGGCATTGTTCGGCGAGAATACACGGTTTCTAAATCCAACTTTGATCATACCAATGCAAGATGAAACACGGATTAGTGAGCATGAAGCCAGGCAGCTTGTTCCTGAACTTGCAGCGGAAATACCATTTAATCCGGGAAGTTTCGGGATAATGGCTGTGGTAGACAAACAGGATGTACAAAGGTCCGAGCGAATCAGTGATACTGAACTTATTAATCAGCTCTTTGCCTTCAGGGTCGAACTTCCAAATGTTGACCGAAGTAACGAAGTCCCTTCGCTGGCATGGCCAGAAAAACGCGCTCCAAACCTTGACCCTAGCGATCCCTTCTTTCCAATGAGTCAAGCATGGACAAGTGAACAACGAGAGCACGTTCATCGGATTCAGCGACTTTTTAAACACTCGGAGAGCGTCGTCTTCATTCCAACACTTCTTGCCAAGATACTAACTCTATTGTCATCGCTATTTCGGTTCATTTTGGCTCCAGGATCTTTGAGGACGAAACTAGCTTGGGCCAAGAATAGCTTCAACATTGACCGGTTTAAGAAACTGCTCGGTGATTGAATATGTGCAGCCCGTATTTGTCTTGAATATCAGTAGATGGCTGTCTCTTGGAGTAACATTGGTAGGCCACTAAACTGGTCCACATGATCTATTCACAAGCTACTACTGTGGATATAGTGATTTCAGTCCAAATAGTCTGGCATAACTTTCTTCCATGAGCATTGCAGATTTTACATCCATAATACCAGAAAGTAGATTTTCTCATCTCTTGATATGTACTTTGCAAATTGGAATGTTGGTCAGTTTCGATTTCTCTAATGTGCATGCTGACATTCTAGTGATGTGATTCACATAAACTGCTGATAGTCTTATTCATCAAAGGAGTTACTACAATGAGAACTAAAAAGACCTGTGCTCTTCTCGCAGCCTCACTGATGTTTTTCTTGCTGGGGATCTCACCTGAAGCCAACGCAGAGTTTGTGCGCCATTTTATTTCCGAATCTTTTGGCCAGGCATTATTCCACGACACAGTCGATTTCGACAATGATGGAGATTTTGATGTTCTGGCTACGGGCCGAGCTCCTGGCCAGATTGTGTGGTTTGAAAATGTGGACATGATGTTCACTATGCATGTGATCGCTACTGCATCGAATCCATCACGTGTCGCAGTAGTAGACATTGATGAAGATGGCGATAATGATGTCTTTGTTTCCTTTGATATTTCGCAAGATTCCTATGAATGGTGGGAAAACAGCGGCGATAACAGCTCATTTACTCACCATTATCTCGATACCTATGCATTTGATGCGCGCAGTTTGGACTTTGGCGACATCGATATGGACGGTGACATCGATGTTTTAGGTGCAGGTGGTGGAAATGTAACCGTTTACTGGAATGATGGCGAAGAGAATTTCTCAGAAGATGCCATTGCCTGGTATAATGGTGCGACGGCTGGCAAACTAGCTGATATGGACAACGATGAAGATTTAGACATCGTCTGCCCCGCTTTCAATGAAGATGAGATGGGATTGTGGTACAACGATGGCAATGGTAATTTCAGTTTCTTTTCTGTCGGTTACATTGATGACCCTCATTGGACAGATATTGTTGACCTTGATAATGATGGTGATCTGGATATCCTTTCCACAGACACCAATCACGGATATCTGTACTATTTCAAAAATAACGGGGGATCGTTCAATTCCCAAGTAATCACAACCAGTTTGAGTGGACCACGCGGCGTTGTTGGAGGTGACTTCGATAATGATGAAGATATGGATATTGCTGTCTGCAACTACTATGGAGACAACGTGACTTTGCTGACAAATGATGGCAACGAAGTATTCTCATCATCCATCATTGACGCAAACCTGAATGGTGCTTCAGACCTCGAGGCACTCGATTTCGATTTTGACAACGACCTGGACCTTACAAGCACCGCATTTCACGCAGATTATGTAGTCTGGTATGAAAACCCCATTGCTGAACCGGTGTCGTTGCAAGTCACACCGGAATCAGATCCCGTCATAATTCCGGGTAATGGAGGGAGTTTCACATATGATGTGGTGGTAGCGAACACATTGGATGGCCGTGTGAGCGGCAATATCTGGGCAGTTATGGTGGACCCGGAAGGTATCGAATCCATTGTTTCACCCGTATTCAGCTTAACTGTATTTGCAAACCAAGAACGTCAATTCAACAATATCATCCAAATCATCTCAGGTGATCTTCCAGCTGGCGAATATATTTATCGGATATGCGCTGGGTATTACCCGGAGGTGATGTTCTCCGATGAATTCGGATTGATAAAACAACTGATGACCAATACAAATGACGGTACTTACTACGATTGGGATATCATTGGATTTGATAACGATGGCACTTTGACTGAGGATTCAAACCCCACTGAATTGCTCTCCGAGTTCACAGTGTCTTCTGCTTATCCGAATCCGTTCAACCCGAGTACATCTATCAGCGTTACTCTTCCAGAAGCTTCGCAGCTTTCAATTGTTGTATATGACATCAGCGGCCGTCGAGTTGCTGAGTTGTGTGAGGGTACTGTTAGTGCTGGTTTGCATTCATTCGAGTGGCACGCTACGACCATGTCTTCAGGGGTCTACATGATTCGCGCAATTGTACCGGGAAAGATGGACCAAGTTCAAAAGCTCCTTCTGATACAATAGGCATTCGGCGTGAATTGATTGCGAGGAAGAACTGCGCAGTCCAATTGGGCTGCGCTTTGTTGCCAAAATATCTCCTCGACCGGCTGGAATATCGGGATGAGATGGAAATCCTCGATGAGTGAAAGTTCGTGCTCTGATACGGCCATACTGATACTCTACCCTTCTATCTTTAAATCTAATCATAAAATCCAAAAAATCGGTAGATTTATTTCAAACTTGAGGATCTAAAATTGCCGCTGGCAAAAACGCGGAGTCGCGATGCGACATGAGAACCGTTGCCGTTTCAGGTACATGGTGGTTTCAGCAGAATGGGCACTGAAATGCGCACTGTAGTTGCTCTGACAACTCTGCTTCTATTTTCCCAACTGGTGGTGCGTGCTCAGCCTCCATCCTGGGATGGTCAGGTGATCAACACTGATCTTGAAGGGCCGATCAATGTGGTCATCGAAGACATCGATGGCGATGGGGATATGGATGTCCTCGGTTCCGGGTGGTTCAGCGACACGATCATGTGGTCAGAGCAGACAGAAGATGGTTGGGAAAGCCATATTATCGCAGAATATGTGAATGGTAATCGGGGAATATATCCTTGCGATCTGGATTTTGACGGTGACATGGATGTTGTTGGTACTTCATTCATTAGAGACGAGATTGCCTGGTGGGAGCAGACACCAGAAGGGTGGGATAAGCATGTTGTCGCCGATAACGTTGATGGTCCGGCAAATGTGCTAGCCATTGATATGGATAACGACAGCGACTTTGATATTGTGGCGACTGCATTTCATGCTAATGAGGTCGCTTGGTGGGAACAAACGGATCAGCAATGGGTCAAACACGTCATCGGAACAGACTTTAATGGCGCAAATGGTGTTGATGCTGCAGATTTTGACTCGGATGGTGATCTCGATATTCTGGCATGTGCGCAGGGAGACAACGATGTCTCGTGGTGGGAGAATACAGGGTCCAGTTGGGTCGAACACTTGATTGTGGACGATCTGTATTCCACTCGCTGTGTGGTGGCTGACGACTTGGATAATGATGGTGATGTTGACATCATCGCTACTGGCGTTACGTCTGACGCGATCCTCTATTGGGAGAACAGATCAGGTGAGTTTGTCAGATATCTTGTGACTAATAGGTTCAATGGTGCCCGTCAAGTCTCAATCGCGGATGTCGACAATGATGGCGACAAGGACATTGTAGCCTCTGCTTTATGGGCATCAGAAGTCTCCTGGTTTGAGAATCGGGTAACTGATTCGTGGACGAAGCATTTGATTTCAGATGGACTTCTCCTGGCGAAAGGTGTCGACACTGCAGACATTGATGGTGATGGGGATATCGATGTCGTAGCAGCGTCATATCATAATGATCGAATCATGCTGTCCCTGCAAGGCACAGAGCACAATCCAGACAAGGTAGTGGTACGCGTTGCCCCCACTACCTATCCTGCCATCATACAACCAGACAGTACTTTATACCTGAATATCGACATTGTTTTCCGCGGACTACACCTGCAGAATTACTTCATGTGGGCTGAAGTCATGACTCCGGATGGTGAAATACAATGGCCTGTCATCTACGATCAACGTTTCATCCTTTACAACAAGTGGATACCTGTCAGAGATTTGCAACAACATATTCCGCATTACGCACAACCAGGTGAGTATGACTGGAAAATCTATGTGGGAGAAAATACCAGTCATGCTATAAATATGTCCTCGTTCCGATTTACCGTGACTGATGAAGAAATAACTGGAGGTGGATTTTCTTATTCAGACTGGTCTGTGAGTGGTTTCGATCTAATGGGAACAGAAGACATTGACTTGGTCGAGCATCTGGATACATCAGTTCCTGAAGATTCGGATTTTGTTGGTAGTGCGTACCCGAATCCGTTCAATGAACAGATAACAGTGCCGGTGCATCTGAATCAGCAACGAAACGTCCGGGTGATCATCACAAACACACTGGGACAGCAAGTCGCAGTTCTGCATTCCGGAACCATGAGCGTTGGTATGCATGAGTTGAGTTGGAATGCAAGCCACATGACTAGTGGATTGTATTTCGTTCAGGTTGATCTCGATGGACAACAGATGTCGACACAAAAACTGCTGTTGGTGCGATGAGGTTTATTGATAAGTTCAAGCCAAAATCAAACCGCTTCAGACGTAGAAATCTGAAGCAGTTTTTTTGTGGGCGATACTGGAGTCGAACCAGTGACATCTGCCGTGTAAGGACAGCGCTCTAACCAACTGAGCTAATCGCCCGTGCGATACTTTGAGACAGTCAAGATTGCTTTGGTTTATCTCGAACAATGATCGAAATCGGCAGCAACACGACATATCCAATAACCAGTAGAATCGGCCCGATTGTGAGGGACGATACGCTATCGTATGGTCCGATTCCCAGGAATACATATCCGACAAGGATCACAGCAATCGCCGCGAGAAACCAGATCAGGTTCTTGCGTGTGAACGGCCAATTGAATCGCTCGCCTGCAGATTTGGCTGCCTGCGTTTTTCCAGCCGTTGATTTCTCTTTGACTGTAGCTGCTTGTTCTGACTTTGCCATGTTGCATTTCCGCCGTTTCTGAACAGCCGGTAACGTACACTCAAGCACGTCTCCACGTCAACGTGTGTTCCCGCTTGTTCCTCGTAGGTCTCGCTCGTAGTTTCTGCATCATTCAATCCTCGCATTAATCTACCTGGGATATCGCTTATATGCAGCGTTCACGTGTTCTGCTCCGGATACTGTTCACCGTTGTTGTCTGGCTCATCTGCGCACCTCACATCTCGGCGATCCCGCCAGCGGAAACAGATTCCGCGATGGCATACCTCCTGGAGTTGTCAGATCCTGACCTTTTCCAGGGGCGAAAGTCCGGTTCACCGGGCGGTACAAAATCCATGGAATGGATAGCAGGTAAGTTTGATCAATGGGGCTTGCAGCCGTTCATCGGCGATAATCTGCTGCACCGCTTTGACATGCTCGCTACTGTTGAGAAAAAAGCACGGCTAACGTTACATGAAACAGAACGCTATGGCGATGTTGATTTTCTGCTCAGCACTGATTTTGCCTTGACTGTCAACAGCGGATCCGGTAAGGTGACTGCCGATGTTGTACTCGTCGGACACGGCATCTCCAAACCTGACAAGGGCTGGGACGATTACGGCGATGTCGATCTGGATGGTAAAATCATTGCCATCATCCGCGGTAAACCATCCAACGGTGAAGACTGGGACCATGAGTACACGCGAACCTATCTGCTGAATGAAGCCAAGGAGCACAACGTTGCCGGTGTGTTGTTCTACATGGGCGAAAATGTGATCGGCGGAGCCTCAATCATGGAGGAAGCTTACGACAAGGATTTGCCGACCGCGGTAATCGGCAAAAACGTGATGAACCACCTCCTGTACGGCACCGGTTTTACGTTCGACATCTACCAGCGTGTGCTTAAGAAAGGACCGCGTATCCTTGAACTTGGCAAACGCGTTACCCTCGAAGCGAAAGTAGAGCGCATTGACGATGGATTCGGGTATAATGTCGCTGGAATGATACGGGGCACCGATCCGCTTCTGCGGGATGAGGTCGTTTTATTCGGTGGACATGGCGACCATGTTGGCGAGAACTCACTCGGGCATGTCTACGTCGGCGCGGATGATAATGGATCAGGAACCTGCGTGGTAATGGAGCTGGCGCGTGTTTTCGCGGCTAATCCGCAACCGCGCACGATGGTGTTCATGGCTTTCGGCGCTGAAGAGCAGGGGCTGCTAGGCAGTAAAGCTCTGGCTGATGAACTACCGGACGATTATGACTACATCACCATGGTCAATCTCGACATGGGCGGACGTGGCGAAGGCATCACCGGCATCGGCGGCGGCAACGCTGTCCCGGATGTGTGGTACAGCTTCTACTCTTCCCTGTCCGACAGCATGCGTGGTCAGATTCAGGCGCGACGGGCATGGGGCGGCTTCAGCTCTGATCATGCATACTTCCGCGAAGCCGGCATCCCGGCATTTACGACGTGGAGCAAAGGCTCGCACGACCATTACCACAGCACCGAAGACACGTACGAGACCATTGATACCCGCGCGATTGGCGGGTGCCTGAGTGCAATTGGACAATGGCTGGAAGCATTAGCGTCACATCCCGAACCGCTGGCGTATGAGTACCAGGCTGAACGAGTCATCTGGCACCGTGGCTATGGATTTCGCTGGACAGAGTTGAGCGAAAATGTAGAAGCGGATTTAGCCCATGCGTCGATTGCCCTGCGTGACGGTTACGGTGCCACGGTTCTGACCACCTACGGTCCGAACAACGACATCGAAGCTACGCTTTTCGAGGAAACGTTGGATTGGTACCGGGACGCGCTTGCGCAGGAAGCTAATGTCAGCCTCGGCAAGGATTTCGGCAGCGTGCGAGGGGACGCGTACAACCTGCGCGGTACTGTATATCTCGCGGTTGAAGGCGACAATTTCACCAGCGCTGACAGCACCCGCATGGACTACTGGGACGCGCTTGGACTGCACTGGATTGTCCTGTCAAAGCCAACCAGTTGGCTCAGCGGGTCGCAGCTGCGTTTCGACAAGGAAGGGATTGTCGCGGCGTGGAAACGTCTGGACACGATTGTTCAGATGCCTCTTTCAGAGGTCGAAGGATTCCTGCCGATGGTTGATCATGTGGGCAACAGTTTGTTCGTCGGGGATTGGGCGATATTTGCTGAATTATCCGACGAAACTATCACAGCTCTAGACGAATCCGGCGTGCACATGCTGTTGACTGTTCCCCATGAAGACCTGTCTGCTGCGGCTGACGCTGTCGAACGCATGCACGATCTGCGAATCCATCTCCAACCGCCATCGACGGACTATACCGAAACTCTGAGCTGGATACGTCTCGCCATGGAACTCGACGTTGAGAAAGAAGATCTGCTCGAGTGGATCGGCGGCAACTATGGGAAGTGGTAATTCTCAATCCAGAGTATTGCTTTTGAGTTGTATAGCAAAAAGGGGGACACTTTGTCCTCAAAGTGTCCCCAGAATCAACCAACTCAGTAAGTCCTGACGGCCTGGTACTTAGTACTACCCTTCATATTGCAACTCTTCCGCCAGCAGTGTGTTCTTAAGCAACAGGGCAACTGTCATCGGCCCGACACCGCCGGGGACAGGTGTAATCGCGGATGTCTTAGGACGCACGGCCTCATAATCCACATCCCCGACCAGCCGATAGCCTGATTTACGTGACGCGTCTTCGATGCGGTTGATGCCGACATCAATCACCGCCGCGCCTTCCTTGACCATATCAGCAGTGACGAATTTCGCCTGCCCGATGGCTGCAATCAGGATATCAGCCTGACGGGTGATCTCTGCCATATTTTGAGTGCGGCTGTGGCAGACTGTGACGGTCGCGTTCGCGCCCTTCGCTTTGCGCATTAGCAGCAACGACATCGGCATACCGACCAGGTGACTGCGTCCAAGTACGACAGCTTGCTTACCCGAGGGATCAATTCCGTATCGGTCCAGCAGTTCCAACACTCCGAGCGGCGTGCAGGGGACGAAGCGAGGTTGGTTCAGCGCTAGGAGGCCGACGTTCGTCGGATGGAAACCGTCAACGTCCTTCAGCGGATCAATGGCGCGCACGACTTCGTCCTCGTCCAATCCCTTCGGCAACGGTGATTGAACGAGCAGCCCGTTATAGCGGTCGTCTTCGTTGATCTCACGGACTTTGGCGAGCACGTCTTCCTGCGAAGAGTCGGCTGGCATGCGTTCGATCAGGGATGCCATCCCCGTCTGTTCGCACGCTTTTCGCTTCATGTTGACGTACACCTTCGACGCCGGATCATCACCGACGAGAACTAATGCCAGCCCCGGTTGCCTGCCCTGTTCGGCACGTTTTGCCACTTCAATCCTGATCTCTTCACGAATAGTGCCGGCAACAGCCTTGCCGTCAATGATGGTATCGCCGAACATGGAAAACTCCTGTCACAAATCGCGTTTATATGCGCGCGAATAAAGTTGGAATATCATGTAATCAAATACGCGTGCTGGCCATGGGAAGCAGCACCCGTATTCGATCACTTTGTCGTGTACAAACTGGTAGACTGCATCGCTACATGTAAGCCGCAAGAATAAGGGTTGCAGCAGGCCGTACACAACCCCGAGGTTCGGGCTGAACTTGAGCTTGCTCAACGATAGCTTCGCTTCCAGATCAGGGTGCTTGGCGAGCAGGCGTGGGACAGCGTATTCACCGAAATCACTGTAACGTTCTGCCTGTTGTGACCAATTCACCCGATGTTCGTGATAGGCTTTAGCGCGTGGTTCGTAATGGAACACGGCCCCCTTCTTCTCCAGCCGGATCGCGAATTCGAGGTCTTCCCCACCCCACCCGGCAAAGTCTTCGTCGAAACAATCAACGTGGTCGAGGAAGAATCGTGGAAACGCACAATTCCCGCTGGTGAAATAACGCCCTGGGATACGTGTTCCGGGCACATGTTTGTGCGCTCCGCGGGTGTGAACATACCGCTGGAAGGCATCTAATTCTATGGATGGATGCGGGTCATAGCGTCCAGCGATAACACCTTGCGTCTTCAGCACACCGCGCACCAGCATCTCGAGCCACACGGTGACCGGCTCCATATCGCTGTCGATGAACGCAACAATGTCGCCGGTCGCATGCCATAACGCGACATTGCGTGCTTTCGCTCGGCCAACGTTTTCGGGCAAACGAACCGCCTGGATCTCAAACTTCGAGTCCGGCGTATCAAACCACTCTGGTGGTGATTCAGGGCTGGCATCATCGATGACTACCCAGCGAAAACTGTCAGTTGGATAGCTTTGCGCAGCGAGGGCTGCTTTCAAACGGTTGAGCTGGTCGTTGGACCCATGATGGATAGTTAGAACACTTACGAGGGGCGCGTTTTTCAACATGAGCACCCCTCCTAGATTTCGACGGCACGAAGTAGTTCAGCCGCCTGCTCGGGGGGTGTGCTGTTAATGTGGAAGCCGGTTCCGAATTCGAATCCGGCGAGGTTACCGAGTCGCGGCAGGATCATCATCCTCCAGTGCCAGTCGAGCTCGAGTGTGGTCCATTGCGCGGGACGCGGATCAATAGTCTCTGAATTCGGTGCAGTGACCATCATGAAATTGTACGGCGGATCATCCAGCGCTGCCTTGATCCGGGTCAGCACATCGCGAAGCAGGAACATGAAATCGCGGATATGATCGTCTGTCATTCTCCGGAAGTCGTGCTGATGCACACGTGGTAGAATCCAGGTCTCAAAATTGAACCGGCTCGCGTACGGGCAGAAGGCTACGAAGTGGTCTGTCATCTGAACAATGCGTTCCCGCTCGTCCATTTCCTGACGCAACATGTCGCACAACAGGCATCGTTCCTTTGCACGATAGTGATCACGAGCAGCGTGCAGTTCCATCGCCACCTGCAACGGTGTGACCGTCATTGCCGCGATTTGGGTATGAGGATGCGAAAGGCTGGCGCCTGCGGCTTTTCCGTGATTGCGAAACAAGATGGCGTATTTCAGGCGCCGATCTCGGAATAGATCTATCAGTCGATCACGATACACCATGCCGAGCTTGTGGATGTGATCGTCTTCGAGTTGCGGCAGATCATCAAACTGGTTTGGGGTTTCAATCACCAGTTCATGAGCGCCAACACCGTTCATGATATCGTAAATGCCATTGCCGTGGCGGTCGAGATCACCTTCAACCCGGAACGCCGGGTATTTGTTTGGCACGACACGGATTTTCCACCCCGGACCGTTCTTCTTGCTGTCCTTATCGCGCACGGCCAAGATCTCGGAGGTGGTGTGTTCCTCATTCCCCTCCGCGAATGGATCGAAACCATCGATGTCATCATCCGCACGAACGTAGTCCGTGGGACGGATTCCTCGTTCCGGCGCGATAATCACCCATCGGCGCTGGAGCGGATCATGGCGCATTTCAGCATGCATCAGCGATCAAGCCCATATGGATAGGTCCAAGTGCGGGAACAATGGGTCGCGCTTGCAGATCGAGTAGTAATGTTCCCAGGATTTTGAGTCAATATCGTCTTCAGCCACAAATTTGCCGATCAGACTACGGATGAATTCAAAATCTTCCGCATGTTGTTTAAGTCGCATTTCGGCATAGTCGGCTGCCGCTATCGTGCTGATCAGGAATTGCCAGTCACTGGCCTCGAGAATGAGTAGTTCACGTCCGAGTTGCTCCAGCATCTCCTTGAGCTTTCCAGTCGGGTCCGGATACTCGCGAACGAGGCGAGTCATGTGCTTTTCAGCTGCATGAATAAGCTTCCAGCTCCACGCAGTGTCGTCGTTCAGCCAGATGTAGTGATGTCCGCCCTCGCCCCATGAACCTTCAGGCAGCTTGATAACAGGTGCATCTATCGCGTCATCGATTAACTCGAAGCCGTGTGCTGATTCCAGTGCCTCACCAGATGCCACGTGTGTTAGGAGCTTTTCGAGGAAACGCGGTCCCTCAAACCACCAGTGCCCGAACAGTTCTGTGTCGAACGGGCTGACAACAAAACGGTTTTCGACGGAAAGGTCAGTTTCGCGTATCGTGTCCTGCAACAAACCGTAAAAGTGCTCAGCATTCTCGCTTAACCGGCCTTCTGTCTTTTCAGGAACGTATTCCTCTTTGTCCCCAAGATCAGCAGAAGCTCGAGTAACCCGCCAGTACTTGTGCCCGCCGGGAAAGTGTTTCTTATGGAAATCGAGGTATGCACCATCGCCCGGGTAGCCGTATTCGCCTGACCAGACTTGCAATGATGTTTTGGAATCACGGGTCAAGATCCCGACAGGTTCACCCTTGCCCTCACCGACAGTAGCATCGAGGAAATAAGTGCGATAAGGCTCACGCTTGTCATTTGCAGCGAACTGACGCGCTTTTTCGCTATCCGCCTGATCCCACAGCTTACGCAGGCCCTGGAATCGATCCAGGTAAGTTCCTACCGGTTTTCCACCCTGCAACAAGTGCGAATCGACGATGAAGTAGCGAAGCCCGTGCTTCTGCACGATTTCTTCGACACCCTTGCGTTCAAATCCAGGATCGTCGTCATCGACCGGACTCTTCCAGTGATATGCGGGTCGATACGCACACTCGGGTAGCCAGATGCCCTTCGGGTCTCGGCCAAAGTGCTTGCGATACGATTTAACTGCCAGTTCGATCTGCGCGTTCACAGCTTCATCTGTGCCGAGCAGTGGCAGATAGCCATGCGTGGCTCCGCAGGTGATAATCTCGATAACACCAGCGTCCTGCATGTCCCGCAGTCCGGCGATGATGTCTCGATTTAACGGACCGTTGAAGTCTGCCTCGACTTCAGTGTAATAATCGATCCACAATTGGGCAATGCCAGCTTTATTTGAATCGCCTGTCTCATTGAATGCAGCTAAATCCTGTTCGGCAGCTTTGATCCGTTGACGCAGGTAATCGTTCAATTCAGAAACAAACGACTGGTCGGAAAGTTGTTCGGCAAGTACTGGGCTCACACCGATGGTGATCGCTGCTTTTTTCCCCTGCTCCTTGAATGAACGGAAGATGCGCCACAACGGAATATATGTTTCAGCCGCAGCTTCATGAATCCAGACAGATCCATGTGGCCACGTACCATGCGACAGCACATATGGGAGGTGCGAATGCAGTACAAAAGTGAATTTGCCGACTCGTTCTTCAGCCATACTTTTTATCCGAAAATGGTTTTGTAAATGATAGTCAGACAGCTTTCCGCATCCGCAGGGAAATATCCAGCGGTTTTGCAGAATGGGTCAATGCGCCCAGTGAAATTCTATGAACTCCAGTTGCCGCAACATCTGTAAGCGATTTGAGCGTGATGCCACCAGAAGCTTCAAGCACACACTGTTCACCAGCCATCTCAACTGCTTGACGCAGGTGCTCAGGCGGGAAGTTATCGAGCAGAATGCGGTCAGGCTGCTCCGACAGAGCCTCAGCGAGCTGATCGAGAGTCTCGACCTCAACTTCGACAGGCACCTTCCCCCCATGCTCGCACACCCAGTCTTTCGCCATCCGCACAGATTTTGCAACACCTCCAGCCGCCTCGATGTGGTTCTCCTTGATCAGAACTTCATCGTATAAACCGATGCGGTGGTTGCCCGCTCCGCCCATGCTAACAGCGTATTTCTCCGCCATCCGCCATCCTGGAGTCGTCTTTCGTGTATCTATGACAATGGCGTTTGTCCCTGCGACAGCTTTCATGCATTGATGCGAGAGTGTTGCCACTCCGCTAAGCCGGCCAAGACCATTTAGTGCTGTACGTTCGCTGATCAGGATACCGTGGACTGGACCAGTGACTGTGGCAAGAGTCTGACCAGGTTCGACGACTTCACCATCTTCAACACTGAATTCCCAAATTGCCGGTGGATCTGTCTGATCTCCGGTCTCAACCGCCCAGTCAATCCCGGCAATGACACCATGCTGCTTGGCGACGAGAACAGCGATTCCCTGTTGAGAAGCGGGGATGGTGGAAAGACTCGTGATGTCTCCCCGTTCGCCGAGATCTTCATGTAACGCTTCACGCACATGCCGTTCCAGCCACTCGTATCCTGTCGCGTCTCTCAAGCTCATTCGCTTTCCGCCGCAGCTTTTTCCATCTCGAACATCTCGAGACGTTTGACCTGTTCGTCAGCTCTACGTCCGAACGGGCTACCCATTCCTTCACGAGCGACAATCTCACGGTACAACGATTTCGCTCGTTCAGGTTCATTCAAACGCTCGAGAACCTTGCCCGCACTGTATAGAGCAGTAATACCCCACTGGAGTTTGCTCGGCCGATTCAAATGCACCACGCGCATGTATTCGCTAACGGCTTCTTTCAACCTTCCGGCACGTTCCATTGCTTCTGCAATGTAAAACTGGCAGGCTGGGTAATCTTCACCGTCCGCAAGCACCATTGCCCGTCGGAACTGCGAGATTGCGAGATCGTAGTGACCGGTTTCATGATAGGATAACGCGAGGTTCATCCGGTGATCGAATGCGTCAGCAGCATCAGGATATAGCTCGAGATATTGACGTGCAGCGCGCATGGCGCCTTCATAGAATCCTGCTTCCTTGAACGCACGAACCTGGTTGCCGAGCACATGCGGCCAGCTTTCTGAATAAGCACTGTCAGCTAGAACCGTTTCATATTTGTCGAACGCCTCGAAATACTTGCCTGTGCTCACGTAGTAGTTTCCGAGTAGCCAGTAAACCTGGCCCATAACCTCATGTTCGGGATAATCATTGGAAAGCTCGATCAGCATCTCGTACGCTTTTTCGGCCTCACCCCGCTCCATGTAGTCGCGGGCTAGCTCATATTTGCCGTTGGCAGCGTACCGCGTGTTCTTGAACTTGCCTGTCACGGCTTTGTACGCACTCAGTGAACTGATGTACTGACCGAGCGATGAATGGTATCGCCCGCGCTCGAGTTCAAAATGTGCAAGTGCTTCATCGAGTTTTGGATGATCCTTATACCAGCCGCGAAAAGCTGGAGCTTCAATTCCGGCTTCCTCTAATCTGCCGTCACTGTACAGGCTGACAATTGCCAATTCCTCAAGCGCAAACGCCGTATCTGGATTTTGCTCCTGCATTGCAGCGAGTTTTGCCCAGTCATATGCCTGTTCATACTCGCCGGAAGTGTATGCCCAGCGTGCTAATGAACGGCGCAGGGGTTGCAACAGTGGATCTTCTGTATTTCGCGCCAGTGCTTGCGTGTAATACGGCACCGCATGCTCCCAATGTCCTGCGTTGTCGTACAGACGTGCCAGACGTAACGCAACCATCGCACTGATCTCGGGATTACTCGCAAACTTCATGTAACGGGTGTATTCAAGTATCGCATCCAGTCTGCGTCCCTCAACTTCACTCGCCATCGCCCGCAGCAGGAGCGAGTTACCAGCTGCGAACTTCGGTTCGTGGAACGCAGGATCATCGGGCCGCAACTGCATCTGCCACCTATACATCTGGGCGATATTATCACGCACATCTTGATCGCTTGAGGAATCGCCCATTCCAATTAACCAGTCAGCCAGAATTGGGGCATATGTCGGGAAGTCAGGCCGATACCATGTTTCATTCAACAGCCATTTTCGTGCTTCTTCCGCTTGAGGCGATTCTGGTTTTGTGTTCAGCCAGTACCTTGCGATCTCGTGTTTTTCCCGTGAATCAGGACCATCGAGAAGTACTATAGCCAGACTATCAGCAATTGCTGTGCTGTCAACCGAAAGGTAGATTTCGTGCAGTTGTACCACGGCCTTATGTCGAAGCTCAGTTTCAGATTCCGTTTCAGCGATCAGATTCAAGTACACGATTCCTAGCGAATCATTCTCGACCAGTTCGTCGCCATCCAGTTTCATCGAATACGCTTCAGCAAGCCTCAACAGGACATCATTAACATTTTTCGATTCTGGATGAGCATCCAGGTAGCCTTCCCACATCGCCCGACGCATCCGGGCAACAGTGCTTGGTATGGTCGAAGTCGCTTCACGCAGTCGGTTAACACGGTAGGATCGCTCTGGATCAGCGTGGAGAACAGCATCATTACCACATGCAGCTGTCAGTCGTTGAATCGCAGACCCAGCTTCTCTACGCAATGAATCAGTCAGCGCGATTTCCGCGCCTGATTGTTCATGTGTTGCGTGCTGCCATTCCATCCACACCGCATTCGCGTAATCTCGCTGAATCCTTGGCAACAAACGGTCGGGCAGGTCATTTCTGGACAATAACGGCGCAAGGACAACAATTGCCGGAATCGGACGCTTCATCGAGTACAGGTAGAATTCGGCGAGTTTGGTCTGTGCCATCGGGTCGCCTGGTGCATCTCCAAACGATCTCAGCAGATTTATTAGCTCATCATCCGATACTTCTTCGTGGATGACATAATCACGCAGATACGATGATCGTTCGCGAGCATCCGCGGCGATCTGGTTTGCCGGGTAGTCGATTGCATAGTCTGCGTAAGCCTGAACAGCCTTTTCTGTTTCCCCCGTGATCGCCAACAATTCTGCTCGCGTCCAGAGCATGTCGTCACGAAGTGGATTGAGTTGTTCCTGGTCATCTTCATATGACTCAAGCAGACTTAAGGCTTGATCGGGATCTGTCGCCTGAATGCTTGAAACAGTTTCCAGTGTTTTAGTCAGTTGAGCCAATCCGGAGAGCTCGGTCCTGACAAACGCAAGCAGGCTGTCAGCGAGTTCTGCTTCACCTATGCGTTCAGCACACCAAGCCTGTTGGCGAATAGTCCCAGTGCTGTCGGCAGCGATGTACAGCTTACGTGCTGTGTTGTAATTAGTGATGTCGAAGAACAGATCGGCGTAGTCGCGTTGAATAGAGCGGAGAAGCGTGGTATCCGGCGCCATGCGTGCGGCACGATCAAACATCGCACGTGCTTCGGTCAAATCACCGCTGCGGTGTTGCAGTTGGGCCAGAGCATGCGCAACCGTTGACGCGTGTGGCACGTTCGGCATTCCGGCAAGCACCTGGGTCCAGATGGATGCGGCGGCGTATGGATCCAGCCGTTTCAGCTCCCACTGCCCGAGCAGTAAACCGGCGGCGATTTTCAGGCTGTCGTTGCGGGTGTTCATCGCCACACCGCGCGCTTCCTCGATGGCGGGAATCAGGTCATGCTGTCCGGCGAACGACTGCGCGAGTAGAAGCCGTGCTTCACTCTCCCATTCAGTGCCTGGGTACTCACGGAGTATCGCACTGAGTGTTCGTTCGGCTGCCTGCCATTGACCTATAGCCAGTTGAAGACGTCCGGCTCGGATCAGTGTTCGCGCCAACATCTCAGGATTTGGATATAACACCTGCACCGCCAGGTAGCGGTCAATCGCGCAGCTGGTATCCCCGAGCATCAGATCCATCTTCGCTGCTGAATTCAACGCCTCAACCGCCAACGAACTGTCGGCTAGGTAAACAGATGCGCGTTCGTAGGCGTTCCGTGCAGGCTGAATCAGTCCCTGTTCACGCAGGGCATGGGCAAGCAACAGGGCAGCTTCACCGGCATGAATATGGTTGGGATAAGCGTTGAGGAATCGCTCAAACTGAGAGGCGGCGAAATCGTACATGCCGCGATCATACATTTTTCGAGCGTGCAGGAAATCGCCCTCCGGCCCGACTTCTCCGGTAAGATCGTTTACTTCAAGTGAGTCAGGTTGCGCATGGATCTGTGGTATGTAAGCAAGGGCAGCAAATCCGATCAGAACGACCGCAAAAATGCCCATGCGAATCCATCGCAGACGGTTCACAGGGCTAATCTTCAAGTCCCGCAAATCAGGTTCTTTCGCGCCACCAGCTCCCATTAGTCGAAGTCCTTCACCGGTTGCAGCTTTGCGAACTTCTGGATTAACGTCTTCTTCCCCACTGAATCGAACTCTAGCCGAACTCGTACAGAATCCTGATATGGTTCAACACTGAGCACGATGCCCGGGCCAAACTTATCGTGTCTTACCAGATCACCGGGCCGTACCGCTGGAATATCACTATCATGATGACTGGAAATCTGTTCCTCAGGTGATGATTCATCCGTCGCAGGAGACTTGTAGATGGAACCCAGATCAGGCAGGACGCTGGTGTCTTTGCGAACTGGACGTTTTCTTTTTTTAGCAACACCACTCTGGTACTTGGCGCCGGTTTCTTTGAGATGAGATGATTTATCACCGGATTGATACCTTCGTGCGGTGTCCAATCCTTTCATTCCTGATTGATATGAGCGACGGTTGATCCATTTAACACCGTCTTTAGGCAGATCTTGCAGAAATGGGCTCGGTCCCATCTCGGTGAATTGCCCCCAGACACGACGGTTCATCGCATAAGTCAAGACTAATTCCTCATGTGCGCGAGTAACTGCGACGTAAAAAAGTCGCCGTTCTTCGTCGAGGTCGTGTGAATCTGTATCGTCCGGACTGCGCAATGGAAAGGTCTTGTCCTCCAAGCCAGTGACAAAAACACATGGGAATTCAAGGCCCTTCGCGGCGTGTATGGTCATCAGACGCACGGAATCAGCGCCGGGATCGTACTTGTCCTGATCGCTTGCTAATGCGGCCTGCTCGAGGTATTCCTGCAACGTACCGTTGCGCAGCGCGTGCTCGGCGAGGCTGTTGAACAGGCTGTCGAGGTTGTCCAGCCGTCCCTGGGCTTCGAAGTCGTTTTCTTCATGCAGTCGACCGAGATAGCCTGATTCCTCGAGCACAAGCTTCGCCCATTTTTCTAGCGGAACACTGTCATTCTCGGTACCGTTATTCTCAGATTGCTCTACCGATTTGGCTGATGGTTCCTCTTCTCCACCATTCGGATCTTCCGGTTTATCAGGCTGTGCCTTCCTTAATTCTGTTTGCCATGTGCGGATCTGGTTTGTGAACTGCTGGCAGGCCTTTTGGGCACGGGTTCCGAGACCATCGACTTCGTCCACCTTTTCCATCACCTGGAACAGCGCGAGGTCATGGTCCGCGCCGAAAGACTGTAATTTCTGCAAAGTTGTGGCACCGATTCCGCGCGGCGGTTCACTGATGATCCGTCGTAATGAAAGTTCATCCAGGGGATTCAGGCACAGCCGGAAATAAGCGGTCGCGTCACGGATTTCCTTGCGCGAGTAGAAACCCACACCCCCAAGCAACTGATACGGGTACCGTGCGGCGCGGAGCGCGTCCTCGAATAGTCGCGATTGGGCGTTGGTGCGATACATGATCGCCATGTCCTTGAACGCTCGTTGACCACTTAGCGTCGCCCGTCCAATGCGGTCAACAACTTCACGCGCTTCGTCGATGTCTGTGGCAACACCCTCGACAACTGGTAACTGGCCGCCCGTTATCGCTGTCCACAGCTTCTTCTCCTCACGACGGTTGGACTTCTCGACGACAGCGTTCGCGAGATCGAGGATCTTTTGCGTACTCCGGTAGTTCTGTTCAAGACGGAAGACTTTTGTGCCGGGAAACTGTTCGCTGAACTGGAAAATGTTGTCCACCCGCGCACCACGCCAGCCATAAATCGATTGGTCATCGTCACCAACCGCAAACAGGTTTGGTTTCGGTCCGGCAAGCAAACGCAACAGCTCAAACTGGGCACGGTTGGTGTCCTGCATCTCGTCAACGTGCAGATAACGCCAGCGTCCACTCCAGAAGTTGAGGATTGCTGGATATTCCATGAACAGACGGATCGGCAACGTGATCAGGTCATCGAAATCCATTCCGCCGAGAATCTTCAGTCGTTTTTGGTATTCCGGGTAGACCCCGGCGGCGGCCCGTTCAAGAGGCAACTTGGCTAATGTATCGTAGGAGTCAGGTGTGATCAGGTCGTTTTTCAGACGGCTGATAATTGCGTGGATAGTTCGTGGTCGATAGCGATCCTCATTGTGATCCTTGAGAATCTGTTTGACCAGACGATTGGAATCATCGGAGTCGAAGATGGAGAAGTCTTTTGGATAGCCCAGTGTTTCCGCATCACGGCGCAGTACTCGCAACATAGTCGAGTGGAACGTGCCAGCGGCGACATCAGCTCCGTCCTGAGCAATCTGCGCAGCACGCTGCTTTAATTCGCCAGCAGCCTTGTTGGTAAAGGTTACTGCCAACACTTGCCACGGCTTCGCGAGCTTGGACTGGATGATGTGAGCGATACGATGGGTCAGAACTCGGGTTTTGCCGCTTCCTGCGCCGGCGAGCACGAGCACAGGACCCTCGGTGCAACTCACAGCTTCCTGCTGTGCGTCGTTGAGTTCCTTGGATAGATCGGTTTCAAACTGGAAGTTCATTGGCCGTTGTTGCGTTGTTGCCGTGCGACAATCCTTCGCACAGCATCAAACCTCTCCTTCGCCTCGAGGTGTTCTTCGTATGTGCTGGTGAAGGTATGTCCACCGTTTCCGGTTGCGACCATGAACAACCACGGCGCCTCCGGAGATTTCACGGCAGCACGCAATGCGTGTTCGCCCGGATTGTTGATCGGACCAGGCGGCAATCCGCGATACAAATAGGTGTTATACGGGCTATCGATCTGCAGATCAGCGAGTAGCAGGCGTTTCGGACCATTCGGCATCAGAAACTGGACCGTTGGATCAGCCTCGAGTTTCATCCCGCGTGTCAACCGGTTACGATACACAGCCGCAACATCATCCGCTTCTTCGAGGAGATTGATTTCAGCCTCGACAATGCTTGCGAGGGTCAGGATCCCAAGCAAGCTGTGTTCATCTGATCGTGCCTGGCTGATCCACGACTCGCCCATACGCGTACGGAATAAATCAAGCATCTCACGGATAATGGCATTAGGCTTCGAATTCAGCGGGAAGACATAGGTCTCGGGGAACAGCAGGCCATCGAGAGTCGGTAGGTCGGAAAACCCGAGCTCAGACGTATGGGATTGCGACCGCACGCCTTGAACGAACCCGGCGCTGTCCGTAATCCCTGATTCCTGCAAACGTTCGCCGATCTGTTCAGCCGTCCAGCCTTCAGGAAAGGTAACCTCTGTACGTGCGACGCGACCGTTGACCAGAATGTCGGCGATCTCGGCTGAAGATGAGGAATTCGGGATGAAATATGTACCGGATTTGAGTTTTTCGGCCTTTCCACGCAAGCGCAGATACCACACGAATCCGTCAGCGTTGTCAATCATGTTTGAGCTGGCTAAATCACTAGCGACCGATGAAGCGATCATCCCCTCATATACGATGAAGGTGTCTACTCCAGACAGGTTTGTGTCTCCAGTTTCACCGAAGATCGCGTCACCGTAAAACAGGAAACCTGAAATCAGGGTCAGAACTAGCAGGAAAATGAGAACTAACAGGATGCGCAATTCGCAGGTCTTCCGTTGAATGGTAACAGGTGCATGCACTTCTGGTGCACATCGCTACCTGATGATCAGATCGTTCCCAGCCACTGTGAGACTTCTTCAATGCTATTAACCCAGTCAGCCTCTCCGGCACCTATGGGACCGAGCTCAATTAAGTACGGGTTTATCCGATCATGCCAGAATGGTTTCCACAATGCGAGTCTTCGACCCTCAAAGCGTCGTAGAAGTGCAATCGGTGCCATGATTTCAGCTACAGTCCCGGAGCCGCCGGGAAGTGCTATGGCTCGAGGCACACGCAGCAGCATAGCCATTCGATCCATATAATCTGCTGCTGCGAAGCTCTTCTTCACGTACTGATTTGGCCGGTGGACTTTTTCTGGAGCGTACAAGATTCCAACGGGTGACCCACCAGCTTCACTTGATCCTTTGCTGGCCGCTTCCATGGCACCACCATAGCCACCAGTGACCAGAGTGGAACCCTTCTTCGTAATCAGCTTGCCGATCGTCTCCGAAAGTTCCCACCCTTCCGATCCGGGTTGCCATGCTCCTCCACCGAACAAGGTGACCGGTCGTTCTACATTGAAATTGCCTCGGGTAACCAGATTCATTGCCTTCTCCTCTTAGTTACAGATTTTGTAAGATAGGGATATTTTCGACGCCGTTCCCGGAGAGAGAAAAACCATCAGAGTTCCTGCGTGTGCAACTGTGGGGGATCAGTTGCAACAACCCAATGGTCTGATGGCACCTTGAATGTAAGGTAGTCCAAACTCTAGATCAAGATACAGACTCGAATTTAGTTGATTTGTACTCTCACAACGAGCTTACTTCCAATACAAGTCAACACTACCCATACCGACTGAAAGATCGATTTCGAGTGTATGATCCGCAATTTCGAAATCTTCGCTCTCCCAGACGTTCTTACTCACTTTATCCATGTCCTCCAAGTCAATCGAAGACATGAAACCGCCGTCGCTGAAGACTTTCACTCCAACGCCCCGTGGCACAATTATGTCACAGCTTCCCATGCCAACACTGATATCGACTGTGCCTTCACCTTCATAACCTCTCAGGTCAAGATTGACATCTCCCATGCCTGCATCGACAGTCAACCTTTCGAATCGAAGGTAACCCAGGTGATCGGATTCAATAGAGCCCAAACCGCAATCAATGTCTACTCGTTCTGCAGTCAACTCATTGGGTTCATCGATAACGAGTTCTGTTTCGGCCAATCCAGCGTCGAGGTTGAACTGTTTAATCTTGAGTCCTGTCAGATCCAGATAGTTGTCTCCCAAGCCTACATCGCAAAGAATTGCATACTCCGGAATAGGCGAAAGCTTGACGTTGAACTCGCTGGCGTCTAAATCATCAGTGCTCAGATTCATCCTTGATTCCCCCGACTCGATCAAGATGTAAGCTGATCCATCATCTCGATCCACTTCTATCGTGGGTTCCTCATAGTCTTCATCGTATTCGCCACTGAAATCGATCAAGACGTCATCACTTCCCACTTTAATCGTAGTTTCAGCTAGGGACAGCTCAAGCTGAAGTTCGACAAAAGCAGCGTTTTCTAACATTTCCACATGGGAAAATGAAAGCCGATCATTCGCAAATACCAGTATCGCTCCGAGACTCAGCAAAAGAACAATCGTTAATGTGGTTTTCTTGTTCATGAAATCTCCCTGTACACCCATCAATTGAATTGATGGTAAGGTCTATTGTCAGTTACTTCCAATCCACAAGGATACTGTGTGCTCATACATTGAGACTATGAGAACCAGAAGACGGTTACAGGTCCAGAATGGAAAGTGACTCATCTTTCAGGGAGATAATCTCGGAGGCGAGGACTGTTTTACCACTCCCAGCTATTGTCTTCTGGGGCCTTGAGTGGCAGGACCATATCCGGGTTATACGGTTCACCGAGGCGGTATTCGACCAGATTTCCGTCAATGGTTCCAACTGTGATTTCGGTGCTCATTCGAACAGGAATGCGGCGTTCATCGTCTGTGATCCATACAAAGAGGCGTCCAGCCTTCTTGAAGAGCCCTGCCGATTCAATAACAGGTTCAACTTTAATGCAATGAAACTCTCCCGCTGGAACCTTGATGGTTTCCTTCTCATAAACCTTGATTGTTAGCGGATACTGAACATCCAGATCATGGATTGGGATGATCAAGTCTGTGTTTTCGACAAGCTCCTGTGCCCTCACCCAATACAGAGCTGATATAATGTTGTGGCTGTATGGCATAAAAGAAGTAATGCCTTTGGGTCCATTCTCGTTGGATACGGCAACCCAGCCGCTGTCATGGTCGTAGTCGAAGTATTTTCTACTGTGATAAGTACCTTCGTTAATATCGCGTTCATACCGATGCGAATACAGGCCGCCAACGTCAAACCAGGCTTCGACATAATCACGAACTTTATAGATTAAATCGATACCCCACGTGCTTCTGACCCGGCTCTTCACGTGGTACGCCGGTCTCCCCTCGACCATCTCAATTCCTAACAGCGACATTTCGCTGAGACCTGCTTTAACAAACGAGAACTCCATATAGTAGCGGAATCGTTCACCGACTCCGAACGGAACATCATAGATCGTGCCTGGTGGGCAGGGACGTACCTCTACCCCAGCTCCCTCAATAGTGTGATATGCAACCGCAGCAGCATCATGTTCTTGTGTAAGGAGTTCAGGCACAATGACGGATTCATCAGGCTCAGACTGCACAGTATCCACTTCAACTGCCAGCGTGTCTTGTATCTGGACTAACGTATCGGGCAGAGCAATCAACGAGTCAATTGCTGTTACGAATGTATCTTGAAGAGTTCCGATTACTTCGGGAGGATTACGCAGAGAATCTGGAACTCCGCCGGCAAACATGACGGTAGGCACCAAAGTGTAAACAAGACCGAACGCAACCATGGCAGTCCGACCTCGTAAACTCTTTCGATAATTTTCCGGTATCAAGTTCATGTTATCTCATATACTCACGAATTCTATTGACGTTTCCAGCGTGTTCCATCAGGTCCATCCTTTAACACAATCCCTTCGTCAGCGAGCTGGTCACGGATTTCGTCCGCACGGGCCCAGTTTTTTTCTGTCCGGGCCTGCAAACGTTCAGCGATAAGGGCTTCTATCCGTTCGGTGTCATCATCCGCAGTTTGCTTATCGAACGGATAAAAGACACCCAGCGCCATATCAAAATGCGTCCATATTCTTTCCAACTCAGGAAGATTACCTCGTGTCGCACGTCCTGCATGATGTAAGGCGTTGAGTTCACGAATCAGCGTGAAAACATGCGACAGAGCGCCACTGACGTTAAGATCATCATTCATCGCCTCATCAAAGCCTGCTCTTGCCCGCTCCAGTGCTTCATTAGCTTCCGGCACAGCATCGCCGTCCGGATATTGCTGCCAACTGGCGACGAATTCATCGACCCTTTCCAGGGCGGAACGCGCACCTTTCAGGCCATCAAATGTAAAATTAAGCTTGCTGCGATAGTGGGTACTAACCAGCACATAGCGAATTTCACGGGGTTTGTAGCCCATCTCCAGGATATCGCGCAGCGTGTAGAAGTTGCCGAGCGACTTGCTCATCTTACGACCTTCGATGATCAGGTGCTCATTGTGCAACCAGAATCGGGCAAAATCACCACCAATGCCGCATTTCGCCTGCGCAATCTCGTTTTCGTGGTGTGGGAAAATAAGATCTACGCCGCCAGTGTGGATATCGAAGTCTTTTCCGAGGTATTTGGTCGACATGGCGGAGCATTCAAGATGCCAACCTGGACGCCCTTTGCCAATCGGCGCATCCCAGAACACATCACCATCCGCTTCATCCCACGCCTTCCACAACGCGAAGTCGCGTACATCGTCCTTGGATTCGTACTCGTCAGAGCTGACTCGTTCACCGACTCGCAGATCTTCCAGCCGTTTCCCTGACAACGAACCGTAGTTGGCAAAGCTGCTTACAGAGAAGTAGATCGAACCGTCGTCCGCCTTGTACGCATGTCCGGAATCGATCAGATTCTGAACCAGGCTTACCATCTCTTCGATGTGTGTGGTCGCTTCGGGGTAGACGTGCGCTCGTTTGATATTCAACGTATCAATGTCTGTGAAAAACGACTCTCGAAAGCGGTTGGTAACATCGGTAATCGGCACATTTTCGCGCTGACTGCGTTTGATCGTTTTGTCGTCAACGTCTGTAAGGTTCATAACTTGGGTGACATCGTATTCATTGGCTTCCAACCAACGACGCAGAGTGTCGGTGAAGATGTATGCCCGGAAGTTACCGATGTGGGCAAAATCGTAGATAGTCGGACCGCAGTTATAGATGTTGACCTTACCGGGGTTCAGCGGCTCAAAAGGGATTTTCTGACGTTTGCGGGTATCGAAGAACTGCAGGCTCATGAGATCAATCAGCTTGTGTGCGTTTACTGCGTTTCAATTTGACGTATACAGCAAGATAATCAACACTAGAGAGTAGCAACAGGGCGAACGCAACCCACGGGAGCGTTGTCACAAGCACATCCGGCAACCAGTCAGCGACCAATTGAACCAGCAGCGTTGTTGAGACCACGAACATCGTCACCTTGCCTAACCATCGACTTGTAAACAAATGCTGGTTGCGCTTCCAGGTCCTGGTTGCAAGAGTCAGGATGGAAGCGTCACGAATCACCATCGCGATCAGTACTGCGACCGGAAACTCGTGTTCCCTTTCTGTCACGACCAATGTTATCGCGACCGAAATGACCACTATTTTGTCAATGATCGGGTCAAGGATTTTACCCAGGTCTGTTCGCTGATCCAGCAGTCTGGCAACGATGCCGTCAAGACCATCAGTGATGAATGACAGAACCAGCAACAAAGCTGCAAGGTGATCGTATTCAGTTCCTTCGGACTTGGATAGCAGCAGGATGACAGCTGGAATAGCAAAGGCAAGCCTCCCCAACGACAGCAGGTTCGGCAGCTTCAGCCAGTCACCGGGTAAAATACTCAATCCCTGAGATTCGCTACTCGCAGGTTTCTTGTTGGTTTTATCGTCCGTGCTCCACACCTCGTATGGTTATCAGGGTGCCGTCACTTCAAATACCTTCCGACCTTCAAGCGTTTGACCATACTGATCAATCGCTGTTACATGAATTACATGCGATCCGGGAGAGAGTTCCGATGGCAACCGTGCTTCCCAGATATGAGATGATAGATCCTCACTCCAATAGTCGAGTTCATTATGGGCTTTTTGCTGCCGCAAACGTTCACGTGATTCTGTAAAGAACGGGTCGTAACGGATGGTATGATCCATAGTTACCGGAGTACCGCCATCTATCCGCACACTGACCTGCGCTTTCTCACCACCGTTGAATACATTCGCAACAATTTTCGTTGCGAAAATCTGTTCGCTACGAATCACGTTCCTTTGTTCGCCGGGCATTTCATAAACTAGCGATTGAAACTCATCACCATGGTATGCTACATCCAATGTAATTCTGATTTGATAATTTTCGTCCATGCCAGCAGGAATAAATCGGCTCGAATAGTCGTTTCCCTCGAATGTGAAGATATGGTATCCATTCTCGGTTCCATCACGCATAGTAGCAGCCGGAATACCGCGTTCGTCCAGAGGTCCAGCCCACCATGATCCGGAAACTGTTCCCAGCACATGTTGGTGGATCGGTTCATCACCGTGCCAGCCGTGCTCGTGATGAATGTAAACGTGATCATTGGTATGTGTGTGACCAGCCAGCAGCAAAATGTACTTGCGTCCCTCCAGCAGTTTGAACACGTCTTCGCGGTTGACCGTGTTTGAGCGATCCTCATCACCCTGAAAGGCCTTGAACGGAATATGTGACGAAATAACGATCAATTTGTCTTTCGGGACAAATTCCAAGTCGTTCTTAATCCACTCTAGCTGATCCTCACCGATGTAGCCCTTATATCCCCCACCACGGCGGTATCGATCAGGATCCATGTTCGCTCCACGCCCTTTGTAGTGGACGTTTTTAAGCGTCATGAAGTGTACATCAGCATAGTTATGCGAGTACCAGGTCGGACCGAAGATTCGTTTGAATGTTTCGAGGGATTGGTCGTCGTCCGGGGATTCAAAGTTGATGTCGTGATTTCCCGGCACATTCCAGACAGGAACGCCTAACGTTGAATAAATGCGATTCTGCCGATCAAAGAGGGACAGGTCGTCGAACATGATGTCACCGTGCACAATCGCCATCTCAGCTTCAGTGCCAATCATCTGTGCGACCACATCGTCACGAATGAAATCAATCTCTCGTTCGTTGCGTGGTTGCGGGTCAGCCATCGCAATCATACGGAAGCGGTCCTTGTGTTCCTCACGGATCAACGGAAAATCGATGGATTCAGGCAACTCGCCTGTCGAACGAACACCTTCGAATCGCCAATTGACATCCGTTGAGCTGCCACTGGGATCGTGTACGTAGAAGAACTGAGGCAGGTATACCTCGTCTACAGGAACTCTATATCCCACTGGCTGACTGACAAACACGACCATTCGATCGCACGCAGGAAGTTGGTAACGTCCCTTATCGTCAGTCAATACCACATCTATCTGGTTGGAAACAGCAACACCTGCAATACCGAGCTCATCGCCATCACGCAAGCCGTTATTGTTCAGATCCTCATAGACGATACCAGTGATATTTGATGCCAATGTTGCTGTTGTCACCAACACCAGTATCAGTTGAATCATCCATAATTTCATCCCAACCTTCATCATCTGCCCTTATATCTGGTCAGGCCCAGGATTGCTTTTCACGCAGGATATTCGAGATCCTTAGTTTCATCGCCATTCGAGCTTTCGTACCGCAATTTACTCTCGTACTCGACTTCTTCGGAAACATCAGTCGGGTATTCGCCCGTGAAACAAGCGGTGCAATAACCAATACCATCGCCTCCGGGAACACTAGCAATCAATCCTTCAACAGACAAATATCCAAGACTATCGACACCGATGTGTTGGCGAATTTCTTCCACTGACTTACCGTCCGCGATCAATTCTCCATGCGAGGAGAAGTCCATCCCGTAGTAGCACGGATAGCGAATTGGTGGACTGGAAACCCGAACATGCAGTTCCTTCGCCCCAGCTTGGCGCAGCAACATACCCAGTTTCTTGAGTGTCGTACCTCGAACGATGCTGTCTTCGATGACAATCACTTTCTTGTCCTTGAGCACACCGCCAACCGGGTTGAATTTCAACCGCACACCCATTTCGCGCATCGCCGGGGTCGGTTGGATGAATGTGCGGCCCACATAGTGATTGCGAATCAAGCCCATCTCAAATTTTGTCCCTGAACGGTCGGCATACCCCAGCGCGGCTGTGTTTGAACTATCCGGAACAGAGATCACAATGTCCGAATCAACAGCTGGGTGTTCATCACTGAGGGTTTTACCCATGCGACGTCGGAATTTGTCGATATACTCATCCGCAACTCGACTGTCAGGACGGCTAAAGTAGACATGCTCAAAAATACAATGAAATGTGTGTTTTTCCTTGGCGAACTGCTTCACTTCCATTCCATCGCCATTGATAGTAACAATTTCACCCGGTTTTACATCGCAGACATATTCATATCCCAGCAGGTCGAAAGCACAGGTCTCCGATGCGACCGCCCAACCACCGTTCTCGTGACGACCAATGCATAACGGGCGCCAACCGTAGGGATCACGCACGGCGTACAACGCATGATCAGACAACATGGTAATCGAGTATGCGCCTTCTACCTGTTTGACTGCGTCCAGCAGCTTGTCACGAACTTTGTTCTGTTTGCTGCGGGCCATCAGGTGAACGATGATCTCGCTATCTGTGGTACTGTGGAAAATCGCCCCGTCTTCCTGCAATCTACGGCGAACGTTGCGAGTGTTGACCAGGTTGCCGTTGTGGGCGACTGCGACAGGCCCGTCGCGAAGCTCGGCGACTAACGGCTGAATATTGTACTGACTTGATGAACCCGTTGTTGAGTATCTGTTGTGACCAACGGCAAAACGACCCTTGAGCTTGTTCAATGTATCAGGTCCGCGGAACACTTGAGTCAGGGTTCCCATGCCGAAGTGTCGGTAGAATCGCCCGTTATCAGAGCTGACGATTCCCGCTGATTCTTGTCCACGATGTTGCAGCGAATACAGGCCATGATAGACCAACTCCGCAGCGTTGTCGTCATTCCAGATGCCCATCACACCGCAGTTGTGACGAAGCGTTTCGCAGGCCATCCGTAATCCTCTCAGGGAAAAACAAACGTCGGGAGGTCTTTCCAAACCGCCCGACGTGTAACGTCGTGTATTCTAAGGAACGCTATCCGATCAATCTGGTTGGACGTTCACGTTCCTTGTCAATCTCAGCTTTAGTACTCTCGTACCCAGACCGACCCATCAAAGCGTATGTGGCAACTTTGCCTGCTTCGACACCTGGTTGATCAAGTGGGTTGACCTCGTACAGACCGCCAGCAACCAGCGTCGCCGCTTCAAACAGATAGAGCAGTCCACCGACAGTATCAGGAGCTACTTCATCGAGAATAAATGCCATATTCGGGCGTTGTGCAGCGGTCAGGGCACGTTGAGTTGCTTCGCCCTCGTACTTGAGCAATGTGCCGAGATCCTTGCCCGACAGATAATCAATGCTGTCAATATCAGGATAGTGCTTTCCGCACTTGATCGAATTTCGGTAGTTTTTCGGCAACAATAGAGTAAACGTCTTGTCGTTCGGACCTTCGACGTAGAGCTGCACCTGGCTGTGTTGATCGGTTGCACCAAGAGCGGCGACCGGAGTTGGACCAACGTTTATCGTCTTACCCGTTACCGACAGCTTTTTGCCCAGTGATTCCGCCCAAATCTGCCTGAACCAGTCAGCGATGCGGAATAACGCGTTGGAATACGGCATCATCACCTGGATGCCCTGCCCGCGCTTAGCTTGAGCTAGATATTGCAACAATGCGAAAGCTGCGCTCGGATTTTCATCAAACTCGCGGGAAAATACCTTTTCACTCTGTTCGGCTGCACCTGCCAGCAAACCACGAATATCAATCCCGACAAGCGCAGCTGGCAACAATCCGACTGGAGTCATCACACTGAACCGTCCACCGACACCGGGAGGAATCGAGAACGATTGAATGCCTTCTTCACGTGCGATTTGGCGTAGCGCGCCCTTTTGCGGATCAGTAACGAATACCAAGTGCTCGGCGTAGTCTTCACCAACTGTTTCTTTCAGCTGCGTCAATACGGCCATGAACTGGCCGAGGGTTTCCGCAGTTCCGCCGGACTTGGTGATGATCACGTACAGAGTTTCGCTCGGATCACACACATCGAGTGCTGCTCCAAAGAATTCGGGATCAACGTTGTCAGGGATAAACAGGCGGGGTGCATCGCGCATGTCATCCGCACGTTCATTCCAGAACGCCGGCTTCAATGAATCGCGTAATGCTATTGGTCCCAATGCGCTGCCACCAATACCGAGTACCATCACATTGCGAAAGCTCTCTCGCGCTTTGGATGCATAAGCCTCAATCGAAGCGACAACATCTTCACTGTCGGGAAGATCGTAAAACGGGAGATCGCCGGCCTTACGCCGTGCTTCCAGTGTCTGCAAGACAGAGAGCACGCGTGGCCAGTGTTGTTCTATTTCCTCTTCGGTTGCGCCATGTGGCCCGACGACATCTGCCATCATCCGGGTCACATCCAACTGCAGTCGCGCACCCATATATACCTCTTAATGTTCTTGGATCATGTGCTATATGACGGGATTCTTCTCTATTAATGCAAATCCCCATGATCAGCGAGACTGATCAACTACTGGACCGAATGTACGCTCCAAGATCCAGTATCTGCTAAGGTATCTTTCTGATCATCCCTTAGAATTCTACCACTGGATTCTGCTGTGCTTCCTGTGGAGCTTCATAGAAGTTGCGTATCTCAAAATCGAAGAATCCTGCGATGATGTTCGCCGGAAATTTACGGATCGCAACGTTATAACGTTGAACAGCGTCATTGTAGCGTTTACGTGAGACCGCAAGACGATTCTCGGTGCCAGCCAGCTCGTCCTGTAAGGCGCGGAAGTTTTGATCGGATTTCAATTGCGGATAGTTCTCGACCACGAGCAACAGCCGCGACAACGCTCCTCCCAGGCCCTGTTCCGCCTCAATACGTTCGTCGCGTGAACCAGCCGAACCAACGCGTGCACGTGCTTCGGTCACACCCAGCAGCACTTCCTTTTCCTGTGCGGCGAAACCTTTGACCGTGTTCACCAGGTTTGGAATCAGGTCGAAACGACGTTGCAGGTTGTTTTCCACATCAGCCCAAGCCGAATTCGTGATTTCCTGGTAGTCCACCATTCTGTTGTAGGTGCCTTGCACGAATGTGAAGTTGAAAGCCACTATCAGAAACAAAACCGCCAAGCCCAGCAGAATGCCGACTGTTTTTTTCTTTCTATCGTCCACCTTATACCCCAATTGCTTGATCTATCCCTGTTCACACTCACCTGACTGACCGTTATCTCGTTCACAGAAGAGCGGTGAGTGTTCTATGTTCTTGATAAACTGTTTCACGCCACAACCAGTTTGTCTGCGTAGATCGCCAAGTTGTCAACTTGTTCCAAGGTCTGCGTGAGCAGTCGATTGGCTGCGTTGCGGTTTACTCTCTTGCCTTCGTTGCGTACACGTATCAGATCGTGAAAAACGTTCCTGTCCAAACCAGCCAGCTTGCATCCCTCATCAACTACCTGGTGTTTATCCCCAGGAACTTCCTGGTCGTCGATGACCAGCAGTGCCTGAAACACTGCGTTCCATGTTGGAACCGACATCGCAAGCAAATCACGTATGGCTGACGTACTCCCACTCAATTCCAACGCCGCTTGACGGAGCGCCACCCACTTACCCTTGATCTCCCTCTCGGCTTGTAGTCGCAAATGTGGAGAGTCTATCTCAAGCGATTCGAACAAATCGGGTCCATGTAACGTTTTGTGAAACAGCTTCATGTCAAGGAACTCAATCGGGTACACATCCAGCGAGCTGCGCAGATAGCTCTCTGACAACAACAACGGGATCGCGAACCCTTTTTTTATCTTGCGCCGGATGATTCCGGCAGCTTCGTTCCAGCGGCTGTAATCATGATCCTTGAGGAAAATCACCAGGTTGATATCAGATCGTTTTGACCAGTCGCCGCGCGCCATTGACCCATACAGGTGAATGGAATGGAGGTTGTCACCCCAGAACTGCTTCCACAGTTCTACTACTGATTCCAACTCGGAACGCAGTTTATCGTCCATCGGTAAGCCTATAGTTAGAAACTTCCGCCAGCCCCGCCGCCACCGAATCCACCGCCACCAAAGCCACCGAATCCGCCGCCGAAACCTCCACCACCGAATCCACTTCCACCGCCCCAGCGTCCTCGGTGTCCACCCATCAGACTTCCGAGTAGCATGCCAAACAGCATTGCTCTTCCCATACGGCTGGAAGACATGAGTATGAAAATCGCCAGCATGAAGATCAGACCGATCCAACTCGGTCCTTCTTCCTGTGGCGTGGTTCGGCGTTGATACTGCGGCGCACCAGTCAGTTGAACAGAGGGTTCCACCCGCTGCACAATCGCAACCGCTGTCGCTGCGAACGCGTCCAACACATTCCCCTGACGCAAGTATGGAATCAGTATTTGATCACGTATTCGACCGGCGTGGGCATCCGGAATGTCACCTTCCAGACCATAACCCGTAGCAAAGTAAACCTGCCGTATGCCATCAGCTCGACCCGTGCTGTATAGAACCATTCCGCCTCGGTCTGTTCCCTGCGTTCCTACTCCCCAGTGGTGCCCGAGTTCGACGGTGTACATCGAAATCGCCTGACCATCAGGAATCGAATCCATCGTCACGAATGCCAGCTCAATGTTCGCCTTCTGCTTGATTTCCAGACACAACGAGTCCATTTGGCGGACTTCACCTTCGGACATCACATGGGCGAAGTCATTCGTGAAGCCTCGCGGTTCAGGATACGTCTGTGCAAAGCTTATCGATGCGATCAGCAGTACAAGAACAGACAGCGCAGTGTGTCGGATCACCCGATTCATACCTGTTGCTCACGGTGGTCATCGGGATGTGTTTCGGTGTCGCTGTCAGAACCGACTGCCGAGGCGGGTTCTTCGGTATCAACGGGCATCATGGTTGATTCGGCAGTGTGACCATCAGTACTCATGGCTGTTTCAGTCATAACATGCGCTGATTCGCCGTCTTCTTCCTGATGATGGTCCTTGACGAAGATCATCAGCAACACCAGCAGCACAACGCCTACGGACACAGCGGAGTCAGCGATGTTGAACACCGGCCATCGCTCCATCAGGAAATCTGGCAAGTTCACGTCAATGAAATCGACGACATATCCGTACACGATGCGATCATATGTATTCCCGACCGCTCCACCCAGGATCGCGGCCAGAATCCATCGTGTTGCAACAGACTTGGGTGGCGTCCGCATCAGCACATAGAGAATAACAATGACCGCGACAACTGACACATATCCAAGCACCGATCCACCGGTCAGTTTCATCCCGAACGCCATCCCATAGTTGTAGACCAATGTCCACTGGATGGTATCGCCTATGAACGGAATCGACTGCCCGAGTGTCATCGTGCTGTCCACGATCTGCTTGGTGGCGCGATCGAGCACGATCACGATCAGTGTCATGATCAACGGTAACCAGCTGCGTGGCGTTCGGTTCAAATGCAAACTCCAAGTTCAATCAGGTTAATAACCAGTTTCCAAGTCCAAAGGGCATAATGTGCGGAAGGTGTACCGTTGAGACAAGGTAGAAGCTCCCCGCAAGCCATCTGGATAAAAGTAATCTACAGTCTTGTTTTTGCTTCTAAATCAGCTATTTTCATGAATCCTGTATCAAGCTTTTCCAAGAGATAGGATCCGAGAGATCATTCTGTCTACCCGAACCAACTGGAGATAACACCTTGGAATACCGTTCACTCGCCGGCAATCTAGGCAACTTGGCTGAAAACAGCTCGCCCATCGAAACTTATACCCCAAACCGAAGCCTTGAGTTGAATCAATATGTTCCGTTCATCGGTCAGGAGCGCGTTGATGCGCTTCAAAGACTCGCTGAACCGCTCGCAGGCAAAACGTGGGCGCATGTCAACTCGACCTTTGACGGCGGTGGTGTGGCCGAGATGCTATTCAGCGTAATCCCGCTCGCACGATCCCTCGATATTGACGCGCAGTGGTACTGCATTCGTGGGAACGACGATTTCTTCGGTGTCACGAAGAAATTCCACAATACGTTGCAGGGTTTATCACAACCGGTCTCTCTTCACGATCTATACGATACCTACCTCGGGATGACTGAGGAGAACGCGCGGAACACCAATATCTACGGCGACTTGGTCATTGTCCATGATCCACAACCAGCAGGCTTGATCGGTGAAAAATCGATCTATGGAAATGTGCTCTGGCGGTGTCACATAGATACGAGCAACCCTGATCCGACCGTCTGGCGTTTCCTGCGCCCATTTATCAACCAGGCGTCCGGCGCGATCTTCACCCTGCCACAATACGTCGGGCCAGGATTGAACGTCCCCATTTACCAGGTAATGCCCGCGATTGATCCACTATCTGACAAGAACAAGCAGTACACGAAGGATGAAGCACTCTCGATTCTTGGATCACTTTTCAACGAACACAACATCGACCCCGAGCGTCCGATCCTGGCTGCGATCAGCCGTTACGATCCACACAAGAACCAGCAACGCATCCTCGACGCGTTCCAGCAGTTGAAGCAGAACAAGTCGTTCGACAAACCGCCATACCTGATCTTCATCGGCAACACGGCCAGCGATGATCCAGAAGGTGGTGCGATCCTGGCGAAACTACAAGAATCGGGCGCTGATGATCCGGACGTTCGTTTCTGGGTCAATGTCGAGAACAATGACCAGGTTATCGGCGCGATGATGGCTTACGCGGATGCCTTTGTTCACGTCTCGACCAAGGAGGGTTTCGGCCTCGTAGTCACTGAGGCGATGTGGCAGGGCACGCCATTGATCGGTTCAACAGCAGGCGGGATTACGCAGCAGGTGATTGATGGCAAGACCGGTTATGTCGTCGATCCATTGAGTGTGGACCAGATCAGCAATGCTATGGCTCATGTCCTTCAGAACCCAGACGAAGCTACCACACTTGCGAAGCAAGGTCAGGAACATATTCGCGAGAATTTCTTGCTCACCGAATTGTTGCGTCGGTATTTCCTGCTCATGCGTTACCATTTGGGCATTGACAACGAGCTCGTACCCTTCCGTCTATATCCAGAGCTGACTCCCGCAGAATGGTCTCATGGATTCCGGCGATCTAGTGTGCTTGTTGATGGGTTGAAGAAGTAGTGCAGACGCAAGATGATGTGTTGTAGGGCATTCTGCCGAAACGCAGTGAAGTGAAGAAGAGCCAGGTCTGAGACGACCACTCTGTAAGAAAAGCTCATGGTTTAGTTCGATCTTCTTCCCTACGTCAGAATGACTAGTTTCGCATCATCAGCTGTATATTTTGAGTTCCATTGCTTTGTATACAGTCTAAGCCGCGGGAATTCCCCGTGGCTTTTTGTATCCGGTAATAACAGATCCACATTTTGCTATTCTGATTTGTAACTCAGTTCACGGTTTTCCAGCTCTCCATTCACATGTCAACAGAGTGATCTTGGAGATGATTTATCCGATGTGCAGGTTGACCTTTTTCGGATTGCAGAGGAAAGTTTAGCATGCAACTTATAAACGCCAGGGACGCAGTGGATAGGGATGTCATCTCGTGGTGACGAACTTTTCGATGTAGCATCTGATTTGTACTGATGAGATGGTCAGAACCAACAGAGAGAGGCTTAATTGTTTGCTAAGTTCAATCATAATTCACTAAATTACTTACTGTTACGCACTGACCATACATGCATCCATGAATACAGACTTCTGATGCAGTTGGTTCTTAATCCCAGCGATTGATTGAAATCCGAGATTCTCCGAGGTGGATTTCCAGTGCTAATTTGTTGGTCAACGCAACCGCGTAGCGATGCGGACGCGGTTTCTATTTGACATTCAGCTATCAGTTTTTGTTTATTGAAACACCGAAAAATGGGCTCTGGAGTCGGCTCTTTTTTTAGTATTACAGTATTCGGTTTCTTGGGGAAACAAACTTTCACTAGTTATATTCCCAACAGTCGTAATTCGGAAAAAAACGATAAAAGATGATTAGCCGCTGTTGACCTTAGGGATTTATGCGGTGAAAGCGCACGTTTTAGGCGGACCAGGGAGGAAAGCATGGTGACACGTCGTAGAAAAGACACTGAGCGATTCACAACCGGACAGATCGCTCGACATTGTCACGTAACTCCGGAAACGGTTGCCAACTGGATCAAGGCTGGACGGTTAAAAGCCAGTGCGACACCGGGCGGACATTATCGCGTGAATGTGAACGATCTCGTCCGTTTCTGCAAGTTACACGGATTCGAAGTTCCGCCAGAGTGGGAGAGCGGCGCTACTCCGCCAACGGTATTGATCATAGACGATGATCCGGAGCTGCTCAAGGCATTGATTCCGAATCTTGAACGACCGGACCGCCGTGTGCTTGGCGCGGAAGATGTCGCCCAGGCGGGCATCATGCTGATGAAGTATCGCCCTGAAGTAGTCATTCTCGACCTGCACCTCCCTGGAACAGATGGCATTCGTATTGCGTCCATTCTGAGAAAAGAAGCCGAGTTAACCGGAACACGGATAATCGTTCTATCGGGCTACATTGATGAAGTCGTGCAGGAAGCGATGAAGGATCTGCACGTTGATTATTACATCAACAAGCCTCCGGACTTTGATCGTCTCGACGCGATCGTATCCGAGTTGCTGGCATCCAATTCACCGTTGGAACTGGAAACTCGCGGTAACTGAGCCTGATTTATAATCGACCGTTTTTGTTGGTCGTTTTTGCTTCCTCTCATTTGACCAGGCACTGACAACGGGAATACATTCCCGCTGTCGGTTGTCGGGTCTTTTTTGTGAGATCTGGCTCTTGTTTCATCAGCACTTCATGGAGAGGTAGCTCGCCTTGTTCAGCAAGATTCTGATTGCCAACCGTGGTGAGATCGCTGTTCGCGTGATTCGTGCCTGTCAGGAACTCGGGATTCGTACAGTTGCCGTGTATTCCGAGGTGGATCGAAACGCGATGCACGTGCATCTCGCTGACGAAGCATGGTCCATCGGTCCTCCCGCAGCCTCAGAGAGCTATCTCCGGGGTGACAAGATAATCTCCGTTGCCCTGGATTCCGGTGCAGAAGCGATTCATCCTGGTTACGGTTTTCTATCCGAAAACGCTGAGTTTGCGACTGCGGTCACAGAAGCAGGTCTGACATGGATCGGTCCCCCACCGAGCGCGATTCGATCCATGGGATCGAAGACAGAAGCGCGCGAGATCATGATGGGGTCAGGCGTCCCGGTAGTCCCGGGCACTGAGGGCGGCATAGAGAACGTTCAGGAAGCCATCGATTTCGCAAAGGAGATTGGTTATCCGGTTCTTATCAAGGCAGCAATGGGCGGCGGCGGTAAGGGAATGCGTGTTGTCCACAAGCAAGCAGACCTTCGCTCCTCAATCGAAGCGGCGAAACGTGAATCCCTGCACGCGTTCAGCAGCGATATCGTCTTCCTCGAGAAATATCTTGAACGACCACGGCACATCGAGATCCAGGTATTCGCCGACAATCACGGCAACACTATCCATCTCGGCGAACGTGAATGCTCCATTCAGCGACGTCACCAGAAAGTCGTCGAGGAATCGCCCAGCCCGGTAGTCACACCCGAATTGCGCGCCAGAATGGGACAGTCAGCAGTTGAAGCGGCCAAAGCTGTCGGCTATCGCAACGCCGGCACAGTTGAGTTTCTTGTCGATCAGGATCTCAACTACTATTTCCTCGAGATGAACACGCGTTTGCAAGTGGAACATCCGGTAACGGAAATGGTTACCGGCGTAGATCTAGCGCAGCTGCAGATACGTGCCGCCGCCGGAGAAGAGCTGCCGTATAAGCAAACAGACATCCAGATGCGCGGACATGCTATTGAAGTTCGTATCTACAGCGAAGATAGCTTGAATGGTTTCGTGCCTGATACGGGCAAGATTCGTTATCTCCGTCCGCCGGATGGATATGGCATCCGTGAAGACAGCGGCATCCGTGAGGGTGACACGATCTCCATTCACTACGATCCGATGATCAGCAAGTTGATAGCGTGGGCGCATGATCGCCCGACCGCGATTCAGCGGATGAACCGCGCCTTGCGTGAGTACCGGATAACTGGTGTGCGGACGACGATCCCGTTTGGTCGTCTGGTGATGAACAACGAAGCTTTCCAAAGTGGAAATTTTGATACATCGTTTGTCGAACGTGAGTTCGAAGTCGATGTGCTCAAGGCGCGTGAGTCGGCTTGGGAGAAGATAGCGGCTGTTGCCTCGGCCTGGCGGCGTCATCACGAACGTGGGAAAGGACGTCATGAAGGTGAAAGGCATGTTGTCGACGAATCGATAAATGGCACATGTACATGGAAAGCAACCGGACGCAGGCGGGCACTTCGATGAACAACAATAACCAACATGAACAGAACAGTTACCGTGTCGAAGTCAACGGAAATACCTATGAGGTACAATTCCTCGACGATGGTTCGGTGCTGTTTGATGGTAAGCCGATAACGCTGGATGTCAGCGAGAATGACACTCGCGATCATTACTCTCTGCTTATTGAACAGGAGAGCGTCATCGTGGGAATCGAACCCCTCGGCGACCCGAGCCAATATCGTGTTCATGCCGGTGGCTATGATTTTGAGCTATCGGTGCTGGCCTCGCGCGAAGCATTTCTACAGGAATATCTTCGCTCTGCTGGAGTTGGCAAGAAAGAGGGTCGGATCAAAGCAACCATGCCCGGTCTGATTCGCAAACTACTAGTGCAACCCGGCGATACTGTAGAAGCTGGACAAGGTATCGTGATCATGGAAGCGATGAAGATGGAGAACGAAATCAAGACACCGGTGAGCGGTGTTTTGGCTGACTTTGGCGTGTCTGAAGGTCAGGCGGTTGACAAAGGTGCGTTCCTGTTTGAAGTCGAGGCCTCCTGACTGCGGAATTATCATATCGGATTATCAATTAATAACTGAGTATCACACTGGTTTCAGCGTTTGTCCTGCGAGCTCATCCTACCCTCATTTTCCAGGCACCCCGCTTGATTCCGGGCGCAAACTTGCATTCATTTGCGCGAGCGAATTGTGTATTCGCATCAATCGTGGAACGTAGTTCCCGCAACTTCAAAAGAAGGAGATAAAGTGATGATTACCAACGAAATTGGTACTGCCGCAGGTGTTGTCTGGCGCTTCCTGGATCAGAGCGGTCCGGCGAGTGCCTCACGGATCAAGAAGGAATTGCCGCTGTCACCGGGGATGGTTGAACGTGCGATCGGCTGGCTTGCACGTGAACATAAGATCGAAGAGTCTGCCCAGGGACGAACGACGGCATTCCTCGTAAAGTAGTACTGATGTAGTATGAACTTGAAGGGCATCATGTGAATCATGATGCCTTTACTATTTGGACCGATCTACTTTCCATCCCGGCAGAGAAACAAGCTTTTCGAGCAGTTCCTGCGCTTCAGAATCGAAAGTGGGAGGAATACGGGTTTGGGCAATTACGAGCAGATCGCCACGCCCTCCACCCTGTTTTGGCAAACCTTTTCCTTGCACACGTTGTGGCCGACCGTTGAGAACACCGGGATTAAGTTTGACCATCGTTTCCCCATCAGGAGTTGGTACAGTCACCTGTTTCCCCCCCAGCGCTTCCAGTAAGTCAACCGTGATCGTGATTGAGAGATCATCACCGCTGCGAGTGAGTCCGCTTATATCCGCTTCCTCAATCCTGACAATCAGGTCACCATCTTGACCACCGAACGCTCCTTCATGCCCTTGTCCCTTGATTCGTATTTCGCGTCCTGGTTGAACATTTGGCGGAATACCAACCCGCATCGTGATGGTTTTCGGGATACGTCCTTCACCTGCACACGGCTCGCATCGCTCAAACCGGTTGAAGCCTGTTCCCTCACAATCCGGGCAAGTAATGAATATTGTCTTTCCACCCTCACTGGCAGGAACTTCTCCTAACCCAAGACAACGTGTACATTCGTGTCCTCGTCCACCGGGACGGACTCCAGCACCTGCACAACTGGAACACAGCATCTGGCGGCGAATTTTCAATAGAAATTTCCCGCCTTGTGCCATCTGCAAGTGATTCAGAGCCAACTTGGTATATAGATTCCGCCCACGTTGCGGACGGGGGGAATCACTACCCTCTCGGGTGAGAATGCCAAAGCCAGATTTGAAGGCTCGCTTGAGTATGACTCCGAAGCTCTCTCCATCTTTGCTCACATCCCGTGGCTTTGCAGCCTGCTTGGCTGCTTTTTCACGCAGTTTTATTCCGTGTGAGGAATGGTATTGCATCCGGCGCTTCGGATCGGACAGCGTGTGATACGCCTCTCCGATCTTCTGGAAACGTCGTTTAGCTTTTGCATCGCCATGATGAAGGTCGGGATGGTACTTCTTCGCCAGAGAACGAAACGCAGATCGAATGTCGTCCTGGGACGCATCCGGTTGAACGCCAAGTTCGGTATAATAATCACGTTTTCTTGAAAGCATTTCCGATCCATGTTCCTGACGGCGTAAACAAGTGTTGAAAGATACGGAGTGAAAAAGCCTCCGTGCGATTCACGAAGGCTTCTGACAAATCTACTCTGCTTCAGCTTTACTCTTCTAACCCAGGCAGTACAGATCGGACCATTTTCTCAGCTGTTTTGTCAACAACTTCAGGACGTTCGTAGAAACCGCTCTCTGAGCGGTCCCGGATAACCTGCATGTCCGAAGCACCTGCTGGTGTTGATACAGACTCGTCCGTCACTTTGCCGGCGATTGACTCGATAACATCGCCTTTGTCGTAGTAACCGGAAGCAATGCGCTCTTTGACTTCATCCAACCGTCCAGAGCGATCCTCAGGACCGTACGCTTCGCGATGGAGTTCTGCCATTTCCCGGTAACGCGCTACTTCTGCTGCGTTTACGGAGATACTGGCCTGATCCTGCGGCGAAGGTGCAGCCTTTGTCGAATCTGTCTTATCACTATCCTGGCAGTCCGCAGGTTTGACCTGATCAACTCGTTTTGGATCGAGCGGGCCAGTAGACTCCGTGCGTCCGACACCATTACTGTACATGTTTTTACTCCCGTTTCCGGGTACGTGTTAAGCCTGAAGACTTGTCACATCAGCTTGCTGTTGCGTCTTTTTGCGGACGTCTTCCCAAGCTTCCCGAAGTCCGCTCATCATTTCGATGATCGGTGTGAGACGGTCGGCGTCATTGGTCGCATTCGCTGCAACAATTTCCCGCTGATAGAACTCATATAGCGAGTTCAGTTTGTCTGCAATCTCGCCACCGGCCTCAGGATTCAACGATTTACGTAACTCGCTGATCAGGCCAAATGCGAGATCTATGTTTCGAGTTCTACTCTCAAAATCACGTTCTCTGATCGCGCGCGCAGCTTCCTTCAATCCACGGATTGCAGCGTCATAGCTCGTGACAACAAGTCCTGCCGGGCTAGCTGTATTGAATTTAACGTTATCGTACTGCGCGTACGGGTTAATTGGTGGCATCCCACACACCTCATGTTAGCCGTAGACGGACTCCTTCCGCAAGTCCGAAGTCCTTCCTGATCATCATATCGGCAATTTTGGTCTAAACTTCACTCTGGGGAGCCTGAACAGCCTACCCGATCCAGCTTGACTGTGCCTGAGCAGCGGAAACAGCCTGCTCCATGGCGAGGAATTGGCGTGTCAGAATATCTCGTTTGATCGCCAAACGAGTCCCGAAACTCTCGATTTGCTTCTCAAGGCTTTCGATTGAGTCTTCGTAAACCTCTTTTGCCTGCTTAACCAAGCCATCCACCGAATCAGTAGCTATATCTACGAATCCATCGAATTGGGAAGCGACACCCTTTCCAACCCGCAACGTAGCAGTCTCGGTTCCTGGACCGCTTCCTGGATCTTGGAAGTAGATGCGCAGGCCTTCTACCGGAGTACCATCCATTCCAACAAGCACCTGTCCACTTTCCACAGTCGCAGCATAACCGCCAATTGTGTTGTTCGCGGAAGCATCGATTGTACCATCAGCGTTGTAGTGAACCGTGACTTCGTACTCACCTCCGACGGTTTCCGATTCCTGCTTGAAGAATGAGATGTATGGGTTATCCGAGCTGGTGTCCAGCGCAAAGAGCTCTGCGACCGCCTGCGCATCAGCCTCAAGCGCATCCTCCAGATCGCTGGAGTCTATTTTTAGCTTTCCCCCGGATGTCATATCCACACCGACAGAGCCCAATGTCTTATATACTGCAGTAGAACTGATGCCGGGAATTTCGCCCGCAACGATGGTGAGAAGATCTGATTTCAGTGATCGGACACTTGAGTCACCTGCAAGTAAACCGCGTATTTCGTTTGCTGCATCGTAGCGAGTTTTCGCTTCCAGTTCAACAATTAACGCGTTATAGGCGCTGACGAATTCTTCGATTGCGGCTTTTGTTTCTGTCTGATCCTCAGTGACTGTAATCTGCACGTCAGAAGTCGTTACATCCTTGATGTTCAGAGTCACACCATCAATTACATCTTCGATGGTGTTGCTATCTCGATAAATCCAGTCTGCTGGCGGGTAACCATCGACACGAATCTGTGCTTGCTGTGCCAACTTCGTACGCACCCAGCCTGTATCATCGAACGCATCGGACGCAATAGTCGTCGCAGCATCATTTATTACGATGCTGTCTGTATCAGAAGCCTCATTTGCGGTCAATACCAGGTGAATCGGAGACGCGCCAGTTCCGTCGTCAATAGAGGAAGCGCTTACGCCGGGATTGTCTTCGTCATCGTTAATCGCTTCAATCAGATCTGAGAGAGTGGCTCCAGATGCCAGAGTCAGAGTGCGCGTAGTACCGTCAAAGGTGTATGAGAAGTCTGTACCCGATCCCGTCAAAGACGTTTGGGCTAAGTCAGCCCAACCCGTGTCATGAACTTTTACTTCCTGCTGGGCCAGTTGATTGACTTGGATGCTATGCGTAGCAGCAATCGCATCTGCAGTCGCGCTGACACTGATTATATCGCCATCGGATGAGGACGCGTTCATCGCCAGCAGTTTGTTTGCCGTATCAATAGCAGTTGCGGCCGATTGAAGGGCGTTTAACTTGCTGGTGATGGAGACCCATGCATCTATCCGAGTTTGTTCCTCGGTTTTTCGCTCTTCCAACCGATAGAGTGGTTGGCTTTCGATCTGCATGAGCATGTTGACAGTGTCTTGCCACTGGATGCCTGAGGCAAGTCCTGAAAACGTTGCTGCTGGGGCTGAAGACATACGTCCTCCTCTTCACTCACAACTTCAGTCTACCTTGAAGTGACTTCATAGTAGTTTTCTCCACGAGTAAAAAACCCGTGGATCTGGATTCGTGTTCTGAACCCAGATCATCCACGGGCATGTCGTTGTTTCATCCGGCCGGGATCTCCGGGCCGGGCGAAATCACACCAGGATTATCCGACCAGACCTGCAACGATCTGCGGGACCTGATTCGCCTGTGCAAGCATCGAGACGCCAGTCTGCATCAGGATCTGTGCGCGGACAAAGTTGCTCATTTCGGCAGCAATGTCAGCATCACGGATTTGCGATTCGGATGCAGTCGCGTTTTCACGTTGGATTTGCAGGTTCAGAACAGTGTTCTGAAGACGATTGACATACGACCCGATCTCGGTACGTTGGGTATCCTTGGTAGATATCGCCGTATCCAAGGTCGTAATCGCTGATTGCGCACTCGCAGTGTCAGACAGTGCCAAACTATCGATACTCAGATCGGAAGAGCGCATACCGTTCAACGTCACGAAGTAGTAGTCGTTGCCGGAAGTGTTGTAAGTTCCAATGTGGAACTTCACGCCACCACTCGAAAGACTACCGTTCAGCAGATACAGACCGTTGTAGTTGGTCGTGTTAGCGATCCGTGTAATCTCGGAGCGCAGCTGACTGAATTCCGTGTTGAGGTATGTACGATCTTCTGACGTTAACGCACCGTTGGATGCCTGCACAGCCAGTGCACGCATTCGAACGAGCATGTCGTCAATGGTTTGCAATGCGCCTTCAGCAGTTGCCAACAGGTTAATGTTGTAGTTCGCGTTACGCTCCGCCTCTTCCATAGAAGCGATTTGAGCGCGGAACCGTTCGCTCACGGCCAGACCAGCCGGATCATCCCAGGCAAAATTCACGCGGAGACCAGACGATAGGCGGGTAAGCGCCGTGTCGAGATCCAGTTGCGTTGTGTGGATGTTCCTCTGGGCTGTGAGAGCGAGCACGTTGTGGTTGATGCGCGTACTCATGCTTCACCTCCGTTATCACTCGGTTGTAAAGGAAACCCTTGCTGTCGTTCTTATCGGAACGGATGCGGAAAACCTTTACCATTGAGTGAAATTCAAGAGAGGTATTGTTGTAGAGAGACCGTCACACAAAACGCATAATGGGCCAGTCAATTCGTCTTCATTTGTCAAAGAGCAACACTAGGAAACAGGCTAAACGCTAGAATTCACTTGTGTTTCACAGAACCAGTCATCTGTGAACAAACAGTATCATCCAAGTTCTGCAAGAAACGGAAAACCTCAACCAACATGATCGAGATACCGGCTCTCGCCTGAATCGCGATATAAGGTCTGAACCTCTCTGAAGTACTTCTCGCCATCATTCAGGAGCTGCCGCTGCCCACGGATCCTATCCAGATTGTGCGTGAGAATCCTGATCAGCTGCTGATCGAGGTCTCGGATGTGGGCGACCTGATCCGCAAACTGCTCAGGGCATTCCCAACGCGGGATACCAGCTTGTTCCGGTGTTCCCTCGGGCAATCCTTCCTCAGGATCAAATCCATTCAGCTTTGCAAGTATCCGCTCACGTAAGCGAAAAGTGTCCTGCAATCCGTCCATATGATCTATTTTTGCCTGACGGATAGCCAGTTCAGTCAGTTCCTGCAATGAATCAAGCATTCCAGCTGTTGTTTCGTTTGCCAGACTCACGATTGCCCCAAACGTTGCAGACTCTGAATTCCGGTCATCCAGTCTTCGAGCAGCACCTGCAGCTCATATTCAACGAGGTCAGCAATCAGAATGCTGTCACGATTCTCTTGTGCTTCGATCATCTCACCGAGAATGCTTGAGATCTTCTCCGTCAGCTTCTCGAGAGTTTGATTGCCAGTGTCGATTTCACCAGGTGTTACCTGGAATAGAGTTGTGATGGAAAGTGTTGTTCGGGTTAGCACTTGTAATCCATCGATGCAGCGGAGCAGACGATCGTTCGCCTGTTCAAAACTGGTCGCACGAAACATCTCTGCCGTGTTAGCTAGCTCCTTGACAACAGCGCCGTGGAATTCGACGATGCTACCCAGGGTCTCATTTGCAAGGTCAACAGCTCGTGCAGTTTCGAGCTCGAAATCGCTGCTGCCATCAATTGCCTGCAGATGGCGTTCTGGTTTGCCAGTGATGTCTTCACCATTGTAGCTGACTTTGATGATACGGAGCTGCTCATCAAGATCCTGTGCTACTGTTCCAACGACATCAGCAATTGTCCCGGCTTCCGGGTGATCAAAACCAATGTCAGCGCCATTCACTTTCACACTGATCATCATGCCCTCCTTTCGACACGAATCGCTGGCTTGTGTGCCTCGCGAACGGAGTCGATTATTGTTTCAAGGCGTTGTTTGTATGTGTGTTCCGCCAGAATGCGTGTCCTGGCAAGGTTGCTCACCCTTCGTGCGCTATCTGGATTATCCTTCAGATATTGGATTTTTTCTACGGCTTCATCAGGTGTGCGGTAGGTAAAACACTCATGTTCAGCATCGAATAGTTCATGCAGATCTGCCTGATCATCTGTGAGCAGCACACCACTGGCACAAGGCACATCGAACACTCGCTGATTTACCGATGTCGGCATCTGGTAGCTGGTGCTATTCAGCTGGATGGAGTTGGCATAATACTGTGCGAGCCCAGGACCGTAGTCGATTTGATCAAGCGCTCGGATTCCAGGAATGGACTTACTCCAACCCTCCTCACCTACGATTTCCAAACCGTAAGTGAGTGTTGCCTGTGCAATACGCTTTCTGTCTTCTCTGGTAGCGCGGAGAGCGACCAGGGTTGTAAAACGGAGTTTGTCTCCTTGGGTCCAATCCTGCGTAATAACCGGGAACTGCTGAACGGCAACGTTCAGAGCATCCCACGGATCGCAACGCTTATCCAGTAGTTCCTGTACTGCCATCCGCAAGACAGGTTCATGTGAGGAACGTACTTTCGCACGTCCTTCCCACTCGCGGACAGGTTCAACCATTGAGTTGGCGACCCATCGGGGTCCATGCAATGGTCCGACCTGTGCATTGCTAACAACGAAAGCGGTTTCATCAGTGGCCAGCGGCAAATAATTCACACGTTGGAACCCATACTCGTTGAGTTCCTTGATTGTGTTGTGCTCCCAGGTGAAAATGTGAGCCATCTCCCCGGCTGCTGCCTGATGGTCAAGAAGTATGTATTGCGGACGGTCAGCGAACCATGACACATAGGGCAACTTGATTTTTTCGAGCAATGAAGCGAGTTCACCATCCTGATCGAATCCCAAGTGATTTACTGTCATCAGAACGTCAGCTTCGAGGCTGGCCATCAACAATTGTTCGATGACATTGCCTGACTCGAGATATCGGAGCGATATGATGTGGTGCCCCAACCGCTGCAACGCGTTCCTGATCTCACTTTGCAAATAATATTCGCTCTCCAGCAGAAGTACAGTCGCCCGTTCATCGCGGAATCTGGGACGGGCAAACCGCGCGTATGGTGACACGATTCCATCATCGACAAATGATGTGTCGTTCGTCAGCTGATGTGATTCCTGCTGAACTTCCTGATGAACCTCTGATGTCTTCCTGTGTGCACCAGTTATTCCATGAAGCGAATCTATCAAGCGAGAAAAAGCCTTCTGAGTTGCTTCTACCCGGGATTCAGGATTCTCACCAGAGGTGTTTTCGAGTTCAAACCTGAACAGCGCGAGCAAAGGATGTAATTCATGAGCGTGAAGGAAATCAGAAAGCACTTTGTCCTGTACTTCATCTATCTGCCGCGCCAGGCGTTGCAACTGATCAGTATCTGAAGTATCGCTGACCAAATCTTGCAAGGCATTCGTTGCAGCCAAACCTGTATTAGCCAATTCCAACAGGTTCTTCGCGCTCTCCCATTCAACCAGGTGCAGGTCATGGATCAGGCTTGCATCAGCCTTTTCGCCAACGAAACGTGCTTTCAGGAGAACACGATAGGCTTCACGCAACGGATCAAACCGTTTCGTGCGTCCGTGTAATAGCCGTGTGTTCCAGAAACCATCCTCATCGAAATACGTTCTGGTGATTCGGACAGGAGCACTCAACTCATATCGATCCGGTACCGTATTGCCGAGCATGTCCAACGCCAACCGCGTAACCAGAGCTGGATCAATATGGCCATGGCAATTCAGATGCGGGCATTGCACCTCGAAATTGCATGGGAAACAATCGATATCCGGTTCGACGATCAGGTTACCGTCACCGTAAGGTCCGGTCTCCTGTGACAGTGCATTACCCGTCGTCAGGCAGAGAACCGGCGTGCCCACTGCTTGTGCGAGGTGCATGGTACCGGTGTCGTTGCTGATGACCAGGCTAGCTTGTTCCAGAATCGCCGCCAAGATCGGTATGTCCGTTTTCCCAGCCAGATTAATTGCACTTGATCCGGCGATCTGCACGGCCTCTTGGATCAGCTGATTCTCGTTCGCTGTACCCGTGAACATGGTAAAAATGCCGTGTTTTTCATTCAACTCACGTGCGACAATCCCGAATGATTGCGCATCCCAGCGTTTGCTCGGATGCGACGCGCCGACCTGCATAACGACAGTCGGTGCTGAATTATCATTAGCTCCCAGGGATCGGAGCATAGACTGAGCTCGTGCTCTTGCATCATCAGGGATTGAATAGTTCATCGGGGGAATTGTATTGTCCCTCTTCCCTGTCATACCCAGTTGCAAATCGGCCAGATGGAATGGATTCAGCCCACGAGCCAAATGAGATGTCATCGCCATGCGTGCCCAATCACCCGCAATCCTGCGATTCCCATGCTCATCGAAGAACTGTCCTGCGACTACATCCCCGTGCATCAGGTGGCTGACAGTCGCGGATACGGTATCGTAACCAAGGTTGTAATTCAAGTCGAACGGAATCGCCCGCAGATCACTGAGCTCATGCACGACTTGCAAATAGTATTCAATCAGCGGCGGATTCTTTGCTGAACTGCGTATCAGGGAATCAGTGTCCAAAGCGTGCACGTGCTCAACATTCAGCCCCTCTCCCACCGAGACAAAGGTCTTCGGGACGATGAGGTGAATCTCACAGCCATGATGAAGTTCATGCAGCCGGTCAATCATCGGACCGGTGAGCAGGATGTCTCCCATGCGGCTTAGTGTGAGCACGGCGATTTTCATACCAGCCCCTTATCTTCGGCTTTGAGCTGGAACTCGTGCATGAGCAGAAACAGAGCTTCCGGTCGGGTCAATGCCCCGTCCCGCTTGCGGATTTTGTCGCTGATCGATTCCAAGGTCATTTCATCGTCTGGATTCCCCAGTGAGCTGAGGAAAGTCTTGAGTTCATCATCATTCTGTGCTGCTTCCATAAGTTCAGCTACTGTGTTTCCAGTGTTCATGATCGGTTGAATCGCGGCATGCTGACGAATTACCTGTATCGCTTCATCCATACGGTGGGTGTATGTGTGCTCACGCATTACACGTTCCCGAGCAGCGTTTGCCATGCTTTCCGCCTCATCGGGATGTGAAAGGAAGTGATTGATCAATGCGTGGCATTCGTCCAGATCATGGAAGACAGCGACTTCTTTGCCCGCTTCAAACTGATCGGCAAGCAGTGATCGGTGATCGACTAGTTGGAATGCACCCGAGACTGCCAATTCATAGGTGCGGGGATTGACGAAATCTCCCTGCGGATTGATGCCCTGTGTGTATGTGGACGAATGCAGATTAATGTTGATTTTCGTAGCATTGAAAATCTTGACCGTTTCTTCTGTCGTGACACGACGTCCCATCTCTTGTACAGCATTTGCCAATCCGGGAGCATCATCCCATTCGTTGCCCCACAGCCTGAAATCGTATTTCAGCAGGTTGAGGAAGAAGCGGCGGCGGTTGAAATATCCCGCGCCTACGTGACTCAGATCGCTTCCGAAACGAGTCTGCGCTTCCTGGGACAGATCGAGCGGCTTGTGCACTTCAGGGTCTGCCGCGACTGGCAGGTAGTGTGCATGGCGCGCGCGCGCGTTCTGTAATCTGTTCGTGAACGCATCACCCTGAATGTGGAAAAACACATCATAATGCGGCGCCACCTGCGGCCACCAGTTCGCCAGTTCAGCGTCTTCTACAAACCACATCGCACTGGCTATGGATTCGTTACGGAGTGATTGTAGCGTGTCTACGGTACCCGGTGCCTGGGCGAGGAAAAATACCAACTGTGCGCGCATGGCTTTGGCTTTGGCAACCACGCCGCGCCCGAGCAGGCGTGTCAATTCACTAAGTAATTCTCTACGGTTGGTGTCGTCGGATGTCAGCGTTTCCAGTAACTTTCGACCCGCGTCGAACGAAGAATAATTCAATAGTTCAACGTGATGACCCAGTTCATTAAATGCTCTGGTGACATATTGCCCCATCGGCAGTGTGCCGCCATATACCGGGCCAACGACGAGGATTCTTAACGGATCATCATCACCCTTCATCACGTTGGCGGACAGCTTATGCTGTAAGACCTCGGCTGTGGATCCAGCGTATTCCCTCACTCCCGGCCATTCAACGGCTGCAGGAGTTTGACCGTTGGTCAAGCCCTGTTCCTTCAGATCTTCAACCAGTTGATCAAGCCCCTCTGCACCGACGTACAGTCGTGTATGTTCGATCAATTTCCGCTGATCACGTGCAGACATAGCGTGGCGGAAGACATCCAGGTCGGGTTCGTACAGATAGACGTTGTCATTGGGACGGGATTCCAGCCATTGTTCGGCGAAGTATCCCAATCCCATGCCGAGCAACATGACACTCGCAGTTTCCGGAAGATTCCTGCATGCTCTGGCTACCAGCTGTTCTGCTTCCCGTTTTGGGTTGTATTGGCTGTGCAGAGACCGACCATCAACCATAAGCGATGGATCACCTGAGCGCCCAATCACGATTTCGAAACGATCTGTTTCCAGATTCTTTTCAGCCAGATCGGCCAAGACGTAATCTCCCTGACCCTTGAGCGCACTGAGATTCTGTTCCTGCACAGCATTGATCACAATACCCTCCGGGGACGGGATAGCGGCTGCGTCCGTGAAGAGCTTTCCCACGAATTCGAGTAAGAGCGTGATTCCGAGTTTACCCCCTTACCATTGCGGGGAATGAAGTATCCTGATTTAGCCCGTTTGATCAACAAACGTTCAACGTCTGCCTGTTTCGGATTTCGTGAGTGATACTTCTGCCATAGCGGAAGGATGAATTCCGGAGAATGGTGCTTCATCAACACCTTGTCCAGCCCCTCGATCGCTTCCCTGCAGTTCTCGTCAAATGAATAGGCGAGCTGGAAATGTTCGAACGCGTGCCAGGAACTACGTGGCGCCTGGAAACGGTTGAATCCCGGTGTCAAGTCCTTACCCAATGAGAGCAACCGTTCGGCCGTTGTCAGATGGAGTGTCATTCGATCTGAGGCATCCATTTCCAACGCTTCAGATGCAGTTTTTTCGTCCCCGATGGAAAGTGCCAGACTAGCCAGAACAGGTTTTAGTGAGGGACTTGCAACGCCTGTCTCGAGCATCTGTTTCAGGAAATCGCGTGCCTGTTCAGCCTGCCCCACACCTTCGAGGAAAATGGTCTGACGCACCGGATCAAGCAGATGGAAACGGTCGACCAACCTTTCAGCAACCTGATGCCGAAGCTGATGCAAGTGATCCCATTTCCAGGATGCCATCCACACACCCCAGTCGCCAAGAACCTGTTCCTCTTCACGGTCGCGATCAACTCGGCGTTGCAAAGTGGATAACTCACGAATCACTCTTCGTGCACGGTGTTTGATCGAATGATTCGAACGGATGGTTTCACAAGCAATTTCGGAGAGTTGATCTCGTTTTTCTGAATCATTAAGGATGTCGAGAACAACCTCTTCGAGATTGTTGGTATTGAAAGTGACCAGCTCCTTACCGTCTTCAAACAACCGAGATTCTCCACGTCCTTCTTCGGTCAACAGCACGGCACCACATGCCATGGCTTCGAATGTGCGCAGATTTATCCCATCAAACAGTAGTTCGTTAAGCACGATTTTAGCGCGGCGATAGTAGGACGCCACATCCTGCGGAGGCACACCTCTTTTTCCACCACCATCAACCAGAGTAACATTCGCGATCTGACGTAGTCGATGGAGAATCGCCGATCGTTTTGGACGATGCTGGAAGTTCATTGTGCCGACAAACACGATGTCGAGATCGCGTTCTTCGTCACTGTTAGGTGGATAGAAAATGGAGCGGTCGGCGGCCAGGGGAAGCCACTTCGCCCACGTTATTCCATCTTTCAACCATAATTCCATTGTGTCTTGTTGATCAGTCCAAACCATGTCGAACTTGCGGGCAAAATCGAGTTGCCAGAAATCATTGATCGGTCCGTCGATGGCATAAAACGCACGCGGTGCATCGATTTTTTCAAGACCGTTGAAATAGACGCGTCGATTAATACTGTCCACCTGTAGCACGACATCAGGTCGGAATTGCAACTGTGTTATGACCTCTGAAATGTCATCATTGAACGGATCAACGACGACATCGTTGTCAGCTCCCGGTCCCAGCCTCAAAACGTTTACTTCCGCCTCTTCCAGCGTGGGTCCGAAATACGAATCATTGAGCAGGAGAAGATTCATGCAGCCTCCTCACCCGTGCTGGACAAGACAGACATTCCGAGTCTCTGGCTCCAGCGACGATTAGCGTATGGGTATCCATCGGGGCGCAGCGGCAGGATCCGGTTAGGTCGTCCATGCGGACGCAAACCCGGTCGTGCGCTTCTTTTTGTTAACAGATCACTGGTGTGGTAAATCGGTGAAGCATGCACAAAGATGGAATAGGCGGAAACCGGAACACTGTCCCGGTTCATTGAACACGGAACTTCGTTCGGATTACTATTCAACCGTCCATACGGAATCGTCATCGTGTTCCATCTCCATAACGTTCGGCTGCACAGATCAATCTTGCTGTGCAACCTTTGCTTCACGGTTTACTGTGTTCACCAGGCCAGCCGTCTCCCGTTGGAAAGCCTGCACAATTGTCCCCAACCAGCGCTCTTCGCCCGTACTCACTGAATCAGGATGATCAAGTAGTCGTTTTAACACGTCGAACTGGTTTTTGCTGAGCACGCGGATTCGCCGATCAGTACTTGTCTCATCCCCTGCTCGACGTTCTGCTTTGTGGAGCAGGAACCTGAGATAAGGCAGCCATCGTTTCCCCTTGCCGAGTTGAATGCCGTCTTCTTCGGCAAGAGGTGTGTAGCTGATACCCAGATGGTCAGATCTGGCCACGAGTACAGCGAAGGCATGGTTTGCATCCAGCATTCTCTCTTTTATCTCGTCACCTTGAGCTAACCTGGTGGCAAGCTCGACGATTTTGTCTATGGGCAGATCGTGTAGATCGTCGATCTGCTGCTCACTGAATTCAAGCGTATTGCGCCGTACAATCGCAACGGCGCCATCCATGTACGGCCCAGTTTCAACCGGATTGGCTCCGGCCATGAACAAGCCAATGCACTTCGTCCCCGTAGCCGCCGCGAGTTGCAGCGTTCCGGTATCTCCGCTGATCAACACGTCACAAGCTGCCAGCACACCTGGCAAATCAATTAGACGAGTCTTCCCTGTCAAATCGATTACATTTTCGCGGTACGCTTCAGACAACAACTGAATCAGCTTGCTCGCGTCTGCCTGATCTACGCTCATACCGAGCAGAACGATCTCAACAGAGCTGTTGGATATCAGTCTATCAGCCAACTCGGCAAGCTTTTCCCACGGAGGACGTCTTCCTGCCGCTTTTGCGCCGAGATTGATAGCTATACGCTTAATTTTCATAGAGCTTACGTACTTGCTACCCCTTGGTAAGGCAAAGCCTGTGCCGAGCACATTATTTCTGATAGCAGGACAGGGAATGCGTGACGATCCCGAAGCATATGCGGCCCAGATTTCGCTCAGATGTACGGGGTTGTACTGCCGATCCTGGACACCGACGGTCAGGAATCGATGAGGTGCTGGCAAGATTTGTCTAAGCCGTGGGCCCACCCGTTCACGGGCCGGAATGCACTCTGCAATGGCACCACTAAATGGATCCTGGTTCAGGATATAGAGCAAATCGTATGGTTCAAACTGGTCAACAGTAGATAGCCACTGTTGGGATGCGGATAGTTTGATTGTGAGTGGTGTTTTTTGTTGCCATGGAGTGGATGTCAGATTAAGTGTGATGACCTCGTCTACCCCACTGAGCATTTCTGCCACCGGTTGGACTCGCTCGTCAACGATCAGCGTGATTTCTGATTCGGGATGGTTCTGGCGATGCCGAAGAATCAGCGGCGAGGTTTGGATCAGGTCACCGAAGCGCGCGAGTTGCAGAATGGCTATCCGTTTCGGTTGTTTCACTGGATTGCCTACCCGCTTTCTGGAGTACCGGCAAGGTGAGCCAGGATCTGCTGCGCTCCAGTGTGTTCAGGGTTGGCCTGGATAACTTGCTCTGCATGATCCTTGGCCAGATCGCCCTGGCTAGTTCCGAAGTATATCGCTGCGAGATGGAAGCGGACCTCAACGTCTTCAGGTTTCTCATCGAGATAACGAACTAATCCCTGCACAGCTTCTTCCATTTTCTCAGCCTGCACTGCAGCGGCAACCAATCCAACGACAGCATGACGATACCGTGGATCAAGTCTCACGGCTTCCTTGAAGTGAGGGAGCGCGTCGGCTGGACGTTCTTCCTTGAGATAGCTATTACCAAGACCCAGATGACCACGCTGGTTCACAGGATTGAGTTCCAGAATTCTAGTGAAAATCAAACGCGCGTCTTCCAGTTCATCCTTGATCATGTGATACGTACCGATACCAATCCACGCTCGTTCTGCAGACGGATCATCATTTACAGCTTTCCTGTAGCATTGATAAGCTTCATCCGGTTTGTCCTGACGGAACCTTGCATCACCGAGTAACGTCCAGAAGGTCACTCGCTCTTCCACATGTCCGTTCAAAACTGATTGCATACTCACTAGCGTTTCTTCGGCGTTGCTGTAGTCACCACTCTTGAAGAAGGAGTCCGCCCGTGTGATTGCGTCGGCAAGACTCTGGGATGTCGGAATGGGATGATGATCCGAATCGGTTGAATGATTCGACGACATGTCCTTATGATCACTCTCAAGAGTGAACAAGTTTGGATCAAATTCACTTTTCTGAACAACGCGGGTGCGTTCTCTGGATATGATGGGGTGAATTGCGGCTGTGAATTCTGCTTTTAACCATCCTGTATTGAAGTGATCTTCTGCTGTCAGAATGGCTATGTACGGTGAGGAACATTCGTCCACCGCGTTTTTCAACACACTGGATTCAGATTCACCGGGAGTTTTGGAAAGGCGTAATGCTCCGAAACTCTCGAGCAGAGGATCGAGTGTTGTGTCGGAATCATCGGGCAAGACAACGATCAACTCGAATGGAATAGAGACGGTACATTCCACCAGGTTTTGCAGAGTTGAACCAGTATCCTGGTTCAACTGATCCAGCAATAAAACCAGGCTCACCAAGGGCTTGTTGTTTTTTGTCCACAGCGACGCAAGATTTTCACCGTATTGTTGCAAGACTGTTGTTCGGTCATCGTGTTCCGGTGCTGATTTTGGGAATAATGCCCAGATATCGCTCAAGCCTTCGAATACGGCCAGAGATCTGTCAGGATCTGCAAGTGAGTTCTGCGCATTGATCAAGAGGTTGTGTTCGTCAGGAAATGAAGAAACTTCCTCCTCGAATTCCGCTTCCTTAGTTGATAGATCGAACAGATTCTCGGATGTTGCGATTCTGTCTCCCGATTCCTGGCTATCATCTTTGCTGACATCACCTGATGTTTCCGAGTGCTCAGGCGCGATAGTTTCCAGCCGAGCTGCGAGTTCAATTCGATGTTTAAGGGTAATCGTGTCAACGTCTTCACTAGCCGTCTGTCTGCTCATTGCATAGAGTTGCTCTGCTGCACCTACATATCCCAGCTTGAACAGGACAATTCCCGCACGGGCGCGGATGCATTCGGTTGTTTTCATTCCCCACGTGTCCACATCCAGTAATTTCGCATCCTGGATACGTGATTCAATCAATTCACGAGTTGATGCATCTTTGCTGATCGCCAGCAAATCGGCCAAACTGAGCAGACCGTGCCAACCATCCTCCATATTCGATGACCATTGTGGAGAAGTATCAAGTAGCGCGTGAATGCGCAGGATGCCGGCATCCAGCAGGGTTGAGTCTTGACCAGACATCCCAGCCAGGATAAGTGCCCTTGCAAGTCTGAGCTCCCGTTCCATGGGTGCAATTGGCTTTGCCGAACGGAGCGAGTTGACTGCAAACTCAATGGCGTTGTTTATTCCCTCGATATCTACCTTGCGCAGATGTAGAGCTACCAGTGCCTCTACGCCGAGCATCGTTGACCACGGATCATCCCACCCGCCCTCTTCATCCCGTGCATTTAGCACGGTTTGAGTCAGCATGGACACTTCAGCTAGTTTTCCACGCTCACCTAGAGTCGGGATGGAATACAACGTCGAGATAAGATCCGGTTGACCGTGCTTGTGGTCTAGAACGTACCCTTCCGTCGATACGCGGGAAAGCAGTTCGTTTAGGTCGGCCTGCATGGAATTATGATTAACCATGTTAGTCTCAGCTGATGAAGTTGACGATGGAAGAGTTCAACACTTGTGTTCCGACGGCCATTGCCTGTTGCAACGCGATAGTTTGCAATTCAAATCGTGTAATCCACTCAGTGAGTTCGCCGTCTTCAGCATTACTCAAATCCTCTTCTTCTCGGAATTCCAGACTCATATGGCTTTGCTCAATTGATTGTAGCCGGTTATAGCGTCCACCAAGATCAGTCAAACCCGTTTGCACTCGTATCATCGCGCTATCGAGTTCACCGATTGACTGTTCGATGATCTCGCCACTTTGGTTTATGTCATCAAGCCGCAGCGCATCGCGTAGGTTGATCAGAGTTTGGAACATGTCGCCTGTTCCACCCGGAGGACCGACCTGGAACATGTCATTTCCATTCATATTGATCTGGATTTCCAAATCATCGTCGGCTTTCACCGTGACTGCACCGTTCATGAATTCTGTCTGCGGCACTACTGATGTGATTTCGTTGGTATCGGGATCACGGACTACTTCATAAGGTTGTTGTTCGGTATTGAAGCCACCAAACACATAAGCACCTTCCTGACGCGAGTTTGCTTCATTTACCAGTTGTTCCAGCAGAGCATCGATACTTTGTGCCACAGCAGTTCGTTCTTCAGGGACTGAAGCTTCGTTTGCGATCTTGATCGCCAGCGCATGTGCTTCGTTCAATTGATCTTCCATGGACATGAGGGTTGCCTCAGTCATACTCAACCGTGACATCCCATGCTGCAGGTTATCCAAATACTGATCACGGCGTGCCATGGAGCTGCGTATAATCAGTGCTTTTTGCGCACGTACCGGATCGTCAGAACCTCTTGACACTTCGCGTCCAGTTGACAGCACGTTCTGCGATTGAAACAAGTTTGTCTGCAGTCGTTCCAAGTCAAAAAGCAACTGACTGCGCCGCATTTGTGTAGTTACTCTCATCATCAAGCTCCTGTGACCCAGAACCTGGCAGGTTGGATCAACCTGATATCAACCCATGTCTCGGATTACTGTGTCCATCATCTCTTCCACGGTAGTCATCACCCTTGACGCAGCACTGAATGCGTACTGTGCTGTAATCATGGCTGACATTTCTTCGTCGAGATTAACACCTGTGTATTCCTGCTGGAGGTTCTGCGTCTGCCTGAACGCAGCATCCGCTGTCTCGTAGCGCAGGTCAGCATTTTGTGCACTGGAACCTATGTTGCTGACCATCGTTTGGTATTTCCCGTTGATGGTCATTGAATTACCAAACGGCGTGGCGAACTGAAGGTCGTGCATCTCGTGTGCGAGGTCGTTCGCGCCGGTCGCGCTTTCGCGAGATGCTGCAATCTTGTCTACATTCTCTTGAATCGTCTCAGTGACTTCGAGAGAACGTGCCCCCGATACATCGTCACGGAAGAACAGGTTTCCAGTACTGCCGTCATGACCGATACCTTCAACATGTACACCATTCACCTGATCACGAATCGTGTCTGCCAATACATCCAGCTCATCAAGAATGCCACCGATCTCTGTACGTGTATCCATCAAACCGTAGATTGCACCACTGGCGAACTTGACTTCCTTACCATTGTCAGCCCAGGAAATGAATCCGCTGGATTTACCATCTGTATTGCCATCAGATTCGCTCCAAGCGAGATCACGTTTTGTCTCACGATGGACGAGTTCTTCACTCCCGAGGTAAACGTTTGCAGCACCACCAACTTCGTATTCGACACTGATGTTTGCCAGACCAGCCAGATCAATCAACAGCATTTCCCGTTGATCCAGCAGGTCATTCGGTCCTTGGCCTGAACGGATCAAGTTGGTGATCTGTTCGTTCAAGTTCGCGATACGGTCAGCCAACAAATTGATTTGACCCACCTGAGATTGGAGTTCCAGGTTGATTGATTCTCGCTGTGTATCAATACTTCCATAGGTCGATGCAAATGCGTATCCAAGGTCTTGTGCCTTGTTTAGCACTTCAGTACGCGCTGCGGTTGAGTCGGCATCATTCGCCAGATCCTCCCATGAATTCCAGAAAGAATCCAACGCTGATCCAATGCCGTATTCACCGATTTCGTTCAACGCTTCCTCAACGCGCATCATCCGGTCTCGCTGAGCGGACCAACGCCCAGTCAGACTGGCATCGACACGTTCCTGCCGGCTGATAAACCCGACTTGAGACCGTTCGATGGCGAGTACATCTACTCCGGCACCGTACAGACCGTTAATTCCCGGCATGCCTTCACGTGCGCCGAGAATCGTACGTTGACGGTGATAGCCAAGCGTGTTCACGTTCGCCACGTTGTGGCTGATCGTGTTCATATGGTTCTGGTGTGCGAGCAATGCGTCGCGCGCCATCGCCAACTGGGCGCTCAGGCTGTTTCCGGTACTTCCGCGTGTGTTGATGTTGTACATGGGAAATCCCGCTACAACGTTTTGTTGATCATCAGGCTACGGCGATCCTGTCCGTGCAACTTGCCGTCTTTCTCATACGTCACATCGCGCAGATTTTCGTCAATCAGGATGTCAATCGTGCGATGGTTGATGTTCAACGATCGCTTGATCAAATACTGATTGACTTTGTTCGCACGTCGGATCCGACCTACAAGACCGTTCATGCTCTGCTTGTGCTGGCGGAGTTCGCTTGAAACAGTCCCCAAGCTGAGTTCAACTAAGCGAGTGATTGTGAGCTCGCTTTCTTTGATCTCAAGATCACGTGCGATTTTACGCACTTTGCCAATTCGCTGGTCTTCGAGCTTGCGGATCTGTTCGATCAACTCTTCCTGCTTTCTCACAGTTGTCTCAAACGAATCCGTGTTGTTTTTGACCAACAGGGTTTTCTGTTCTTCAAGCAGTTCAAGGAAATCGTTGAGCAATCCCTCTTCGCGCTTGATGATGTCAATCAAGGCTGCGATCAGCTCCGTTTCCATGATTCCTCCTCGGCATTGTTGCCGTCATTCGGTGTTACTTCGGGTGTAGCTTCGGGCGATCTATTCATGAATTCCCTGGCTTGCTGCGCTGTTTTGGCGGATCGAACCAACGATTCCACCGAACCAGGTTCCGCCAGCCAGGACATGATTTTCTGGATATAGTTCTGCGTTTCTTCGTAAGGAGGTATGCCACCGTGTTTGTCAACGGCAGTAGGACCAGCGTTGTAGGCTGCAAGCGCGGTTGGTAGATCGCCGTCATACCGTTCGAGCATCTGCCTCAGATAGCGCACTCCCCCATCGATATTTTGTGCTGGATCAAACGGGTTGGTAACTCCGAGGTCTGCCGCTGTTTCCGGCATCAATTGCATCAGGCCGGTAGCACCCGCTGATGAGATGGCAGTACTATCCCAGTTGGATTCGGCACGAATTACCGCATGCACTAACCCCTGGTCAAGATCGTAGCGTGTCGCCGCCTGATTTGCCAAAGACTTAAGATCAGACTGATCTGCGGTTTGCAACCGCACCATTATCGCCTGTAAATCGGCGGATGGTTGTTGGTAGAGTTGGGGTTCGTACGACATATGTTCCCCAGCAAGCGGGGCTGTCGGGCTACTCTCTGAATATGGATCTTCACCCTTCTGTTGCATCAACTGGCGGTAGATGAGATCAGTGATACCCAACGCACCTTTGCCAGCTATTTGATCACCGAGCACTTCTGTGAAGATCGAGTTGTACATGTCGCCGCCCAGGCCTTTGCCTCCGATCAAGCTAGTCGTCCCCTGCATTTGCTTGACCATGTACTGGGCGAAGTGGGCTTCAAATCCTCTGGCTGCGCGAAATGTTTGAGGATCGCGAACGTTTTGTGGAACAGGCTGTTCTACCCATTGCGAGCTGAGTCCACCAGGCATATTTGATGGAATATTCATCATCAGATGATCACCAGTTCGCCGCGCAATGCCCCAGCCTGTTGCAAGGCCTGGAAGATTGCGATGATGTCGCGTGGTGTAACCCCGAGGCTGTTCAACGCTGACGCGACATCGCCTACATTTGCAGCTTCTTCGACGACAACCACGCCTGTTCCCTGTTCTTCGACCTGGATTTGGGTCGCATTCCGAACAACTGTTTGCCCTTGCGAGAATGGTCCGGGTTGACTGATGACCGGCGTGCTGACGATGCTGATTGACAGCGTGCCATGACTGATCGCCACGCTTGAGATGCCAACGTCAGATCCGATGACGACCGTACCGGTACGCTCGTTTACTACCACACGTGCTTCGACGTCTGACACAACCGTCAAAAGTTCGAGATCTGAAATCTGTGCGGTGGTACCACCTGGATAGTCTTCGTCGATCTGAACAACCACTGATACCGGATCAACAGCTTGGGCGACTCCTTCACCGAAAGCAGCGTTGATCGCATCAGCCATCCGCCGTGCTGTCGTGAAGTCAGGTTCGTTGAGGATAAATTCGATGTCTTCGAGGTCTTCGATGAGATTCCCCGGTGCGAATTCCACGAGGAAACCATTCGGTATGCGTCCGACAGACGCAGTGTTCTTGCGGATGCTGACCGCGCCTTGTTCGATGTGGAATCCGCCGACACTCAGCGGTCCCTGGGCTACACCGTACACGATTTCATTTGGAGCAACGAGCGGCGTGAGTAATAGTGTTCCGCCTTGCAAGCTTCGGGAATCGCCAAGTGATGAGACTGTCACATCTATACGTTGACCGGGTTTGGCGAACTCGTTTAGAGTTCCGGTTACCATAACACCCGCGACATTACGTGTGCGCGCTCGATCAGAGTTCACCGTAATTCCGAACCGCTCAAGCATGTTGCCAAGCGCCTGGTTGGTAAACAGTGATCGAGGGCTGTCCCCAGTACCTTCGAGCCCGACAACGATCCCATAACCAACAATTGGAATGCCGCCCTGGCCTTCCATGTTGGCGATATCCTTGATCCGCTGTTGGGCGTTTACTGGAATAACCGAAGCCATCAGCAGCATGCTGACAGCGAGGGTACGCATCAGAGGTGTGGAAGATCTGTTCTTCATTGTAATGTCCTCATACCCTTAGAAAATCCAGTTCCAAATGCGGGTCAGGATTCCGGGTTTGCCAGCATCGTTAACCATTCCCTTACCTGTGTAGGCAATGCTCGCATTAGCGATGTTGTAGCTGAACACAGTATTATCTGAGCCAACATCCTCGGGCCGTACAACCCCAGTGATCAATGTTGTCTGAGATTCACCGTTGACTTCGAGTGTCCGCGTTCCCTGGATGACAAGCAGACCGTTGTCCTGTACTTCTGTAACGACAGCCGTCATCCGGCTTTCAAGGGTGTTGCGGCTCTCGGTTCTGCCAGATGATTCATTCCGGTTGACCAGATCAGCATCCATTCCCAGACCGGGAAGCAGATCGTTGAAGGTCCCACTTGTACGCACATCTGCAATTGTGCGGTTGTCGGAATTCGTTCGAGTGTCTGTCTGGTTCGCGCCACGAGTAAATTCCACGATCAGCACGGTTATTATATCACCTTCACCGAACGCCTTCTGGTCCGAATACATCGAACGCGCCACGACTTCGTTGATCGTCTGCGCTGGCGCGGCAATCGCTGCAGCAAGAATGATCACGATGATGATGACAGTGATCAGTAAACGGTTCATCATTCCTCCTACCGTCCCAATGCGTTGATGATTTCCGCGCGCTCAGATCCGGTCACTTTCACTCTCAACAGGGATCCGATTTCTTCCTGTTCAACCCGGATGATCTCACCCAAATGTCCGTCCTGTAGGGCAATACCTTCCGTTTCGACGACAATCGAACCACGCTGCATGTGCAACGTGACTCTGTCGCCTCGGATGATTTCAGGTTGCCGTTCCACATCCTGCCAGGTGATCACATCACCAGCTTTGAGTGCTCGGCGCGCTCGCAACGTGCTGGTGTTCAGCACATCGGGAGATTCGGGCCAGGGGTGGCGAATCTCTGTGACTTCACGTCTTTCCCAGCGGATGTTCGAGCTTGAGATCAACATGCCATGTCGTGTCGGTTGCGCCAGCACTGGCACCCAGGCGAACGGCATCACCCTGATGCGAAATGGAATACGTCTCGACACCCTGTTTTCTTTCAACACGTTCAGGTAAAACACAGCTCGTCCACGCGGCAATTCCGAACCTTCCAAGGTCCAATCGCCGTCTACATCCAGCAGTTTCGGATCTGGCATGGATAGTTCGATCCATTCCACATTCCCTTCACCCCACTCGGTATCGAGATAGGAGTCAATGGCGGAGCGCAGCCTCAGTTGCTCATCCGCCATGGCTACACCGCCTGCCATTAGGCAGGCTAGCAAGGTCATGTGGAGGATTTTTTTCATCAACCACGCTTCAAGTTGTTGGCTTCCTGCATCATGGAATCAGCTGTTTTGATGGCACGCGAAGACAGCTCGTACGCACGTTGCGCAACGATCATGTCAACCATTTCTTCGACTACTTGAACGTTCGATGATTCCAGATAGCCCTGGTTGACTTCACCGACACCTTCGTGTCCCGGATTAGACCGCAAAGGAATGCCAGATGCTTCCGTTTCCTGGAACAAGTTCTGCCCCATCGAATGAAGTCCAGCAGGATTGGTGAAGCGCGCGAGCTCGATCTGCCCGATTTCTGTGGATTCCATATCGCCGGCTAACGTAGCGAAGACATAGCCTTCGCGATCGATGGTCAGGTCTATTGTGTCCTGCGGAACAATGATCTCCGGTTCGAGCAGATAGCCATCACTATTGACAATTCGACCGTCCGGGCTGACGCTGAAATTGCCATCACGCGTGTAGGCGAGTGCTCCATCAGGACGCATGATCTGGAAGAAACCTTCACCTTCAATGGATAGATCAAGCGGATTGCCAGTCTGTGACGGGCTTCCCTGATTGAAGTTCTTTTCGATGGCTACTGGTTTGACACCATGTCCGATCTGCAACTCAGCCGGGACAGTAGTTCCCAAACCGCGTACTGAGTGTGTCGCCTGAATCGTCTGGTAGATCAGATCCTGAAACTCGACCTTTGATTTCTTGAACCCGGACGTATTGACGTTCGCCAGATTGTTGGAAATCGTGTCGATCTGCAGTTGTTGCGCATACATACCGCTGGCAGCGGTGCGCAGGGCTCGCATCATGACTTTATCCTCAGTTTTGAGTTATGACTTGTCAGTTCTGAGCTAGACACCAGACACGTTTCAAATTCAGTCTTACTCAAAACTCGCAACTCGTAACTCATCTAAAATCTCGATACTCGGTCAATCAACCTTCCAAGCGTGTTATCCTGTGACATCAACGCACGTTGCGACGTGTCATAGGTACGGTTTAGCGCGATCATCTCTACCATTTCGCGGACGACATTGACGTTCGAAGCTTCTAAATGTTCCTGGTGAAGAGATGGCGCTTCGACAGATGCCAGATGTTCGCTGGAGGTCAACCGATAGAGGTTGTCACCAATTTTCTGGAGTGAACTGGGAGATGGTGCATCGGCGATGAGAAAACGAGTGGTTGCCTGACCATCGATGTATATCACGCCGGCATCGTCAGCGAAGAAGGTTCCGTCAGGAACAGCGATTGGGGCGTAGCTGTCATCCAGAACATTGTAACCGCCAGGTGTGATCAGCTCGCGTGCATCATTGATGCGAAACCGACCATCTCTGGTAAGGAAGTTCTGTCCCTCGTCATCTTGGACAACGAAGAAACCTTCTCCTTGCAATGCGAAATCTGTTTTTCGACCTGTCTGGGTGAGCGCACCCTGCTGAAAGTCGGTGTACAAGCCTTCGTTTAGCCGTTCGATCTTCTTTCCCTGCCCGTCAATGCCAGGTTGGGTCAGTTCATTGTTCAGAGTGAAGCTGAAAAATCGTCGGTCAGCTTTGTACGAGGTCGTGGACGCGTTAGCCAGGTTATTCGAAATGTTGGTTAACTTGTGGTATCTAGGTAGCATACCTGCTGCGCTGTGGTAGATCCCTCGGATCATGGTAGATCCCGAATGTGTTTACGGAGCCTGTCACCGAAGGAATGGCAAATGGTATGCCCGGAGGTCAATCATCTTACAATAGATGTATTATAAAGGAGTTACGAGGTTGGGTACGGTGTAAGATTGGCAGAATTGTTCGAGCAGTATTGCCTTATGGTGCGGAAGAAAATGCCGTGAGGGAAGATATCCATCGCAGTATGAAATTGATTAGTCTTGCAAGGATACTCCTTCCATTTGCAATGCCATACGGATAATGTCCTGACTCATTCCAGTAATTTCAGCCATCTCGCGTATCGAATTCTTCTGGTTGTGCATTTCTACCAATCGTTTGCGAGTCTCTTCTGAAACGTCCATCTCACTCTCCTGATCGCTGGTTTCTTCTGCTCCATTCTTTTTATGTTCCAATTCTTCTGCCAAAGATCCAGCTCCACCAGAAGTCACTTCATCACTATCCCAGAAAACGTCATCTTCCTCAGCAGATGAGTCATCCGCTTTCTTCTTTTTAGATCGCTGTTTGTTTTGCCAAAACACAAAGCCTGTAGCTACTCCACCACCAATGAACAAGAACAGAGCGACACCGATAATCAGACCTGAATTAAAGAACTCGACAGGCTCATTGGAATCAAAATCGAGTTTTGAGCCGGTACGTTCGTTATCTGAAGAACTTTGATTATTTCTGGCACTGCTAACTGCATCTTCACCAGTCTGGTCAGATCCGTCATCCAGGGGGGATACTCCAGCATCATTTAACGACAGAACGCGTTCCCACATTTGCTGCGACTTTCCAGAATTTCCTTTGTGCTGATGGTAAAGCGCCAAGTTGGTAGCGGCTGCGGCTTCTGTGTGTTCGTGCTTCAGAGCTTCTTCATAGTGGTTAAGCGCCGCACTGTCGTTTCCTTGCTGAGACTCAATGTCACCCAATACAAGCTGACCCCACGCGTATTCTTCACTTTCTTCTGGAATCTGGCTGACAGTTTCACGCGCATCTTCAAAACGATCCTGCATTGCATGCAAGCGAGCGAGCGTGAGCATTTCTGCGCTGCTTTGTTTTTCCAGGTCAGGGTCGAATGATGGGATTACAGAATCTGTGTTTGAACTTTGATTCTGATCAGGACTAGACGTATCTGGTTGTTCCGTCGGACGAACAAATAGTAGGTAGTTTCCTGCTCCCGCTCGACGCAATTCTGCGAATACAGGCATGGAGCAATGAAATTTCAGTGAGTTCCCATTCTGATCAATTGTTGATATATAGACACTATTGAGTGATAACGCATCGTTATGAAGCACGGATTGGGAAGTGATGACCAAGAGACTGCTTGCAGATCCAGACAACGAAAGGAGTGCATCTTCATCGAAACTAAGTGTCAGCAATTCACCTTCATTCAGTGAAGTGGATTCAATGCTCAGCAGCGAAACCGCTATGCCATTTTGTGGTGAAATCAAGAGCAGACACAGTGCCGCCAGGGAGGTGATTCCCAGTCTCGCCGGTCTGGACAACCTGGTTCTGCGTTCAAGTTGCAATCGATTCACCTTGAGTTACTTACGCGTTCTGCTACAGCGTCCACTGCTTGCTTTAGTTCAACCTTCAATATCCAAACGGTCACCTTTTCCTAAGTCGTCTTCTGGTAATCGTCTGCGGATTTCTACTCGATCCTCGTCCGTTTCCAATTCCTGATCTTCTTCGACTTCATGCTGCTCTTCTTTTTTACGGTCCTTCTTCCGTTTCTCACGGTGCGCTTCTCGCTCGGTGCGACGTGTCGGCGCTCGTTCGTCAAGCAGTTCTACTTGATCTCGTTTATTGCGATCACGTTCCTCAGTCATAAATTGCTGACGTAACTGCTTGTCTTTCTCTATCCCATCATGAAGCTTTTCAGCTTCGTGTTGAGCGTACAAGGTTTTCTGGTACACATTTCGCGAATCGATAGGTCTTGGTGGCATGGTCTATCCACAGTTAGTCGCCACTCGCGAGTCTTTTACGTAATTTCCCTTTCAACGTGATCATTACTTTGCTGTGGATTTGAGAAACTCGAGATTCGCTGATGCCAAGTACATCTCCGATTTCCCGCAACGTCAATTCTTCATAGTAGTAAAGTGCTATGACCAGTCGTTCCTGCTGTTTCAATCCTTCGATCATTTTTTTAGCCAATGCTTTTGCCTCATTCCAGTCAAGTTGCTCATTGGCATTTTCTGCGTCCTCATCAGCTACCAATTCGCTTAGGCTGCTCATCTCTCCTTCCGGACCCGGAATCGGCTGGTCCAGCGAAAGGATAGAAGCCAACTTGACATCTTCCAGCATAGAGTAATAGTCATTCAATGACAGTTCCAGTTCATCTGCTACTTGTTCATCAGTTGGCATTTCACCCAGCATACCTTCTAGTTTGACCAGTGCATTTTCAAGCGCCCGTGTTTTTGAACGTATCGAACGTGGCATCCAATCGTAATCTCGCAAAGTGTCAAGGATTGCCCCTCGAACACGGTTGCTGGCATACGTTTCAAATCTAAATCCACGTTCCGGTTCAAAATTATCAACAGCTGAGATCAAGCCGATCATTCCTGCATTTACCAGTTCGTCGAGCTGGACAGATCTGGGTAGTCCGATCCTCATCCTTCCAGCCGTCTGCTCCACAAGTGGTAAATAGCGAAGAACGAGTTCATCTTTAATTTCCTGAGTTCGTTCTTTGCTCCATAGCTTCCAGATATCGTCGTCAGCCATCTTTGCGAGGGACGGTTGGCTCATTCAGCATGTCCCTCAGCCATTGCTCGATTGGAAAAGTCTTCATCTTCTTCTTCATCGTCCATCGAGAGAGCATCTTCAAGCTGATTTAAGTCCTCTAACCGCTTGTATTCAAACTCATTGACAGTTTTGTAAATGATGGTGGTAAACACTGTATTGACGATAGTGAAGGCGAGAAATGCGGCGACCCCCCGGAACAGGGCAAGAACAATATCAACCCCGACATACAGGTTGTATGCGATCAACGACAGAGCGAGCAGAATTCCAATGATTTTGCTGAGTTCACGCCAACTGCCCGTCATTCATCCTCCCGCCTGGCAAGCACCTGATATAAGAAATTCGCTGTACTGGATTGCCTGTATGGAGTACGGAGCAATTTGCGCGCCATCATCGTCAGTGCTGTCGTCGCAGCTGTGCGAGGAAACATGAGCATGAATGGTTCTTGGCGATCAACGGCGAGAGGAACATTCGGATCAAAAGGTAAATGGCCCAGCATATTCAGTTCACGCTGCAGGAACTGCCGGGTAGCCAGCTGCAGATTATCAAATGTTGCGATGGCGTCCTGCTGTTTTCGAGCGAGATTGATGACTACGTGCATCTTCTGGGTGGGATTCAAATGCGTAGCAACCTTGACCATTGCATACGCGTCAGTAATGGCTGTAGGCTCGGAATTTGTTACAAGAATCGTTTCATCTGATCCAGCAACAAGTTGCACAACATTGTCGCTTATACCGGCGCCTGTATCAATCAGGAGAACGTCGAACTCACGTTCAAGAGCATCGAACGCGTCCATTAACCTTTTCTGATAAACGTGGTCCTGGTCGAGCATCTCGACCATTCCGCTTGATCCTGGCAGGATGGTTATTCCTTCTGGTCCATTTTGCAAAACCTGGCTGAAGTAAGCTTCACCGAAGATTGCGTCTGCCAGGGTTTTCTCGACTCGAATACCCAGCAGAATATCAATGTTAGCCAGGTTCGTATCGGCATCCACCAACAGGACATTCTTTCCCAAACGGCTGAGTGCAATGGCGAGGTTCAGGCTGACATTTGATTTGCCCACCCCACCCTTGCCACTGGTCACAGCAATTCGGCGTGCTCGCGGCAAGTCGTCTCGGTCGAACTTGGAGCCCGTCAATTTGCGACTTCTCAGGCTGGAAGCCTGATCCTTCAAGGCAGCCTCCGGTTTCTTAATGCTGAATCCATGAATGACTCAGCATGGGTAGTGAATTGAAAGCATGACCATTTTCACTCAACAGCCAATAAGAATCCCTGCGTTCTCAAATGCAGGAAGTACTCCTTGCGAACAACCATAGCAGCCAACAGGAGCGGATCGACCTTGATGATGTCATCAGGGACAGATTGTCCGGTTGTCATGTACACCCAGGGAACATCTCCTATAGCCATCGCAACATCCAGCAAATGGCCTGCGCTGCTTACTTCGTCGAGTTTGGTGAGTAACACATCTGTGAAGTGAAGTCGACGATAATTCTCGATCACTTCCCTCTGGTCATCTGTACGCGTGTTTGCTGAAAGGGTTAACAGCGTACGGTCTGGACGCGACACTTCGATGAATTCTTGCAGTTCATTCAAAGCTTCTTCATCGTTCTGGCTGCGACCTGCGGTGTCCAGAAGGATAACATCATAATTACGAAAACGTTCGATAGCTGCTGGTAGTTCTTCTGCCCGATAGACAACGTCCAGTGGTAGTCCCGCAATGCCCGCGAATGTCCGCAACTGTTCAACGGCGGCAACACGATACGTGTCCGTCGAAATCAAGGCGACTTTTCGGCGTCCGAACATATCAAAGTTCGTCGCCATTTTCGCAAGCGTAGTTGTCTTTCCAACTCCAGTTGGACCTACGATAGCAACCAGGGCAGGTTTGTTTGCAGATTCAAGGGATTCATCCAGAGGTGTAGTGTTGAACATTGTGGCAATATTCTGATGGAGCTTCGATTCGACCAATTCGACATCTTCAATTTCAGACGGTTTCAAATCCTCAGCTATCGGGTCCATAACCGCAGCAACCGCATCACTGCCGCAACCGTTGTTTCTTAATGCATTTCTGAAAATATCGAGGCCATCGTCTGACTGGCTTCTATCCTGGCGGTTCAACCGGTCAGATAATTCGCGAATAGATCCTTTCAATGATTCGATCTCAGAACGGAGCGTGTTCACAGATTCATCATCAACGACCACCGTACGTCCACTCTGTTGATTCTGAGCAATAGTTTCCTGTAATTCGTTAACTGCTATTGAATGTTCTTTCGATCCACGTGTCAGAGATTCAGTGTCGTGTTCAATCGTTCCAGTTGTCTTGGCATATTCTCTAATTCCCAGCAACGCTGGCGGCGGTGCGAGTGTATCATGCTGAACTCGACGGCGTTTTTCACCAACAGTTTTCTTTTCTTTAGCCGTAGAAGTCGCTAGTGATACACCGGTCTTCTGGGGAGATGGATTTCGATCCGGGGTAGCTGCTGTCACCTCGAGTTGCACTTTGCCGCTAAGCGAAAGCAGTCCACCTTTATCCAACTTTCGGGATTGGAGGATAACAGCATCCTCTCCCAGTTCAGCTTTGACCTGGGCAAGGGCCTCGTTCATGGTAGAAGCAATGAATTTCTTGATCAGCATGATCGCTGTCCGACTCTCAATCGCATTAATAGTGCCAGCTTGTCAGGATGTCAGGAGATCAACACGGCAGTTACACATCTGCCGTTTGCTTGGCCAGACCCAAGACTACAACCCCAACAGATTCAACCTGAACGTTCACCAGCAATTCTCCGAAAGATAGTACTATAAGTTGTGGTAAAACAGGCTCAGTCAGTCTGCGAAAGGCCTGACGGATAGTCGGCGATGTGACGACGATTGGTTGCCGTCCGTTCGAAGTCATCTCCTCAACCTGTTTCGATAAACTGGCGTAGATGGCATTGATTTTCTGTGGTGGAAGATCTATAACACCGAACTGACCTTGGCGACTTGACTGTTGTGCGGCATCTGATAGCGTTTGTTCAACATCCGGGTCAAGCGTTAAAGCATACAGCTTTCCGTCTTCGTCAACGAATTTCTGGGTGATTGTAGGCGATAAAGAGTATCGTACGTATTCAACCAGAACATCTGTGTCCTTGGTCATTGGTGCATAGTCAGATAGAGTTTCAAGGACCATGCCCAAATCGCGGATGGGGATTCCTTCCTTAAGCAGCCGTTGCAGCACCTTGTGAACTGCGCCGACAGTCATCAGGTTCGGAATCAATTCTTCGACCACAGTCGGGTTGTCTGTCTTCAGGTTCTCGATCAGGGTGTTGACATCTTTGCGAGTCAGCAGTTTGTGAGCGTTGTTCTTGATCATCTCGACAATGTGCGTCGCGAGCACGGCTGTCGGTTCGACTACAGTGTAGCCAGCATTCTCAGCACGGTCGCGGGTTTTCTGATTAACCCACAGCGCAGGCAATCCATAGGTTGGCTCTTTTGTCGGCACACCTTCTACTTTTTCCGTAGCTGTGCCTGGATTCAGTGCGAGGAAATGACCCATTCGCAGTTCGCCACGCGCAATTTCATTACCGCGAATCTTGACGACGTACTCACTCGGCTTAAGTTGAATATTGTCGCGAATACGAATTGGTGGAATGACCAGTCCCATCTGCATAGCCTGTTGCTTGCGAATCTGAGTAATACGTGTCAACAGATCGCCTTCCTGATCCTTGTCAACCAGTGGAATCAGGCTGTAACCAATCTCCAACTCCATTGGATCAACAAACAAGTAATCCTCGATTTTATCTTTTTCGCTGCCGGTGGTGGTGGATTCCATGACAGCGGTTTCCAGCGAGATGGCCTGCTCTTTTCGCGACTTGTTCGTCTGCCACGAAACCCATCCAAGGAATCCCGCCAGAAAGAGGAATGGGAAGGTCGGCATGCCCGGTACGACTGCAAAAAACGCCGCAACACCAGCCGCTATGTATCCTGCACGCGGATGCATCAGCATCTGTCCGGCGAATTCTCGTCCCATCTCCATTTCTGAAGCGGCACGTGAGACAATTAATCCTGCGGAAACAGAAATGATCAAAGCTGGTATCTGGGATACAAGACCGTCACCAATGGTGAGGATCGAATAGGTTTGCAGCGCCTGGTTGATTTCCATACCGCGCTGGAAGAAACCGATTGCCAACCCGCCGAGAATGTTGATAACGGTGATGATGATTCCCGCGACTGCATCCCCACGGACAAACTTCGCTGCACCATCCATGGCACCGTAAAAATCCGCTTCACGTCGGATGTCTTCACGACGTTGGTTCGCTTCGGATTCTTCAATGAGGCCGTTGTTCATGTCAGCGTCAACAGCCATCTGCTTGCCGGGCATTGCATCCAGCGTGAATCGGGCGGCAACTTCCGCAATACGGCCTGAACCCTTCGTGATCACCATAAAATTGATCAGCACAAGGATCAGAAAGATTACGACACCAACTACAAAGTTGCCTGAGACAACGAACGAACCGAACGATTCGATGATTTGCCCGGCGTAGGCTTCGCCGAGGATCATACGTGTTGTGGCTACGTTCAAGCCGAGACGGAAAAGAGTAAGCAGCAGGAGTAAAGCAGGGAAAACACTGAAGTCCAGCGCACGATCCATGTACAACGAGACCATTAGCACAACCAGGGCGGTGGTAATATTCATCGCGATCAGGAAGTCCATCAGAACTGCCGGGATCGGAATGATCATCAGCATGACCACACCGACGGCAGCGATTGCGAGAACGACGTCAGCCCGCTTGGTTAGCTTCTCAAGAAACGGTGCCTGTTCGAGCTTCTGAAGTGTGCTTAGGTAGCCTTTGGACTGGGCTTCTGCCATGGTGTGTTGAGAGTCTCGAGTTATGAGCAATATGTCTTGTCGGTACTGGTTCAAGAAACGCAGACCGATTTCCTGACACTCTTATCCGAGAGAAACGAAGCAAGCGGGATGCCAAAGGGTAAGCTGTTGTTTATACTGGCTCTTCTTCACCATGCAGGCGGTAAATCTGGGCGATTATTTCCGCTACATCCTGGTAGAATTCGCCGGGGATCTCTTCCCCGACTTCACAGAGCTTGTATAAGGTGCGAGCGAGTGGTGGATTTTCGACTATGGGAATCTCGTGTTCGCGAGCGAGATCCTTGATCCGTTGCGCGAGTTTACGTAATCCTTTTCCAACTACAACCGGTGCATCCATGGAATCGGGGTCGTACTTTAATGCTATTGCTACATGCGTGGGATTGGTTATGACAACATCCGCCTCCGGTAGCTCTTTGATCATCCGATTGAAAGCCATGCGAAACTGCAATTGTCTCTGCTGACTTTTAACTTTCGGATCACCTTCCATCATCCGGCGCTCATCTTTCACTTCCTGCTTCGACATTTTCAATCCTTCAACGTACTTGTGTTTCTGATAAATATAATCGATGATTGCGAGTATTAGCAGTGCCAACACCGTGTATATCAGGACTTTAAGAATGGTGTGTGTGAGAAACAGGAAGATCGCCGGGACTTCTGCATCAATCATCGGTACGAACTTTGGCCACTCATTACGCACTACCAGGAATGCGATATAACCGATGATCGCAATCTTGATCAAACTCATTCCGAGACGGACTACAGCCTGCTGATTGAACAGGTTTTTCATCCCTTTGACCGGATTTAATTTTGAAAGCTTGGGTTTGATTGCCTTGGTGGAAAACAGGAATCCAAACTGGACCAGACTGGCAACGACTCCAATAATCGGGATCACGATATAGAATGGCGAGATGGTCATCATGACATATTTCGCAGCACCCGACAGGTATTGACGGAAGTTGCTGCCATCAAGGGTGATTTCATCAATTCGACCGTACATCCCGACAGAGAACTCCATCAGCCGCTGGAGGACGAATCCTCCGAAGATAGTGAGCAGAATCAAACCACCGACTAGTACTAATGCGCTGTTAAGGTCCTGGGACCGGCCAACCTGTCCTTCGTTACGCGCATCAGATTTCCGCTTATCGGTTGGTTGTTCTGTCTTCTCCTGGCCTTGTTCATTCTCTTTCGGCATTGGTAACTACAGTCTTTCGTCCTTAGTCTTTAGTATTAAGTCTTTGGTATTAAGTACTTTCTACTTAGTACTTTCCTTTCCTACACACTCACCAGAGCGCGAAGGAAATCAATAACGTCGCCTTGCCAGCCTCTGTAGATCTTGCCAAACACATAGACTATCATCGGCAGCGCAATCAGCAAAGTCAGCAGTCCAACCATGATTTTCAATGGAAAACCGATGATCCATACATTCATTTGCGGTACAGTACGAGCTACAATCCCCAGTGCAACTTCTGCAACCAGAATGCTTACCAGAACTGGAGCAGCTACCTTAATTCCAATACTAAAAATGTCTGCCGTTAGTCGAGCAAATCCGGCAATTGCCCGGTCAGACAGCGCTCCTGTACCGATGGGTATTCGGATGAATGATTCGTCAACAGCTTGCAACAGAAAGTGATGACCATTCATCAACAGGAACAGCACAAGCGTCATCATCGTTAACAGTTGACCGAGAACGGGAATATGTTCTTCACTGAACGGGTCAATGGTATTGATCATTCCAAATCCCATCGAATGGCCCATTACGTGTCCTGCAAGTTGCACGCCAGTAAAGATGAACACGGTTACTGTTCCGATGGACAGCCCGATAAAAACTTCGCGAATGATAACCGCGAAGAATTCGAGCACGCCGGGATTGAGGACAAGTTGAGTTTCTGGATGAAGCGGAAAGATAACGGAGGTAACAAGAAACGCTACTGCCATACGTGCTGCAGCAGGGATGGAATTGTATCCAAAAACCGGCATCACCATCAACATGCTTCCGATGCGGAACAGCATCAGGAACCAGCGTTCAAGTTCATCAAAGGTGAAATTGAGGATGTCCACGCGGAAACCTCTGCCGGATAATGGCTATAACGTACTCTTCACATCCTCGGCGGCTTCAGGAACAAGCACTCTTATCCGACCACTGATTGGATCGACCTTCTGAATGTCCTGGATTGCAGAGATGTTGCTTTCAGTGAGCACTTGTGAGCTTGGAAGAAGGAATATTCCTTTCCCAGTCTTGAGATCATCCGCCAACGTCATGCCCGGTTCAAGCTCATGAAAGAACACTTTCAGTTGTTGCTGCGGAATATTTAGCGCTTCATCTTCATAGAACAGGATCTCAAACATTGCATCAACAAACTGCGGATCGAACTGCGATTCCGAATTATTCCGGAAATACTTGATAAGGAATGGTCGGCTGTTGCCATCATCACGATTTTTCAAGCGGAAGTATGTGCTACAGACTGTCAGCAGCCGTGATTCCTCAGGAATATCCTCTCCTTTCAAACCGTCCGGGAACCCTGATCCGTCATACCACTCATCCTGATGCCGGACAATCAGAGCGGTTTCCTCAAAAGCGGGTATTGTGCTCAACATTGTTTGTGCCATGATCGGGTGGTGCTTGATCAGTCGACGTTCATCTTCGCTGAGATACTGCGATTGACGGTTTAAGATTGGATCGGGGATGCCGATTTTTCCAACATTCAACATGAGTGAAGCAATTTCCAGCCTGCGAGTTCTTTCTTCATCCCATTTTTGACGCAAGGCGATTTTCATTGCCAGTTGCGCAAGATCACGATTTTCTCTATACAGCGATGGTCGACTCAATTCCATCAAGTTGATGGTGAACCGAACCGTGCTGAGTAGTGATTTCTCGAGCTCTTCGTTCAGTCGTCCCAGTTCAATATTCTTTGTTGCAATAACGGCAGTTCGTTCTTTGACCCTACTTGCCAATTCGTTATTCAAGTCTTCAAGTTCATCGTTCTTCTCTTTCAGTTCCGCCATTAGTTTTTGATTCTGTTCCTCCAGGTTATAGTGACGGATTGCACTTCGAACAGTAGATTGCAGTTCTTCATCATTCCAAGGTTTGAACACAAAGTGATAGATATTTCCAGTGTTGATAGCATCGACCGCAGCACCCATGTCCGCAAACCCAGTCAGGATGATTCTTTTGGTTTCCGGTTTCACCTTGACGACTTCGGTGAACAGCTGTGTTCCAGTCATTCCGGGCATTCGCTGATCGGAAATGATCAGGACTACGTCATTCTCCTTGATGAATTCCAATGCATCCTGCGCCGACGTAAAAGTCGTAATGTCGTAGTCATCATCGAAGAAGACACGTTTCAGTGCCTTCAAAATGTTTGGCTCGTCATCTACAAAGACGAGTTTTACATTTTCACTCATAAGAATTAGTCCGTCTTTCTTTCAAGTGCTGCCCCATCAACGGGCAGAATGATACGGAAAATTGTTCCTTTTCCAAGCTCAGATTCTACTTCGACAGTACCACCGTGTTCAGTGACAATTCGATGGCTGATCGATAATCCAAGTCCCGTCCCCTTGCCGATTTCTTTTGTTGTAAAGAATGCGTCGAAGATCTTGGACCGGGTTTCCTCGTCCATTCCAATGCCATCGTCTTCTATTTCGACTGCGACCTTCCCATCTTCCAAGTCGCGTGTGCGAACAATGATCTTTCCTGGTGGATCATCAATCGCATGGGATGCATTGACAAGTGTATTGAGCAATACTTGGTTCACTTGCTGTGGATTGCATATGATCGGTTGGATTCCACCATACACTTTTTCCACCTCTGCCTTGTACTTGATCTCATTCCAGACGATGTTCAAAGTACTGTCAAGCGCCTGCTCCAAGTCAGTAGACATGATCTGTGAACGATCAATATTGCTGACATTCTTGAGGTCTTTGACGATCGTGCTGACACGACTTGTGCCTTCGATGGACTCATCCAGAAGATTACCCAGATCATCAAGGATAAAATCAACCTTCCCCTTCTTCCACTGGGCTTGGATCTCTTCATCGTTCGCAAGTTTTTCGTTCATGCTGAAGAGAACCGATGATACTTTGTCAACGTATTTTCTCAGCGAACTGAGGTTCGAATGGACAAACCCGATAGGATTATTGATTTCGTGAGCAACTCCAGCTGCCAATTGACCAATGGACGCCAGTTTCTCCGAAGAAACCAGCTGTTCCTGAGCCTCGCTCAAATGCTTCAGCGTTTGTTCGAGTTCAACGTTTCGCGAAGACAACTCCTCAGTCCGTTCCTCAACAAGCTTTTCGAGATTTTCAGTGTGTTTTTTTACTTCGTGTTCAAGTTTTTTCTGTTCACTGATATCCTTCGCGATACATAATGCGCCGATTATTTTTCCCGTCTGATCTGACAAGGTTGCAACAGACATCATCACAACGATCAGTATTCCATCCGCACTCTTGACAATACCTTCCCGGTGTCTCACTTCTCCCGGTTTAAGTTTTCTCACTTCAACGCCGAAAGGTCCATCTTCACTGGCGTCATCGCCTTGTGGGAAAAGTGAGCGTGTATGTTCACCCCGTACATCTTCTGACGAATATCCAAGCATTCGGACTGCGCCTTGGTTAAACAGAGAGATGTACCCATTCATATTTGCCGCAATGATCGCATAGTCTAATGATGAATCAAGAACAGACTGCAGAAAGTTTTTTGTCTCAGTTAGTTCAGCCGTCCGTTTTTCGACAATCTCTTCAAGGTGCTTCTGATACGCTTGGTTTTCCCGAGACAGGCGATGACGTTCCATCGCCTTACGAACAGTGAGGAATAATTCTTCCATGTTCATCGGTTTCTGGAGGTAGTCGTAAGCACCCTTCTTCAGTGCTTCTATCGCACTTTCCTGTGTACCTAATCCAGTAAGCACAACAATTTCGATGTCCGGATCAACTTTGTGCGCTTCTTCAAGCAACTCCAGTCCATCCATAACTGGCATCATCAGGTCGGTCAAAATGACCTGAATCCCGTTGTCGCCAGTAAAAATGTCCAAACCCTCTTTGCCGTTTTCCGCGACAAACACTTTATATCCGCCAAACTCTAAAGCCTGCTTCAAGAGAACACGAACGTTCTCCTCGTCATCAATTACCAGGATAACGGGCAGACCTTCCGGTTCCAGGTTTAGTGGATCCATGTCACGAGATTTGAGCGATGTAACCATAAACCAGATTCACAAATTTGAACATGATGCCAAGCATCCAGGGTGAAAGCAAGATCAACACTGTCACAACCGTCAGGATCTTGGGGATGAAAGTTAAGGTCATCTCCTGCACTTGAGTAACCGACTGAAGTAAGCTTATCAACACACCTACAATCAAGCCAGAGAACAGCATTGGCCCCGCGATGACCAAGGCGGTGAACAACGTTTCGCGCACAATTTCAATGGCCAACTGTTCGGTCATCTGAAACTCTGGACCATTGACTCAACAACGAGATACCAGCCGTCTACAAGAACAAAAAGAAGCAGTTTAAATGGAAGCGAAATCATGACTGGAGGCAACATCATCATTCCCATGGACATGAGTACAGATGCAACCACCATGTCCACAATCAACATCGGCATATAGATGAGAAATCCGATCTGGAATCCGATTCTCAGCTCGCTGATAATGAAGCCGGGAATTATCACGCGCATGGGCAGATCACCCGGAGTGTCCGGCTGATCAATATTGGCGATCTGCACAAATAGCGCCAGATCTTTCTCCCGTGTTTGCGATAACATGAACTCGCGTAACGGTATCTGAGCTTGATCCCATGCCTGTTCCAACGTGATATCCTGTGCAGCGTAAGGCTGCCAGGCATTATCGTGTATGTCAGCGATCACCGGTGCCATGATAAACACAGTGAGGAACAACGACAATCCGACAATCATCTGGTTAGGTGGTAGAGATTGCGTGCTGAGCGCTTGACGTAGAAAGTGGAAAGCAACAATCAACCGCACAAAACTGGTCATCATAATCAAGATCGAAGGCGCCAGAGTCAGCACTGTCAGCAGCAACATGATTTGTAATGTTACAGCTATGTCTTCCGGGCTGTTTGCCTGATCAACATCAAAGGTGATTGCGGGAATACCTGTTTGTTGAGCATACGTGGAAACTGGAAGGAATGAGAGTCCGATTACCACTGCAACGAGTGCGAGGATTATCCGCTTGCTACCAGTTATGTGCTTAACGTTCACCTATGCCTCTACAGATCTGGATATTATTTGATCATCTCGAAGCTTGAATTCTGCTCGTGGTATCTCTTCATCTATCGACCGGGATCGGTTGCCTATAGTAATTTTGACTCCGGGATGTATTCTCTGCTGGATCAAGACAAATGCATCGTTCTCAAGAGTAGTTAACTGGTCTTGTACTTGTTCACGCATGGCAGCGATTTCATCCGCCCATCCGTCTATACCGGCCATGTGCCGATAAAGGACGTCGAGGGCTTCCGATTCTTCATCAGTCATCGCGCAAGTTGGGTCATATTTCTTCGTTACCAGATCGTCCAACGCACTTTGGACAATGTCTTTTGTATTCTGTCTGTGACCGGACAAGGCAGTAGTTCGCTCGAGTAGCATGTTTGCATGTTCATCAAGCCCGGCGATCAAGATGGTTTTCTGATTGTGCATGTTGCCAGCAGTTTTAACGCAAATACCTTTTACTGCGGACACCATTCCTCCAATTATGGCGCCTTTTCCATAGCGTACCTGTACCTCACCACCTGAGACCACGTTTCCGAAAATGATTTCCTCGGCTATATGCACATCGCCCTGGCAGATTACGGTTTGATTTTCAAGAAAACGGATATGAGTTTCTCCGCAAACTTTTGCAACTCCCTTCCCTCTGCCCAAAAATCCACCACGGATATGCAAGTTTCCGCCACAGTGAATAGTTGCGTCTTCAACCACGCCGCGGACTTCAACATCACCGCTGGCATGTACGCTGAATCCTCCGATAACACTTCCCAATACCCTGACTGCACCGTCGAAACGCACGTTTCCCGATTCAAAATCGACATCGCCCTCAACCACATACTCATCTGACACCGATATTTCATTTCTGGGGTGAAGGGCGGCGGCTCCCGATTGGGCAGCAAATATCTGGAGGCCACTTTCGTCAATACGGGTTCCCATTCCCACAGTTAAATCCAAATCCCTTCCTGCAAATCCCGGTTGTTCTATCCCAGTGACCGTCATACCAGATTTGCCGCGCATCGCAGGTGTCTTTTTTGCAAGCAGATCTCCTTCTTTCACCTGCTGAATAATGCCTACTTCCTTGTAATCTGCATGGCCCTGCTCATCATATGATATCTTGGGTTGCGGGTGACCATCAAAGAACAGCTCAAGAGTGGCGTTTGTCCCTGGTTGTGGCTTTTCACCTTTTGCGACCAGATGCGGATATCCACGCGGACCGTCCGCGTTTGCCAGGTGATCGACCGCTTCCTCATCAACTCCAATGATGACACCGCTTGTACTTAGTGCAGCCAGAATGGACGAAATTGGCACATCTCCGTTGACGCGTATCATGGCATACGCTTCCATGGCATTGGCTGAAATGGTGACGTTAACTGGCTGGGCAGGTTCATCGCTATCTTTTTCTGGCTCGTCGGAGCTTACTTCCGTCTGGAAATCGGAGTTGTCATCCTCCTGAGTTTGGTCGCTGTCGTCTTCTGGCGCGTCAGAGCTATCTTCCGTCTGGATATCGGAATCGCCATCCTCCAGAGTTTGATCGCTGTCGTCTTCCGGCGCGTCAGAGCTATCTTCCGTCTGGATATCGGAATCGCCATCCTCCAGAGTTTGATCGCTTGCTTCTAATTGAGACTTGTCGACTGGATCAGAATCATCTGGATCAGAATCATCTGGTGGAATGTCTGCACTACCTGGAGTTCTATCATCGACCGGGTAGTGAAAGACTTGCAATTGCAGGAAGTGGTCTTCGATGTTCGAGTTCATGACATCTAGTGCCAAGTTTACGATGTACTCGTCAACGACGATTTTGCGTGTGTTTGGTCGGAAGTGTCCGACCACTCATCAATCTTCACGATGGTGTGATCTGTTGCACCCAACAAATAACTGGTAGAACCAACTCGCACAACATACAGAAATCGTTTCGGGCCTAGAGTTTTTACACTTCGAAGTTCGATTTGTTCGTCCAACTGCGATGCATTTGGTAGCCGCTGCAAAATACGAGGGTAATAGCGTCTGATGACGTAGATAAGTAAGAAAAACAACGCAAGGACAAACACGAGTGCCAGCAGCGCCCGCAATAAACTCATGGTCAGGCTGTTTTCCAGCCCGCCTTGTGCGAAAACAGGTTCGGCGATCATCAACGTAGCGAACACTAATCCTGTATTTTTTTTCTCAAATGACGACATTATTTCAACGCCTTGATTCGGTCCTCCACACTGAGTAATTCTGTAATCCGAATTCCGAAATTTTCGTCAATAACAACAACTTCTCCAAATGCAAATTGCTTATCGTTGATATACAAGTCAACTGGTTCTCCGGAGAGTTTTTGCAATTCTATCACCGATCCTGGACCCAGTTCCAGCACATCCCGAATTAACATTTCGGTCCTTCCCAACTCGATGGTAACGGGAAGAGAAATGTCCATCAACAAGTCAAGGTTGCGGGGTGAATCGCCATTCTGCTTGAATTCAGCTCCTAGTTCGAGATCACCGAATTCAGCGCGTTTTACAGCCCCTTCTTCACCCGCTCCTTCTGCCGACCCTGCTTGCACATCTGCATTGGCTGCAACTGTGGCTGGATCAATCAACTCCTTCAGGATGTCGTACAGCTCTTTGGACACGAAGTAGCACAAACTATCTTCGCCCCAGTCAGCGATCGTAATCTTGAGCATCGCGGATATAAGGTTAGCTGGATCAATGTCAACCTCACCAGGCTTAACCAGGCTACCTGAAGCACCCAGCGGATTGAAATCAGTCTTCAGCTCTTCAGCCCACTGGGCTGCTTGAGAACCAACAATTTGGTTGACCGCTTCAGCTACTCCGTCCAGCGATTCACTCTCATTGAATTCGGTGGTACCATCACCCATTACCATGAGATCTGTAATGGCTGCGGCGAGGTTTTTGCTGAGGAAGTAGTATTGTTTGGCTTCAATAGCTCCAGTGATGTGAGCTTCTACCATGACAAGATCATCATCGAAATTGCTCTCCAGTGTAGCTATAGACGCTTCCTGGATTTCGTTGACTTTGATGTCAATGTCTCGGTTCAGGATGGGGCGCAGAACATCGATAACAACTTCCAGCGCTTTGTCCAACACAGCCGAGTAAACAGGATCAATTGCCATGAGTGCCTCTATGGTTCAAGGGTAAGTTTTTCATCTGGTGAAATCTGACGAGTCACTTTAACCGCCATCTTCCTGCCAGACTTTCCCGGTACTCCAAACATCTTTACGCGTTTACCAATTCGCAGCAGGAGCTCTTCCTTTAATTCCTTGTCGAGACGGATAATATCATCCTTCTGCAGTGCAAGAAATTCGCTGATCCGGATGTCTGTTTCATCAAAAACTGCCGTCAGTGGAATACTGGTCGCCTTCAGACGGTTTTCCATTTCTTTCGTCTCACTCTCGGATGACTTCTTGGCAGTCGTGAAAAAGGTCTGCGCCGAGAGTTTCTGCAGAATTGGTTCGAGGACGAAATACGGGAATCCAATATTCATTGGATACACGGCGCCTCTAACCTTGACTTCAAAAAATATGATAGCAATTGTTTCACTTGACCGTGCGATCTGAACGAACTGCGGGTCAGTCTCAAATGCATCGAATTTTGAGTTCAGTGGAAATACCTGCGACCAGACTTCGTTCAAAGTATCAATCAAGTTTGTGATAATGCGTTGAACAATGTTCTGCTCAATCAATGTGATTTCCCGAACCTCGATCTCGGTCTCCCCTGATCCTCCCAACAATCTATCCACTATGAATAATAAGAGTTGCGGGCTGATTTCAACGACAGCCTTGCCTTCCATATCCTTAAAACCAAGGAGATACAGGCTGGACGGCATCGACAATGACATCGTGTGTTCGCTGTACGTAACCTGGTCAATGGAGATGACGTTAACATCTACCAGGGCACGCATGTTCGTCGAGAGAAAGGTCGCGAATAGTCGCGCAAAATTCTCGTGAATGGTGCGCATTGATCGAATCTGTTCCTTACTGATTCGATCCGGATGCTTGAAATCGTAAACGGTAACCGCTCGTCGTTGATCCGCCTCCAGCGAATCATACGATTTACCCTTGGATACACTACTTAGCAGGGCATCGATTTCGTCTTGTGAGAGTATTTTGTTCATCTCAGTACCATGTCAACTATTGAAGCACATAGCGAATGAAAAACACGCGACCAACTTTGCCTTCTGTCAGGTGATAGTTCGCAATCTCCATCACCTTGTCTCGAATCTTCTCGCGCATGCTGATATCAGTCAGCACAGGTAATCTCTGAGCTGATAGGAAGGTGTTGATGTTGTCTCGCAATAAGGGTTCCAGCGTCCCCAATTCAGCGATAACATCTCCACTCCCGGTCTCAAACCCGATATCCAGAAGCAGAACTTTGCCTCGAGAATCAGTGGGATTTACAATGATTCCTTCAAGTGTATGGATCAATCCCGACAGGTTATCTTCTCTGTCAACCGGTGGTCTTCCGGGGAAATATGGATTTGAATCGTACATCTTCCCGACGATTAGTACTGAAGATGTGGTTTGAAATCCAAACAGCAGGACCACCATCACGATGAACATTATCATATTCAGCTGTTTGGGTGGTGATTTTTCTTCACCACCGCCCTCAGCCTCTTCCATCTCACCTGCTGGAATATCGACATCTTCGACTTCTGGATTTTCCTGATTCATGGGGTTTGCTCCTCAGCGACCGCAGCAGGTGATCCCTGCGATTCCGCGAATTCGAGAAAGATCTCAACTCTTCTGTTTCTAGCCCGTCCCGGCGATGAGTCGTTAGTTGCACGTGGACGATACTCTCCGTATCCAGAACCACTTAATTTTTCGGGAGATATATTCGCTTGTTCCACCAGATATTTCACAACCTGGACAGCTCGCGAAGCGCTGAGTTCCCAGTTGCTGGGGAAGCGAGGCGTGTTGATTGGAACGTTATCAGTGTGTCCTTCAACACGGATCACATCAAACGAGCGTTTCTGGATCATATCTCCTATCCGCAGGAGCAGTCCCTCAAAAACGGGAGTCAAATCTGATGATCCACTGTTGAACAAGAGTGAATCTGAGAGTATCAACCGAACTCCCTGCGGAGTGTTGTAAACTTCGATGAATTCAAGTGCTGAATCCTGCTGCTGCATCTCTTCAACTTCTTCGATCACAGCATCTGTCTGCTGTCGTTGTTCCTCTAAATTTCTCAGGTAAACGTTCGGCATCGGGCTATTCATGCTTGGCCAGATGCCCAATCCTTCACGCACACTTTCCATAGCTGCCTTGAATTTGACGACTTCTGTGGATGAGAATGATACGATCAGCACGAAGAACGCCAGTAGCAACGTCATCATGTCACCGTAGGTCACCATCCAGGCAGGTGCACCACGTTCATTTTCTGGGCATTTCTTTTTAGCCATGATTTACCCGGCTTTTGCGGCCTTAGCCTCTTCCTCGGTAATGCGCACAGCTGGGGGCAGGAACGTAGTCAGCTTCTGTCGTACGACCCTTGGATTATCCCCGGACTGAATCGATAGAATTCCTTCGATTATCATTTCCTTCTGCCGTAATTCTTCCTTGGAACGAACATCAAGTTTCCCACCCATAGGGATGAAAACAATGTTTGCAGCCATCGATCCATATAACGTGGTAACGAGGGCGGTGGCCATACCCGCACCAATCTTCGACGGATCATCAAGGCTTGACAGCATCTGAATCAGTCCGATCAGGGTACCGATCATCCCAAATGCCGGGGCGAATTCCCCCATCTTGTCAAAGATCTTCTTACCCTGGCTATGTCGACTTTCCAATCCCGTTAATTCACTGTCGAGAATACTGCGGATGATTTCCGGCTCAACACCATCCACTGCGTACTGGATACCGAGCCTCATGAATTCATCAGAGATTGTGTCCAGTTCACGCTCAATGGCGAGAATGCCTTCGCGACGAGCCTTCTCAGCGATTTCCACCAATTTTTCGATGGTATCCTGAGGTGGATCAACAGGGCTGAAGAAAGTCTTCTTGGCAACGTTTGTTACCGCCAGCACGTCCTTGAGCGGAAAGTTGACCAGGGTAACACCGATGGTTCCGCCAAAGACGATCATCATCGATGGCAAACTGAAGAAGAAGCTCACTCCCGATCCCGTTAGAATAGAACCTATGACCAGAAGTGCGGCAGCCAGCAGACCAATTAACGTCCCGATATCCATGAAGCTATCTCGCTATTGTGTCTTTGTCATGGGTTGCATCACTCGTTGACGAAACTCAACTATCATGTTGATTACTTCCTCGGGTGATTGTTTCGTCAGAATCTTCTTTCCGTCTGTGAGAGTGATAATGGTATCCGGCGTTTGTTCGATAAATTCTATCATATCTGAGTTTATGATCAACTCTGAATCATCCAATCGTTTCACATGTATCATGCAACCTCCTGGCCACTCAGAGTGTGTTTCTCTCGAGCGGTGAAATATCAGGCGGCGGTTCGATGAACCGCCGCCTGACTCGTCAGGTTTAACGCTTCATCATCATGACATCTTGCAGGATCTGATCAGACACCGTGATCACTCGTGAGTTCGCTTGGAACCCTCGTTGTGCTTTGATCATCTCGGTGAATTCCTTGACCAGGTCCACATTGGACATCTCCAGACGTCCGGCTTCAATGGTACTTTGTATTCCATCTGCGGAAGACCTTAATCGTGGATCGCCTGAGACTTCGTTAGCCAACCACATGTTGTTACTCGCTTTTTCCAAGCCATCCAGGTTAGTGAAATCAGCCAGGACGAGTTCTCCGAGTAGCAACTCTTCACCGTTGGTGAAGTTACCAGTGATGCTACCATCATAGTTGATGTCGATGTCGGAAAGAGTTCCCATCGCGTAACCATCCTGGCCTACGGCCGCTGTCGAGAATCCAGCGGATGTCTGGGTGATTCCGTTCATTCCGTTGAAATCGCCGGCGTTGAACGCAATCGTTACCAGACTTGATCCAGCGCCTGGATCGAATGAGAATCCTTCCGCACCACCATCGTAACTCCACAAACTCAGACTACCGTCTGAGTTGAACGAGACGGTCCCCGTCGAGCCATTACCAATGACAGCCGGATCAGGCACTTCCGCCTGCCAAATCCACTCATCTTGAATGGCAGATTTGGTGAAAGTCAGCGACAGATTGTGAGTGTCACCTTTTTCATCGTAAACGGAAATCGAAGTTGTGTGATCTGTCACATCAGTTTGAATCAGCAGCGGGTCAACATCAGCCATGAAGCCTTCCGATGCGCGAATCGTCACACCACTACCGCCCAATCCTTCAAGCTCAATCATCAAACCGGTCAGCGGATCTGGAACAAACCTCAGGTTGCTGATAATCGTTGTTCCTGATGCGTCATCGGTGAAAGTGTCTGTAGCGGTAAGAGTGCTTGCCACCCCACTGTCAACGAATGGACTATTCGTAGCAAACAACCCGGCGATCAGGTCAGAGGATACATCAGCGTCTTCCAGCCGGACATTGTATTCACTGCCATCACCAGCATAATCGCGTGTGACAGAGATGAATGCAGCAGTTGGCACTGTTGTGTCCAGTTCAAATGTTGCTCCATCAACCTGACTGTTGAGCTTACTCAGTAAATCAGAAACAGTTGAAGTGTCATCTAAACCAATAATCTGTACCTGAGATTCGTGGTCAGATCCTTCATCAACTGTGATGGTCAGGTCACCAATTGAGCTTACTCCCGGAATGTCAATCAGCAGAGTTTCAAGCGCCATCCCATCTACCGGATCGCTTTCCCCATAGGAGTTTTGCGCTTGCAAGCCCTCGATGAGAATAGAATGTTCTCCGCCCAAACCATCCGCAGCAATACCATTGACTTCAGATACGCCTGTCAGTGCTGCGTCAATGAGTGTTGCATCTGAATCTGTTGCGTCGACATCAAGGTTACTGTACAGTTGCACCTCCGTCGTCGCCTTGGCTGGGATTTTCTGTTCGAGAGGAATAATCAGATCAGTCAATGCCTGATTCTCGATAACACCCTCTTCGTTCGCCATGCGTCCCTGGACAATGCCCATACCGTTACCGGCAATCATCCGGCCTTCGGCGTCGAGAGTGAAGTTACCAGCGCGGGTGTAGAAGGTGGAATCTCCACCTTGCACGATGAAGAATCCATCGCCGTGAATTGCCAGATCTGTTGCGTAGCCGGTGGCTTCCAGGCTACCCTGGTTGAAGTTGTTTGCGATGGACTGCAGTTGAACACCCAAGCCAACTTGTACGGGATTTACTGAACCGCGGTTGGTCAGCGAATTCTGGCCGGGACGCAGCATCTGCGAAATTGTGTCCGCGAAGTTGCCTCGGCCGGATTTGAATCCGATCGTGTTCACATTTGCGATGTTGTTACCCACAATGTCCATCTTCATCTGGTGGTTTTGAACACCACTTACACCACTGTTTAATGACCGTAGCATGAGAAGGTCTCCTTATCTGGGGCTTTTTGCCCCACTTGCCTCAGGGTTCCGAATTTCGTCGGACGGTTCCATGTCAATCGGATCACAGAACCAAGGCCTCCTCGCTGAGGTCCAGCCTTCCCTGACTCTAAACGTCTCGCGTCTCTAGTCCTTCGTCTCTCGTTTTTCGTCTAGCGTCTCTCGAATCACTCATCATGAATCTCAAGAATCGCAACGGATTAAGACGATCTATCAGACGCTGCTTTCTACTTCACTCAGTACTAAGTACTTCCTACTCAGTACTTTGTACTTCAATCGATCAGCACTGCGCTGTCGATTTGGGTAAACACGTTCTCCTTTGCTTGTTGTCCTTGCAGGGCTGTAATCACAGTCCGGTTTTCGACGCTCACGATCAGCGCGAGATCGCGCATCAGGAACAAAGATTCTTTCGCCCCTTTTGCCTGTGCCTGATCCATGGCAGTGCTGATCTTTTGCAGATCCTGCTGATCGAGCATCACACCCCGTTGCAGCAAGCGTTGGCTGGCATGCGCGCTGACGGTGACATTGATCTCATCCGTCTTAACGCTGGCAGCTTTCCGCACAGCATCCTGGAACTGGCCCGGGATACCGGTTGTTTTTCCGGCTGGTTTGGTTGTGGAAATGGGTTGAACCGGACCGATCCCGCTCAGGTTGGCCTGAATCCGTTTCGGATCAACGTTCATCCATCCCCTCCCCAGTTCAATTTGAGTCCAGCGATCTCAAGGCCGCCATCATCGTTTGAACCGTCCGGGTTCCGCAGTTCGAGCACATCGCCGAAGTAGATCTGGATACCGTCAACCACCAGCATCGCGCCGCTCGATGTAAAACGAACCGCATCGATGGTTCCGATGATGTACGGGGTGATCGTGGTTTCGACACCATCACCGTCTTTCATGGTGATATCAACGGTGTAGTTACCATCTGCCAAATCGTTACCAGCGTCGTCCTTACCGTCCCATTCGGTGCTCTGTTCGCCTTCCTGGGTGCGTCCCAGCTGAATCTTGCGAACCTCGTTACCATCACCATCGAGGATACTGATCTCGATTTCTTCAGCCATGGTTCCGAGTTCGAATGAGATGTCACTAGCCTCACCGTCAGTCACATTTACTTGTCCACCGTACGCTTTGACTTCAGTACCGACCAACGATCCGGCGAGCGTGTTGTTGATCGCCTGCGAGAGGATGAAGTCGCTTTGCAGTCCCTGCTCAAGCAGATTGGACTGGTTCTGCGCCTCTTCCAATGCCTGGAATTGGGCCAATTGTGCGGTGTACTCGCTTGTGTCCATGGGATCCATCGGATCCTGGTGTTTCATCTGCTCGATCAAAAGCGTCAGAAACGCGTCTTTTCCGATTTCACCATGTTCTGACGTGGTCGCAAATGACGTTGCCGTACGACCGACTAACGAGTCAATAGGCTGAAAATCGGCCATGGGCACACCTCCTTTCCTTGGGGAATGTGTAGATCGACCGCTCTCCCCTGAAGCAAGTCGACAGGAATTGTTATACAATCCCTTCAAGTTTTCAGCAAACCATATGCCTTGGCAGTTTCTTCGTGTGAAAGCCTGTTTTCTTTATCCCATGCCACATGAGCACGGAACGCTTCGCCATTCAACGGGCAGAATCTGCCCCGCTCATGTCAACCCAAATACTCAACGGTCGCCAAGCCTGTGTTGAGTGGTCCACGCCGTGAGTCTTCATCAGCATCGACTGTTTCTGCATCCTGCCGTTGAGAACGAGTATTTCGTTCACGCTCATTGGCACGGCTGGATTCTCGTTCCGCAGACTCACGCCGTTGCTGTTCAGACATTGCATCGTTCTGCCGTGCATGTCCGGATTCAACGTCAATCCGTTCTACCTGAATGCCTTGACTGGCCAGATGCTCCCTGATAGCTGGAAGTTGCTGTTCCAAACCTCGAACTGCGTCCATCCTTTCAGCTGTCAGCGTCACAGTGTACTTGCCTTGATTTCTGATGATGTTCAGCAACACATTTCCGAGCTTCGCAGGCTTCAACGGAACCTGAACCCGGATGATCCCATCCCCTTTCAACACTTTCGCTTGCGATGAAACGCGCTGCATTAATTCCTGCAAGTTCTGTAAACCTTGCGCTGATGTGGGAATGGCCCGACCTCCGCGCGCGGCAACTGCAGTTCCCAGATTTCCAACCAGATTTGGTTTTGCCGCAACACTAATCGTTGAGCTCTTATCCTTATGATCTGATTTTCCAGCGACATTCTTTGATGTATTGTTCGCTTGCTTCCTCTGTGCCCCAACATTTCCACGCCTTTTACGAGCTTTTTCTGATGGCGCATCTTTGGCCAGCGAAGAGCTGCTTGCTTCCGTCGTAATTGACTTCTTTGTATTTGGAGTGTGCACATGCCAACCGTTCTGTTGCATGGCTGATACCCGATTCCGGGCAGCACGTTTCGTCGTTGATCGAGCAGCCGGAGCTGGCTTTGCGACCAGTTCTGGCATTGGCAATGATGGATCAGATCCACCTGCTGATGCGGCGACTGACGGCGAAGATGCGCGATGGATTGCACGACTCAACATTGGATCAGTCAACACTGTATCAGGACGTGTCGCTAACCGAGCTGAACGCGATGTTGGAGATTGAAGATCCTGACGTGATTGCGATTTCTGAACATCAGCAGCCGTTTCATTTGAGCGTGTAACCGTCACACGCGGTACTGCTTTAGCCGTTCTCAGGTCCGATCGTGACAACTCGGCGTCGTCCGAATGCTGCGTCCTGACATTCCATCCTGATGATCGGGAAACACCTGTTGTAGCCCTCAATTGACTTAGTAGTCCGGCTCCAGATTCTGTGGCAACTCGTGCATTGTGTTCACTCGTTTTCGCACCATTCAACGCAGGTTTTTCGCTCATTTCATTTTTGAAACTGACATTTGACGACTGACCAGCTTTTGCAGGATTCTGGTTTTTTGTAACCGGTTCAGCCGTATTGGTAGCGTCGCGGTTCTGATTGGTCTGAACCGATTTGTCAGTGGTTGCCTTGAGCCCCGTCTTCGACTTTGAATATGTTGGTGGCTGGAACGGCTGTACATCTCGTTCAAGCGGATTGCGAAGCTCTTTTCGTGTCCGCTCCATCTGCTTATCAGCATCGCTCATGGCTTCGGCATGAGCGGCTAACCGGGCTGCATCAATATCCGGTGATTGTGCGAGGTGAGCACGTACTTCCTGCAGCCACAGTTTCGGATCTTGCCCTTCGTTTGCCTTGCGTTCTTCTTCGAGCTGTTTTTTCAGTACATGCGAACGATTGCCAGGCGTCTCGAGCTCACCACTGAGAATTCCCATTCTTAATTCATCAGTTTGCAGAAGGTGTTCTGCTGCACGTTCCCTGAATGCTGGAATCAGCTGAGCTGTGCCATGGTTTTCGCTTAGCATCAGCTCTCTGTTCATGCGATTGTCGCGTTGCGCGGGCCGTTGTCCTCGATGTCCAGCTTCCGTTCTGCGAAACGTGCCCGGATCATTCGGATCGACTGGGTTTCCAAATTGGTCAAAGAATGGTAATCCGCTGAATGTGACTGATTCACCGCGACGAACGTAGGCTGTTGCACTCTGGTTATTATTCAGTCCGAAGTCAGACAGCAGACGTGAGAACATCCCAGGTCGGGACGCACGGCCTGGTTGCTGTGCTTGCGCTGATGATCTCAGCGCGAGCTCATTCTGTAACGGCGCACCATTTTGCTGTGTGTCGAGACGGTTATCCATCAGATTGAGCTCTTTTCGTATGCTTGAGACAAGTATCTGGCGACTTCCGCAGCACGTTCACGCGGCATTGAAGAGAGGATTTTCGCTGCCGATCTTTGCCGCATTGAAATCAGTAGTCGAGCTGATGTACGACTACCCAGTCCGTTCATCACCGCAGCTGCATCATCCGGGCGCATACTCTCAATAATCTTTGCTAGTCTTTTGGCATTTGCTTGATCAATGCTGTCGGCATCAGCACTAAGCATGGCGAGCAGATTCTCCAGCTCACCAGCCCGCTCATCGGCCTGTTCCGCCAATTCTCGTACCTGTTCAACTTCTGTCTGCAACGGTTCTGTTCTGGCAGCAGTAACGCTGTCCATAAGTGCCAGCGTAGCATCTTGACCACTCACCTGACCGTCGATCTCAGCTGTAGGCGCTGCATCTTCAGTTCCATCTCCGGATGGCATCATGAAGGGTCCACCAGTTCGAACAGGTTGCGCTCCTGATAAATCCAGTGTCAGATCCAGACCTCTTTCTCTCGCAGCTTGCTCAAGCGAGTCAACCATCGCGAGTGAATCCACAAAACTCTGGTCGAGCTCGGGTTTCAAAAAGATCAATGCTCCCCCGAGCGAGAGAACCCAGCCCAGGACAAACGCCCCAATGAGGATCATCATTTGTAGTTTGCTCATGATCTGTACCCGGCAAATGGCTATGCATGTTCGGTGCGGCGTCCACTCAACGTGTGACGACCACCGATATCATCCAAAGTAGCTTGTTGTTCTTTATGGTCTTGCGCTTTGTGTTCAGTTCGTTTCTTCTCTTTCAGCTTTTCCAGCACTTTCCGTTCTCGCGAGGCTTCAAGCAGCTCTGCCCGTCGTTTCGCAACGACCTGTTCAGCTTCGAGACATTTCTCTTCTTGCACCCGCAGTTGTTTCTGCAACTCACGTTGCCAGCGATGGTGCTGCATCGCTTTGCCCGCACTCGTTCCGCCATTGAACAGCGATTTCTGTTCTTTCAATACAGTGTTGAGTTCATCCTCAATCTCTTTTTTTCTAATTTCCAACTCGTTTAATATCCGTAACGCATCTGCCATTAAACGCTGTGCTTCTCGTTCTGCTGATTCTCGAGTATCCAGTACTTTTTGCAATCGAAATCGAAACTTCTTCATTTGGCCAGTTCCTGAACACTCTCCCATGTACCTTGCAAATCTGCGCCCTCATTCATGTCCTGAATCAGGAAATTCTCAATCGCATCTCGCTTGCTGATTGCTCGATCAATTCGCGGATTTGTGCCCGCTTTGTATGCGCCGATATTGATCAAATCTTCATTCTCACGCCAAACTGCCATGTCGGTTTGAATACTTTTCGCAGCTCGTTTCAATTCGTCCGGCGCGACTTCTGCCATGACACGACTGATGCTTTCCAGCACATCCACAGCTGGATAGTGTCCTTCGGTCGCCATCTTGCGACTGAGCACAATGTGACCGTCCAGAATGGAACGGACGGCATCTGAAATCGGCTCGTTCATATCGTCGCCTTCGACAAGCACGGTATACAACGCCGTGATCGATCCGGTGTCACTCCGTCCTGATCGTTCCAGCAGTTTCGGCAACAATGCGAAAACGGATGGCGTAAAACCACGTGTAGTAGGCGGTTCTCCTATTGCCAGGCCGATTTCACGCTGAGCCATTGCCAGACGTGTAACCGAATCCATCATCAACATCACGTCGAGACCATTATCACGGAACGACTCAGCGATCGCGGTCGCCAACATAGCTCCTTTGATTCTGATTAAAGCTGGTTTATCGGATGTAACTACTACAACAACTGATCGCTTCAGTCCTTCCTCGCCGAGATCACGCTCGATGAAATCACGGACTTCGCGTCCTCGTTCACCGATAAGCGCGATCACGTTTATTTCAGCTTCTGTGTTACGTGCAACCATGCCCATAGTGACGCTTTTTCCAACACCCGATCCAGCGAATATGCCGAATCGTTGTCCTTTTCCGCAGGTCAATAATCCATCAATAGACCGAATACCTAATGCGAGTGGTTTGGTGATCCGCTGCCGTTTAAGCGGATGAGGCGGATCTGCGCTGATTGGAACGCGCGCGACTGTATCCAAAGGTCCACGATCATCAAGTGGATTCCCGAGACCATCGAGCACACGTCCGAGAAGTCCGGGTCCTACTTTCACCGTGAATGGTCTTCGCAGCGAACGAACAATTGATCCTGGCGCAATTCCCGCCAACTCACCCAATGGCATGAGCAATACGTGATGATCTCGAAACCCGACGACTTCTGCCAGCCCCCGCCTGCTATTGTTTCGATCCAGGATTTCGCATATCTCACCGACAGACGCATTCGGGCCACTCGATTCGATCACCAGACCAACGACACGCACAACTCGCCCTCGTGGGACGAGCGGCTGCGCTTTGTCCAACAGGTCAGTGTACCCCTCAAACAAGGTGTCAACTGACGGCGGTGAAATCGCTCGCAGTATGTCGGCGGTTTCTATCACGCGGAATCCTCGTTTGTTGGCGGTTCGTCTTCCAACAAAGCGATATGCAGTTCTTCCAAAATCGTTTCAATGGTTGCGTCAACAGATCCACCGTGTGTTTCCAGAATGATCCCACCACGGCTTACATGCGGGCTGGTGCGCACTTCTATTTCCTGGATTCCCTCACTTACTGTCTTCAAATCCATTTCAGCAGCTTGCAATTCTGCTTCATCGTCCGGATGGCAGAGAACGCTGACAGTTGTTCTCTCGTTAGCTTGTTTCAACGCCTCTTTTGCCAATCCAGTTGCGATGCCCTCGTGTGCATTAGCAGCATCACCGATTATTTTTCCAGCAATCATCAGTGCGAACTTGACCAGTTTCTGTTCAGCAAGGCCGAAATAGTCTCGAGTAGCGGCAACGATCGTCTCGAGCAAGGATTCCAGTTTCTTCAGTTTTGCATCAACTTCTGCCTGCAATTCTTCCTTCGCAGTCTGTTTTCCTTCTACTAGCCCTTCCTGAAATCCAGCTTCATGTCCTTGTTCGCGTGCTGCCTCTATCTCATTTTTCGCAGTCTCGAGCTGGGCGTTCAAATCATCAAGCTCTGCCTGGAAGCGACCTTCCCGTTCTTCCATAGTTTCTATGCGTGTAATCCCATATTGTGATGGGTCGTATTCGATTCGCACTTCGTCGGCTGTTTCAGCACCGACAGGACGCAGAGATAAAGACGATACTTTCGGTAATGACGACTCGTCCGTACCGATAAGAACGCTTTCCTCTACGAGGGAATACTCCCCGCGCAAAACACGCGTACGGGAAGCAGGCTTCGCGTGTTCCTCGCCAAGTGCCTGACCTGCTCCGGGAAGCAAAGTCCGGCGGCTGGGATTATACCATTTGGTCTTCTGTTCCATGGGAGATTACGATTTGCCCTTCTTCTTCGAGACGTCGAATGATGTCGATGACGCGCTGCTGTACTTCTTCCACTTCGCGGAGTCGGACTGGACCCATGAAGTCGAGTTCCTCTTCGATCATTTCTGCAGCACGACGTGACATGTTTGCCAGAATCTTGCTCTTCAGTTCTTCGCTCGCAGCCTTCAGGGCAAGCGCCAGCTCCTTGTTGTCCACTTCACGCAGCACCTTCTGAATCGAACGGTCGTCAAGATTAACCACATCTTCGAAGACGAACATGAGGTTCTTAATCTCACTGGCAAGGTCTGGATTCTCTTTCGCAATACCTGCCAGGATATTCTTCTCGAATCTTTGACCGACGAGATTCAGGATGTCCGCGGCTGTTTGAACACCACCGATCTGTGACGATCCAGCGCTGAAGTCGATGCGGTTTTCCAGCACCTTTTCGACAGCCGTGATTGTTTCGGGACTCACTCGTTCCATCTGAGATAGCCGATACATGACATCGACTTGAACTTGCGGACTTAGTTCAGTAAGGACATTTGCGGCTTGCACCGGGTTGACCTGCGTGAGGACCAGTGCGATAGTCTGGGGATGCTCTTTCTGGAGAAACGCGATGAGCTGGTTAGTATCCACATTCTCCAGAACGTTGAATCCCCGCACCTGCAGCGCTCGTTCGACACGTTTCAGTATCTCCAGCGATTTGCCTTCACCGAGTGCTGCTTCGAGAACTTCTTGTGCGTAATGCAAGCCGCCGGCCGCAATGTACTGTTGTGCCATCACCATTTGATGGAACTCCTGGTTCACATCATGCAAAACGTTACTCGGAACACCATCGAGCATGGCGATTTCCCGGCTGAGACGTTCAACCTCTGACTCGCTCAAGTATTGGTACACCTTTGACGACGCATGCGCTCCGAGTGAAACAAGGAAGATGGCCGCCTTCTTCGAACCCGATATATGCTCAACTGTTGTGCTTGGAGCTTTTGCCAAAACTGCCATTGTATTTACCCTTCCGCGAGCCAGGTTTTCAGCAGACGAGCTGTTTCTTCAGGTTTTTCTCCGACAAAATCCACCAACCTCTGTTGCAATTGGTTTGCCTCAATGACTTCATCAGGCATATCGCTATCGAGATCTGGCAGTGCGAGGGCATCTCCGCCCGAGCCCGTTATTCCAGGCAATGCGGCTATCGGTGAAGGTCCACTCGGCAGGGATGCCATCTTACGTTCCCACATATCTCGCGCGGCATTACTCGAAGCAGACAACAAATTCCGTACGTAGAGCAAGATCCCGATTACCGCGCCGCCGATTAGCAAGTTTCTCAGAATGGTAGCCCAGTTGTTGGACAACCAGCTCATGAATCCTGAAGTGGATACATAAGGTTGAGGTTGTTCGAAGGGTATGTTCAACACCGTGATTTCGTCTCCGCGCTGGTCGTTTACACCAAGTGCGGTACGGACTGCCTGCTCGATGTTCTGCATCTCTTCAATAGATCGTTCAACATATGTGCGTTCCACTGCTCCCCGATCATTTGCGATCTCACGATACGCACCATCGATAAGCACGGAGGCCGAGATACGTTGCACACCACCAGTTTGATGTGTTTCCTGAGTTAGAGTTTTTGAGATTTCATAGTTGGTGATATTGTTGGTTTCAGTCTGGTTTTCAGTGGATGCTGGGGGTGGTTGTGCCGGATCGACCTGATTCAGCGGTTGTGGATCATTTGAAGTACTTGAGGTCTCATTGATTTCTTCACTGCGAATGGCAACCCGCTCAGGATCATAGAATTCACTGGTCGTTGAACTTTGAGTAAAATCCAGTTCGACAGAAACCCTTACTATCGACTTTTCCGGTCCCAGCAATTGCGAAAGCATCGTCTCAACTTTTTGCATCAGGTCGTTTTCAACCTGACTTTTCAATTGCAGCTGAGTGTTAGACATTGCGAGCATCGGGTCACGCGTTTGCACGTCTGAAAGAATGTTACCTCGACTGTCGATGATTGTCACATTGTCGCTATCCAATCCCTCTACCGAAGATGCAACCAGGTAAGATATTCCGGTAATCTGCTCGCTATTGATATCACCACGTAGTCTCAGGGTCACGGACGCAGAGGGTTCTTCTTCCTTCTCGCGGAACAGGGCGGGCTCGGGAACCACGATATGGATACGAGCTTCTTCGACTTCGTCAAGCGAGGTGACTGTCCGAGACAGTTCTCCTTCCAGAGCTCGTCGGAAATTCAGTTTCTGGACAAATTCACTCATCCCGAGATTAGTTTCGTCGAAAATCTCATATCCGGTTGAGCGTTTGCTCGGCATTCCTTCCTGGGCTAATTGGATACGCGCGTGATACTGATTCGCACGAGGAACTAGAATACGTGATCCTCCATGCTCCAGTTCGTATTCAATGCTGTTCTCATCCAACCACTGCGCGATTTTTCCAGCATCGTCTGGAGGCAAGTTGGTGAACAATGGAACCATATCTGGTGCACTGGCCCACCGTACGAGCAATCCAATCACCAGAATTGTGGCGATGCTTGCCCCTAAAACCGTGACCTTTTGCGTGAAGGTCAGTTTCTGGAAAACTGTTACAATCCGTCCCGGCATTGACGCGGGGTTTGCGCTGGCATTCATGCGACGTCAATCCATGCTTTTTTACGTTGGTTCAGATTGGCTCGAACAAAAGTATCTGAACAGAAATACGTTATCCTACACCTGCATCCGCATTACTTCGCGGTAGGCATCAACGATCTTGTTTCGCACTTCCATCATCAAGTGGAAAGAAGTCTGCGCTTCTTCCATCGCCACCATGACCTGGTGAACATCTTCAATTTCTCCGGTCAGCAATCGTCTTGTTGCTTCATGCGCGTTCTTTTGCACCGAATCAACGTTTTGCACCAACCCGCTAAGAGCTTCACCAAATCCAGTTCCCTGAACATTTTGGGAAGTAGGACTGTCAATCGAATTGTTGAGATTTGGTAGATCACCCAGCCGCGGCAGTTCACTTGGGAATCGCCCCTGGATTACTCCCCCTATACCTGCAATATCAGCCATAATGCGTTTCTCCGTATTCTAAAAATACTACGCGTATGTATCAATGCTCATGCCCAGCCCAGGCGCCTGGACGGGGCTTTTCGGAACAGCCAATAGTTCATTCGAAACTGGTGTCATCTGTCTTGCCTGAATCTGTTCGCTGATGGGATTCATACGTGCTGGCGAGATGCCTGATGCTCCACTAATACCCTGGTTTGTCTGTGACATCCTTGCACGTTCGAGTTTCGCTGCCAGCGCCGGATTGCGTTGCGCCATCGCCAGTCGAGCTCTTTCAGCAACATCTGATGAAGCTGGTTGTGCTGTTCGAGTCGATTCCAGACGAGTCGTGAACCCTGCTTCGCGTGTCAAAGGTCGAATCGGTTCCGTTGTTCTGATTCCAGGTTGACGGGACCGTTGCTGTTCAATCAGTGCAGTGAAATGTTCAAGTCGTGAATCGACGTGCACCGGATAACCCCCTTAGATTTCGAGTGCACGTTTTGCGATGCTCTTCGCAGCATCGATCGCAGATACGTTGGCCTCGTAATTTCGTGTCGCTGCGATCATATCAGTCATTTCGGTGATGATGTTGATTTTTGGTCTGGCTACGTAACCGAACTCGTTGGCGTCTGGATGAGAAGGATCGTAATAGAAATCGGGGGTTGAATTATCACGCACTTCCTGATGACGGACGCCGGAAAAATCAGTTGCGCTCGCCCGCGAGTAGCGTGGATTAATGTGATCATCGCGTGTGGCTTCCAGCTCAACTCCACCGCGGTCTTCTCCATGCATGCGATAGATTTTTGCGTCGCGAACGTCTTCGTGAAAGATGGAAATCCGCCGCCGATACGGTCCACCTTCATCGGTTCGTGTCGTGTTTACGTTGGCGATGTTCTCTGCGATTGCGTCCATTCGTCGCCGGTTTGCGGAGAGCCCAGTCGCACTGATATCGATTGATGAAAAGAGTCCGCGAATTTCCATGATTCAACTCCGTTTTACTTCAATTTCGACAGAGAACGTATCGCTGTGAACAGGCCTTGCGCCCGCTTCGCAACCATTGAATAATGCATGTTGTTGGTGAGCAAGGTGGTCATCTCACGCTCGGGAACAACACCGTTCGCTCCATTATCGGTGGCAGCGTCCATGTCCTTCCACGTCGCATGACGGACATGCTTGTAGTCCACTTCCCCACTCATGTGGTTCGGATGTAACCGGTTGCTATTTCCGCGATTATCGAGTGCTCGTGTCAATTGTGCTTCAAAGCTGACACGGGTAGGGATGTAGCCAGGAGTGGATGCATTTGCGATGTTGGAGGCGACCGCCCGGTGCCGTGCAGCGTAGGCGTCGAGGGTGTTTCGGTACAACGGCAAATGAGTGTTGTCGAACAGCAATTCCCGAATCATCCGGGTCTCCTGATTATCCACAGGAGGCTAAGCAACCCATATGCCAGCTGTATCATGTTGGTAAACAGCAGGATAGCTGAGAAGTCTGGTTGAGGATCGGGGCAAGATGCTCCGGCAGTCGGCAAGGGATGCCGTAATTGTCAGCACGAGAATATGAGAATTTGGGAGTGAAGCGCGGGTATAAGAAGTGGTACTGTTCTAGCGATACAGTCCGTGTGCTTGGATGAACTCACGCGTTGTCTCGGGAACTAGGAAACGGACGGTTTTTCCTTCAGCGATCCGTTCTCTAACGAGTGTAGATGAAATGGGAAGTGGCGGAAACTCGACCGTTTGGATCTTTTCGTGAAGGTGTTGCGGGATCTCACCTATGTCCCATCCGGGTCTGACAACGACCGCAATACCAACACGCTTCACGATTTCCACATGCTCCTTCCACCTGGTGAAGTTCGCAACTGAATCAGCACCCAGGATCAGAGTGAAGTCAAGTGTTGGATTTTGTTTTTGCAAATCGCGGATGGTATCAATCGTATAGCTGGGCCCGCTTCGCATGACTTCGTCATCTCTGACGACAAACTGTGAATGTTCATTCAGGGATTGTTGCAACATCTTCAAGCGAAGGTTTGGATCTGTAGCTTTTTGGTCCTGCTTCAGAGGATTCACCCATGCAGGCATCCACCAGACTTCTGACAGATTCAGCACATCCATTACCCATTCGGCAACGAGCAGGTGCGCCATGGTGGGCGGATCAAATGTCCCACCAAACAGTCCGATTTGCTTTCGGTCAGTCATCGTCCGTGGGATCGAAAATACTTAGAATACCGCGTTTATCGCCTTCGGCTGCTCTTTCCAGTTCTACCTGATGCCGATTCTTCACGATCTCAATTTGCTCAGTTACATAGTCAGCTTTTTCACTCTCCGGGTATCGGATAAGAAACGCCTGATAGGCAGCCTGGGCTTCCATCCATTCCTTCTGGTCAGCCCAGCTGTCTGCCTTCAGTAGCTGCGCATCCTCAGCATACTCGGTGTCGTAGTAATCATCAAGGACAGACTGATAGTACATTCGTGCCGCTTCGTATTCAGTCATTCGGTGGTAGAGCTTGCCAGCCTGAAACTCCTTTTTCGCCAGTTTTGTCCGTAGCTCCTGAATGCGCTCTTCAGCCTCAGGAACCAGTGAGCTACTGGGGAAATCTTCGACGAACAACTGGAACATCTCTATTGCCTTAGTGCTGTATTGCTGCTCTTTATGATAGCTGGGGGATAACTCATAATAGCTTAAGCCCAGTTTATATTCGCTCTGTGCAACCAGCGGACTACGTGGGTACTGCACCATGAGTTTCTCATATTCGCTGGCGGAAATGATGTACTCTTTCATGAAATAATGGCTTTCTGCCAGCAAGTATTGCGCGGAGTCGGAGAGTGTTGATCCCGCGTAGTTGATCAGGAAGATCTCGAGGTGTTCAGACGAATCAAGATAACGTTCACGTTCGAAATAGTTCTTGATTTTTTCCCATGATGCTTCCATCGACAGATCATCATAGCCTCTACCCCGTGAACATCCGAGGGTCAACATCAGAACTATCTGCAAAATAACCAGCAGTGTTATGTGCAATCCATACCTTCTCATTCAGCCACTCCGAATCGTAAACAACAGCCACGTTGAGGTTCCAACCGCCACCGTAATCAGAACAGGCGCCAGAATGCGCCAATATGTCGGGTTATCACCCTCAGACTCAACCCGGGCCTCCTCCACCATCAACATTTTGTTCATCATGGTCTGAGGTGCAACACTGCTCATACTCTGAGCAGAAATCGCCGGTATCAGTGGACGAGTAACCTGAAATTCAGATCTTATGAACACAGTGTCACAGATGGGCAAAAGTTCCCTCGATCGGGAGTCACATTCAGAGTTTGATGTTTCAATCCCCAGCGATGTTGTCACCAACAAAAGCACGAGAATCGCACTATATCGCAAACGGTATAACTTCATTGCCTTTTCCTCTGGACCAATGAGACAACGGCTGTGACAAGCAGCAGGACGGCCGCAGCGTATAGCATTCCCGAATTGAGCCTCCACCCTCCTTGGATATAGGGAGTATCAATGGGCGTTTCCACAGTGTGGGTGATTGCTCCACGCAGGTCCGAGCCCAGAGTCTTCATGATCCTTCCGGACGGAGAAACAAATGCTGAGATACCAGTATTCGTCGCGCGTGCGAGACTGCGTCCAGTTTCGATTGAACGCATCCGGCTCAGGAGGAGATGCTGAACTTGCTGACCAGTTCCGGTAAACCAGGTGTCGTTAGTCATATTGACCAACAGGTCCGCCTGTTTGTGCGCTGCCTTCCATCCCGCTTGCGGGAAGATCGCTTCGTAGCAAATGAGGGGTGAGACGCGGATCAAGTCATCATTAATTGGAACAGGCCAGGTGATAATGTCTTCACCCGCAGCGAACTCAGCTTGTCCAAAGTTCAGACTACCGAGCATTGGCAGGATCCACTGGAACGGGACTCGCTCCCCAAACGGCACGAGGTAAACCTTTTTGTAAATGTTGAACTTCTGGTTGCCCTGCGGATTGATCAGAAATGCAGCGTTATATGGTGTGCGTGAATTATCATCATGGAATTCAGCATACCGTCCACCAGTAATCAGCGAAGCATCGACCCGATCTGCGAACTGCTGAAGCTGGCGTCTCCAGCGGTAATCCTGTTCAACGTAGACCGGGGCAGCGTTTTCCGGCCAGATAATCAGATCCGTTTCATCATCAACATTTGCTGAACTCAATCCGTCATACATGTTCAGCGAGTAATATGTGCCGAGTTGATATTTGTACTCCGGATTAATGTTTCCCTGAATCATGGACACCGTGGCCAATTGTGTTCCATTCGACTGTTCGAATACTTCAGCCTCTCTAAGGTAGCCCCAGATCCATGTTCCACTGATAAGCAAGATCACCAACACAAAACTTGGCCATCGTCGTCCACCAATGGCGAGACATGCATTGAGAAAGGCTACCCATCCAGTGATCAGTATGCTTCCGCCGATAGACGCCAGTTGCAGGATAGGCAGTGACATGCCCTGTGTCAGGGCGAATGAGATCCATGGAAACGACCAGTCTCCCGACTGCCCTACAACATCGCTTGCCATGTAAAGAATGATCGCGAGGAAATGAGCCCACGACCCGAAAGTGACAGTGAGCCAACGATGGAATACCGCGAGCAATCCATACCATAACGATAGAACTAGAATTGCTCCTATCGCCGAAATTATGCTGACGATCAGGATAGTTCCACTGTTCCATGCGATCCAGTAACTCGTACCAACGTGCCAGATGACGGCGAAGATGAAACCCAGATTCCATGCTTCACGCCGTGACGTAGCATACTCCAGCGCTTTGAAGTACGGAACCAGCCCGAACCAGGCGAGAAAGTGCAAAGGTGTTGGCGGGGTTGCCAATATCAGCAGCATTCCGCTAAATGCGGCTAATAATTGCCTTTCACGGGTGGCATGGGGATGATGAAGGTTTTGGATCACGTTTCGTATTCATCCTGGGGAAGGAGATTCGTGAATTAACTAATCGTCGTTTTGAGCATGTTTCAGGCTATCCAGATACTCCTGAAGAAAGAGAGTGGCCGCGACTCTGTCTACACGTCCTTTGTCGCGGGACGGTTTCCGTCCTATTGATATCAGAGTTTGCTCGGCCTCAAAGCTGGACAGGCGTTCGTCTATGCAGATTACTTCCAGGCGAGTTTCAGTCTCGATTTCAGTAGCAAATTCTCGCGCTTTCTTCGCACTGCCCCCTTCGCTTCCATCCATGTTTATCGGTAAGCCAACAATGATCCTGCTGACTTCTTCGGCTTTAATGACCTTTTTGATTTTTTCAAAAAGAAGTTGTTTTGGTTTAGCTGGAAAGGTATCGTAGGGCGAGGCAAGAGAACGACCAGCATCGGACAATGCCACACCAACGCGGACAGTTCCCCAATCAAGGGCCAGGATGCTACCGAAATCTGTACTATTTCTGGAGCTCGTCAAGGGGTACTTTCAGTGCATTGCGCAACACTTTTCCTGGTTTAAAATGCGCCTTTCGACGCGCCGGAACGAAGATAATTTCATTTGTCTTCGGGTTGCGAGCATGCGGTTTAGATCTTGTCTTGCGAACCTCAAAGACTCCGAAATCACGAATCTCTATTCGCAATTCATGGTCATCTTCTGTCATCATCATGCGTAGCGACTGAAACATCTTGTTCACTACGGCAATCACGATTTCAGGCCGTTCTCCGGTTCGCTCCACTACTTCGTCAACGACATCACGCTTGATGTACGTTCTCATGACACATCCTCCCCCATGTTGGATGTTAGAGGAAATAGTGTTAGCTATTAAGTATTCACAACATACGGAGTTCAGACAACATCGGCAACGCTGACTCGTTCAACTTGAACGACTCCATGGATCTTTCCGATCCGGCTGCGAAGCTTGGAAAGGTGTGAAAGTGATCGAACCATGATGACGAGATTGCCGATCCCAATGCTCCCTTCTGTCCGCAAATTAACCTCTACCGCCAGCACAGACTGTTTGCTCAATACCTCGGCAATATCACGTAGCAGGTGGGTTCGATCTTCGGTTACAATCCTTAGTCGGACGGGGAACGTGTCATTCACGCCAGCATCCCATTCCACCTCGACAATTCGATCTTTGTCCTTGCTAAGTTCACCCATATTAGGGCAATCACTGCGATGGACGATGATACCTCGACTCTTGGACGTGTAGCCGAGAATCGGATCACCAGGAAGTGGATTACAGCATTTGCCATAGGTCGTCATCAGGTTGCTGGTACCTTTGATGCGCACTCCTGATGATGATAATTTCCCCAGTCTCAATTTGGACTGCTTGATAGCCTTGGTGGTCGTCGTTTCGTTGCCATTCATGCTTGCGAAACGGTCGGCAACGGTTTTTGCAGTAACATCACCAACGCCTACCGCGGCCCACAGGCTCTCAATGTCATTGTGACCAAGACGATTAGCCAGCTCAAGAAGTTCCTTGCTTGATGGCTTTTTCTTTACGCGCTGCAACTCACGTTTAGCCATCATCTCGCCAAGTTCGACAGACTCCTCGAAATGAGCTCGCTTGTAGAAACGTTTGATCTTGGCACGTGCACGATGCGTCTTGACAAATCGTAACCAGTCAACATTTGGTTTGGCTGTGTTGCTGGTCAGGATCTCAACGTTGTCACCATTGTGCAGCTCGGTATCCAACGCCACCATCTTACCGTCAATTTTGGCACCGAGGGTGGTTAATCCTATGTCAGTATGTACAGCGAATGCAAAATCAACAGGTGTCGATCCCCGCGGGAGCTGAATCAATTTTCCGCGTGGAGTAAACACAAAGACTTCATCCGTGAAGAGGTTAATCTTCAGCATACGCATGAATTCTTCGCTGGAATCGTCCTCTTTGGAACCCTCGATCAGTTGACGAAGCCAGTTGTAATATTCAACCAGGACAGGATCAACATTCTTCTTTCCCTTGCCTGGGTGCTTGTCACCTTTTTCCTTGTACTGCCAGTGTGCAGCAATCCCTGCTTCGGCAACGAGATCCATGTCTATCGAACGGATCTGAACCTCGACAACATGACCCTGTTTGTCGATCACTTTGGTGTGCAACGACTGGTACATGTTGGCTTTTGGCGTCGCGATATAATCACCGAAACGTTCGAGGATTGGGGTGAACATGCCGTGGACCACGCCTAGCGTGCGGTAGCAACTGGGAAGGTCATCCACGACAATTCGCACAGCCAGCAGATCGAGGATTTCTTCAAATGATTTTCCGCGACGCTGGATTTTATTGTAGATGCTGTAGAAGTGTTTTGCACGTCCGAAGACTTTTGCTTCGATCCCATCCTTATCAAGCCGATCCTTCAACGGTGCGATGAACTGATTGATTTGTTCTTCACGTTCCTCCCGCCGCGTGGATACTCGTTCAGCAATCCTACGGTAAGCAACGGGATCGAGAATTTTGAGCGACAGATCTTCCAGTTCCCACTTGACCATCCCTACACCGAAGCGGTGAGCGAGCGGAGCATAGATCTCAAGCGTTTCCTTTGAAATGCGTTGCCGGGTTTTAGGAGGCAGGAAGTCAATAGTACGCATATTGTGAAGACGATCGGCAAGCTTAATCAGAATAACCCGCAGGTCGTACGCCATTGAAAGCAACATCTTGCGGAAGTATTCGGCCTGCCGTTCCTCATTGCTGCGATTATCATAACTGAGGGTAGCCAGCTTCGTCATCCCCTCGACAAGAATACCAACCACGGGGCCAAATTCATGTGCCACGTCATCAACGGTAACACCTGTATCCTCTACCACATCGTGTAGTAGTGCACCAATCAGTGTTGTCGCGTCAACGTTTAACTCAGACAGCACGGCCATGACTTCCAAGGGGTGAACGATATATGGTTCACCGGAGATACGAGTCTGTCCCTTATGCGCTTCGGTAGCAAAATCAAACGCTTTTTCGATTAGAGCGCGGTGTTGGGTAGAGAGGTTGTGATTCGCCTTCGCTTCCATCACGAGGGAAAAACGTTCTCGCGCATCATCCAATGTTTTGATGATCGCGGAAGTTTCGACTAGTTGATCTGTTCCGTTATTCATGACTAGAACGGTGTTTCTGTACTCCCAGTTTCAACGGGAATATTCTCTTCGCTGAAGATACCTTCCTTGTCTGTAAATGTCGCATATTCAGGCAGGAAAGTTAGTTGTGCAACACCTGTCGGACCGTTACGCTGCTTCGCAATGATCACTTCGGATGTGTTGTCCAGCTCTTCTTCCGATTTGCTTTCCAGTTTATCGTAATACGCTTGCCGGTAGATAAACATGACTACGTCAGCATCCTGCTCGATGGCCCCTGAGTCACGCAGATCGGACAGAATTGGTTTCTTGCTGCCTCCGCGTGTTTCCACAGCACGCGAAAGTTGCGACAATGCGACAACGGGAACATCCAACTCTTTGGCGAGTCCCTTAAGCTGACGGGAAACCATTGCAATAAACTGCTGCTGACTCTCGACACGGTTTGGGGGCTGCATTAGCTGTAAATAGTCGAACATGATCAATTCACAGCCATACGTCATTTTCAAGCGTTTGGCTCGCGCTCGAACATCTGTGATTGTCTGATATGCCGTATCATCAATGTAAATTGGAAGTTCGCTTAGCTTTCCAACGGCGTTACCAATTCGACGGCCCTCTTCCTTAGTCCAATTGGCTTGCCGAACTTTGAACAACGGCACTTTTGAATAGCTGGAAATCATGCGCATCGCGATCTGCTTTGCACTCATTTCCAACGATACGATTCCCACTGGCAACTTTGAGTGGATGGCCGCATTCAACGCGAAGCTCAACGCAAGCGCTGTCTTACCCATAGATGGACGAGCTGCCAGGATCACCAAGTCAGAAGACTGGAATCCTCCAGTCAATTTATCCAAAGCCTTAAACCCTGAGGTGATACCGGTGAGCTGACCGCTTCGTTGCGAGATTCGGTCAAGCTCTTCCATCGTTTCATGACCGATGTCCTTGAACGCCCGGTAAGCCTGCCTGTCCTTGTATTTCTGCAAATCGAAGAAATTTGCGATTGCGTCGTCAAGCACGATCTCAGGGTCCGCGTCCGGATCATAGACCTTTTCAGCGGTTTCGTTGCTGACAGTGAAAATGGTCCGCAGGATGTATTTCTCCTGCACAACCTTGGCGTAAAACTCGACGTTGCTTGGAAACGGTGTCGCATCCTGCAGTTCGTCGAGGTACAGGTCACCGCCGATATCTTCAAGCTGTTCGCGGGCTTTCAGCGCTTGGGTGACAGTGATCAGGTCAATCGGCTCATTGTTGTTGAACAGATCCTGCATCACTTGGAAGATGAACTTGTGCTTCGGCCAGTAGAACGAGTCCTCATGCACATAGTCCACGATCTTCGAAAACGCTGTCGTGTCAACCAACACCGCGCCGAGCACAGATTGTTCTGCCTCGTAGCTTTGCGGCTGGATCTTGCCGGAATCCGCGGTTGGGTTTCCGTTCGTAGATTCCCGCCGGACCGGTTGGTTTTCGCGTTCGTTCATCCTGAGGTCACTATCCTCTCATCTCGTCGAGCATCCGCTTCATCTTTTGCACGTCTTCCCAGGTCGGACGTTTCCAGTTCGGATTCCGCAACAATGCGGCCGGATGATACGTCACGATCAACGGGATACCGTGATACTGCAAATCCTGTTCGCGCAGCCGGGTTAGTGATTCGTTGGTGCGCAGCAGGGTTTGTGCTGCGATCCGTCCCAATGCGACAATCAACTTCGGTTTGAGCAACTGAAGCTGTTTCAACAGATGTGGCTCGCACTCGTGTACTTCAGATGTTTGCGGGTCGCGGTTGTTCGGCGGACGACACTTGAGAATGTTGGCGATGTAAACACCCTCACCGCGTTTTAATTCTACTGCCGCCAGGATCTGATCGAGCAGTTTGCCCGCACGTCCAACGAACGGTTCCCCCAGACGATCTTCATCGGCACCAGGCGCTTCACCGACCAATACGAGGTCCGCCTGCGGATCACCAACACCGAATACGAGTTTATTTCTGGTCGCTCCCAACGGGCATTTCTGGCAGCCTGATATCGCTTCCTTGAATGCACCCAGCTCAGTATAGCTGGGGAATGGATCGATCAATGTTGTTGGGTCTTCAGTCTGGAATTCTGGTTCTGGTGCTCCGCGATTGTCTTTCACTGAGGCCTCGGTCTTCACTTGTTCCATAGGCTGATCACTCGTTTCCATGGCTGTGGTTTGCTGATTGGATTGTGCCGAACTCGCCCCTTGCAGGTGATCCTGATTAGCATTTGATGAATCAATGGCCTCCACCCCATTGGCTGGGGACGCAATCATCGACAGATCACGTTCAGCCTTCTGGCTAAGATACCGGGCGACATCCCGCTTGAGAGCTTTGTCCATGAATTTGACACGCCAAGTTAAGACAAGACGGATAGCTGAGGAATATACGGAGAAGGACAACCCTTCGCAGGACGCGAAGGGTCGAATTGTGAACATGTTGAATCAAGTACGATCAAGCAGCGATGCGGTTTGTTGAAAAACACGCGCTGCGAGTTCTCTCTTGGAGCCGTGACCGAGCGGAACGGTTTCATCCGCAGTGATCCATGTCAGGGCGCCTTCCAACGCACCAATGTTGTCATCCTGGTTGAATAAAATGGCGTCCAGCGATTTGCGCTCGAGTTTTTCTTGAGCATGATTGACCGCGTCCTCGATCTCAAGTGCGAAACCTATGGCAATGCCTTTTACCAGCTTCGCAGTCTCGGCTGCGATGTCTGGATTCTCAACCAACTCGAGGGTAAAGCTGTCTGACTCACTCTCGGTGCGTTTGAGTTTGCCATCGAAAGCTTGTGCGGGTCGCCAGTCAGATACTGCGGCCACGTACAAGGCAATGTTCGCATCTGGTGCGTGCTTGCGAACCCGGTCAAGCATCTCCAACGCTGTTGGAGCATGATAGCAACATGCACCCATGGGCGGTTCGACATCCATCCCACCGTGAATGAAGATGACCTCCGCGCCACGCATGTGCGCTTCTTCTGCGAGTGCTACACCCATCCGTCCGCTGGAACGATTGGTCAGCACACGAACTTTGTCAATCGGTTCCTCTGTTCGCCCGGCTGTAATCAACACAGTCTTGCCTGCCAGATCGCGTCCTTCTGTGAAATGCGTTACGATCCGCGCTTCGATTTCGTCGGGTTCACTCATCCGTCCCTTGCCCGCTTTTTCGTCAGGCGCTGCCATTTCGCCTGAGTTCGGGCCGATGCGCATAAACCCCCGTTGTTCGAGCGCAACCATGTTTTCACGTGTAGCAGGATTGTTCCACATGGATGAGTTCATCGCAGGCGCGATCAGAATCGGACATTCTGTTGCCAGCAAGGCGGTCGAGACAAGGTCATCCGCTCTGCCGTGGTTCATCTTGGCGAGGATGTTGGCAGTTGCTGGCGCAATAACAACGAGTTCTGCCCAGTGTGGGAAATCGAGGTGATCGACAATCGGTTCGCCATCATCCGACCACATGGTCAGACCAACTTTTTCACCCGTGATCGCTGCGAAAGTTATCGGACCAACGAATTCTGTAGCCGACTTGGTCATAATCACGCGTACTTCAGCACCACGCTTCAGCAGACGGCGAACGAGGTCAACGGTCTTGTAGGCAGCGATACCACCCGTAACCGCTACGAGAATGCGCCGAGATAAAAGGTCTCGGCGCGTCAAGGAATCAGTCTTGGAATCGAGGTTACTCATCTAGATCCAGTTTTGATGGTATAGGCGCCGGTGGTTCAGCTTCAGCGTCGTTTTCCAGGCTGGACAAATCTAATTTACCTGGCATTGCCAAAGCTTGGTCCACTTCCTCAACCTCAATTACTTCAGGTTCTTTCTTCTCAGGATAGCGCACTTCCAGTTTGTCAGCGATCATCTCACGCAAGGCGAGGACGGATGGCTTTTCAAACTGCAACACGGGTTCAGACCGCATCATTGCGATCTCATCCAACGCGCTTTCCTCTTCGTCCTGAAACTCTTCGAGCATCCCGACCTGAGTCAGGTACGCGTCCATCTCCTTGCGATGTTCTTCCGCAATTTGACGGGAACGCTTTGCAATCGCGACAATGGTCTCGTATATACCATTTCCGCGTGTATAAAAGTCCTCAGCAAGGAACATCTCGTGCGCCATGCAACTACCTCCAAAGGGTAAATCACGACATCAGGTAAGGGAAATTACTGTCTATCCCCGTGCTTCCTGGACCGCTTGGACTGTTTCTTCGACTGCCTTGTTCAAATCATCGTTAATGATGATCCGGTCAAACTGATCAGCCCTCGCACGTTCAAGATCGTAACGAGTCAATCTATGTTCGATCTCCTCTTGATCTTCACGTCCACGCGCAAACAAGCGTTCTTTCAGAACTTCGCGGTCAAGCACGTCAATATAGAGGAGAAACGCGTCCGGGAAAAGGCGTTTCAATGAGAGAGCTCCGAGCACATCGAGGTCGAAAACGACGTCATTTCCGGCATCCAACAGCGGTCTGATGCGTGAAGCACGGGTACCATAGAGCTTGCCATGCACATTCTCATATTCGACGAAATCGCCATCGTCTATTGCTTGTTGAAACTGTTCAGCAGTAATGAAATCATAATCTACGCCGTGAGTTTCACCGTTTCGCTGAGGACGAGTTGTCGATGAAACGGAGAAGGTCAGATTATCCAGACGCTCCATTACAACATGGATTATCGTAGTCTTACCCGCTCCAGAGGGCGCTGAAAAAACGATAGGGCGTCCGCGTCCCTGAACATCAGGCGACATTTTGCACCTGTTCGCGTAGTTTTTCCAGTTCTTCCTTAGCTTCTACAACCCAAGTAGCAATCTGGGCGTCGATGGTCTTTGAACCCGTTGTGTTTACTTCCCGATTCATTTCCTGGAGGATGAAGTTAAGCCGTTTCCCGACCAGCCCACCTTTGTCCAACGCTTTTCTGAACAAGTCGATATGGCTGCTCAAACGGACCAATTCTTCAGTGATATCAATGCGATCAACCTGGTAAGCGACTTCCTGTTCAAGGCGACTGTCGTCCACTTTATCAGAAATAATGTATTTCTCAATGCGCTCACGGATGCGTTGCAACGATTGCTCTTTGTTCTCTTCTGACCGCGTTTTGATTTGTGCGGATAACTCCTCAAGAATAGTAAGTCGTTTCAGAAAATCATCCTTAAGGTTCGACCCTTCGGCTTCGGCCATCGAATTAAAATTGTCGATTGCTTCTTTCAACCCATTCAGCACTAGCTGCTTTCGTAAGCCGGCGAGGTCTTCATTTTCGCTGCCGGACAGCATGCTCAGATTGGCCGCTATATCGCTGATCGTAATATCACCGGCAACACTATTCTGTTTCGCAACATCACGGAGTGCGTCCACCAATGCTGTTGCCGCAGTCATATCGATCTCGAGTCGCGATCGTTGAACATCTTCGCGTGGTTCTTCAACGAAAACATTGACTTTACCGCGTTCAATTCTGCTCTTCACAATGCTGCGGATGTCAGCGTCCAGCGAAAGGAGAGTACGTGGAACCCGGGTCGAAATATCGAGGAACCGATTGTTCACGCTCCGTACTTCTACACTGTATCGCTGACCGTTTTCTTCTACTTCAGCGCGACCGAAAGCTGTAAGACTACGAATCATGGGGACTTCTCCCTCAACTCAGATGTTGTATCAATGTGCAAGAGTATACGTTTGAGCGATCAACAGATTGGTACAACCAACTCCGCGAGACGTGCGATTGATCATCTTTTTCGCTTGCTCACCTTCGTCACACACCCCACTTTGTACTCATATCCGTTCTTTTCACACCCGGGAGTGTGGTAAGATTCGGTTGGATCAGTCTATTCCTCCTCTTCTTCCCGCACGCTACCGGCCCTACTGCGGAGCCCGCTATGACCAATCCAGACGTGGTCAACACCCATGTTAAGCACAAAAATCGTCTCGCATCTGAAGCGAGCGTTTATTTGCGTCAGCATGCGGATAACCCAGTGGATTGGTACCCTTGGGGTGATGAAGCATTATTGCGAGCCAGACGGGAAGAGAAACCGATCTTTCTCTCCATCGGCTATTCCTCATGTCATTGGTGTCATGTGATGGAACATGAGGTCTTTGAGAATGAAGAAATCGCTTTCTACCTGAATCAACATTTCATTTGCATCAAAGTGGACCGCGAAGAACGTCCAGATCTTGACCAAATCTATATGGACGCTGTCCAGGCTATGACCCGTGGTGGTGGTTGGCCAATGTCTGTTTGGCTGACTCCTGACCTGAAACCTTTCTTTGGCGGTACGTATTACCCCCCACACTCCTTCTTAGACCTCCTGCAACGGCTGAACCACGCCTGGCAGGAAAACCGTGAACAGATCCATGAATCTGCTGCTCAGATGTATGCATATATCTCACGTAATCCCATCGGTGCAAGTCCGGAATCCATCAATCTCGATGATATCAAACAGATTGGTGAAGGTGCACTCGAAAAGGTGGATCATTTGTTCGGCGGCTTTGAAGGACCGATGAAGTTTCCGGTTCCGCTACGCTGGCAAATGCTGTTGCACTTGTATCGTAGAACTGGTGATGAGCGCTATGCGAAAGCAACTCGTGACGCATTGATAGCCATGGCGTCCGGTGGATTGCAGGATCATATCGGAGGAGGATTCCATCGCTATACGGTGGATTCGACATGGACTGTTCCCCATTTCGAGAAGATGCTGTATGACAACGCGCAACTCGCGTCACTATATCTGGAAGCTGCCGCAGTGTTTGACGATAAAGCGATGTTTGGCCGAGTTGCACGACGAACACTCGATTTCATGCTCAGTGAGTTCTACAATGATGAAAACGGTGGTTTCTATGCGAGTTTCGATGCTGACAGCGGCGATGAGGAAGGTTCCTTCTATGTCTGGACCCTGGCTGAGCTAAGTGATGTAGTCGGTCCAACTGATGCGCAAGTTCTCGCTCTACTATTTGGCGTCACTGCGGAGGGCAATTTCGAGGGCAACAGAACGGTTCTCACTCGTCGGTATCCCTATGAGGATGTTGCCAGCAAAACTAGTCGTCCAGTCGAAGAACTTAAAGCTCTGGTTGAGAAATACCGCCCAAATTTGTATAACATTCGATCTGCCCGTGTTCAACCCAACCGTGACGAAAAGATTGTTACTTCGTGGAATGCTCTGGCGATCTCTGCTTTTGCACAGGGATACCGGTTCTTTGGTGATGAGAAGTATCTGGATGCAGCGGAAAAATCTGCCAGATACTTGAAAGCGAATCATTGGCGACACACTACTTTATCGCGATCATCGACTGGAGGAACTCCATCTGGCGCTGGGATTCTGGATGATTATGCGGTTATGACCAATGCACTGCTTGATCTGTTTTCTGCCACCGGAGATGAGCATCATCTCGCCTGGGCTTTAGAGTTAGCTGGGATTCTACAACAACGATTCCGTCATGAAAGCGCTGGGTTCTATCATACGCCTGTCGCTTTTGAGGCACCACTCGGACGTCAGGTCGAATTGGTTGACAGCGTTGAGCCTAGCGGACTCTCGATGACGCTGCGTGTTTTTCTTCGACTAGGTTCGATAGAAGGCAATGTCGAGTACATCAACATGGTCCGGGGCGATTTGGAAGCATATGCTGAAATCATCAAGAAGGCGGGTATGGAAATGGCAGGCTGGGCTGATGTTGCATTGTTAATGGACGGTCCATTTTATGAACTGGTTATTGCCCGTCCCCTGGAACCTACTTCTGAGTTGCCGAAACGGTCCGAGCTGCGCAAAGCGGCTGACCGTTTACTTGCCCCATTTATCCAAATGATTCCTATGGAAGATGATCTTCCTACCGACGAGCTGTTGGCATTACTTCCTACCGTGAGTGACAAGCAAGCAGTGGACAATAAAGTCACTGCGTACCTGTGTCAGCTTGGCAGTTGCAATGCGCCAACATCCAACATTGAAGAACTCAATCAGCAGATATTGAGCGATTGGAAGAAATAGAGCCTGTTCCGAAAGAGTTCTCATAACTGCCTTATAAACTCAACCACTATCTCTCGATATTCTGAGCCTGTTTACAAACCATATGCGGTCGACAGGCGAGAACTTTCCATGCAAATCAATCACTGTGCTAAAAGGCATTAATACTCCGCGATCCGTGTGTTTCCGCCAATTGTTAATCCAAACTAACCCTGCACTGTTTTACAGGTCAATTCCCATGCGGGTTTCACGGAACAACCTTCCGGGAGTACCTCTTGATTAAGTACGGGCCATCCGTTACTTTCCGCTCCTGTATATCCGCCAAACAAACCCTAAAACATAAACCATACCGAGGGTAATCGTCATGATTGTCGGTGTTCCCAAGGAGTTGTTCCCGGGCGAACAGCGAGTGGCCTTGATCCCAGACATCCTCCCAATGCTTAAGAAGCGCGGGATTGATGTTATCGTGGAGAAGGATGCCGGATTCGCTGCCGGGCACCTCGACAAGGTGTACGAGGAGAAAGGGGCGACGATAGCTGCCAGCCGGGACGAAGTGTTCCAGAAGGCGGACATCATCGCTCAGGTACGTTCTTATGGTAGCGATGAAGACGCCTCGAAGGACGACCTTGCCAGGATGAAACCTGGTCAGTTGATCTGTGGCCAGTCGGATTCGCTAGGCAACGCGGAAAAGGCGAAGGACTTCGCCGAGAAGAAGGTCAACCTCTTCTCGATGGAGCTGGTCCCGCGTATCACCCGTGCGCAGAGCATGGACGTGTTGTCATCGCAGGCGAACATCGCCGGCTACAAGGCTGTGCTGTTGGGCGCGGTCGAGCTGCCGAAGATCTTCCCGATGATGATGACCGCTGCTGGTACAATTGCTCCAGCGAAGGTGTTCATCATTGGCGCTGGCGTTGCCGGTCTGTCTGCCATCGCAACGGCCAAACGTATTGGTGCTGTGGTGCATGCGTTTGACGTCCGCCCGGAAGTCAAGGAACAGATCGAGTCGCTCGGCGGCAAGTTCGTCGAAGTTGAGCTCGATACGTCCGAAGCCAAGGGCGAAGGCGGCTACGCAAAGGAACAGAGCGAAGAGTTCCTCAAGAAGCAGCGTGAGATGATGGCCAAGGTCGTCGCTGAATCCGATGTCGTGATCACAACCGCCGCGATTCCGGGACGCAAGAGTCCTGTCATTGTCACGGCTGACATGGTCGAGAAAATGCATCCGGGTTCGGTTATTGTTGACCTCGCCAGTGAGCGCGGCGGCAATTGCGAACTGACCGAGCATGGCAAGGAAATCGTGGTCCACGATGTGAAGATCATGGGTCCTGAGAACCTCGTCTCGACGGTCGCGACGCACGCCAGCCAGATGTACTCCAAGAACATCCAAACCCTCCTCTTCCACCTGATCGACAAAGAAGGCAACTTCAATCTCGATATGGAAGATGAGATCAACGCGGGTTCAATGGTCGTTAACAACGGCGAAGTTGTTCATCCGCGTGTCCGTGATATCCTCGGCATGCCGGCGCTTGCCGCTCCAGCCCAACCCAACGATGCGAAGGAGGAATAATGGACCTGGTAATGTTACTCACGGTCTTCGTCCTCGCGATTTACGTGGGGTTCGAAGTGATCACGAAGGTTCCGCCGACATTGCACACTCCGTTGATGTCGGGTTCGAACGCAATCTCCGGGATCACGATCGTCGGCGCATTGCTCGCAGCGGGCGCGGCGATGGGGCAGTCGCCAGAACTGGCGAAAACGTTCGGGATGGTTGCATTGGTATTTGCTACGATTAACGTCGTTGGCGGATTCCTTGTAACCCATCGTATGCTCAAGATGTTTAAGAAGAAATAAGGGGCCGCACACATGCTTAACCAGAGTGTAGTCAACATTGCCTACGTGGTGGCGGCGGTCCTCTTCATCATGGGATTGAAGGGAATGGCGCATCCCCGTACGGCGGTCAAGGGAAACCTGACTGGCGCCGTGGGTATGCTGCTGGCCGTTCTCGCCACAGTGTTGAGTCCAGATTTTGGGCTCGACTGGACATACGTCCTGATTGGTCTGGCCATCGGTGCGGTCATCGGTGCGATCCTCGCGATCCGTATCGCGATGACGTCAATGCCGGAGCTGGTCGCGATCTTTAACGGATTCGGTGGTGCGGCGTCAATCGTCGTTGCCGCTGCCGAGCTGGTGAAATACTTCGAACAGGGTGCGAGTGGTACGATTAACCTCACCCAGATGTCGATTGCAACCGTTCTCGCTGGACTCATTGGTTCGGTGACGTTCTTCGGATCGTACATCGCGTTCGGTAAGCTCGCCGAATTCCTCGGCGTCAAGTGGAAGCTGTATCCGTGGCAGAAAGCGGTGAAGTTCGGTGTCGCGCTGCTGTTCATCGCTATGGGTGGATACATCGCTTGGATGTTCGAATTCAGCCTGTTTGGCATCCTGTCGCTCGTCTTCCTCCTGCTAACCGCAGTCTTTACGCTTGGCAAGAAAGCTGTCTTCCCAGGCATGCAGGCGATCAAGCTGGTGTCAGCCATTGCGACAGTCGCGGTTGGGGTGATGCTCGTTATGCAGACCATGGGAACGATGACCTTTACTGAGCAGCCAATGGAGCTGTTCTGGCTGCTGGTCGCGATTTCAGCCTTACTCGGCGTAACGCTCACCTTCTCCATCGGTGGTGCGGATATGCCGGTCGTAATCGCGTTGCTCAACAGCTATTCGGGTATCGCAGCCGCGATGACCGGTTTCGTGATCAACAACACCGTGCTGATCATCGCCGGTTCGCTCGTCGGTGCGTCGGGTATCATTCTGACGAACTTGATGTGCGTCGCGATGAACCGTTCGCTGGCGAACGTGTTGTTTGGTGCGATGGGATCATCGGTGCAGGATGTTGACGTTGACGAAGTCTACAAGAACGTCAAGAGCACATCCGGTGACGAGATCGCGATGATGCTTGAAATGGCGCAGAAAGTGTTGATCGTGCCGGGTTACGGTATGGCTGTATCCCAGGCACAGCACACGGTGCGTGACCTCGCGAACCTGCTCGAATCCAAGTGGGATATTGAGGTTGTGTACGGCGTCCACCCTGTCGCGGGACGTATGCCCGGTCACATGAACGTTCTGTTGGCCGAAGCGAACATTCCATACGACAAGCTACTCGAGATGGATGATGTCAACTCGATGATGGATTCGATTGACGTTTGCGTCGTGATTGGTGCGAACGACGTGGTCAACCCTGTCGCACGTACCGAGGGTAGCCCGATCTCAGGTATGCCGATCATCGACGTCGACAAAGCGCGTACGGTCATCATGATCAAGCGTTCCTTGTCGCCAGGCTTCGCCGGTATCCCGAACCCGATCTTCGCCGCTGAGAACGCGCTGATGTTCTTCAACGACGGCAAGAAAGCGTTCAACGAGATCATCACGGCGGTGAAGGAAAGCTAGTACGAGGCATTTGAATGTGATTTCAGGGACACTTACTCCGTAAGTGTCCCTTTTATTGTAGCCCGGTTTCGACCTGTCCGCCGAAGCTTTAGCGAAGGTGGATGAAACCGGGGATGCTTTCGATTCCTATGCAGGGACATTCGCACATTGTGCTGGTGTCCCTTTTTTTTGTGGCTCGGAGGTGAAGAAATACTGTGGTATTCTTGGCGAATTATTTGCGTAAACCCATAAATGTTCTTGCTTTTCTCAATCTCACTAGATTACTTTGTAGCAGGAATCTTAGATCACTATAGCATATTACCTAAGTCTGCGTTTAACATATAATGGCTTTACAGGGGGATATCACGATGAAGCGCTCAATTCTCAGGCTACATCACCTATCGTTCTTGCCGATTGTTTGCTTGCTCCTGTTCACTACACCAACTACAGCACAACCTGCCAACGGAATCCAGCTCGTAGGTCAGGATCACATGTCCTGGAAAGGCGTGCGGGACGTTGTCAAAGTTGGGAATCTGGCTTACCTGGCGGTGGAACAGACCGGCATGGTGATCATGGATGTGTCGGATCCGATGTCGCCGATTGAGCTTGGTTATTCACCTACAGCCGGTCTCGATTGGACGGTCAAGATCGCTGGAACTTATGCCTATGTGGCAGATTCCTGGGATGACGAGGTGGCTGTCATTGATATCAGTGATCCTACCTATCCAGTCAGACTAGCTTCTGTTGAATTCGGATCGGCTGTTTACGATGTGGAAATCTCTGGCAACTACGCTTTTGCGGCAAACTGGCAATATGGGTTCCATGTGATCGATATCAGTGTCCCACCTTCACCGGTGTTGGTCGCATCAATGAACCAACCTGATTTTATTCGGGATATAGAATTGCATGGCAATTACGCCTTTGTGACTTCTGGTCATGATGGAGTGGGCGTTATTGACATCAGCATGCCGGAAAATCCACAGGTGGTGATTATGATACCTGTCCCAGGTGAATCTGACGCGGTCGCCATCTGGAATGAAACACTTTATGTCGTCACCGAACAGAGTATCCTGCATTCCTATGATATTTCCGTCCCATCCTCACCAATTGCAATCGGTTCATACGATATGCCTCATGGAGCTATGAGGATCAAGTGTGAAGATGATATCTGCTATTACCTCGGCGGTGGTGCTGGTGAACTACTCCTTCTCGATATCAGCAATCCTCTCGTGCCTCCACCAATCATCGGCACGTTTGATTCACCCGGATTGCCTATGGGCATTGCAATCGATGGGAATATCGCTCTGCTCGCAGATTATGATTCTGGTTTGCGCGTGCTCGATTTGTCGAATCCATCCAACCCAGTCGAAATTGCAAGCTATGACAGGCTTCAATACGCAATTGAAAGCGTCGCCACTGTGGATCACTTTGCACTAGTGACTAAGCAACGTGACGGTTTACGCGTCATGGATCTGTCCGATCCTACAAATCCAACGGAAGTCAGCAGTTTTACAGACATCGGGATCCTGTATGAACCTCATGATATTGTCACCGATGGCGATTACGCATATGTCTGTGACAATTCCAGAGGCTTACGGATATTCGATATCAGCGATCCATTAGCAATCGAAGCAACCGGATACTATGACGCTGTGGGTTGGGGGGCAAATGATATCGTTGTATTGGAGGGTCTGGCATACTACGCTGAATACTGGGGAGTTCGTGTGATCAATGTTACTAATCCCTATGCCCCATTCCAAGTGACTTCCATGCAGACACCCGGAGATTGCCGTGGTTTGGCTGTTCAAGGTGATTACATCTATGTCGCTGATGGTCACTCTGGACTGAGAATCATTGACAAGAGTAACCTTGGCGCGTTGACTGAAGTTGGATTTTACTTCACACCGGGAAACGCGCAGAATGTGATCGTTGCAGGTGATTACGCTTACATGACCACGTGGTTCTTTGGTTTGGAAATCATAGATGTAAGCGACCCAACGAATCCAGTATTCGTCGGACGTTATGATTCACCTGGCACAGCTTATTCACTTCAACTGGATGGCGATTATGTCTATTTGACAGACCGAACAGGCGGTTTTCGAGTGGTCAATGTCAGCGATCCCACGGCACCATACCAGACCGGTTTTTTCACGACGGTCAACACAACTGTTGACGTGACTTCCTATGGCGACTACGTACTGGTCACCTCGGAACAGATTTTGCATGTGTTTGACTGCAGTGAGGCAACCACTCCACCAGCTCAACTGACCTTGACCAACCTGACTGGTGATATCCCTGCGGATGGCGGAGTGCTACTGTACGATGTGACATTGGTGAATAACACCGGTGGAACGTTTACCGGTGTTGATTTCTGGACATCAGTTCTGATTCCCGGCGGACAGATATTGGTGCCCCTGTATTTCCAGGGCGGCCTAACAGTAACGCCTTTCATGAATGTTACGGTGAGCGGCTTACAAGTCGTCCCCGTCTTCGCTCCCGCAGGCGAATACACGTATACCGGTCATCTAGGCTATTACCCGAATGATGAGTTGAGTGATTCGTTCAGCTTCAACAAGCTCGGCGCTGCGAGAGTCACACATGGCAGCAGCTTCAACTTCGATCCAGCAGACTGGATCGCTAGCGGAGAAATCGAGTTTGTCGACTCTCAACCGGCATCCTCACCTGGTGATGCAATTGAACCTGTCACAGGCGTGGCGCTTCCAGACTCATTCATATTAGAATCTGCATATCCCAATCCTTTCAACTCATCAACTACAATTAAGGTCATCCTCCCGATAGCATCAGAACTGCAGCTGACAGTCAGCAACATCGCTGGACAGCAGGTGGCAGTTCTGGCTGATGGAGCAGTGAACTCAGGACATCACTCATTCACATTTGACGCCTCAGATCTCGCCAGTGGCGTCTACTTCGTGCACGCGTTCACCCCAGGCGAGTTGAACGAAATACAAAAAATCTTGCTGATCCGATAAGGGGAAATCAAATGAAGCAACAGTCTACTATCCGATCTTGGCAGATATTCGTAGCGATTCTCGCTGGGATGCTACTCGCATCAGCAGCGAGTACCCAACCGAGCAACAATGTTGACCTCGTATCCACGCTGCACATGCACTGGGACGCTTACAGAATTGCCATGCGAGGTAATATTGCCTGCATCGCCGCCGAGGAATCGGGTGTTGTTTTCATGGACGTCAGTGATCCGACTGCGCCGGTAGAAGTCGGTTATTACCAGACATTGCAGGAAGCATCTGGGATCGCCGTTCAAGGGAACTTTGCATATGTAACCGTCGATATTGACGGCACGATTGTCCTTGATATTTCAGATGCCAGCATGCCGATCCTAGTCGGAGGATCTGACACTCCAGCTCGTGCCGTTGGCATAACAGTATACGGTGACTATGCCTACGAGCTGAATTGGTCGGGTGGATTCCGCATTCTCGATATTACCGATCCGACATATCCAATCCAGGTTGGTGCTCTGAACACACCCGGTGACTCAGAAGATATCGTTATTGCCGGCGATTATGCTTATATGGCAAATGGGGATCTTCTGATCATCGATGTGAGCGATCCCACTTCCCCCGTGATTGTTGGGACTTACCTCACTCCCGGCGATTCGCGCGGGGTGGATGTGTCTGGAGATCGCGCGTTCGTCGTGGACTACTTTGAAGGAATGTTCGTCGTCGATATCAGCGATCCGACTGCACCGGTCGGTGCTGGCTGGTTCGGGGGCACTGAACACGCTGTGGATATCAAGATCTTGAATGATCTTGCATACATAAGTGACGGTTATGCCGGGATGCGCATCGTAGATGTCAGTGATCCGTCAGCACCTGTCCAGATCAGCTTTTATGATGTCTACGGTTTTGTTTGGGATATGGCAATCGCGGATGGAATCGCCTACATCGCAGGTGACACTGGCGGTTTGCGTGTTTTTGATGTAACTGACCCCTACCTGCCCGTTGAAATAGGCTATTACAACCTGATAACCGGTACCGTATCCGATGTAGGCGTGTCTGGCAATTACGCATTTATTCCTGATGATGATGCTGGGATACAGATAATTGATATGTCTGATCCATCAGAATCATTCGTTGCATCCAATTACGATATGCAATACAGACACACCATTTTTATAAATGAGAATTATGCTTATCTGGACTTCCATTCTCCGGGTTACGGTTTCTGTGTGCTGGATATCTCAAATCCACTTGCTCCAGTTGAGATAGTTGTGTATGACAGCCTTGATGGTTCAGCCCATGATTTTGCTATTTCCGGCGACCTTCTGTACGTCGCATGTGGAGCTGTAGGGCTATACATAATGGATGTCAGCAATCCAAGCGAACCCGTTGAAGTTGGAAGAGCTACTCCTGGATGGTCGTCTTCTGTCGCGGTTCAGGGCAATTACGCATATTTAGCAGATCCATGGGACGGTCCTAGACCACATTATAATTCCCTGATGATTATTGATGTCTCCGATCCTGCTGCTCCAACTCTTCTTACCGAGTTTGATGTCGGTCTCGATGGTGCTAGTGATGTCGCTGTGCGTGGTGACTATGTGTATCAGGCTTGCATGTCCGACGGGCTGAACATCATAGATGTGAGTAATCCGGCAGAACCGTTTATTGTTGGCGTATTTGATCAACAGTATGGTGAAGCCACGAATATTGAATTATTCGGCAATTACGCTTTTCTTTCGTACAACCTGCTAGGTATGCGAGTACTTGATATCAGCGATCCAACGAATCCCTACCAGGTTGGCTTTTTCGATAGCCCCGGTCATGCATACAAAACAGTCAGATTTGGCGACTATGTTTGCCTCGCCGATAAAGACTATTTCCATATTCTCGATCACACGGCGGCAACCTCACCGATCTCATCTTACTTGGATCTGACCGGTATTAACACCATCATCCCCGCAGGTGGTGGGACACTCAGCTATGACGCTCATTTTGTCTACGGACTGCCCTACCCCACTCCGGGGCTGGCGTACTGGGCGATTGTTGAAACGCCGATGGGGACTGAGCTCGGTCCATTCGTGATTCAACCGCAATTCACCGCTTTTCCTGGCATGGATATGACAGTTCCATTCTCACATCAGGTTCCGGCAGGCTTACCGGCGGCGATATACACATATTTCGGTCACGTCGGCATCTTCCCGACAACCGCACTGCAAGACAGTTTCACCTTCATCAAGGAAGGCGCGGCATTGTCGGAATCGTTCAACTGGAGCGATGTTGACATTTCCAGTTGGCAGACATCAAACGGATTTGCCCAACTCGCGACGAACGGTGAGCCGGTAACGGGGCAACCGACCAGCTATTCGCTTGAAGCAGCTTATCCAAACCCGTTCAATCCATCGACAAGCATATCAGTCAACCTGCCAGAATCGGCTGAACTGGAAGTCGCCGTCTACAATGTCGTCGGGCAATTAGTGACGTCGTTGGCTGATGGTCAGCATATTGCCGGGCAGCACGTGTTCACTTTTGACGGGCATGATCTGGCGAGTGGTGTGTACTTGGTCCAGGCAACGGTCCCCGGCAAGCTTAATGAAGTGCAGAAAATCGTGCTGATGAAGTGATTGTTAGTAGGACCACAGTTACAATCTGTAGAGTACGAAAACCCGCCACATAGTGCCGGGTTTGTATAAAACAGAGAATAGTTGTTTCAGCCAATTCGAGCTGTTGAGTTACTCCATAGAGCTAGACGTTCATGAAGACCTGCACACCTTCACCATTGTAGGTGAAGAGGGTGTTTGAATCGGCATCCAGCGCGTCAGTCGAATAATTCATGAAGGATTGTTCAACTGGCACATCTGTGTTGCTGACAATTTGATCTTCGGCCTGAATTCGGTTGACGAAGATCGTTGCACACAAAATTCCCAGAGCTAGTGATACCAAGCCCAAAGTTAACCGCGTCGTGTTGTTCATCCCTTTCTCCTCCTGCAAACTCAACCTGCCGTGGTTTCCATCGCCCTGATCTCGCCCACGACATTCTACTTTTTGTCAACAAACCATCTTGTGGTTTGGATCAATCACTTTGTGGTTGCAAATTGCAACTTGAATTTCGCGTTTTTTGTGCTCGTCAGCACATTGGAACTCATTCCGGTCTTGCCGGGTTGAAGCAGTGCTGGACTGGAAATTCTGAGTGTTACTATTCCAGGCCATCATGAAGTGAATCTGGTTCATCGTTCCGCGTATAACGAAAACACAGATTCTTTGAAAATAATTAACATGAGAGCCATAACGCTCGTACTTCTAGTCATTATTAGCAGAATATCATCGAGATACTTTTGTTTATTTCGTTTATTTACAGCGTTTTATCTCCGTTCAGAACTTGTTTCGGAAGCGATCAGTCATGCTCAAGTATTCGCAAACGATACGTGCACCTGAAATTCCCAAGCATTTGGAATGGTTGAACACCGCTCACCCATTACGACTGGCAGAGCTCCGTGGCAAAGTAGTCTTACTCGATTTCTGGACACATTGCTGCATTAACTGCCAGCACGTCCTGCCGAAACTGGCTGATTTGGAGAAGAGATACGGGAATGCTCTGGTTGTAATCGGGGTGCATTCGGCGAAGTTTCGTGATGAAGGCGCATCGAATAACATCACGCAGGCGATACTTCGTCACAACATAAAACACCCTGTCGTAAATGATCGTCAATTTGAATTGTGGCAGGAATACGCGATCCGTGCGTGGCCAACATTGGTTCTTATCGATCCGGACGGGTACATCGTTGTCACCCAATCTGGCGAATCTGCTCCTGAGGCGATTGATACCCACATTGCCAGCCTTATTCAGAACTTTGCCGCACAGGATAAATTGGATCGCAATCCCACAACCAATTCACTTCCTCGACACACCTCTTCCCCATCTTTTCTCGAGTTCCCGAGTAAGGTGTTGGTGGATAACCTCCGCGAACGGCTGTTCATCGCAGACTCGAACCATAATCGGATCATTGTCGCTGATAGGCATTCGGGTGAAATTGAGACGATCATTGGCTCTGGTAAGACGGGGCTTTTGGATGGACGATTTGATCAGGCACAATTCAATCATCCGCAAGGCATGGATCTGGTTGATGACACACTTTTTGTTGCGGACACTCGGAACCATGTTCTGCGTGCGGCAGATCTTGTGACAGGTGATGTTCGTACAGTCGCTGGAACTGGCGAACTGGGTAGTAACGGACATGGTTCAGGCAATGCGCTTGATACGCCACTTGCAAGCCCGTGGGATGTAATCTGGAACGAGAATCGACTGTACATCGCGATGGCAGGTCTACATCAAATCTGGTATTATAACCCAGCAACGCAGGAAATCGGTGTTCTGGCTGGCAACGGACATGAAGATCTTGTCGATGGATCTTCGTTGCTGGCCGCTCTGGCGCAACCGAGCGGTATGGCTTGTGATGAGCAAGGGCGTCTTTTCGTCGTCGACAGCGAAACTTCGGCCATTCGTGCTCTGAAGAAGATCGACGGTAACCCTGTCAGCACAATTATCGGGCACGGTTTGTTTGAGTTCGGTGATGTTGATGGAGACCACGTGAACGCCCGTCTGCAACATCCGCTTGGCATTGCACATCACAATGGCTTGCTGTACGTCGCTGACACATATAACAACAAGATCAAGCAGATTGATCCGGTACGTCGAACCTCGGTCAGTTGGGCTGGCAGTGGTATCTGCGGGTTGAAGGATGGGTCACGAAAAATTGCACAATTCAATGAGCCGGGCGGAATCGATGTCGCTGATGATGGTGTTGTGTATGTCGCCGACACCAATAACCACGCCATCCGGGTGATCGATCCAAATTCAGGTCAGGTTTCATCATTCACTTTCTTGGATCAAAAAGTGGCGTCTCAGTAAGTCCCTTCGGCATTGCGCGAGGCACGGCCTCCATCGTACCCTCGAACAGCTTACAACTACCCTTGAACGGAGATCGAAATGGCGCGGATTGGACTGCGACGGGAAACAAAATCGAACATGGAGCGGCGTTCACCTCTGACACCGGATGATGTCCGTGAACTGCTGGCTGGTGGCGGACTTGAGATTGTTGTCCAACCGTCCCCATATCGTGTGTTTCAGGATGTCGAATACGAATCCGCCGGCGCAGTAATCTCTGAAAATCTCGGTGATTGTGATTTCATTCTCGGGATCAAAGAAGTAGGGATCGATTACTTGCATCCCGGTAAGCCACACCTGTTCTTCTCGCATGTGATCAAGGGCCAGCCGTACAACATGCCGATGATGCGGGCCATGCTCGAAAAACAGGTCACGTTGATCGATTACGAGAAGGTGACGGACGAACGCGGTATGCGTCTGATTGCGTTCTCGTTTCAAGCCGGTCAGGCGGGAATGGTGAACGGTCTGTGGTCACTCGGCCAACGCTTCAAGGCTCAGGGTTTCGACACTCCCTTGGCAAACCTCAAGCAAGCCTCGAAGTATGAAGGTGGGCTCGCGGAAGCCAAGGCAGAGATACTAGAAGCTGGAAAGGCAATCCGAGAATCGGGATTGCCAAGTGAGATCAGTCCTCTAGCGATCGGTATTACAGGCGGTCCAGGACGTGTGAGTCTTGGCGCTCAGGATGTGCTTGCAGCGCTCAATCCAACCAGCATCGACCCCGCTGAATTGCATGATCCGTCTATCTACGATTCATTGACCAATGACCAAGTTTATCAGGCAGTGTATGACATGCCGGATTTTCTGCGCAGGGTTGACGGAAAACCGTTTGATTTCCAGGATTACGTCGCTCATCCAGACCAATACGAAGCATACATGGACGAGCCGCTACCGCATCTGAGTATGCTGGTTAACGGTATATACTGGGAAGAACGGTTTCCACGTCTGGTAACTTTGGAGATGCTGCGTGATATGTTCAGGAATGACACCACTCCAAAATTGACGGTAATCTCGGATGTGACCTGCGATGTTGAAGGCAGCATCGAAAGCACGAAGGTTGCGACCATGCCTGATAAGCCGGTGTTTGTGTACGATCCAAGTGCCGACAGCATCGACTACGGTTTTGATGGTAGGGGTCTGCAGATGATGACAGTAGACATTCTGCCTACAGAAATACCCCGTGAATCGAGTGAACAATTCGGGATGATGCTCAAACCGTTCATATTCAAGCTGGCAAGCGCTGATTACACAGTTCCATTTGACGATCTTGATGTACCGGCGGAATTCAAGCGGGCGATTATCGCACATCAGGGTAGATTCACACCTGATTACCAGTATATCGAAGAGTTCCTGAATCCCGAGCAAGCGTGATTGAATAATCTGCGGCATTGAGCTAAAAGTGACAGGGTAAACGGATGTCAATACAATCCAACGGTTCCGGCAACGAAGATGCGGACATGCGTCCGCACAGGTGTGTAGTCTGCGGGTTCATATACGGTCCTGATGTTGGTGATCCAGAGAGCAGCATCGCACCGGGGACGGCGTTTGCAGCTTTGCCGGACGAATATTTGTGCCCGCTCTGTGGTGCGGGTAAATCCCTGTTTATCCCTGTTGACGACTGATTTAACAGTTCTATTTCACTAACACATCATTCCCCCTGTTTCTGCATCCAACAGGGGAATTTTCATTCGCTCTTCGTTCCTCCTGATACATAGCTCTAGCTCCCGCTGCACCTGGAGGCAGAACGTTGCATACAAAGTTAGGACTTCCTATCTTTTATTAATTGATAACAATCGCGGAGACATTTCCCGTCCCGCCTGGCGGTACGGGTTTTGTGTATCCAGACGAAGGAAAGGAGTATAAATGCCGAGCGATGTTATTGCACAGTTCAACATTTCCTACTTGCAGATTCTTGATGAGAATGGCAAGGTGGATAAGGAGCTTGAGCCCAAGCTCTCCAAGGAAAAACTGCTCGAGATGTACCAGGTGATGATGAAAGCCCGCCGTCTCGATGAACGTTTGCTGAAGATGCAGCGCCAGGGGCGTGTGGGCACGCTCCCGGTCAGTGTCGGTCAGGAAGCAGCGTCTGGCGCAGCGGCGCTGGCGATGAACGAGGAAGACTGGTTCGTCAGCTCGTATCGCGAAGTCGCTGGACGGATCGCTTTGGGTGAAGAACTTCATCAGCCGATGATGGTTTTCGGTGGTTTTGAGGAAGGAACGGTAACGAAATCCGCTCCACGTTTGCTCCCACCCCAAGTCGTTCTTGGTTCCCAGATTCCGCAGGCTGTTGGTATCGCATACGCTTCGAAGCTGCGCGGCGAAACATCCGCAGTTTTATGCCTTAACGGCGATGGCGCAACCTCTGAAGGTGACTGGCACGAAGGCATCAACTTCGCAAGCGTGTGGAAATCACCAGTGGTCTTCATCGTGCAGAACAACCACTGGGCAATCTCAACGCCTCTGAGCAAGCAGATGAACAACAAAACCATCGCCCAGCGTGGTATCGCATATGACATCCCGAGTATGCAAGTAGATGGCAATGATGCACTGGCAGTGTATACAGCGGTTAAGATGGCGTTGGAACGCGCACGCAAGGGTGAAGGTCCGACTCTGATCGAAGCGTTGACCTATCGCATGCTGATGCACACCACGGCTGACGATCCGAAGAAGTATCGTTCGGAAGAAGAGACTCAGGAATGGGAGAAGCGCGATCCGATCTCACGTTTCAGAATCTACCTCGAAAGCAAGAAACTGTGGAACGATACGAAAGAGGAAGCGCTTGAAGCGGACATCAAGCAGCAGATTGACGAAGCGGTCAAGTACTTTGAGAGTTACAGCGACTATGCTCTTGACGAGAATTTCAATCATCAATTCGGCACACGTGTGGATTCACTTGAAGAGCAACGTGCCGAATTCAACAAGTACGCCAAGTAAGGAGGGTTGATCATGCCGAAGTTGACGATGGTCCAGGCGATCAACCTCGCCTTGCATCAGGAAATGGAAAAAGATGAGTCCGTGCTCGTCATGGGGCAGGACATCGGCAAGAATGGCGGCGTGTTCCGCTTGACCGACGGTTTGCAGGACAAGTTCGGTTCGGACCGCGCGATCGATACACCTCTTGCGGAATCGGCGATCATGGGTTCTGCAATTGGAATGGCTATCAATGGCCTCAAGCCGGTCGCTGAAATCCAGTTTTCCGGGTTCTCGTACCTGACCCTTGGTCAGCTCGAAGGGAACGGTTCCCGGATGCGAAATCGCACGCAGGGCCAGTTCACCTGCCCGCTGGTGTTGCGTATGCCGTACGGTGGTGGGGTACGTGCGCTCGAGCATCACAGCGAGAGCAAAGAAACTTATTATGCGCATACAGCAGGTATAAAGACGGTGATCCCATCCACGCCTGAAACGGCGTACCGTCTGCTACTCGGAGCGATCCGTGATCCGGATCCAGTTGTGTTCATGGAGCCGAAGCACTCGTATCGTGCGTTCAAGCAGGACTTTGAGCCGGATGGTGTAGCGATGGAACTCGGGAAAGCACGTATTGTTCAACCCGGCGATGATCTAACGATCATTTCGTGGGGCGCGATGTTGCATCGTACCCAGAAAGTCGTCGAAGAAATTAGCGAGCAGCATGGAACAAGCATAGAATTAATCGATTTGCAGACCATTGCCCCGATGGATTGGAAAACGATCACCGAATCGGTGATGAAAACGGGCCGTGCTGTCGTCGTGCAGGAAGCACAGAAGACACTCGGGCCAGCGTCCGAGGTGATCGCGTTGATCAATGACCACTCGTTGATGTACCTCGAAGCCCCGGTAAAGCGCATCACGGGTTATGACATCGTGATGCCATACTTTGCCCGTGAAAACCACCAAATTCCAACAATTGAACGCATCCGTGATGGTATCGAAGAAACCCTCGCGTTTTAAGGGAGGTTGTCGTGTTTGAGTTCAAATTGCCTGACCTCGGTGAAGGCATTGCCGAAGGTGAGTTGCTTAAGTGGTATGTGAATGAAGGCGATACCATCGCTGAAGACGCGGACTTGATGGACGTGGAAACTGACAAAGCCGCAGTGACCATCCCCTCCCCCGTAGCGGGGACAGTGGTCCGTCTGAACGGCAAGGTCGGGGATACGATCAATGTCGGCGATGTAGTCGTCGTTGTGGATGACGGTACGGGTGGCGCAGTTTCCAAAGCGCCAACTGCGACTAAAACAGAATCAGCTCCTGTGCCAGCAGCTACACCTGCTCCAATAGCTACTCAGCCAATCACACCAGGACGTCCTGTTCCGGCTGCTCCGGCGACACGTCGGATCGCACGTGAACTGGGTATCGACGTCAACCTCGTGCCAGGAACTGGACGAGGCGGGCGAGTGACGCAGGATGATGTCCGCGCATTCGCAAATGGTAGCGTCCCGGTCGCTGCTTCAGCTCCCGCACAGCCTACTGCCACCACTTCCGGTTATCCTGCAAGCGCTTCCGAACCTGCTGCAACGTTTACTGGTGATGCCAGCGGTATCCCATACCTCGAAGTTGAGACGTTACCTGACTTCAGCGAATGGGGACCGGTTGAGACGGAAGACCTGCGCTCTATTCGCCGTAAGGTGGCAAAGAAGATGGTCTCGTCGATGGTGCTGGTGCCGCATGTAGCCCACATGGACGAAGCCGATGTCACCGAGCTGGAAGCATTCCGAAAAGCAGAACGAAAGCGTCGTGAGGGCATGTCAGGCGCGAAACTGACCCTGATGCCGTTTGTCATGCGTGCGCTGGTCAGATTGTTGAAGCAGTATCCTCAGTTCAACGCGTCCCTTGATCCGCACCGTAACCTGATCGTTTACAAGAGGTTCTACAATGTCGGATTCGCAGCGGATACACCGCGCGGCCTGATGGTACCGGTGATCACGGACGTTGACCAGAAGAGCGTTCTACAAATGAACGATGAGATATTCGAGCTGGCAACGCAGGCTCGTGAGGGCAACATTAACGCTGCCGATCTACAACGAGGCACGATTACTATTACCAATGTTGGCGGTATTGGCGGGACAGGAATGATCCCGACGATCAACTATCCGGAAGTCGCGATTCTCGGCATGGGACGCACCCAGGAGAAACCGGTCGTACGCAACGGTGAGATCGTGATTCGCAAGATGTTGCCGCTAACGTTAGCGTTTGACCATCGTGTTGCGGACGGTGCTCAGGCGGCATACATGGTAACTAAATTGTGCGAGCTGCTCAGCGATCCAAGCCAATTGCTGCTCGAAGCTTAAAAATTCTGGGGACACTTACTCCGTTAAGTGTCCCCTGTACCATGATCAGTAAAAGTCATCCTGAGCGAAGCGAAGGATCTCTCTTTTTATTTTGTACAAGACGAGATTCTTCACTGCGTTCAGAATGACACCCTTTAGGTATAAACGTGATCCATGGAGATGCACAATGGTCATCGGAGAGTTGACCCAGGAAACGGATGTCCTTGTCATCGGTTCCGGCCCCGGCGGATATGTCGCCGCGATCCGGGCGGCCGATCTAGGATTGGATGTCACGATCATCGAAGAACGGGAAAAGCTCGGTGGTGTGTGCCTGATTGAAGGATGCATTCCATCCAAGACTTTGATCCATGCCGTTGAACTGATGGATAATGTCAAGGAAGCGGACAAATTCGGCATCTCGCACGAAAAGGTCACCCTCGACATCGAAAAGCTACGCGGCTGGACTCAGAATGTGGTCGATGATCTGACCCGAGGCGTCAAAACGCTAGTCGAAAAGCGCGAGGTGGATGTTATTCATGGTCGCGCTGTGTTTACCAGTAACAATAGCGTGCATATCGAAGGCGCAGGCAATATCGAGTTCAAGCACTGCATTATCGCGTCTGGATCAAGGATCAATACGCTGCCAACTGATTTTGATCTACCACTATGGGATTCAGAAACCGCGCTCAATCTGCCAGAGATCCCGGAACGTCTGTTGGTCGTTGGCGGCGGTTATATCGGACTTGAGATGGGCACGGTTTACGCCGGTCTCGGTTCGAAAGTGACTATGGTCGAGTTCGCTGAACGGTTGCTCATCGGCGCAGATCCGGATTTGGTTAAACCGGTGGTACGACGCTGTGAGGAGCGCTTCGAACGAATCATGACCGACTCGAAAGTCGTGAATGTTGATGAACACAGTGGTGGTGGTTACGATGTCACTATCGAACACCAGGGCAAGCAGACTGTCGAAACGTTTGACCGTGTGTTGGTTGCCATCGGACGCCGTCCGAATACTGACAACCTCGACATTGAAAAGACGGATGTCGAAGTCAACGAGCGCGGTTTCATCACCGTGGACGAACAAAACCGCACGACGGTCAAGAACATCTTCGCTATCGGAGACGTTTGCCGTGGTCCGGCGTTGGCACACAAAGCCAGCCGTGAGGGCAAGGTTGTCGCCGAAGTAATCGCCAAGCACCCGAGCGCGTTCGATAATCGCGCGGTTCCGGCTGTCGTGTTCACCGATCCGGAAATAGCGTGGACCGGGATCACCGAACGTGAAGCGAAGGACGAAGGTTTGCAGGTCAATGTGGGACGCTTCCCGTTGACCGCCTTGGGACGCGCACGTACCATTGGCGAAACGGATGGTTTCGTCAAGCTGCTCAGCGATCCGGTAACGAACATTGTGCTCGGTGTCGGAATAGTTGGTCCGCATGCATCAGAGTTGATTGCAGAGGGTACTTTGGCAATTGAGATGGGTGCGACACTTGAAGACATTGCCGGGACGATTCACCCGCACCCGACGATTTCTGAGTCGTTGATGGAAGCGGCAGAAGTTGCGGCTGGCGAACCGGTGCATATTCTTCCTAAGAAAAAGAAGAAGTAGGTTTGAGTCTGGAGCCTGGGATTGGTGCCCGTGTTACTCCGCCGCAGGCGGGTAACGCGGATTATCAAAACTCAATTATGAAGGTGAAGCCGCGATAGCCGGTTCCACCGGTCTATAACGGGCACCCTGATCAGCCTTCCGTGCCTCCCCGGGTTCTCGAACCCGGGCTACATCCGCTCGCATCTCATATCCCGAATCTCGGATCTTCCAGCATGAAAGACGATTCCACATACCCCTTCCCGATTCACCATTTCGTCTCGGACAAGGACTTGCTCGACGAAGTGAAACGTTCCGGCAATCCTGCCCACAGGATTTATCGCCCAGAAGAAGTCATGGTTGTACTAGGACGGTCGAGCAAGCCTGATGTCGAATTGAATGTGGACCGCGTTCTGCTCGATGATGTGCCGATCTACCGCCGTCAGGGTGGTGGTTGTACGGTCGTGCTTGATCCAGGAAATGTGGTGGTTGCGGTTGCGCTGCCAGTTCCCGGGTTGACACGAACCAAGGAATGGTACGAGCGCTGCACGCAGTGGATGATCGATGGTCTAATCCAGATCGGGATTGATGGTGTCCGCAAGGCTGGAATCAGTGATCTGGCTATCGGTGATCGGAAAATCGCGGGTTCAGCGGTCTACCGGCAGAAAGGCTTGTTCTACTACGCCGTGACCTTGTTGGTTGATCCCAAGCTTGATTTGATCCCTCGCTACCTCCCCCATCCACCAATCGAACCCGACTACCGACAGGGTCGTGATCATCTGGATTTTGTGGTCGCGCTTCGCGACGCAGTAGACATGGATGATCCGTCAGACTTCGAGCGCCACTTGAGGTCTGTGTTGAACATCGAAGATCTGGCACAAGCTGGAACGAGCTGATTCAGGCTCTGGCGATCAGCTTGATCTGATCTGCTATGTGGAATGAAACCGCACGAGCACACCGCATTGTCGATCCGTCCACATTCACCGGGAATGAGTCGCCGTCCAACGGCTTGATTTCCAGCCGGTTCTTGACGGTGTAAGCCTCGAATCCCCAACGCTCCGGGTCTTCGCGAATACTCGAATCCCACGCCTTTTTGATCTGTCCGGGCATTTTGTGCAGTCCGATGTCGCGTATTCCGAACAGGTACATTTCGCCTGAGCCTAGCGCCTTACCCTGTGCGAATGGCAGGTTCGGTCCGAGGTCACCATTAACCAGAATCAAGGCTTGATACCGACCCGTGACTTCCTGCTTGCCATCGATTTTCATTCGCCAACCGCGTGTACCTGTCGCGATTCTGCGCACCAGTGTCTTCATTGTCGCAAGCATCATTCCGACAAAGAACGGGGCGAGATCGCCGAACAACTGACTCAGAATACCTTTGTAATACTTGGTGTACCGGTTTTCAGTGAAGTACGGAACCTCACCGAAGATAACCAGTCCGCTATAGCCCAGAATATGACGCGGCAGGCTTTTGGAATCCGGGTCGGTAACCTCGACAACATCGCATCCGATATGCGTATCAAACCGAATCGACTCGGCGAATACGCGGATCGCATCTTCAATTTCATCGGGCATATCCAGCACTTTACCGATCAGGTCGGCCGATCCCTTCCGCAGGAAACCGATCCGCAGCCTGGATAAGTCTGCTTTAGATGTCAGGCATCCTTCGACAACCGCGTTGAATGTTCCGGATCCGCCTGCCGATATGATCCAGCGAACGCCTGACTTCGCGAGTTCTTCCGCCTTCTGTTTCGCGGCTATGTGGGTGTCAACGCTGAAGAGTTGGACATCGTCGAAACCGTGCTCGTTGAACAACGGGACGATGCGTTCGACCTTGCTCCAGTCCTTGATCGATCCGGAGATGGTGGTCGCGATGACGCCTATTTGTTCACTCATCAGCTTCTTCTCCTTGATCAGCACTTCCGACCGCAGCCCGGGCTTGTTCGACGACTTCATCAAGCGGAGCGTTTCCATCAATCACATGGGTCGCAACGTTTAACCGAGTTGAAAGCGTGTCCATCACGTTCATGTAGGACGCGCGCAAGCGCACGAGTTTTTCGACAGTCTCGTGAACCTGCCTGGCTTCACCCCGGCTGGTGATGCGATCACATGCGGTCTGCGGGTCAACGTCAATCAGTACCACAGCTTCCGGCAGAACTTGTTTGTTCAGTTTCAGCAACCAGAACGCTTTCAATTCGGGAAATTGGTCGAACAGGCGGTCATGGGGATACGCCGGTGATCGTTGTCCAGTCAGGATCTCGATCAATCGTGCGGTGGTTGCCTGATCAACCGGCTCGTCACGATACAGTACCACCCACGCGAGCAGATTGAGCAGCGGAGAACCATCCATCACGATTTTATCAGGCGCGTACCAGCGGCGAATTTCGTAGTACAGCTGGTTCCGCAGCAACAGTTCGGTCAGCTTGGGGATCTTGTATAGCTTGAGCGATTTCGCGTTCTTGGCCGCCCGGTTGATCGCTTCACGGAAGACATTCGTCCCCAGCGGTTGCAACGGTCTGACCAACGAATTGTTGAAAAACTCGAGCGTGTCACTGATCAGACACACGCTCTGTGATTCCGACAACGATTCAGCAACGCTGCGCGAGACTGTGCTCTTGCCTGATCCGTCAATCCCGAGCACGGCGACGGTGTTCGCTCCCGGTGGTTGTGCCGTACGCTCACGTTGATGCATGCGTGATACAGCTCGCGCCAGATCACGAAGCGCTGCTTCCAGGTGGCGGGTGATGTCCCGGTGTTCACCGTCCAGTTTCTGTGGTGGTCCGACAGCAATGAAATTGGAAAGAGGCATCGGCAGTGCGGCGGATTTCGGTAACGCCCTGTCCGGCCCCATGAGAAAGACCGGAACAATCGGAACCGCCGGGTATTGAACTGCCAGCCGTCCTATACCACTGCGAAACTTGAGTAATACTCCAGGTTTGCCTCGAGTGCCTTCCGGGAACACGATCAGGTTGTGCCCGGCATCGAGTAGCTGCTTGTATTCCTCAAATGGATCTCCTTCACGTGTCGCAGTTCCTCTTTCAATCCAGATCGGTTGATACAGGAATTCGACAGCGCGGAACAACCATTTGTAGCGTGAAAAGTAGACTTTTTCGGCAACAGCATGGGTTCGATCAAGCTGGTCAAGTGTCAGCAGGTTGAACAGCAGAATGATGTCCAGATGGCTGTTGTGATTGGCGATCAGGATGAACTGCTGCTGTTCGCTCAGGTGTTCACGGCCATGTGTATAAACACCGAAGATCAGGCGCATCAACGGACGCAGGACAATCAAGTGGATGAACCTGCGAACCAGAGTATGCATCCTTCCCTGTGATTCTTCGGCGTTCATGAGAGGAAGTAGCGGATGTAATGGAAAGTGACCGGGGCGGCGTAGAAGAAGGATCGCAGGTTGTCCAGCACCTGTCCTTGGGATGCGATCAGCGGTTCTTCTTCACCGACGAGGTCATACTTGATGTATCGCCCGGTCAGCCGACCAAACATCGTGAGCATCGGAATCATGCACGCCAGGATGATCGAATGGTGAGTCGGAATCTGGGTCCATTCTCGTAACAGCAGCGCCAGTACCACGGTTATCGGTAACGGTATCAGGTAGATGAGGATCACCCTGCTGGTTGTAATCCGGTGTCCGCGACGCAGAATGAATGAAACAACATCGCTAATCGTGACAATCAGTATCAGCAACACCGGCTGCCAGATGGATGTCAGCATCAGGTACCCGATATGCCCGAGGCAAAACACGTACAGAAACAATCCGAAGTCGATTACGCCGATGGAGAACACGGTCCCATGCGCCTGCCGTCCGCCCATAGCGATGAAAAGCGGAATCACCAGGAACCCGTAGACCGGGACGGCGATGATGAACATCCCGTACCATTCGATATGTACGAAGTAGTACTGAAAGGGGATGAGCAGAAATGCTCCCCAGATAGCGATACGGTCCTGCGGACGGATGTCGATGAGCGAGAAATATTCACGTAGCGCGAAGAACGAGATTAGGGCCAGCGTTATCAGGGATAGGACGTGCAGTTCAAATTCAGCGAAAGCGATGGATACGAGCAGGAAAAAGGTGTAGTTGACGTATGATCGTCCGAGAACATCTCTTCCTTTGAGGACAAGTAGAGTTCTCAGAATGAATCCAATGCCGGTAAGTGCGACGAGGACGAGTATGCCAATCCGAGCGATCATCATCCCTTCCTCTGGCAGAACAACGATGAGGGGGGCTGCGTTTTGAATATAGGGCTAAAACAGCCCTCCCTTTCACCTATGACCTGGATAAGCTGTTTTGCGTTTCATTGTCGAACAGGTGGACATGATCGGACGAGAAATGGAACGATGCACTTTCGCCGAGTTGGAATGGTACATCCGGCGAAACCTTGGCGATCATGCGTTGCTCATCCACGCGGACATGCAGATATGTCTCAGCACCGAGCGGTTCAGCGAGTTCAACCACTCCTTTAAGTTGACCATCTGATCCCTCTCCTGCCCCCCACTTCAGGTCTTCCGGGCGGATGCCCAGCGTTAAAGCGTCCGGCATGCTAGCTCCGTTCATCTCGAAATCGATGTTGAGACCAACGAATTTTCCATCCCTCACCGTTCCCTCGATGAAGTTCATCGTTGGCGATCCAATGAAACCTGCGACAAACAGGTTGACCGGCTGGTTGTAGAGCTCGATCGGAGCGGCGACTTGTTGGACCAGACCATCTTTCATGACCACGATCTTGCTGCCCATTGTCATCGCTTCGACCTGATCGTGAGTGACGTAGATGATTGTCGCGTCTAGTCGTTGATGCAGTTCCATGATCTCGGCGCGCATGTGGTTTCGCAGCTTGGCGTCGAGGTTCGACAATGGTTCGTCGAAGAGGAAAACTTTCGGCTTGCGGACAATCGCGCGTCCAAGCGCGACACGTTGCCGTTGCCCGCCGGATAACGCCTTCGGCTTGCGGTCGAGGTATTCGTCCAACTGCAGAATATCAGCCGCTTCTCCCACTCGATCATCGATGTCAGATTTCGCGAACTTACGCAACTTGAGCCCGAATGCCATGTTTTCGCGTACACTCATGTGCGGATACAGCGCGTAGTTCTGGAAGACCATCGCAATGTCACGATCCTTGGGGGCGACGGTGTTCACGACCTTGCCGTCAATGGTAATCGTACCATCGGTAATATCTTCCAATCCCGCGATCATACGCAGTGTTGTCGACTTGCCGCACCCGGACGGTCCGACCAGCACCACAAATTCACGGTCGTGAATTTCAACGTTGACATCGTTCGCGGCGGTTACATCGCCGTCGTAGATCTTGTAGACGTGTTCGAGCTTTACTTCAGCCATGGAATCTCCAACTATACTCACATCCCAGGTTCGGCGAACCCGGGCTACGGTTACTCTTTCACCCCACCGAGCGTTAATCCACTGACCAGCCAACGATTCGCGATCAGGAACAGCCCCACAACCGGAATCGATACTACTAACGCCCCCGCCGCATACAGTCCCCATTCGGTGGACATCGACTGCTCGAACTGCTTCAAGCCCAGCGGTAATGTATACATCCTCGGGTCTTGCAACACCTGTGCGGCGACGAGGTATTCTGACCACGCGCTCATGAAGCTGAACAGGCCGGTGATCACGAGTGCTGGCGTCACCAACGGCAGGATCACCCGGTAAAATGCGGTAAACTGGTTGCAACCATCGACCATCGCTGCCTCTTCCAACGAGTACGGGATGGTGTCGTAATAGCCTTTCATCGTCCAGACGCAGAACGGCATTGCGGTCGCGCTGTAGACAACGATCAGCCCAAAGTACGTGTTCAACAGGTTCAGTTTGCTGATGATGATATACATCGGCAGCAGCAGCATGGTCGCTGGGAACATCTGCGTGGTCAGGATGGCGAGCATCGCGCTCGTCCGCCCGATGAACTTGTAGCGGCTGATCGCGTAACCGGCGGTTGACGCAAGGGTTATGCCGAGGATCGTTACTGCCAGCGAGACAAACGTGCTGTTAAACAGCCAACGCAGGAACGGTCGTTCGACGAACAGCTCGACGAAGTTCCCGGTAGTTGCGCCTTCCGGAATCAACGCCAGCGATGTGCTCAGCAACTGATCACCGGGACGCAGCGAAATGCTGAACACTCGCAGGATCGGATAAATCGCGATCACCACGAACATCATCAGCACCGCGTAGATCAGCAACATCTTCCAGATTGGATCTTTTTGCATCAAACTTCCTCTCTCAACCACAAAACCTTTCACCACGAAATACACGGAATACACGGAAACAGATAACAGCACTCTCCAACAAAAATGAATAGCAAAACCAACTTCAACATCTACAACCATTTGTTTGTTGTCATACCAAAGTACTTTTCCTTTTTCCGTGTCTTTCCGTGTATTCCGTGGTTAATAAACTGCCTCTGTCGCTTTCGCTCGCTTCAGGTAGTAAATCCCGAAGATAAGCAGGATTGCGAAGATGACCATGCTCATCGCCGCCGCGTAGCCGTAGCGGTACAAGTTGAACGCGCTCTTGTAGACGAATGACACGAGAATGTGCGTGTTGTCGGACGGTTCGCCCGCGTTCGACACCAGCCAGATGACGTTCAGGTTGTTGAATGTCCACACCGTTCCGAGGACGATTGCCGGAGCCATAACTGGCTTTAGCAACGGTATGGTGATTGTCCGCAGTTTGGTCCACCAGCCTGCTCCGTCGATCTCGGCGGCTTCGTACAGCTGGTTCGGGATTGACTGCAGTCCGCCCAGCGCGACGACCATCATGAACGGGAATCCGAGCCAGACATTGGTCAGGATAACAGCGAGGAACGCTTCCGTCGGTGATCCGAGCCAGTTGACAATCGGGAGGTGCAGATACTGGCCGATGATCAGGTTGATCGCGCCGTATTCCTGGTTGAACATGCCGCGCCACGTCAGGGCGGTTATGTACTGCGGTACCGCCCACGGCAGGATCAGGAATGTGCGGATCAACCCGCGCGCTGGCAGCATCCTATGCAGCAACAACGCGAGGAATACACCGATGGTCACGTGGAAGACAATGTTCGATCCAGTCCAGACGATCGTCTTGCCAAATACGTCCCAGAAGCCGGGTTCGGAGAATACCTTCACGTAGTTCTGGAAGCCGATAACGTCCCACGAGAAGAAGTTTCGCAGCCCCATGTTCGACAAACTCAGCACCACGTTGTACGCGAACGGGTAGACCACGGTGATGAAGATTACGACGAACGCTGGCAGGATCATGAAGTAGATGAATGACCGGCTGCGCAGGTCTTTGACCAGCGCGATCATCGGCTTGACCATCAATCCGAACAGCACCAGCAGTCCGAGCATCGCGATCACCTGCAACGCGGGCACGTACGGCGCGGGCTGAATGACTTCGTTCATCTCGCGGATCTTGCGTTCCGCCTCGGCCTGCATCGCGGCGGCGGCTTCCTCCGCTCCCATCGCCCCGCCGAGCACCGCCTGGTAGTGCGGACGCATGGCGTCCCAGATCGCCCGCATCTCGGGTACGACCGGCATCGGTGTGCCGACCTCGATTTGTGCGAGGCTGCCGCGCATGATCGGATTCTCGGTGATCACCGGGTCGTCACGCAGACTCAACAGCGACGGCATGATCCCGGTTTCAGCGGCGAGTTGACGTTGCGCCGATTCGCTCATCAGGAAGCTTAGGAAACGGTGTGTCGCGGCCAGCTTCGTGTCATCAATGTTGATGTTCAGCGAAAATCCCCGCGGACTGACCAGCGAGGACGGCCACAGCCCGGATTCCTCGTTGAAGGGGATACGTGCAACGCCGATATCGATCCCGTTCTCGATGTAGCTCGCCCACGACCAGTCACCGTTGATCATCAACGCCGCCTGTTCCTCGTTGAACAGGGTGTGCGCAATCTCGTAGTCGGCGTTCTGGGGGGTAATTTTGTATGTGTCGCGCAAGTCCTGAACAAATTGCAACGCGCGTTGGTTGGCCTCGGTGTTCAGTGTCGGATGGAAATTCTCGTCCATCAACTGCCCACCGAAGCTATGGAAGAACGGGATGAAGAAGAACGGTTCGGTGAAATTCCAGACGAGACCAAAGCGATCGATTTTGCTGTCGCCATCGAGGTCGAGGGTATTCGCCTGCCCGATTTCGATCATTTCGGCGATGGTCTCAGGTGGCTCGGGGACATAACGTTTGTTGTAGACGAGCGTAAGGTGGTTTCCGAAACGGTCAGCGACTTGGTACAGATGGTCGTCATACCACACCAGCGCCTGCGAATCCAGCTCCGCCAGTTCACGTTCGCTGAATACATCTTCCAACGGGCGGATGATGCCCATGGTTGCGAACGGTCCCACCTGGTCGGACGGGCCATGGATTAACTCAGGGCCACGTCCTGCAAGCGCGCTGTTCTGGTAACCGCTGCGCAGTTCCTCGGTTTCACGATACAGCGCGGTGATCTTCAGGTCAGGGTTGGTTGCCTCGAACTGTTCGACGAGATCAGCGAGGACGACGCGTTCGGCGTAATTGAGTTGATGCCAAAGAGTAACTTCGGTGCGGCTGTCTTCTTCAGCGCAGCCGGAGAAAATGATCAAGGTGATGACGAAAGATAGCAGCAAAAGGCCCGTGTTTGCTTGCAAACGCGGATTAACTGACCTTGTGGATGATCCCGACTTGCGAGCAATTCGGGGCAAACCTACCCGTACTCCATTCATTCATCACCCCCGACCTGCATCGCGCCGCCACCTCCCTGCCCGGGAGCCGCAGACTCAGGATTGATCAGTGCGGGAATCGGGCTAGTTTCAACCGGATAGCCAGCTGCATGCAGGTTACCACGTACTTCGCCGAGATGCGCACGGAACAGGTAATCCCACATCGCATCGCCCGCGCCAGTGTTCTGATCGTCACCGTACCACCAGAACCAGTCAGACCCTTCAGCGGCGTACATCGTCCGTTTCGCACGTTCCAGACGATCTACATACTGACCCATACGTGGCTGACGTCCCGGCGGCGGAGTTTGTTCCGCGAACTGCAATTCCTCCCGAACCTTGGCGAGCCACGCCCAGCCACGGTTTTCCTCGTCCTCTCCGATCCACGTCGCGTAGCTCGCGCTGATCCATGATCCCGGCCACAGTTCTTCGATGACGGGCAGTGTGTTGGTTGGATGGGGACGGATTCCGCGTTCCGGACTGCCGTTCAGGTACTCGTGCGGTGTTACAGTCATCAGGCGACCTTTGGCCTGTAACTCGCTGAGTTTTTTATACACCGCATGCAGGAACCGGATCGCATCTGGGTCTTGTTCGTACCACTCCCACGCGTTCTCGCCGTCAAGCAGGATGGTGACCAACGCAGTGTCGCCCGCTGCCGCCGGGGCTCGGGTCAGGATCTGACGTATCAGGTCTTCCGCCGCCTGGTCCGGTTCCCAGCGCTGGTAACGGAATCCGATCAGATCGCTGAGATGCGTATCACGGAAGAACATCGCGACTTCGCCGCCGTTGGGTCCGACAACACGGTACGGAGTGTTCGCTTTCAGACCTTCAGGTATCGAACGGTGCAGCACACCATCGCCTGTCGCGATCCAATGAATGCCAGCATCAGCAAAGTAGTCGACCACCTGCTGCGATACCGAACCTTCGGCGGGCCACATGCCGCTCGGCTTGTGCCCGAATTGCTGGTCGTAGTAGCGTACGGCTTCGTTTACATGCCAACGCGCATCAGCTTCATTCTGGAATTGGATCGAGTCGGGCGCCTCATCGACACCTGACTTGCCCGCGTGAACATTGGCGATCAGCGGCAGGATCGGATGGAAATATGGAGTGGTTGTAAACTCGACCTGCCGTTGCCTGTCGCCGAGCAGGTCCATGTGACGGTTCAATGGTTCCAAAGCGGCTGCTACGCGATAGAACGCTGACAGGATGCGGTTCGCAGCATCTTCAGTTAGGGAATGCGCCAGCTCCCATGGTGGTTCCTGTGTGCGTTTCACAAAGTCGTGCATTGTAAAATATTCGGTGCGACCATCTTCAGAGACGATCAACTCGAAGTCTCTGTTGTAGAACTCCGGATCGAAATTCGCCAGGTAGAAGAAGCACTTCAGGTTGCGTTTGTCCTGCACGGTATACTCAGCAGGGTTCTTCACCTGCAAAGCGATGAACTCGGGCCAACGTTCCATGATCACCCGGCTGACACTGAAGCAATTCCACTCGCCGTCGAACAGCAGAGCGTCCTCAACTGGACCGAATTCCTCAGTTGGGATCAACATCAAGTCGATCCATGGATCAGTCCGACCACGGTACTTGCGAAGGAAACCGTCGGCATCGATACGCTGGCTGACCGGATCGTAGAACTCGCCTAAACGGTCAACATATAGCTGGATTTGCTCGAGCAGAACTGGCGTAAAATTGAAGCTGACATGGATATCCGGGTACGTGCGCAACATCGCGGTCATATCGTAGTAATCTTTGGTCGTGTGCGTGCGCACCCACGGCGCGATCAATTGATCGCGAGACGCATCCATGTAGTACGGCTGATGCTGATGCCAGATCAGGTTGAGGTAGACGAATCCCTGGTTGCCGGGATCGTCAATCATCGCATCTCCCCCACCGCCTTCCGGCGCGCGGAGTTCGACCTCGCCGACGGCATTCATGAACAGGACGGAGTTCGCTTCGCCGTAATTGTTGATCGTAGTTGCCGGGTTGTTCGGATCAGGAATCCAGTCGCCATCCACGACAAACTTGTATTCGTGGAAACCAACAGTCAGTGATGTACTCGCCCGCCAGATCCCCTGTTCGTCACGGACCATCGGGACCGCACGTGGGTTCCATTCGGCGAAGTTGCCGGAGAGGAAAACCTCAGACGCGTTCTCGTTGAAGTAGGAGAAATGAACTTCACCGTTTGTGGCGTGAGGAGCTTCAGACAGATCGTCGCAGCCCAGAATACATAGTGCGACTACCAACAATAGCGTGGTCAAAATGGATCGGATCATCACTCTTTCACTCCGGTCGCAGCAAAGAACGTTTGCAGAATGTTGTCGGTATGAGCACGCCAAGCGCCCCACGAATGGCCTTCGTGCCATTCCTGCCAGGTGACACTATTCCCCTTGCCGAGCAGCACATCGCGCAACGCCTCACTGGATTCGTGGATGGACTGCTCATAGGTTCCAGCGTCCAGGTAGTAGATCACATCAGTCGGATCATCGGCAGCGATCTGGTTGGTCAGCTCATCATCATTAATCCACATCGCCGATGAATGACCTCCGGCGTAGCGGAACACTTCTGGATGCGAATGGGCGAAGTAGACGGACGTCAACCCACCCAGCGATGCTCCCATCACCGCCCGCGAATCAGCGATCGGATCGGTTGCGTAGTTAGCGTCAATGAAAGGCACCAGTTCATTGACAAACATCCACATGAACGGTTCATTCAACCAGTATTCATCATTGCGATTCAACGGATTGACAAACACCGCGATGATCGGTTCAATCAGACCGGCATCAATCAGGTTATCGAGCACGTTCTTCATGCTGCCAAGGCTGACGTATTCACCGCCATCGTGGACATAAATTGCTGGGTACGCACCTTCGGGATCATATCCGGGCGGCGTGTAGACCTTTACCGTGCGGGTATTATTCAACGAGTCGCTGGTGAATTGGAAGGTCTCCAGATCGCCATGCAGGATATCCCCGTTGTATACAATCTCCACGGGTTTACATACTCGGGCATGGCCATTTCGGAATTGGGTCCAAATCCGCCATTGATCTGACGCGGGTTGCGTGGATCAAGAATCCAAGTCCCGCCGTTGGTGACGAATTTGTAGTCGAGACGTGCATCCAGCTCATAGCTGGTTTCATGGTACCAGAGCAATGTGCCTGGGATGACAGTCATCTGATCGGCGTCGGGATTCCAACCGTTGTGATCACCTGGGACACCGACAGAGTTGACCGTTCCGGTGTATAAATAGACGCACTGTTCTTCCACGGTCAGCGGAAAACCATAGTCTTCCTCATCTTCCACCAGCGTCAGAAACGAGTCCACCATCGCCGGTCTATCTTCAATTGGAGCAGCGAGCACATCGGCGAGGAACTGAGTCCAGTTTGGGATCTCATCGACTTCGTTGCCAGATCTATTGTCACCGTATCCGATGCGTGACGGGTCGTCGGTTTGGCTGGTCGTCGGTTTCACGATGGAATCCTGCGAATCACACCCTGAGAGGGCTGTCAAGGCGATAGCGATAATCAGGAACAGGATACTGATGTGTTTCATGCTTGCCTCAGTCGTTCGGATTCGCCGGATCGATGAATAGGATATCATAGATGTTTGGATCAAATGCTGTTGCGCCTGATCCAGACCATTGACCGCCCTTTTCTGTCACCTCGCGGAATTCACCAATCCCACCACCACCGTGATCGTCTTGGGCGCCGACCATGATCGCAATCTTCCACCTCTCAGGATGTGAACCGAGATAATCGAGCGGAATGGCGAAGCTGACCGATTTGTTGCCCGTGTTACCCAGCTCATCACCCGGTTTAGACGGCACGAATGCGGCTAGGATGTTGTCCTCAGCGTCCTCGACCTCGAGTCCACCTCCGACATGGATGAAACGATCAGCGGCGTATGCACCCGGCAGCGAGTACTTGCTGTTGCGACCGACATCGGTGCGAAAGGAAGTGCCCAGCCTGCCTGTACGGATCGCGATGCTGGTGAAAGTCAGCTGATACCCATAGTACGGGTGCCAGCCGGGATCGACGAGATCGCGGTAAGTCAGGTGGAAGTAGGCCATGACATCGTCGGCACGGATCACGACATCCACCAGGTCGAGAATGCCCGGCTTAAACATGATGTCGGTCGGATAACCGTAGTTTGCACCTTCAACGATGCCCGTATCGTCTTGCATCTGCTCACGGCGGTGGAAGATCACCGGTGCCTTTTCACTGGACATTGTGACCAGTTGGCTTGGAAGCATCGGCCACGCTGGCGGCGCAAGCGATTTGATCCCTTCGACTGATCGTGGTTCCATGAACGGTTTGTCGTCTGCCGCCGAGATCTGGAACGGCACTTCCAGCACCTGGAACGCTGGCAACATCGGTCCGGCCTGAATGTTGACAATCATTCTGTTTTCAACGCGCTCGAAAGCCAGTTCGAAGTGTTCGATCTGCTGACTGAGTTGACGGTCGATCGGATTGATCGGACTGAGATCACGCATCAGGTTCGGGAAGATGGAGAAGTCGATGGGCTCGCTGATCTTGTCAGGTTCGAGGGCGGTTAAAGTGAAGCTGACCTGCGTCTCATTGATGGAGCTTATGAAGCGCACCGCGTGACCGTTGAGCCATAGTACAGCGTCAACATTGCCCATCTCCGCCGGAATTGCCGGATCAAATGACCATTTTCCCGGCTCATCATATACAGGCTTAACTCCGAGGTAATCCTGATAGGTTGTGCGCAGAAATTCTGCCAATGACCATGTTTGCGACACGGTGCCGGACACGTTCGGTTCGCTCGCCTGCGGACGTGGAAGAGCGTCGAGGTTTTCACTCAGCGTCCCCGGCACGCCGCGGTCGAGCATTTGGTCAATTTCGTTCTCAGCGATGCCCCATCCGCTTCGTGATGCACTCTTGAACGGTCCGCTCAACCATGTCCAGACGATTCCCATGTGATAGGCAGCGTCTTTCGGATACTGATGGGTCTGGTGGTACGGGTGGAAATCTTCGTCGGATTGAGCGAGGCTACCAACACCCCAGTTGTAAACGAGCGACTCGCGCATTGTATCAACGACGCGGTTCTGTTCCTCATCGCTCAGCAGTGGGTTCTCTGAGCTCAACGGCACAGTGATCGCCCACGCTTGATTCGGCCGGATCTTCAGATCGGGAGTGCCATCCGAGTTCAGGTGATCAACAAGACCGAGCCCATCATCGCGAATGAACGATTTGCGGAAACTGGCAACCAGATCCTGCTCGAACTGACCCCATCTTTCGGTCAGGAATGGGAGTCGCTCACCCTTGTTGTATACTCCGCAGATCCGTGTCGCGGCCTGCAATTGTGCCAGCCACAACGCCTGTATCTCAACCGCCCGGTTCCCGCGTGGTGACCACGCGCCGTTCGGCCCTTTGGCGTCCATCCATGTGTCGGCCTCATCGTGGGTCAGGAATCCGAGATCATCGACACGGTGCCTGATCGCGCCTTCGACGGATATCTCGACGACACCGCCCGGCCTACCAAATTCCTGCCACAGTTCGCGATCTCCGGAATAGAGACCATATTCGTACAGTTCACGGATGAACCACGGTGTGCCGTCAGCGGTGTTGTAGATGATCTCATCGCCACGTGCCCGGTTGGGAACCTTGCCGTAGTCAGGCGAATCGGAGTCGGAATTCTGCCACTGCGCGAAACGGTTCAGGATATTCGCGGCAACATCGAACTTACCCAGTACCAATGCCGCTCCCGGCAGGCTGATGAAAGTATCGCGCGCCCAGCCTTCGCTGAACCATGGCAGTCCGGCCCAAAGCACGGTTTCATCTTCAGCGAATAAACTGGCGACACTTAGTTTCGCCCAGTTGACTGCGAGGTTGATCCGTTCGTCATCGCAGCGGAAATACGACCGGTTCAATTCGTTCAGCAACCACTGCCGACGTACCTGTTGAGATGCGAAATCGGTCCGGCGCATCAATGCCATTCGATCACCAGCCGCGCTTGCGCTCTCCGCCCAAGTGAACACCAGATCGAAGCCATCCTCGTCGAACATGACACCGTGAATCGGCTTTCCATGATGCTTCGAATACGGTCCACCATTGTTTTGCCCATGTGACCGCATTTCCGGGGCGTCGAACCAGCGTTTGCTACCAACCGCCATGAACAAACTGTCTTCGCCAGCTGTGCCCAGGTAATACTGGACGCCGCGAGTTTTGTTGGCAAAAGCCTTGTCGATCTTGAGATGTGCCGGGAAGACGAAGTACACGCCGATACGGTGTTCACCGGGGATAAAGTCAGAGGTGTCCGCTTCGTTCAGACGGGCGGAAAACCGCAGATCATCCTGATCCAACGAACCGGGCGCAATGGTCAGGATAACGCCATCTGGCCAGCGGAACACGACTTCATGCGGTTTGACAGATACACGCGCGTCAGCACGGTCCTTCGGAATACCGTCGATGACCAGGAACCAGTCGTCGAGCAGTTTGTGATCGCCATCGTGCAGACCCATCCAGCCATCAGTGGCGATGGTCTCGGTTGTGCCATAGTAAAAGGAAGTTCCGGTGCCGCTGAACAGGAACGGACGATTGCTACCCGGCTCCAGCTCGATGGCCATCGAATCGAGGTACGCTTCGGAGTATTGTGGCGCTGATTCAGGCGGCATGGCGTCACCCTCCGTAACACCAGCGAGGATCACCGAGAGCAGAATCAAATAGATTGCGTATCGTGACATGGGATGCCTGATAAATTCGGTTATGTAGAGGGGACACTTTCGGAGAAAGCGTCCCCGATCTGTTTTATCCGTTTCTATCTCTTACTATCTGTTTCTGTCTGTTTCTAGCTGTCACTTCAACAGAACCATCTTCCTGCTCTGGACAAATTCCCCAGCTTCGATCCGGTAAAAGTAAACCCCGGATGACAACTCCTGACCGAACTGATCGTTACCATCAAATGTGACGCTATGCATGCCAGCCACCAGGGGTTGGTCGAGCAAAGTTGCCACATGTTGCCCGAGGACGTTGTAAACTGACAGCTTCACCTGCGAGGCGTTCGCAAGGGTAAACCTGATCTGCGTTGTCGGATTGAACGGGTTTGGATAGTTCTGCCCCAGGCTGAACTCGAATGGCAGCGCTTCACTGACTGTGTCATCCACATCGAGCACGAACGGCTCATCGGAAATGATGAAAACGTTCGACTCATAGCCAGAGAACGTGTAGCCGAGAGTAGCGAGGTCTGCGCCAGTTACCGGCATGGAAATATTCGCGAAGGCGTCGGTCAGGTAATACTCAGCGCCCGGTTCGATACCCCAGTCCTCAGTCGGGATGGTGATCGTGGTCGCGCGTTCGCTGGATGACAGATTCAGTCCGACAATCGCGATGTTCTCGCCTTCCAGGTATCGTCCGTAGCTGTAGACATGCTCGCCCTGTGTGTTCTCCAGCAATACCTGATCCACACTACTCATGGCTGGCAGGCGCCTTCTCAGTTCGAGCAAAGTTCCGTAATGCCCCAGCATGTTGTAGGGATCGTCGTTCCACGCAATCACTCCACGTTGCGATTCCTCCCCAACTTCCTGACCAGCATAAATCAACGGGATTCCCGGCATAGTGAGCAAAAGCGTTGCGGCAACTTTTGTTTGATCCGGAGAATGTTCCGTGATGTAGCGGGCCTCGTCGTGGTTCTCCATGAACTCGAACGGGAATGTATAGTCCGGCCAGGCGAATCCGTAATTCATGATCCGGTCCTGCAATCCTTCCGGGCTGGTGCTGTCGACCATGAACAGATCACCAAAGCTATTACCCCATCCGTGGTGCATATCCCAGTGATAAGCCGAATCGAAGCGATCTGTCAAATAGATGAAATCTGTGACATTCGCTTCCGCCAACAGGTAAACTTCCGGTTTTATGGTCTTGAGGGCGGTTCGCCATGTGGGCCAGAAACTCGTGTACCGTTCCTGCACACCCAAGGCGACATCGCAACGGTAACCGTCGATGTCGTATTCCTCAATCCACCACTTGGACATCTCGATCATATAATGACGTAAATCAGGATTGCTATAGTTGAGGTTCGGCAAACTGGTCCAGTCGTAGTAGTATGTATAATCGCCGTTCTGGTCACGGTCGAACCAGTCGTAGGTGTTGGACGCTTCACCGTTCGCGATAGCGTCCTGCATCCACGAGTGTTCAATCGCACAGTGGTTGATCACCTGATCGAGGATGACTTTCAGGCCGTATTCGTGGGCTGTTTCTACCAAATTGGCAAAATCTTCCAATGTGCCGTAATCTTCTTCAATTCCGTAGTAGTCAGTGATCGCGTAGCCGTGTGTAGACGGTCCGGGATGAATCGGCATGAACCACAGGCAGGTGACTCCGAGGTCTGCGATTCGCCACATGTTCGCGGTGATAGAGCTTAACTGCTCGGACGCGTTGTATGAGCGAACGAAAATCTCGTAGATAACTGCCTCTTGCACCCAATCGACGGACTGACCGAGATCGAACGGTACAACACCGTCAGCATTGACATCGACCATGGTGCGGGCGTGGGTTACGTTCTCATCAGAGTCCTCGAGTACAACATCGAAATAGTATTCGCCAAGCGTTTGGGGTACTGTGAACGTGGCAACCGATGAGAATGCGCCAGTAAGTGTCACCACTTCTGGATTATCGAGATCGGCAGACCATTCGTATGCGATAGGTTGATCCTGCGGGTCTGTACTTTGAGTTGCACTTAGAATGACAGTTTCATCATCCACGGACACATTCAGCACTGCTTCCGGTGCCTGTGGAGTGTTGTAGAATATGCTCAATTCAGACGATGTGCCAATCTCACCACCGTCTTCCGCTTCAAGCTGGAAGGTATTTTCGCCCTCCACGAGATCAACATCTACTGTGAATTCGCCAGATACGTTGGAAATTACTGACGACGAACTTCCGCCATTCCACGTATGGTGCAGGGTAACATCGAGGGTCAGGTCGAGTAGCTCCGCATACAGGGTCTTCGTGGACTGGACAGTAGACCAGTCACGCGTCAGCCAGCGGATGACCGGACCAGATGATCCGACATTCTCTCCGATGTCGTGCGGTGCAATAGCTGCTAGTCCACGTCCGACTGCGTCGAGCGTGGCATTTCGGCCGCTTGTGTTGTTCGCGAAGAGGATATTTTGCAAGCGATAGCTGTCGGTAAATAGCATGTCGAATGCGTCTGGATCGTATGCCTCGGCGTGTCCACCGTTAGCGAGCCCGATTTCCCACGAATGATCTTCAGTCGGATCGAATCCTTCGAAGAATGAGTAGGCTGAATAGTACCATTCGAAGCCATATGTGCCCATTACGGCTTCCAGATCTGCGACATTGATCGTAAACCGCCACCACTCATTACCATCAGCAGCTAAAATGGTCACATCAAAACTCGGGCCGTATTCAACAGGATCACGGCTTGTGATCAGGCGGTTGTGGACATTGGCATCATAGTCATCTGAGGCTGGATCTGCGAGCACGAACTGCACACCGGTACTGTTGAAATCGCGCAACGACATCTCAGTTCCGAATGCCTGATTTGCTGCTGGCGTGCCGCTAGCCGTGTTGTTGATCTGCATCAGCACACGGGACTCGGGATCAATTTGATCTTGGATGAGCGTAAATACTATCTGGTCACCCTCAGCCTCTTCATTGAGCTCGAGCGACAACATGTCAACAGCTGCGTTTGGTGTCGGTGCAGTATAGTTGCCGGGACCGTTCGCATCGGATGATCCTACGCTGCTATCGTAGCAATAATAGCCATCATCAACGTCATCAACCACAAAGCCCCAGACGTATGTTCCAGTGTTGGCCTGATCGTCAGAGACTTCTACAGTAATCTCATATACACCTGCTGTCAGCCCTGTTATTTCGCCAGTCAGGACACCAGTGTCCGTGCTGAATGCGTAGTCTGCTGTACCTATGGGCGAAACTGAAATGTCAACCGTGGTCAGGTTCGCTCCAGAAACGTCCGTCGGATAAAACTGACCGGCGAGCGGGACCGTTATGGCACCCGCAGCAAAGATTTCGCCGACATACGGGCGGAAGCCATAGCCATATGGGTGATCCTTCGCTTCCGCGACGACGAGGCTGTTGTTGAACATGCCACCGTCGGTTTCTGGATTGTCCGGATCCTGCATCCAGTTGTCACCGGCTGCGTGGAACTTGTAACCGTAGGGCACTTCCATCAACTCGGCATCAAACCAGAACACACCCCGCTCATCCGGACCGTTCATCGGCATGTTTTCGCCCCAGCCGTTGAAATCGCCCTTGAGATAGACGGTGCCCAGGTCTTCAGGCGTGTATGGAACATCCACGCTGCGCGAATCGAGCACGAAATGATGGTATGTCATTGCCGGTGGTTCACCGAAGAATATGTGCCAGTCTGAGCCGCCGTTGTTGTCCCAGTTGTTCCCGTTGGTGAACACATAGTCAATTTGATTGACAGTTTCGTCGGTCTGAATTTCTATATACCAGATAGTACCAGTGAGATAGAGCAGCGGTGTCTGGACGGATTGTCCGGGATCTGCAACCTGGGTGTTCGGCGGCCACATTTCCTGAGGTGGTTCAGTCCAAGCGTTAATCCCCCAGTGCAAGCGCAGATTGCCTGCTGGCAACTCGCCTGGATCAGTGTCGTAGTAAATCGTAACCAGATCACCCGGCTCCGGATTTTCCGGTTCCCACCAAGACACATCCTGCGCGAAAGTGGATGAAAACACCATCAGTGAAACGAGTATCGTAAAGGTTAAACGACCGGTCAGCAACTTCATGGTACACCTCAATGCGTCAAAGTATCGAAAGTAAAACTTGTGAGTGTTCTGTCTGCTACTTCTGGAATAGTACGTATCCCAGTGCCGGGACAACGAATTCAGTACCGGGTGTCTCGCCTGATTCCATATTGGCGTATTCATCCAGATCAATCCCATCTGGACTGCTAACGGTTTGTTCCACGTCACTGAAATTGATCACGACGATAACTGAGTGTTCATCCTTGAGCCGATTATACATGAGAATCTCATCATTCCCTGAATCCAACCGGACAATCAAGCCGCCAAGCAGTGCTGAGTTGCCTGTTCTCTGATGGATCAATGTTCTGAAATACTCATGGATTGACTGATTCCCATTTTCCCAGTCTATTGTCTCTTTTTCAAACAAGGATGGCTTATGAGTCTCACCGATTTCTTCACCGTTGTACAGCAACGGAATCCCTGGCAAAGTGAAGATCAGCGCTGCATATGGTTTCAATCCTGGCCAACCGAAGGCTTCCGCCGCGCGCGGTTCATCATGATTCTCGATAAACCGCATCGGCAATTTGCCCTCGGGATAGCTGTGGTGTTTTTGTTGGATGGCTGACCACAAGCTATCAAGCGTGATCTCGCCATGCACGTGATCCTTCATCCGATGGTACAGGTTCCAATCGTAACCAGCGTCGAAACCGGTATCGAGAATCCAGGGGTCTTCCCATTCCGCCAACATGAAGGCATCAGGACGACGTTCGCGGATCTGGGCGATAGCATCAGTCCAGAAATCGTTTGGAACCATACCGGCGACATCACAACGATAGCCGTCAATACCTACATCATCAATCCAGAAATTGAGCGCACTGATCAAGTAGTTTCTGGCACCTTCTGAATCATGATTCCAATCTGTGATATCCGACCAATCTGCCACTTCGCGGATGAAATTGCCGTCTTCGTCACGCATAAACCAGTCTGGATGTTCTTCCATTGAAATGTGATCGTTCGCGCTATGATTGATCACCACATCGAGGATGAGTTTCATACCACGATTGTGGGCTTCCGAGACAAGCGTTCTCAACTCTTCCAGCGTGCCATATTCTTCACCTACGGCATGATAATCCTGCACTGAATATGGGCATCCCCAACTACCTTTTCGCCCTTCAATCCCAATCGGATGGATGGGCATCAACCATATGGTTTTGATGCCAAGATCCTGTAGCCGGTCAAGATCATCCGTCAATCCGTTGAATCCACCTTGCTCAGAATACGCGCGCAGATAGACTTCGTAAAGAGGTTGGCCAGAATGCCAGCCTTTTGCGAAATTGATCCCCAGGTAATCAGCGGGTTGGTGTTTTGAGCATGCTGTAACAAGCATGAGCAGGACCATGATTAAGAGAACAAAAAACCACGCAGCCCGATATTTCATCATCAATTCCTTCACAAACAGCGGAGTTGCAACATTTTTCCGCAGGTGTCGATACGGAGGGCTATCCAGCTGAAATTCCACACTATGTAACCAGCATCACGCCCATCTGCCGGAAATGACAACAAAAGGGAGGGAAGACGATTGAAGCGTCCTCCCTCCCCCATTCGTCAAACTTAGACATCTGCCTACACACTACTTGGCAAGAATCATCTTCTTTGTCTGGCTCATGCCGTTCGCTTCCACACGGTAGAAGTAGATACCGCTGGCAAAGCTCGACGCATCCACGTTCAGCTCATAACGACCAGCGCTCATGCTGTTCAGGTTCTCGGCAATCACTTCCTGACCCGTCACATTGAACACACGGAAGGTTACATCACCCGGAGTCGGGAGATTGAACGCAATCGTGGTGGTCGGGTTGAACGGATTCGGATAGTTCTGCTCGACTACGAATTCCGTCGGCAACGTTGGAGTGCTGACCTCACGGACTGACAGCCAATCGTCGAACCAGCTACCCTGTTCGCCGAATTGATCTTCGATCAACTGAGTTGGGTTCGGATCGTCCAGCGTCATGGTGCGGTCTTCCTGGAAATCAGCTTCGTTGTCAGTACCGTTAGCGCCATACTTGTAAACGTGTTGCAGCGGAGATGCCGCTGGGAAGTTAACCACTACGGTGTAGAAGCTGTCGGCAGCGACTTCGTCCGGAGCAACACCATCATCCAACAGGACGTAATTTTCGAACGCCCAGCCCCAGTTGTCGAAAGAACCGGTTACGATGAAGTACTCCAGATCCTGACCGTTGAGCCAGTCATTGCCTTCTTCTGCAGTGCGCTTGATTGCTGGACGACCATCGAGCAGGAAGGTAACATCGATGGGAACCGTGGAAACCTCAGTCTGATCGGACCACCAGACAACATCCATTTGCACATCAAGGTCGCCATCATTGCCATCGTCCGGTTCATCACCGGTCGGAACAAAGACGCGGTTACCATCCAGACTTTCCCAGATATCTTCACCAGTCTGATCATTATCCGGATCGATCACGAACTTGTACTGAAGTTCGGCACCTACTTCGAGCGCTGCGAAGTTGACCACAACAGCGTACACTTCGGTCGCACCGATTTCGATCAGCTGGTTATCGTAGCCAGCCCAACCACCGATTTCTGGTTTGTTACCCCGAATCACAAGGCCATCTGTCACCGGATCAAAGGTACCTGATAGAATCGCAAATTCCATGTTCACCTGGAACAGGATTTCGTACGGGTATGTTTCGCCTGCAGATTCCACATCGTTGAAGAAGACGATGTCCAAGACAGTGTCTTCGTCAGGAACCGCAAGCTGACGGTTGTCGACTTCTTCCCACGTGAGTGTCGCAAAGTTGCCATCATTGGCGATCACGAACTTGAATTCTTCGTTGTTGCCGGCGGTCATTTCCAGTGTTGCTTCATAAATGCCGTCTTCATCCGGGTCCAGCATACGGTCTGACGGACTACCCCAGCCGTTCATCGAGCCGTTAACACCGACTGAGTCGACGGCAGCGTCAAACGCCTCGAGTTGCATCTGGACATTCATGTCCACGCGGAAAGTGACATTCACGGCTAATGCCGATCCGGCCACCAACATCAACATGAGCCCAAGCACCAACATCGTACGCAATTTCAGCATCCTCTTCTCCTTTAGTTTTTAAGACACACGATCCTGCGGATGTATGCCTCGTATGCAGAGTTCAAGCAACTACCTTAGAATTTAAAATTTAACGAATACTTATGAACGTTTCCAAGCCTGTCAAAGCTTTCAAATGCGTAATCAACTCCGAAACGGAATGCCCCGCCGAGCGAGAATACCAACCCGCCACCGAAGGTGAAACCACCGCCGTTGTCAGGTTCAAACATCAAAAACTCAGTTTCGCCCTTAGGGGTATCTTCGGTTTCGTAGCTACCTGGTCGCATTGAACGCAGACCGGCGCGCAGGAAATAGGATTCACGCATGGCGTATTCCATCCCGACATTGACGGATTCTGTGTTGTCGTTCGGCACGACCCAGTCCATTGCCCAGGTCAGTCGATGATCCGTTTGCTGGATCAGCTCTCCTGCCAACCCCAAGCGAAGAGTCAGAGGTAGTTTCCAGCGGTCAGTCTCGTATTCAGCCGTGATATTCGAGTTGTTACCTTCACGGTACTCATCGGGATCGTAATAGACATACAGATCTTTACCGTCCATCTGCATCTTCGTCCCGAAATTGGTGATGTTCATACCCAGGCGAATATCATCAAATGGAGTGATGAACAGCGTGCCGATGTCGAACGCGATTCCGGTTGCAGATTCGTTCCAGATCTTCTGGTGGATGTACTTGACTGAACCACCAATGGCAAACTTGTCGTAGAACTCGTATCCATAATGGACTGCTGCGGCAACATCGTAGCTGTTGAAAAACAGGCCGGTCCCATCCTGCTGGGAAACGGTGGTAACTTCCATCTCGCCGACATTGAGCATGGTCGCGGAAACGCCGAGGGTTCCCATTCGTCCCATGGGAAGCATGGCTCCGACATATTCGAAGCTCATATCTGCCAGCCAGGTGCTGTGTGCCAACAGCACTTCCGATCCTGTTGCTTTCGTCATACCGGCCGGATTCCAATACATGGAATGCGCGTCATCAGCAACTGCAACAAACGCTCCGCCCATTGCCTGCGGACGTGTACCGACACCGATGGTCAAGAACGGGGCTGCAGTAGTTCCTACTTTGTTCTGTGACAAGGCGGAATCAGGCATCAGCAACACTGTCAACATGACAATTGCTGGAAGAACTCGTAGTAGCTTTCGCATCTTCGTTCTCATGTTCCCGCCTTTACTTGATCACCGCGAATTTGCCAACGCGCTCGCCCCACTCGGATTCTACATGGTAGACGTAGATTCCGTATGCGATGTCGAGACCATCCATATTGCGCAAATCCCAGTTCGCTGTGCCGTCAAACATGTTCGCGTCGTGTTCAATCGTGTCCACCAGTTCGCCACGAACCGTATAGATGCGGATCGTACAGTGGCTTGGGAGATGGTTGAACGTGATCCGCCGTTCCCCACGTCCTGAAGCGTAGGTGTTTGGTGGTTCCTGCACATTCGCAGCGAGATATGGATTCGGGTAGACCTTAATCCGCGACAGGTCAACTGCGTCCGAGTTCAGGAACGCACTCTCAGATGTGAATTCGTAAACATCTTCGGGGGTGAAGATCTCGTACATGGTCGAGTAATAAACATCTCCGCCGCGAGGTGGATAGATGTTTCCGTTGTCCTCGCTTTCCCTGAAGGTGAACGACCACGTCGCAACCGTGTCAATTGCTCCATCCTGATCCTGATCGAAGAAGTCAAAGATTGCGAGTTCGCTTCCCTCCGAGATGAAACCGTCTGGCTCTTCCCCACCGTCCCTGAAGAGAATCAAGGGCTCATAATCCCTGCTCAGGTTTGTGACATGAAAAGTTACCGGTTCTGGGTTGAAATCCGGGTAGAGTCTCATGTCGTACGCCATCGAGGTGTCGACAATCTCGTTGAAAAACTCGATTCTGTAATCAGCAAGGATGGAATCACCTTCCAAATCATAGATGTAGTTGATTTTAGCAACAGCTGTTGCGTACATCGAATCCGGATCAACAGCGTTGTATGTGTCATAACCGGTCAGGGCAGCAACTCTCTGCCCAGGCAAACGCGGAGCAATCAGGAAAGCCCGCAATCCGTCAAAAACCGGGGTTTCCTGCGTCATGAAATACGCCTCCGGGTTGTACCCTTCCACAGAGGTTGTGTCTCCATACAGGCTATCCAACGCTTCATCGTACAACCCGTAGATGCGCCTATTGACAGTTGATATGACAATAGGTTGGCTGGAAACAGCGACCGAAGAGTCACCATCAAGATTATGCGCCGAGATAAAATATCGCGATGCCCGGTTCAGCTCATCCGCATCAGTGAAATGCAGGCGGTAAGTCACATCATCTGGAACGACTGTCGGATCAACCACTTCTATATACGCGAAACAATCTGCAGCACCGGAAATCTGTTCGGCAGAGCCTTCGACTGGTGGATGATAACCTGATGCCTTCGGTCCTGGGGTCACGTAGACTGTGTTGACATCGGTTGTAATCCGTCCTGTTTCATCAACAAAGATGAATTTGGACGTTTCCGCCGGGAACACGCCCGTAGAGTCGTTACCGAAATCGTATGAGGACACGGCGTAGTAATAAATCTGGCCGTTCTCGACGGTCGAGTCGGTCCACACATGTTGCAGTCCGCGATCATCACCGAGGTAGTAGGACACTCCGATATCACCGCTGGAGAAGTATCCAGACTTGCCATCGTTCAGGTCAAACTGGGCAATTGGCTTGTGGAAGACCTTGCGTCCGAGGCCGTCAGTGATGATGAAGTTTTCAAGGAATCCTGGATCAGTCGCGCGGTAAACCTTGTAGCCTTCAAAATCGTATTTGGACCCGACTGGCTGGGATGTGTCGTAGGATTCTTCGGCGGCATCATCCCAGTACAGCGTGACGTAGCCATCGCCAGCGACAGCAGTCACTATTGGTTTTTCCGGTGGGCGAGCGAAATTGTAGTTCGAGTTGTAAATCTGCTGAACGGTCTTTTTGTTCAAGAATACATCTACCGAGTCTTCACCAAAGAACAAGGCGGTAGAGAAACGTTGTGTGTTTCCTGACGGTAGTGGGAAATAGCCGGAACCATAATAGAAATCGCCATCCATCGGTTCGTTGGGGATAACATCAATAACACCAGGAGTTAATACGTCCCACAGCTCACGATCTTCACTCAGTCCGACATTTCTGGCTGATCCCAATTCGAAGTAATAAAAGGAAGTCAGACCAATCTGGTCGGATTCATCGACATCGGTTTTGTCGAAGTGAGGTTCGCCGTTGTCGGGCACGCCATTATCTTCGCCTTGTAAAAAGTCATAGGTATCTGGTTGTCCGTCAAAGCCGACATCATCTGTGAATTCATCCCAATCGCCATCGTTGTCAACGCCGTCATTCCGCGCCTCATCGATCATTGGTGCAACATTCTCGATTGCCGGTTCGACATCCAGACCGGGTACCACGTATCCGCGCTTCAGCACATCTCCGTCATTATACGAGAGGTAGTCGATATACGCATATCCCGTATGATCGAGTCGAACATCAATAGTTGGATCTGACGGGTCGATATACCTCTCATCAATCAAACCGTTGAAGTTATCATCGAACCCGTTGTAGCCATCTTCAAGCAACATTTGACCGGATGTCAAGATTCGTTCTTCGCCACGGAAACTGTAAGCCAGTTCGCCGTCGTTCGGCATGGTCGTCACGTAACGATCATACGTCTCATAATCGATAAGGATGACGCGATCACCAGCGTTGATCGTTGTCCCATTGCGCGTCCAGGCAACAAGTTGTTCTACTGTCAGTGTTGGTGCATTTCCATTGGCGTCACCGTCGTTGTCTATGCCGTCGAACTCATTGCCCGGTGATTCGAGAAAAGCGTATCCAATCCAGCCGACTTCATGCTGGTCTGAGACCGGTACCCAGCCTGGAGTCAGGCTGTTGTCATCATTATCCCAGGAATAGGTGATGTCGTTTTCAGGATCGAAAAAAGCGAGGTCATCACTGGGTTCGCCTGGTCCTCGGCCTCCCGACAGCGTCCCCACAATCATACCGAAGACAACTTTGTCGTAATTGTAATCGCTGACGTTGGCTATCTCGTACTGCCAGATAATCGCGTCTTCGGCCAGGAAGTGAGACCATTGGAATCCGCGAGTGGCAACACGCATTCCCAATCCACCACGGGTTGTATCTGCCTCTGTTGGAAAATATGGAATCGTGAATGCTTGACCGCCTACTGTAACGATTGTGTCCGATGTTGCATCAATCAGCGGACGCCAGCGGAATTCCGTGTCCCAGTTGTCATCCATCTGGAAATAGGATTCCTGGTCGGCGTTGGTGACGTCCTTGCCGAAATAGCCGTTCCATTTGCCTCGCCAGCCAGGGTCGGTTTCGTCTTCTTGCCAGAGAATGTCACGCGGGTCTGAGTACATCTTGTCGGGCCAGTCTCCCGGCCATGTCTCCGGCAAGTTGCTCATTGCAACCTTGCCCGGATCGCTTGAACCTTCCAGCGGCGGCGCTCCGAAGCCTGGAAGCGGTTCAAAGCCGACGTGGACACCGCCGTCGAAATCCCCAGCGTCAGGAAAACGAGGTGTCAGACAGGTGATGACTGACCGAATAGTGTCCGGTGCAACCTGGTACCAGCGCTCATGTGCTTCGACGTAGACCGAATCCAGCGTCGTGTGATTATATTCCACACCGACGAGGATAGACACATCTCCTACGTATTCGTTTCCGGTACCAATGGGCCATTCGCCGGATATTTCACCGAGGTTTCCTATCAGTCCGTAGTTGTAGAAAACCGTTCGGACCTTGTTCCCACTGTGCACGTTCTCATATCGGAACAACCTGTCACCCTTGTAATACTCGGGTGGCTGTGCGTTGACGGTAGCCGTCAAAATGAACAAGGCAGCAATGATGGCGGACAATACACGCTTCATCGACAAGAACCTCATGTATCCCTTCCCCTTCTCATCAGGGTGTCATTCTGAGTCCAGCAGTTGCCGGATAAAGAAGATCCGGTTTACCAGCTACTACCATTACGTTCAGTTGGATCTTCTTCCAGCCGAAAGCGGCCGTCAGAATAACTAAAATGTGAATTTGAACCCAATTCGTACTTCCCGCGGACGACTGTAGAACTGCGGGTTCCGATAGACTTCTTCAATGCTGTTGATCGCTGGTTCTTCAATGTCGCGGTTCAACTCTTCATCACGGGTGTAAGTCGCACGTCCCGTATCGCCGAAGACACCATTTTCGTTCAAACGGTCGAACACGTTGCGGACCATCAATTCTACAGAAGCTGAAATGCCCGTACCTTTGAAGAACGGCAGGTAGTAGAATGCGTTCAGGTCAACGTTGAAGTATGACGGTTTCCGGGAGTCGTTCTCAATGAATGTTTCAACCGCGATATCGTCACTGCGGCTGACAGACGTATACGGCAATCCTGAACCATAGTACGCGATCATCGAAGCGCCCCAGATATCAGGCTGGAAATAGTTCACGGTCATGTTGATCGTGTGCCGACGGTCCCAGTCCAACGGGAGCAGTTGCTTGATCGGCTCCTTGTCGCCCTTGCTGGCATTGAGCGCATCCTGAGGATCAGACGCGTTGCCTTCCGCAATCTGATAGGTGTAGTTCAGCTGTCCGGAAAATCCATTGGAATAGCGCTTGTCGAAGGACAGCACAATACCCTTGATCTCACCGTAATCGCGATTGACGTATTGCGTGTACTTGGTGCCAGCCTCATAGGTGGTGACGATCTTGTCCGTACTCACAAGATTGCGGATGTCGCGCTGGAAAATGCTTAAGCCGAGCGACAAATCCTCTGTTACCGCTTGTTGAAGACCGAATTCGTACGAGATGGTTTTCTCAGCTTCCAAGTCCGCGTTGCCCATTAACGTACCGATGGTCTGGGACGGGTCAAGCTCGAACTCAGGATTCGTGTACAGATATTCGTAGCGCGGACGCTGGAAGAAATGCCCGTATGCAAAATGCAAAACGCCAGTCGGGCTGATCGGGTAAGCCACACCCAGACGTGGCGAGATTTGCCACTTGGGATCGACATCATCATACCAGTATTTCCAGCGTTTATTCAGGGTCTGATTGCGCCTGCTTTCAAGCATCGGTTGGTAGATATTCGGATCGGCTGGATCGGACAGTACCTTGCCGTCTGGGTCAAAATAATCAAAGCGCAATCCGGCGTTTACGATGAAATTCTTCAATTCGATCTTGTCCTGGATGTAGACCGCCGCCTCAAACGGATTCTTGAAGTACATATCGTGGCTGAGCTCAGTGAAATCCTCAATCTCAGGCGCAAGCATAATCGGTTGTGGATCCCACATGTTGTCCGGTTGGACAAAGTCGTTGTCGTGCAAGATGCTGAACTGGTCGTAATGAACAGTGTTGAAATTGACGTTGAAGCCGGCGACTATGTAGTGAACCGGGTTGATCTGCCAGTTGAGTTTTGCGAGACCAGTGTGCGTATCTGTGAACCGGCGGAAATGATCCATGTTCGTTCCGCCGATGTTCATTGTGATGCCAGGATTAATCCGTTCGTAAAACGGGTTAACGTAGCGCGGATCATACGGATCTTCGTAGAGGTGGTGGTAATACTCGGTATACGTATTGGAATATCCAGCTTCAATGAAGGCAGAATTGCTCAGGCCGTAAAGAGCACGCAGCATATTGGTCCGGCCACGGCGGTTTCGGTTCAGAATTCCGTCCGGAGTGTACCTCCACCCATCCTCATAATCCTTGTAGCTCCTGTCTTCCCAAATGGATGAATAGTTGATCTTGAGTTGGTCGGTGAGCTGGTAGGTCAACTTTCCGTATAAGTACAGGTTCTGATCCGGATTCATGGGAACGGCAGCATCATCACCGAAGATCGGGATTACACCGACTGCGTCATAGATCTCCTGCGCCCGCACCAAGTCATACCCTTCGGGGAAATACCCTGAGTCAGCCAGCATAAGGTCGATCTCAGGTTGAATGATGGTTCCATTCTGCACGAGCGCAATGTGCTCAAGGCCCCAACGCCTCTGCCCGTAGAGATATCCCTGATTGTCTTCGAGCCGACCGTTCATGAAGAAAGACAACTTGTCATTGGCGTAAGGAAGCGGTCCGGAAAGTGAGATTTCATAGTTCTGAATCGATTCTGGACGGACCTCATCCACATTGTAGAACACATCTTCATGCCCGGAGATGTAATCGCCTAATTGGGTAACAAACTGTCCGGAATAGTTGGTGCTGCCTTCCTTGGTGACCAGGTTGACTACGCCGGACATGGCTTGTCCATATTCAGCATTGAACGTACCCGAGATGACCTGCAGTTCCTGTACTGCCCCCTGATTGAGCGTGGTGGCTTGCGAATTGTCGTACACGTCCTGCACCGGGATACCGTCCACCAGGTATAGAACTTCTCCTGAACGACCACCTCGGAAGTGACCATCGACCACGCCCGCCTGAAGGTCAATCGCTTCCTGGACACGGGTTACCGGCATCGCTTCAAGATCTTCCGCGCCGAGGGAGGAGGTTGAAAAGGTTCGATCCATTTCGATGATCGGGCGTTCTGCGACAATAGTTACTTCTTCACCCATGATCGCCGAAGTTTCGAGCTCGACATTTAGCGTCGTCGTCTTGTCAATGCTGACCTTGACGCCTGTGACCATCTTGGTGGCGTAACCCAGTGAAGAAACAACTATTGTGTATGTGTCCGGCATCAGGTTGATGATGAAGTACACGCCATCCAGATCAGTTGCTGCGCCGCGTGGGCTACCCTGAACCACGACATTCGCTGCCGCAATAGGTTCTCCCGTCGCTGAGTCAGTGACGTTACCTGCGATCTTGCCTGTCGTACCGGCGTGCGCAGGAAACGCGAATATCACGATAGAGAGGAATACAAGAACTGGGAACAACCAGGGCTGTGCAAAACGATTACGAAGATCCATGAGCGTCACCTTGGCATCCTGTTGGTCGCCTAACTAAACAAAACTGCCAGATTTCATCCCAAGCTAACCATGCGATCATTTTTTATGCACGGATAGCCAAGCACTATATGCTGGTGTGGAGCAAATCTGAGTCATGATGGATGGTCATGCGAGGCGGGCAGTCAAGATGGTCAAAAAGTATGTCGCGCCGTGTCCTGCTGGTCTGCCGGGTTACTTTTGGCAGAAATGCGGAAATCGAAGTGAAGCGAACGCCCATGCCGCGCCATCGGTTTACCACATCCACACATGTGGTAAATCCATGGTGTCTCTCGTTCAAATCACTTTTGCTACGATGACCGATCTACAAAAAGAGCTGCTTGAAGCAACTCCATCGTTTTGCTTGGCTAAAACTGTTGACTGATTAGCTACAGTTATGCCCAAAGCATCAGATCTCCACATCTAGAAACAAAAAGGTAATAAGAAACTGAGGCATCACGCATGTGAACGTCTCGCCTTACTTTTATTCTTGAGGTACCGACTCAATCTCAACACCCACGTTTAGCGAGTTACTGTTGGGATGGAAATTGTGAATTCTGATCCAACTCCGAGTTCGCTTTCCACATGTACGGTCCCGCCATGCGCAAGAGCGATGTGTTTAACGATTGCCAAGCCTAACCCAGTACCACCTTCAGCACGGCTGCGACCTTTGTCCACGCGATAAAAACGCTCAAAGATTCGTGGCAAATGTTCGGATGCTATTCCCACACCATGGTCTTTCACTTGGATCATCACCCGTTTCTTCATTTCCAGAACATGAACTTGTACTGAAGTTCCGACATCGCTGTACTTAATCGCATTTGTAAGCAGGTTGACTACCGCCTGCTCAATCAGCGCCTGGTTTAGCGTGGCATCAACCGCTGACTCAATGTTTACCTGGATATCAACATTTCTTGCCGTTGCCAGTTGCTTGACAAATCCCAATGAATTGGCGATCACGTCATCAATTGATACCTCATACAACTCGATTTCAGAACCTTCCGCATCGCGTTCAATCCGGGCGAGGCTAAGCAAGTCCTCAATAATCTTCTCAAGACGGTCGCTCTGACGCCGAATGATCTCGATAAATCGCTCAGTCGCCTCTGTATCCTCAACCGGCGTATCCTGTAGAGTTTCGACGTATCCGATAATCGAGGTCACAGGGGTCCGCAATTCATGGGACACGTTTGCGACAAAATCTCTTCTCGCTTTCTCCAGATGACGCAAGCGTGTGACATCATTCAATACCACGACAGCACCCATCGTTCTGCCATCTGTTTCTCGCAACGGGCAGCCATGTGTTTGGATGTATCGTGGATCAAGTTCTCCAAGCAGGATCTCGTCTTCAACTTCATCATTGGTCTTGAGTGTTCTCATGATGAACTGGCGCAAGCCTTTGTTCTGAATGGCATCGCGAACCGGTCTTCCACGCACGTTCGAATGTTTCAGCTCAAGCATGCTTGCGGCTGTAGTGTTCATTGTGAGCAGCAAACCGTTTGCATCAATCGCCAGTACACCGTCAGAAATGCTTGAGAAGACAGCATCTTGTTCTGATCTTTGCTGTTCGATAAATCGAATCCGATCGTCAAGCTGGATCAGCATCAGGTTGATTGCATTCGCAAGAGTGGATATTTCCTCACTTCCTTCCTCAGCCAAACGTCCTGATCTATCCCCTGCCGCGATACGCAAAGCACGTAGTCGCATCCGTTCGAGTGGCTTTGAAATCCATCGTGCGTTTACCCAACTGATTATGGTAGCAGCAATAGCTACAATCAGGCTGCCGATACCAATGTTCACAAGCAGCATGTTGATTGTCTGGTTTACTGATTTCAGAGATTTGGATGTGCGCAGAATTGCCAGGAGTTTGCCATCATGGTACACAGGTAGGGCGACATACATCATCTCTTCTTTTAGTGTGCTGCTAAACCGGGTTGAACTTCCTGTGGTTCCATCCAGGGCTGCGACAACCTCCGGGCGGTCATCATGTGGATCCATACGCTCAGGATTCTGATCTGAATCAGCGATAACAATACCATCTGGTAAGATGACTGTTATCCTTGTTTCAGATCGTTGACCATGTTGGCGAGCGTTTGTTTGCAACGAGTCATAGTCTGCCAACACGAGCAGATTGATCATTTCCGGTTCGATCAGTCGTGCTCTGGCCTTGAGGTTTTCAGCGGTTTCATGGACAAAAAATGACTGCAAAGTGCTGGCAGTGTATATCGTTACCGCCAACAGTGATAGCAGGGTAATCAACAGGTAGGAAGGGTATAGTTGCCAAATGAGACGACGACGCTTCATTCAATTATTCCCTGAAACGATATCCGACACCACGCACCGTTTCGATGAAATCGGCGCTGGGGCCTAGTTTTTTACGCAAACCTACTATTTGTACGTCCACACTGCGATCTGAGACAGGGTGATCCTCACCTCGAACCGCATCAACTATCTGGTATCGTGTGAACACCCAGCCCGGTCGTCTGGCCAGCAAGTGAAGAACTTTGAACTCAGTATATGTGAGTTCGACCGATTTTCCATCTACCGTTACTTCATAACGTCCCGGATAAATCTTCATCGCCTCGCGCTCAATGATATTATCATCACTGGTTGTCTCATCCGTCCGGGCTCGACGAAGAACTGCTTTTACTCGGGCAGTCAGCACCCGTGGACGGAAAGGTTTGGTCATGTAATCGTCGGCACCCAACTCCAGTCCAGCAATGATGTCTGGCTCCTCACCTTTGGCAGTCAGGATGATGATGCGCGTGTCTGTGAGAGTGGAATCCGCTCGGACGGATCGGCAAACCTCGAGCCCGTCAATCCCGGGTAACATTAAATCAAGGATGATCAGGTCAGGCCGAGTTTCACGGCAGGCAGCAAGTCCAGCCTCACCTGAAGCAACATCACTAACTTGGTAGCCTTCTCGCTCAAGATTGTACTTGATCAAGCTGCGGATATCGTCTTCATCCTCAATTATGAGAATGTGTTCTCGAGGCATTCCTCCTCCAGGATAATGCTGAATTATCATCGGTGATCATTCACGTATCCAGCGAGACTTAAGCAAATACACGATTTGGACTCGCTTGCAGTTGCTGAATATAACCATCATCTTCCTAAAATCATTGAAGATAATATGAGGGTAAAAAGAGCCCGCAAATATTGTCATTCTGTTAGCATCAGGTCCACCTCGTCCTGGTAGCTATTGCAGGTAAAAACGTAGAGTCATTCATGAACGTTGAGACTCAGCTCAGAGTCATCGAATACTTGAACGAATTTGTCACTGAGAACAAGCGAAACAAGTTCGAGCAGGTGCTTGAACAGCGCACGCGTCACCTGACGGTTGTACTCGAGGATATTTACCAGCCGCACAATGCCTCCGCAGTCGTACGTACCACCGACTGCTTCGGGATTCAGGACATACACATCATTGAAAATCGCAACCGATTCACGTTGAATCCAACTGTTTCGGTCGGTGCGAGTAAGTGGACGACACTCCACAGGTACAACCAGCGAGACACTGACAACTTACCGACCTGCCTGGATAATCTGCGTGACAAGGGCTACCGTATCATCGCTACCACTCCGCACAGAAATGATGTGAACTTGTCCGATCTGCCTATTGATAAGCCGGTGGCATTGGCATTTGGAACTGAGGAATCCGGCTTGACGCAAGAGTTTCTTGAGCAGGCGGATGGGTTTGTGAGAATACCGATGGTTGGCTTCACCGAGAGTTTCAACATTTCGGTGTCGGTAGCATTAACGCTGTACGAATTGACGAACCGGTTGAAGGCATCTGAAATAGAATGGAAACTCAACGATGATGAGAAGCGTGAGCTACGTCTAACCTGGTTGCGGAAGGTGCTGGCACGTCACAAGGGATTGGAAGAACGGTTCTTACAGGAAGAGGGTCTGAAATAGAATCGAGAGACGAGAGACTAAAGACGAGCGACGAATTTACTGGAAAGAGCGTCCTGTGGTTGAACAACGACACATGTGTGGTGCAACAAAGTGACAAAATCGTTTGAAGAGTTGCTGAAACCAGTCTTTCCTGAGTTGGTGCGTTATGCCCGTGCTATGGCAGGGTCGCGTACCGACGGGGACGATCTGTTGCAAGACGCTCTGCTGAATGGGTGGCGAAAGTTTGGCTCTTTACGTGATGCGGACGGCTTCAAGTTCTGGATGTTTAGAATCATCCGAAACCTGAACATCAGTCGTGAACGGTCACGAAGGTTCAAAAACCTGTTAGGTCTGGAAGCGGCACAACGACTTCCATCGCCAGCTGAACTACCCTACGAAGACAAGGATTTGGTCCGACTTGCGTTATCGAAAATACCGCAAGATCAACGTGAAGCTTTGATCCTTTACGAAGTACTGGGGATGTCTGTCAAGGAGATTTCCCGGCAGCAGAAGGCGAGCGAATCGGCAGTAAAGAGCCGTTTATCTCGTGGAAGAAAGAGTCTACGCAACGTGGTGGAAGCACTCACAACAGAGGAGCAGGGTCATGGAGAAGCGTTGGCCGAAAGCTGTTGAGCGAGGGCTGCGCGAGTTGGCCGAAGAGAACCCGGACAACTTCCAGCTTGAACGCAGCATGGCCCGTGTACACCAACAGGCAGAAGACCACAGGAGAAAACGTCCCATGCGTAAAGCAGCTTCCACATTGATTCCAATTGGTGCAGTTGTTGTGATAATTGCCGCTCTGCTGCTGATTCCAGCCACTTACACAGTTACGGTTGGCTCAGTTGTTGAACTTTCGGTGAATAGTGCCGACATGAACCTGATGAAGCAGGTGCAGGAACTAACGAAGGACGCACCTGGCCTCCAACGGGCTGCGATCAGGATGAGTCCGAATGGACTGGCGGTACGGTTCGCAATGGATGAAACCTCGCAGAAGACTGCGAAAGAAACAGTTGAAGATCTCTACGCTGGGGTACTAGCGGACTACGATTACAGCATTACCAGCGAGCCTGTCAAAGTCGAACGTGGCGGAAATGCACTTGCAGCGCTGACTGGCGGCACCATTTCGATCAACACAACCGGTATGTCTGACGATGAAATTGAAGCGGCAATCGCTGCTGCTTTGATGGGACATGGCGCGTCTTCTGTCGATGTCGACGTAACCACTTCCGAAGATGGCGAGCAACGTGAAATTCGGATCGAGATGGAAGCGGAATGTGATGATCTGGGTGATGCACCGGGCGAATTCACAATCGAGCTGCAGGATGACGGTTTCAATCCTGACGGTGGCGAGATCCAGACTGAACGTCACATTGAGTGCATTGAAGAAGATTAGTGATGTAGACGGACTGAGAGTTCGTCGCTGATCATCTAATTTCAGATACAGTCGATCGGGGACACTTTGATGACAAAGTGTCCCCGATCTTCTCTTTATCTTTTACTTTCTTTTTCTATCCGTTTCTTTCTTTTACTATCTGTTTCATGCTTTTCATCCAGCCTAAGCTACTTCCACTCAATTCGAGCGGCGATGGGCATCCTCCGCCCTGCTCCGAACGCTTTCTGACTGATACGCAAGCCGGGGGCTGCCTGCCAACGTTTGTACTCGTTGATCTCGATCATTCGGATCACCCATTCAACGATTTCGCGGTCATATCCACCCTCTATGATCTGTTCCGGACTTATGCCTTTCTCCAGGTACGCCTCGAGAATTCCGTCAAGGATGTCATACTCAGGCAACGAATCTTGATCCTTTTGATCGGGTGCAAGTTCTGCGGATGGTGCTTTGGTCAGGACAGCGTCTGGAATGATTTCACTTTCTCGATTGTACCAGCGTGCGAGCTTGTAGACATTCGTCTTCAGGAGATCGCTTATCACTGCCAGGCCACCGTCCATATCTCCGTACAGCGTACAATACCCGACAGCCAGCTCGCTTTTGTTGCCCGTAGTTAACAGGAGCGCACCAGTCTTGTTTGAGTAGGCCATCAGAAGTGTGCCGCGGATACGTGCCTGGAGGTTTTCCTCGGTCACGCCCTTCGGTAATCCGGCAAAAGGTTCCGCAAGGGTGTTGTCGAACGTGTTGTAGATATCAGCAATAGGTACTGTATCGCACTTGATGCCAAGATTTTCCGCGAGTTCGAGTGAGTCATTCACTGATCCGGTGGATGATATTTTCGACGGCATGGTCACACCGCGTACTTTCTCCGGCCCGAGCGCATCCACTGCAATACAGGCGACCAACGCGCTGTCGATCCCTCCTGAAAGTCCGATCACAGCTCTCTCGAAGCCGCATTTTCTCATGTAATCCCGCACACCGAGCACCAGTGCCTGGCGCATGGATTCCAGCTCAGGCAGGTCACATGTGAGAGCTGGTTTGTTAATATCAGCTGAATCAATCACATGAACTGCTTCCTCGAACGGCGGCAGAAGCTCGACAATGTGACCGTTGGGATCGGCGAGGTTTGAACGACCATCGAAGATCAGTTCATCATTTGCCCCGACTTGACAAACAGACAGGAATGGAACACCATGTTTCTGCGCGTGGAAACCATTGCGATCGAAGCGGTTAACCTCTTTGCGGACGTTATACGGCGAAGCGCTGAGGTTGATATGAAGGTTGGCTCCCTGGTCTGCGAGGTGCTGGATCGGGTTGTCCTTATATGCGAGTGTGTGCTCGAAATCAGCATCGTTCCACGCATCTTCGCAGATGCTTATGCCTAATTTTTCACCTGCGAACTCAACTACCGAATATTTTTGTGAGTTACCCGGATCGAAGTAGCGCAATTCGTCAAACACATCGTAGGTCGGTAACAGCCACTTATGTTGTTCGTACAGGATTTGACCCCGTTGGATCAACAGAGCGGCATTCGAAATACCTTTGCCATTGTTGCCACCGTTGCGGCGCGGAGTCCCGAACAGAATTCCAACCTCTGGATACTTTAACGACAGAGTTTTGAGTTCTTCCACCCCAGCATCAACTTGATCCATGAACCAGCTCAGGGTGAGCAGATCGCGGGGCGGGTAGCCTGTGACAACGAGCTCTGGAAAGACGACAAGATCGACCGGAGCATTGTTCAAAGAGGTGAGCACATTGCTCATGCGTTGAATGTTGCCCCGAATCTCGCCAACGGTCGGGTTGATCTGTGCAACAGCGATTTTCATGAATACTTACTCTCAACTATGATCATATTGGTCAGCTAACATGATGTATTCTCAGGCTTCGCGCACGTTTCAGATAAGCTCCCGGAGAATTCTTATCTACGCAAGGCAAGGTCTCTGTGAACTGTCTCCTATCGAGCTCAGGATTTAGTATTCAGGCTTATAAGTCTTCATCTTTAGCTGGGCGCGATTTTTTAGTATATCTGGACAACATTTTGTATCCTGCGTACACACTAAAGCGACAGCTCAGTGCATTCGTACGAGTTGTCCTGAAAAGGAGAATAGAACGCATGCGGCTCGGAAAAGGTCTGCAATTCCTACTTCCTGCCCTTCTACTGCTCACCTCATCGGCGATGGCTGATATTCCCATCAATGAACGAGTGAGTCTGGATGGCAATATCCGGCTGCGAACGTTCTATGATGAACGTGATTTTGACGCTCAGAATACGAATGCTGCTTACTACGGTACCATGCGTACGATGATCGGCTTCAAGATTCAGGCCACAGACGATGTTCTCTTTCGTACCAAGCTCAGGGACTCAAGATACATGGGAGTTCCGTACACCCAAGCCGACCCTGGCGATTACGACGCTACAATCCTCAACACTCAGAACTCGAGTAGCCTGGCATTACAGGAAGGCTACGTTTTCGCTACTGGCATATTAGGTTCCGGTTTTGACTTTCAGTTGGGACGATTCGAGATGGAATATGGCCGGGGACGGATTCTCGGTCCTGGCGCTTGGAACGTGGAAGGTCCACGGACCTATGACGGATTCCGTTTCATGTGGCATCAACCCGGTGTCCAAGTAGATCTGTTTGGTTCAATTCTTCGAGATTATTCATTTGGCTCATACTGGCCGGACTATCGTCCCCCAGCGAGCTACCATGGCGGCGTATACACGTTTGACCCGAACGCTGGTTACGTTGAGATGAAGCGCTATCTCGGTGGTATTTCAGCCAGTTTTGCTGATGGTGCGATTCAGCCGTTGTTGCTGGTGGATTTTGACAGCCACAAGATTGGCTTTGAGAACACACCGGGTGATCCTCCTGACGATCAATCAAAAGAACCTCAGTTCTATATTACACCGGCGTTGTATTCAGAGTTTACAATGAGCGAGGATGGCGGAAACCGTTGGGAATTTGAGATAGACATCGCTGGACAGTTTGGTCAAACCAATTCGCTTGGTGCCCATCCTGGCTCGTATGATGTTGTCGGATTCCTCGCTGCGTTTGAGACAAGAATCCATGCCAACGATGAATCCGATCTGTTCTTTGGACTGGGATTTGATATTACCGGGCGTGGAGAAGGTGACGAGGACCCACGCGACGCTTATACCTTCTTCCAGTTCTACTACACACAGCATAAATTCCGTGGATATATGGACTATTTCTATAATGTACAGAACGGACTGGTTGATGTATATGCGACAATGGGCGTCCATCCGATGAGCTGGTTCAGCATGATGGTAAATGTGCACAACTTCAATTACTTGACATACCAGGGACGCGAACTGGACGATGGTTCTCTTGACCAGCTCAGACAACTTGGTCAGGAAATTGATCTGCTTGCCAGATTCAAGATCAAAAAGGGATTCTATTTGGACGTTGGCTACAGCGCATTCATTCCCACGGATGAATTTGCGACCAGGGTAAATCGCACCGTGTTCACTCCAGGTTCCGAAGTAGCTGAACCACTAAGTCACTACGCATACCTGGTATTCACAACGAAGTTCTGAACTGCAGTAGAAAGTATTGAAGATAAACAAGTTGGGGACACTTACTCCGTAAGTGTCCCCGCTTTTCTCTATCGATTTATCATCCGCACGGACTTGCACCCCGCGGTAAATGCTTGTTTGTCCTATTTCGTCGTTGCCATAGACTCACGACTCAGCACTCTATTCAGTCTTTGCTACCCTTTCACCAACCCTTCAGACGTTCGCTGTTGTTTGTTCAGCGAGAGTAGCAATCCGAGAATCATTCCTATCGCTATCATGTTCTCGCCGTCCAGCAGATAGCATTGGGTGAGTCCCGCCAGCACGAGCCCTCCCACTGCCAGAGTACCACCTTGTGCAAGTGCTAGAACCGGATCTCTGGATCGTGGTATTCTCCAGAACAGTCGGATTGCAATCAGAAGTACAGCCCCGATCACGAGCATTGCGAACACTACTCCCGGATAGCCGGACACTGCAAACAGGTAAAGTGGATCGCTGTGCGGGTGTGCTAGCGAATCGAACTCATCTGCGTTTTCAATTAACTCCAACGCACGAGCATGCCATTGTCCCGGTCCGATGCCGGTGATTGGATTATCCTGTCCCATCTCCCACGCTGTTTGCCACATGATGATTCTATCCTGCTCGCTCCTAGTGCTCATGTTTATTGTGTCATGGATGCGGGTGCGGACTGCATCGGAGAAGATGTAGAGGCTAAGGATCATGCCGATTGTTGCCAAAACAGTCGGGATGACGACTTTCCTTTCACGTGTGAACAGAAACAGAAATGCGATTCCCGCAGTTCCCATCCAGGGACCACGGCGAAATGCCAGTACAATGGACAGCACAATAATCGCCATCCCGGCCCAGGCCCAGAACGCTCGCGGTCCTCGTTGGTTCCATGCCCACGGCAGTAGCATGAGGAAGAACAGCATCTGCATGCCGGAATACGTCAACGCCATGTTCAGCAGACCAACGGGCAAATAGAACGAAACTACATCTCCCGGCATCGGCTCAATAGGCTGTCCGTAGAGCAAGTCGACACCATAGAAATACTGAATGATACCGTTTACAGCGCTGAACACTCCTCCAACCATTAGCGCAGGGATCAGCCAGCGTGTGGATAGTGACTGCTGGGTCAAAGTGTACACGGCCATAAATCCCAGCAATGGCACAATGAATTTGTTTCCGAGGAACAGCAAGCCGTCTGCCGGCGCTGGAGATGCCATCGCCGCAATAACCAGCCAGGCCAATGTTGCCAACATCAGGTAGTGAGTTAAGGTGAGCTTCGGACGTTCGATCCAGCCATTGAGTATTGCGACAACTGCGATCAGGAAACCGATCCCAGCAAACACCTGTGCGAGGAATATGCCGGTTTGCAGGGAGAAGGCGAATCCAGCCAACCATGCAGCGGTGATCCATGGAGTTCGCAGGTGTGATCGTTCTTCTTGCATGCAGGACTCTGATAAGTGACTCACGGGCAGAAATATAGGGTTTTGGAATGATCAGGTTGTCTGTTTCCAGCTCCGGATCACGGTTCCGCAAGCCCTTTGCAGCGCATTCAGATAGCTGCTACCTTGAAGTACCGTCAACTAAACCATGCGAACTCATGCCGACCGATCGTTGCCGCATCCTCATATTCACCCAGAACGACTGGTTCTTCCATCTCCATTTCCTCCCGCTCGGACAGGCGCTTGTGGATGCTGGTATTGATGTGGTGTTGACATGCCTAGTCAACGATCATCGAGAACAGATCGAGAATCTCGGCATTCGTGTCCAACCCATGCGCAGTCTGAACGTTCGCAGCCTCGGTGTTGTTAATCAATTGCGGACATTAGCGGAAGTAATCGGGCTGATGCGACGTGAACGACCCGATATCGCGCTATTAATCTCTCCCAAACCCATTGTGCTTGGCTCGCTAGCAGCGGTTCTGACGAAGGTTCCAGTAACCTTGAGCTTGATGACCGGGCTTGGATTCCTGTTCATGGACAACAGTTTGAGGACACGGATACTTCGGAAGATTGTCGAATCGGAATTGGGATTTACCCATGCCAGGATTGGACGGCGTATTCTATTCCAGAATACGAGTGATCGTGATGCTATGATCGCTGCTGGCATGATCGATGAACATAAGTCTCCGATTGTAGGTGGTGTGGGAACAAACCTTGACCGTTTCTCACCAGGCGCTCGAAATAACGATCTGCCGGTTATCGTCTTTGGCGCACGCATGCTACGTGACAAGGGTGTGGTTGAACTGGTCGAGGCTGCTCGTCTGCTACAGGAACGAGGTGTTCGCTGCCGAGTGCAGCTCTGTGGTGATCCTGATCCAGGAAATCCGAGCTCCTTGTCTAAAGTTGAGCTAACGGCATGGCACAAAGCTGGGCTTGTCGAATGGCTTGGCCATGTAGATGACATCGAACGAATTCTCGCCACGGCGGATATCGCCTGCCTTCCCTCCTACCGTGAGGGCATGCCGAAGTTTCTGCTCGATGCCGCTGCGGCCGGTCTGCCATTGGTTACGACAGATGTCCCCGGTTGCAAAGATGTGGTCGAGAACGATGTGAACGGATTGTTGGTACCAAAATGCAATTCCATAGCATTGGCTGATGCTATGGCTGAACTAATCGCTGATCCGCAGCGTTGTGAAGCAATGGGACAAGCCAGCCGGAAGCGAGCAGAGCTCGAGTTCGCACACGATGCCTTCGTTCAAAGGATGTTCAAGACAATCAGCGATGTAGCGTCTGAAGCAGGACTTTCAGCTTGTAGAACTGTTGATATCTCAACCACAGACCGTCTCCAACCCTGAAGTGATCGCTTAAGTTTGGGTTCTGGCTGCCGATAAAAGACATGAAAGTGTCTGTCGTTGGGAGAACCATGCGTTCGCTAGCCGTCCTGCTCATCATTTTACTGATCGCGCCTCCATTACTGGCGAAAACTGACATCGTGATCGACCCTGATTACGATCCACGAATCGCTCTGCGTGTCGTGGTACTGCCAGCGTTAAAAGACCGCAGCATGAAACGAGTCAACGAACGCACGATCTCGGCGATGCTCTCAACTGAGCTTCTGCGCATCTACGAAGTGCTGGACCTGTTGCGGTTCGAGGCAGCACTCTCGAACCAGCGGCTGACGTTGGAAAAAGCTTTCACCGAGCCTCAACGGCAAACGGTTCGTGACATCGCAGGCGTGGATGCGCTGGTTACAGCTGAGGTCTATCGTTGGGATCCGGGCAAGGGCGGGATTCCATTCATCACTTCCAAAAAGGGCACGGTTGGCGTTCGCATGCGAATGGTTGATCCGTACACCGGACGGGTGTACTGGAGCGTGAACCAGCTCGAAGATGTCAAGCCCGGTTCTGATTTCCTTGATACGGCTACGGGCCTGTTTCGCGATGTGACGGATGAGCTCAGTGAAGAACTACTCGAAATCGTTGAACAGTTCAATGAGGCTGACTCTTACGCCGATTTGCTGGCGCAAAGGGAACCATGGCAGCGGATGGAAGGCTACAGTCGTCGCACATTTGGCGACGGTAAGGATGGTGTAGAACGTGGCTTCATGCCGGTCATGACTCCTGAATCCGCCTACATCGCAGCATATCGCGGCTATGGGTATGAGCCGGAAGAGCAAGCGAAAGCATATGAAGCACCAGTTTCGCCGGATGTGTTGTACGAGGATGCAGAGAATTTGCGTAATTCAGTGTTGCCGCCCCTGGTGTCACCACCTATCTATGACGAACAGTTGAAAGCGGTGATCGACTCACTACTTAGGCGTGCTGGGCTCGATTCGCTGGGACGTTCGATGGTGACACCTCCCGAGTTGCCCGCGTTTGAGCTGCCGGAAATGCCATTGGATACAACAGGTACTAGCAACTAGCTATTGGGATTAATTTCGGGATTGTCGGTACTACTTTCCGGGTGAGGCGAAGACGCTTCATCCGGCTTCTCTTTCAGGGGTTTGTGCACAGGTTCGGATGGATCACGTGTGGGTTCGATAGCGTCAGGATATTGCAGATTGGGTGGAACGTACTCGCCTTCGGCATCAGGATTCGGTACACGAGCAGCGGTTGGTTCTTCCGCAGGTTTCACGCTTGAACCTCTTACCGGATTACCCTTTATCGCCTTGGACGCATCTTTCAACTCGTCTTCGATGCCAATACGGTTGAATTCACGGCGGACCTCGTTGAGCGAGCGGCGCATCGTCGATGACCACTGGCCCATCAGCCGTGCGATCCTCGGGAGTTCTTTCCCGCCGAACAACAATAGCACGACAAGAACGATAAACAGTAATTCTCCGCCACCGGGAAACACCGTTACGACTCCTGGTCAGGGTTTGATTCCAAGCTGGAATCGGAATCTTCATCGGCATCGGATTCGGACGATTCCGACTCCAATCCGGCTTTCCATTCCGCAGCCTGCTCCTCACGAATTATACGCAAACGCTCTTCTCGAATATCCTCAGCAGTTGGTTTTGTGTCTCCGTTCTCCTCAGAATCAGATGTCACTTGTTTTGACAGTTCAGATTCTCTTGGGCCGTCATCGGTAGATTTCTCACCGTCAGAGTCTTCCCTTTCACTTTCTGGAGAATCGTCCGATCCCTCTTCCCCCCCGTCAGACATGAACTCATCGCGTTTCCGCTCGTACTGCTTTTGTGCAACGATTGCGAGCAGAATGCTGGCCTCATACAGTATGATCATCGGTATGGTGAGGATCGCCTGTGTGAACACATCCGGCGGCGTGATCAACGCAGCAAGTACAAGGAATCCGATGATCATGTGCTTGCGATACTTGCGCAGGAATGGTGGAGTAACCACGCCGAACCGTGCGAGGAAGTAGATCAGCAATGGCAGTTCGAAGACTATACCAAACGCGAGCAACAATCGCAGTACGAAATCAACATACTTGCCCAAAGACCATGCGTTTTGCACGTCCATGGTCGAGAAACTGAGGAAGAAGCTGGTTGCATGTGGGAGCACATACAATGAGAACGCAGCGCCCGTGAGGAACAACATACTCGAGAAGAAGACGACCGGCAGAACCAGTTTACGTTCATGCACAAACAAGCCAGGTGCGACAAACGCCCAGATCTGGAAGAATATCCACGGTGCAGTCCCAAGCAGACCTGCAACCAGCGCGATCTTCAATCGGGTAACAAATCCCTCTGTTGGCGCCAACAGCGCAAGACTGGCCGAAGTCTGATCTTCAAATGGAATCAAAAGCCAGGTCTGAAGAATTGGCGCGAAATAGTAGCCAATCGCAGCGCCGATGAAGACACCGACCAGCGCCCGCCACAACGCGCCTCGCAGCTCATCGAGATGGTCAAGAAACGTCATCTCGGCTGGTTTCTTCTTCCGATTGCTCATGCGTTGACGAACTGCTCCAGTACGCTGTCGAAAATATGGCGACCTTCGGTGTGGCTGATCAATGGGTCACAACGACGTTCCGGGTGCGGCATCATACCGAGCACGTTTCCAGCTTCATTGACGATCCCCGCGATATGGTTAATCGAGCCATTCGGGTTGAACTCGTCCGCTACCTCGCCCGTTTCTGAACAGTAGCGGAAAGCAACACCATCGCGATCTTCAAGCCGTTTCAGCTCGTTCTCAGCGAGGAAATATGAGCCTTCATGGTGCGCGATTGGTATGCGCAGTACCTGATGATGTTCACACGCGCTGGTAAAACGTGTACTCGTCGTCTCAACACGTATAGGTTGCTGCTGGCAGATGAAGCTGAGGTTATGGTTCTGTCGCAACGCACCGGGCAATAATCCAGATTCGGTCAACATTTGAAAGCCGTTGCAAATACCGATAACGATACCGCCTTTATTTGCGAAGGAAATGACCTCGTTCATTACCGGGCTGAAGCGTGCGATTGCACCTGAGCGGAGATAGTCGCCATAAGAGAATCCGCCAGGCAAGATGACACCATCGATGTCACCCAGATCTATCTCTTTGTGCCAGATGAACCGGACTTCCTGCCCGAGAATTCGCCCAAGCACATCAAAAGCATCCCGGTCACAGTTCGATCCCGGGAAGACTATCACTCCCCACTTCATGCGTTCTCTCCGGCGAGGTGAACCCGGAAACCTTCGACGTTCTCATTAGCCAGGAGAGTGTCCGCCATTTCTTCGGCACGTTTAATCGCAGTGTCAGAATTGGATGCGTCCACATCGAGCACAATCCGTTTTCCAACACGCACACCATTTACCTCGTCATAACCGAGCTGATGTAGTGCTTGCTGAACGGCTTTACCCTGCGGGTCGAGGATGCCGTCCTTCGGCATGACTTCAACGATCACTTTCATGATGCTCAACTCCCGATGTGGAATCGTCTTGTTCAAGACGATGATATTTTTTCATCAATTTTGGCCCGAGGAAGGCATAGATAACCATAAGCGATAATGCAGCCAACCCAGGCTGGAAGAAGAAAAGTAAGATATGTCCACCGCCGATGAGAACCGTTATTGGGCGAGACAACAGTCCGAGTGAGGGATGTGATATTTTCCCATACTCTTTGCTACAAACGCCAAGCCCCGCAAATGAAATAGCTGCAACAGGTGTCAGAAATCCGAGCCAAGGATACCGTCTGGCAGTAGCACTCGCCCCAGCAACTGCAATTGCGGTCGCCGGTGAAGGCATCCCGACAAAAACGCCCGGCTTCCCCTCAGCATGAGCAAAACGTATTAACCTGAATGCGATTGCCAGCGAATACAAAGTCGCCACAACTCGCTGAAAGCGAGTGTCTTTCACCGTCAGCAGGATGAAGCTGGGAACCAGGCCGAAACTGCTCATATCAGCGATAGAATCGAGCATAGTGCCACGTCTACTTGTGATCCCGGATCGACGTGCAGCCCAGCCATCCAGTACATCCAAAATCCCAGCCGTAACGATGGATAGCACCGCTAATCCTGTCCTCTGTTTCTTGAACAGGATCGCGCTCAACAGGCCGGCAGCGACATTGCCGGTCGTGAACCAGGTCGCGGTGTTACGATGCATTATCCATCCCCAAGTCTGCACCAGGCAGTCAGCAATCTCCAGATTTCACTATTCCTACAACTGTCACGCCAGCATACACCTTATCGCCAACTTCGACCACCACGTCAATTCCAGGTGGCAGGATCAACTCACTGCGCGATCCAAATCGGACGAATCCGATGCGTTCTCCGGCGAGCAGGCTGTCGCCTACGCTGACATCAACAATCACACGTCGAGCAACGGCCCCCGTTATCGCCGAGAATTGAACCAGTCCATGATCTGTGAACATGTCCACACTGATTCGCTGATTGTGGTCAATACTCTCGAGTTTATTTGCCGCAATAAATGAACCGGGCTTGAATTCATAGCCGCTTACTACGCCAGTGATTGGTGAGCGTAGCGCGTGTATATCCAAAAGGGAGAGATAAACTTCGATTCGTGTACCACCACCGGGAAGTTGAATGATCTCATCAACCACACCATCAGATACGGAGACGATTGCTGTTTCTGCCGGTTGCGGGCGCGCAGGATCACGGAAGAAGTACAACATGGAAAACCAGAGCAAGAAAAACAGCCCGGCAGGTACAAACAGCCAGGCTTTCTTGCGCCAGATCCCATAGAATGTGCTACCAAGAAACAGCAACATGGGGATTATGACGTACCAGAATCCTTCTGCGGCAATCATATTCCGCCTATGCGCTGGTGATCCGTTCCAACATTTCCTGATACACCTTGTCGACCCGTCCCATATCGTACCGGAACCGATCCTTGTCCATCTTCTTGTTTGTCTTTCGATCCCAGATGCGACAGGTGTCCGGGCTGATCTCGTCCGCGATCAGGATGTTCCGGTCATGCTTGCCAAACTCGAGCTTGAAATCGACGAGCATCAGGCTGCGCCGGTCGAAGAATGACTTCATGATCGCATTAACCTTGGACGCGATCCGGCTGATCATCTTCATCTCTTCCGGAGTTGCGTGACCCATCGCGTACGCATGGTGTTCATTGATCATCGGGTCGCCGAGCCGATCGCTCTTCAAACGGTACTCGATGATCGGGTATTTAAGTGTGCTACCTTCTTCGAGATCGTATGTCTTTGCGAGGCTGGCAGTTGCAACATTGCGCACCACGACCTCGATCGGAATCATCTCAAGACGCCTGACCACCATTTCATTATCGGACATCTTCTTCACGTAATGGGTGCCAACGTGATAGTTTTCCAGATATTGGAACAAGTAAGTTGACACGGAGTTGCACAACGCACCCTTACCGTCAAAGCGACCGCGTTTGGTGCCGTGAAATGCCGTCAACTCATCCTTGAATACCATGATCAAGTGATTGACATCGTCGGTAATGAAAATCTGTTTCGCCTTACCTTCGTAGAGAAGATCCTTCCGCTCCAACGTCGTCCCTCCCGTCACAAACTACAGCTATCAGGTGTCTTACTCAGAAAACCCGATACGTTGATATATTGATTCCGTATGGCGCAGTGCATGCTTGACATCAAACGCCTGCTCAACTTCTGTTCTTCCAATCTGTTCAACTAATTCCTTGTCGCCCAACGCAGCATCCTTGACCGACTCACCCTGGTCAACGGCAGCGTGCGCGATCCGTTGAACCATGGCGTAGCTTTCTTCGCGTGTCAATCCTGAACGGACGAGTGCGAGCAACAATCCTTCTGAGAATACTGCACCGCGAGTCAGGTTCAGAACTTCCTGAACTCGCCCACGATCCACTACCAGGTTGCTCACCATTCGTGTAGTTAGATTGAGCAAGTAATCCAGCCCGATTGTCGAATCCGGCAGGATAACACGTTCAACCGAACTGTGCGAAATATCTCTCTCATGCCAGAGGGCGATGTTATCGAAAGCTGCATGCATGTTCGCCCGTAGCAAACGAGCCATCCCGCAGATCTTCTCTGCGTTGATCGGATTGCGTTTGTGTGGCATCGCAGAAGACCCTTTCTGGCCTTTTGCGAAACCCTCACGCGCTTCCTGCACCTCGGTACGTTGCAGATGACGTACTTCCAGTGCGATCGATTCAAGGATTGACCCAATTAACGAAATAGCCGCAAGGAAGTCTGCATGACGGTCTCTCGAGACGATTTGCGAAGAAATGGGTGCAGTATTGAGCTCGAGGGCATCCATCACTTCTTCTTCCATCTCGGGTTCGAGATGAACATACATCCCAACTGCTCCCGAGAGCTTGCCTGTGCACACCCAGTCGTATGATTGCGCCAAGCGCTCTTTCCCGCGAACGAGCTGCTCATGGAATCGGGCAAAGCGAAGCCCGAATGATACGGGTTCAGCGTGAACACCGTGCGTCCGTCCAATGGATGGAAGATCCTTATACTCCAACGCCTTTTCTTTCAAAGCGTCAAGTAAAGGGTCAACGCCCTCCAGCAGGATTTTTCCAGCTTGCTTGAGTTGTATTGCCAATGCGGTATCGAGCATATCGGACGAAGTCATTCCAAGATGCACCCAGCGCGATGCTGGTCCCACATGTTCCGCTACTGACGTAAGAAATGCGATGACATCGTGGTGGGTGATATTCTCAATCTCATTGATGCGTTCGATCTGATAGTCCGCTCCCGCATGAATCGCATCACGATCTGCTTGTGGGATCACTCCCCGTTTAGTCCATGCATCAACTACAGCAAGCTCGACCTGCAACCAAGCGTCGTATTTTCCCTTATCGGTCCAGATAGCACCGATCTCCGGGCGTGTATACCTGTCAATCATCGTTGAGGGGCCTCCACCAATTGCATATACAACATCATCGAATCGCGGTTGCGGAAGATCTCGAGATCGAGCACATCACCGACACGTAAATCGTGGTTGTCGAAGTACTGACTAAGAGATCGGATACTGGTTGTCCGCACTCCGTTCACAGCCATCAGGATATCGCCTGGGCGCATGCCTGCAACAGCAGCCGGGCCCTCAGGTACGATCTGTGTAATTAGTACTCCGTTCAGAGATGGATAACCAAGATTGATTGCAATCGACCGGTTGAGGTTGTTCACCGTCATTCCAGTCCAAATTTTATCATTTATCTCGGCGCGTACCCTCAGGTTATCCACGACAGTCAGAACAGTGCCCGAAGGAATCGCGAATCCGATCCCGATAGATCCGGTCGATCCCTCACCGGCTGTGAAGATAAACGTATTTACCCCAACGACCTCACCAATTGAGTTGATCAGCGGGCCGCCCGAGTTTCCCGGATTGATAGCAGCATCTGTCTGAATCATATCAAGATACTCGCGTCCATCTTCCTGGCGGCGGAAATCACGCCCAAACGCTGATATAACACCAACTGATACACTGGGTTGATCGTTGATCTGGACAAGTCCAAACGGGTTACCGATGGAAATCACCCACTCCCCGACCAGCAGGTCGTCCTGTTGCGTCAAGCGAAGCCATGGCAAATCATGCGCTTCAACTTTCAACAGTGCCAGGTCAGTGTCAAAGTCCGTGCCCAGCACACGTGCGTCGAACCGTTGACCATCGGTCAATGTGACTACGATGTTATCCGCCTCGTTGACCACATGTTCGTTGGTAACGATGTAGCCATCGGGTGCCAGAATGAATCCACTTCCGTAATTCTCAATCTGTTCCTGATATGAGTTATCCGGAAAGAAGCTGAAGAATTGACGAAAGAATGGATCATCCGCAAACGGGCTCCGTCGCCTTACGGTACGCTCCTTGGTAACCGTTATACCGACTACTGCCGGCGACGCTTTTCGTATCGCCTCTGTAATATCAGTACGTCGCCCGATCGGATGAACCTCGGGCAAGGTAACGGTTGCATTCAACTCAGTGCTCAACGTATCAAGCGATATTCGGGTTAGATCTTCAGTTTCGACTGAAGTCAGGCCATTTTCCCAGCGGGTGCGTTCGATGGATATACCCATCCACACGAGAGCGACAACCATCGCTCCGAAAGCAAACCCAAACAGGAACCAACGCCAGACCCGGATTTTCAAACCGCTTACCCTTGCTGAGGTACTTTTTTCGCATCCTCAAGGAACTTGGCCAAACCGATGTCCGTTAAAGGATGCTTCATGAGCTGCTTTATCACGCTGAACGGAACTGTGGCAACATCTGCACCCATTCGTGCAGCTTCCAACATGTGAATCGGGTTGCGAACACTGGCGACTAACACCTCTGTTTCGAACATGTAATTCGCATAAATCTCGACAATGGATTCGATCAACGCCATGCCGTCCTGACTGATGTCATCGAGACGACCGACGAACGGGCTGATATACGCGGCTCCTGCTTTTGCGGCAAGCATTGCCTGCATAGGTGAGAAGCACAACGTGGTGTTGACGTTAATACCGCGATCCGCCAGCGTTTTAGTCGCTTTCAAACCTTCAAGAATCAGCGGGATTTTAATGACGACGTTGTCGCCATATTTCATCAGTTCTTCTGCTTCGCGGATCATTCCGTCATAGTCAGTCGCGAGAACTTCCAGTGATACCGGTCCATCGACCAGCTCCACTATCTCTTGTGCTACTACTTCAAATGTCCGGCCGGTTTTTGCAACGAGTGATGGATTGGTCGTCACACCATCCAATACACCCATCTCCTTCGCTTCTTTGATCTCGTTGATGTCCGCTGAATCGATGAACAGCTTCATCCGTCACTCCTGAACCAAATGTTTGTGTATAAAGAAGTTACGCCTTTTATCACCAAGCCTGGCTTGATGAGCGCTAAAATAAACATGATTACGCTAGAGGAAAGGTGCCCCAGAGTGAACCGGGCGGTGCGTCATGTTGTGTTTCGTCGTTGTATCTCACCTGCACCAGTGCTAGTCCCTGCGGCGGTGCTGGTGGTGGAACTCGCCCTTCACCCTTTTCCAACGCATTTTGCAACTCTTCAGAATTCACAGTTCCTTTAACCATCGCCACAATCGATCCGGCGAGTGTTCGCACAAGCCTGCGAATAAATCGATCAGCCTCTATTTCCATGATCCAGCCGTACTCATCTTCCCGCCAGTCGATCCTTCGCACGTTACATACTGTGCTTTCGTCGAGGTCAGGTTGTGTCGAATACGCACGGAAGTCGTGCTTCCCAATGAATGTCGAGGATGCCGTTCGCGCTCGATTCAAATCAAATCCATTACCGGCAGACCATCCAAATCGGTGCAGAAACAGATCGTTTGTTTTAAGTATACGATAGGCGTACAATCTTCCGCGGGCGGAAAAACGTGCGTGAAATTCATCATCTACATACCGCGCTTGCCACACTTGCATGTCATCAGGTAGCAGCGCATTCAATCCTTTGACAATCGTTTCCGAGTCACGGTTAACGGGAGCATCGTAGTGAACGACCTGCATCACAGCGTGGACGCCCGCATCTGTTCGTCCAGATGCGAGGGTGCGAACAGCCTTACCCCCATAGAACTTGCCTAATGCCAGTTCGAGTTCGCCCTGCAGAGTTCGACCTGACGGCTGGATCTGCCAGCCACAGAAGTCGGTACCATCATAGGAAATGTTCAAGCGAACACGCATGGAGATACCCTAACTCGGCCACAGATTGGGCCCGATCCACACAATAATCGGCAATGCACTAACCAATATCGACCAAGTGTCGAGTCGGTTCCAGGTTGATAATCCGTACGAAATCCGTACTGTCCTTGGGTTATAGCCTCGGAGTACAAGAGTTTCTGCAATATCGTCAGCACGGCGTAGTGCATTCGCCAGCAAAGGAATAAAGAGCGGAATCCATGCACGAACTCGCGAGATCAGACCAGTTCCAGACTCCCACCCGCGGGCATGCAACGCTTTACGCAAGATCAGCGCTTCCTCGTACAGGGATGGCACAAACCGCAATGTCATCCCAAGCATCAGCGAAAATGATCCAACTGGGATGCCAATACGTGCCAGTGGATGCAGCAACACATCCATTGCCCTTATCACTTCCAGCGCGCTGATTGACAGTGAGAGCGTAACACCAATCAGAACCAGTGCTGACAACCGTCCAGCGAGCAGGAATCCGTTTTGCACCCCTTCCGCCGTCATCATCCATCCGACTCCCGGCACGGTCCACAGGATATTTCCGGGTGTGGTGAACGCATGCAACAAGATGGTCAGCGCGAGCATCCACGCAATCGTGATAAGCCCGAGAGCAAGACGCTTCAAAGGTGGTCGCCCCATGAAAACAAACATGGCGAGAAGCAACCCGGCCAGTAGTAATGCCGGATCCAGCGGGATCAATACCAGCTGAATGATCAGGATCAGTCCGGCAACTAATCGAGCTCGGGGATCGAATCTCGACAATCGAAGAACGTTGAGATACGATTCGTTTGTTCTCGCCTTGCTGGCGGTATCTGCTGCCTCACTCACGAACAACCGCGACTTTGCCAGTCTGGCTGGCACCTTCTGGATCGGTTACAAGGATGTAGTAGACACCACTCCCCACCCACTCACCGTCATCGTCACGACCATCCCATCCTTCAGCTGAGGCAATCTGAAAGCTGAGCGTGCGAACCAGTCGGCCTGAGGTGGTGAAGATCCGCACCTCTGCATCTGCAACCAGGCTCGTGCTACCGAATCGCAAGTTTGTATCTCCACTTCCAATCAGGAAGGGTTGCGGCGCAACCTCAATGGTACCAAGCGTTTCAGCAAAATCACGATAAGGTGTAGTGACAATAGACAAACCCACATTCGTTCCGATATAAACTTCACCAGTCGTCGGATCAATGGTCAAAGCTGTAACCTGATTATCAACCAATCCGCGTGGAGCGGGACCATCTTCTGTCGTGTATTGTGCGATCCAGGTAAATTTGTCACGTCCGAGCACAGACAGACCGAAATCAGTTCCCACCCAGATCTGGTTTAACGGATCAATAGTCAACGCGGTAATCGACTGACCAAGTGCTCCGTTTACTCTGGTAAATATTATATCATCCCGTAATGCACCATTTTGAATATCTTCGTCAGATAGGATGTCCTGCATTACGTCAACGTAGAATAGCCCCTCGGGTGTGCCGAGCCATAGGAAATCATCGCTGGCCATTTTGATATCGTTGACATAGTCAAATCCTATGTCATCCGCGACAACAAAGTGCCGGTATTCATCATCTCCAGGATCTGTTGGAGTTGATTTTGGATCCCACATGATCAGCGCTATATCCGCTTCCGGGTGAAAAGATGCCATCCACAGTCTGCCGCGGGCATCCATCTCGATCGCACTTACATGGTCCGAGTTCAATCCCTCCTCCACACCGTATTCAACCCACAGGTTCATATCACGATGTAACGGTTCTTGCAGGAACCAACTTGCAGGGATATACAGCAACGTGTTATCGTCCCAGGCTTCCATATTGCTGACCCACATTCCGCCGCTCGGATCAGGTTCAAACCCATTGATAACTATGTACTCTGAATCAGCTCCTGATACTCCACTCAGCTTCGACTCCTCATGATTGAAATAATACAGTGAGTCAGGTGTATCAGTCCCTTCACCGATGTAGTAGGCCGAATTACCCCAGGTTCCGATCCATGTGCCGCCGTATTTGTCAAACTCGATGGCATTGATGGCTGTGCTGAATTGCCATGGAGCTCGATCAGTGTTTGGTGCAGCGTAAGGGTACCATATCCCGTCAGTCAGGCGGTATACACCCGGAATTCGCGAATTACGTGCGGCCACCCACACTTCGCCCTCAGGAGAAGTCGCCAGTGAGAGTATCTGATCGCCACCCGGCGTGTTTGGGTAGAAAAATTCGAAATCTCCACCATCCCAATGCACAATTCCACCGAAGTAGGCTGGGTTGGTGTCAATGGCAGCCCAGACCTCATCATTTCGAAGAGCCAATCCCCAAAATTTGGCTGTATAATCTTCGTTGACTTTGGTGAACTCGGTTTCAAATGGGGTCATTTGATATAAACCATCGCCTCTTCCCGCGTACAGAGTTCCGTCCGTCGAAGCGACCAAATCGTATATTTTTGAGATGTTGGGTACTCTGGCAAACTCGATCCCATCCCAACTGAACAAGTCTTTCAGGTAATACGACAAATAAAGCGTGCCATTAAGCACTTTCAGGAATTGGATGCCGTCTGTTTCGATCCCTGGATATATTTCCTGATTGCTTATGGTTGTCCAGACCGATACGTCCAGCAGATTTTCGTTAATGTCAGCGAAGGCAACTCCTAGAATGCTTGCAACAAATACGTTATTTTCAAACAAAATCACATCAGAAATCTCAGTTGGTCGTGACCAACTCCCGAAACCGCGGTAGGTTTCCAACACAACCCAGATATCCTCATCTTCAAATCTGCTCAACCGGGACAATCCCTGATTTGTCGCGATGAAGATAATATCACCTTCGATGAAGATATCGTTGATGATCGTATCAACGGATGGATCATTGTAGAAGTCGCGAATGGTGCTGACAATTGTCCGGTTTTCCGGATTCAGGATGTCGATTCCACCATTGGTATGACCAATCCAGATGTAACCGGACAGGGAATCGTATTCAATTGCGGAAAGAAAGCTTGAGAACAGACCATCATCAACGTTCATCACTTCCAGCAGCAGAGAATTGGGATCTACGTGCAGCAATCCACCTTCTGCGGCAGCCCAGAGATCATCATTTGCAGTGATGATATGTTGAGGTCGCCATCCAGAGGTGATTGTCGTCCAATCCTGGGCATAAACAGAGGATACAGTCACCGCTGCAATCACGATGATGTTCAGGATACGAAAGTGTCGATTCATGCCGCGCAAGCTCCTCGCTGCAGGTTCATGGTGACGTTATGAGGATGTGCCGGGCGGTCGTGGTGTTGCCTATACGTCCGCCAACTTGCCGTACAAACTTGCCATTTCGACGGCTGATTGGGCAGCGTGAAATCCACGATTTCCGGCCTTGGTGCCCGCACGTTCAATCGCTTGTTCGATCGTCTCAGCGGTTAGCACACCGAATATTACTGGGATTTGACCTTCCATCGCCGTTTGTGCCAAGCCTTTACTAACTTCGGCTGCGACGAGATCATAGTGCGATGTCGATCCACGGATCAACGCTCCGAGTCCGATGACGGCATCAACTTTTCCAGATTTTGCCAACCGTCGCGCTACTCCAGGAATCTCAAAAGATCCCGGTACCCAGGCGACAGTCACATCATCTTCGGATCCACCCATCCTGCGAATGGCATCCAACGCACCTTCCAACAGCTTGTTGGTTATGAACTCGTTAAACCGGCTGACGACGATACCAAAGCGAACACCCTTGGCGTCCAAAACACCCTCAATCACCTGCGGCATAAATCTCCTCCGTGGTGCATGGTATCAGATATGTAAACACCATGCCAGTAGGCGAGCTACACCTTTAACCTACTACATCCAGCAGGCTATTGCTCACCTCATTTTTCAGATCAACAATCTATCGGGACAGCTGATCAAACATCTTCGATCATGTGCCCCATCTTCTCACGCTTCACCTTCAGATAATCACGGTTGAGATCGTTAGCTTTGATCTCAATCGGGACACGATCAACGATTTCAATTCCATATCCCTGCAAACCGACGATCTTCTTCGGATTATTTGTCATCAGACATATCTTTCGCACCCCAAGCATTCCCAGAATTTGGGCGCCAACACCGTATGTTCGCAAATCAGCGCCAAATCCAAGCAGCACATTTGCTTCTACGGTGTCATGTCCCTGATCCTGGAGTTTGTAAGCCTGCAGTTTGGCTTCAAGGCCAATACCACGTCCTTCCTGCCTCATGTACAGGAACACACCTTTTCCAGCTTCTTCAATCATTTGAAGGGCTCGGTCACGCTGTTCGCCGCAGTCGCATCGTCTGCTGCCAAGGACGTCACCTGTCAGGCATTCACTGTGAACCCGAACGAGCACCGGATCTTCCGGATCCCACTCGCCTTTGACCATTGCAATGTGTTCTTTGTTGTTGCCTATCTCGCGGAAATGCACAAGGTTGAACGCACCGTGTTTGGACGGCAATGGTACTTCCACACGTTTTTCGACCAGTTTTTCTTCGTGCCGACGGTGTTCGATCAAGTCCTTGATCGTATACATCCGAATGCCGGTCTGTTCGCTCATTTTAGTCAGATGCGGCACTCGCGACATTGTCCCGTCATCGTTCAGTATCTCGCAGATCACTGCCAGCGAGTGAAGTCCTGCCAATCGTGCAAGGTCAGTTGAGCCTTCCGTATGGCCAGCACGCCTGAGAACACCACCCGGTGCTGCAATGATCGGGTGGATATGACCCGGACGAGCAAAATCGTCCGGTCGCGACGTTGGATCTGCCGCCAGTTTGATTGTTGCCGCGCGATCAGGAGCGGAAATGCCTGTCGTCGTTACGTTCGCACCGTCAATCGTGATCGTAAAATTGGTACTGTGCAGTGCTGTGTTGTTTGACACCATCGGTTGCAGGTCGAGTTCGGCCGCACGCTTTTCATCCAACGCCAGGCAGATCATCCCCCGCCCTTCCTTGGCCATGAAGTTGACCGCTTCCGGGGTGATCGTGTCGGCTGCCATCACGAGATCACCTTCGTTTTCACGGTCTTCATCATCTACCAGGATGATCATTTTACCGTCGTGGATATCCTTAATAGCCTGCGTAATCGGATGAAAAACAGTCTTCGCTTCGCTCTCAGAAGGCGAATTGGACTCTTTGTTGCCGTTCGTCTTGATCTTGTCCTTGTTCTTACTCATCCTCATGCTCCAATACTGTATCGTCGTACTGCACTTGTTGTTTGTATAAATTGCGGCTGTATCCGGGACAGCATGTCCCGGATCAGAAGCCCGATCCGCGCAATTTGTCCATCGTCAGGTTGCCGTCAGTGTGTGGATCAACCATATTTCGCACATATTTGGCTATCAAATCCCACTCAACATGGACCGGATCACCCGGTTTCAGATGAACCAGGGTAGTTTCTTTCCATGTATGCGGAATAATCTCAACTTCAAATGAATCGTCTTTGCGTGCGGCGACGGTAAGACTGACACCGTTCAACGCCACCGATCCTTTGTCCACTACGTACGGACGATCAGGTTCCGGTAACTCCAAACTCAGGCGGGTCGATCCAGACAGCGGCGTGATGGCCAGCAGACGGATCATTCTATCCACATGACCCTGTACCATATGTCCGCCGAGGCGGTCGGTTGGGCGCATGGCTCTTTCGAGGTTAATTGAATCACCGGATTTCAGGTTACCGAGAGCGGTTCGTTCGATTGTCTCTCGTACTACTTCAACCGTGAATCGAGATTTGTCCAATGTGACTACAGTCTGGCACGCACCTTCTATGGAGATGCTGTCGCCAATCTTGACACTGTCATCGAGGATGTTTTTGGCCTCGATAGTCAAGGTGGTGCCATCACCACGCCTGACGTTCCCACGTACTATACCGACCTCTTCAATCAACCCGGTAAACATCAATGATTCTCCCGGTGTATGACACGGGCTGCGACATGAAGGTCGTTCCCGATCTTTCGCCAGCGCATCGGATCAAGACGGATTGCATCGTGTACTTTCAATACGCCCAAGTCGCTGATCGCTTCTATACCGGTCCCAATCAGCATTGGTGCAACTACCACTTCCACCTTGTCAACCAAATCCTGGTCGAGGAATGATGTCCAGATATGGCTACCACCTTCGACAAGCAACAACCCGACACCTTGTTCGCTGATAATGCGATGAACATGTGTCAGGCTGACACGACCTTCCTCATCAGGCGGCGTGTGAAAAATCCGCACATTCGGACGATCTGCCCATACCGGATCAGCTTCATCTTCCAGTCCGAATACCCAGGTGGGCGCATCGTCTGGTGAGGTCAACAATTCGCAGTTCGGATCAATCCCAAAATGACTGTCAAGCACGATCCTTATCGGATTTCTGCCCGGAACATTTCGAACAGTCAGGCTGCAATCGTCCGCTGCGACTGTTCCTGTTCCGACGAGTACAGCGTCATGCATGGCTCGTAGCAGATGGGCATAACGCAGACTCTTCTTCCCAGATATCCACTGGCTGTGACCTGTCGTGCTGGCAATGCGACCGTCCAGAGACTGTGCGATCTTCAGGGTAACCCAGGTCATCCCAGTTGCAGCTTTTTTCAAGTAAGGCTGGTTCAGTTCGGCGGCTTCATTTGCCATTAAGCCAACTGAAACATTCAAGCCAGCATCTCGCAGGATCTGAATTCCCTTGCCCGACACCTTGGGATTTGGATCTTCAATCGCAGCGACAACTTTCGCCACACCTGTCTGGAGGATTCGCTCAGTACACGGCGGTGTTTTGCCGTAATGGCAACAGGGCTCAAGATTGACATAAAGAGTGGCTCCGTTAGCCAATGCGCCAGCTTTTCGGAGTGCATGGACTTCAGCGTGCGGGCCACCGAACCGCCGGTGATAACCTTCTCCGACGACGACGCCGTCCTTCACGACCACCGCGCCCACCATCGGATTCGGTGCAACCCACGCGCGTCCTCGACGGGCGAGGTTAAGCGCTCGAGTCATCATCTGTTCGTCGAATGACTTCTCTTTCAACGATATGCTCCAAATGAAAAATGCCCCAACGGTACAACCGTCGGGGCAGAGAAATGGACGTATCCTGAACATGACCTATCGCGCCATGCGGCAACGAAAACGTCACGCTGGTTGTCCGGGGACGACATGTCCCCCATCTTCTCCCATCCGGACTCTCACCGTCGGCATCGGAATTTCACCGATTCAGCCTCCGGAGACGCGATCTAGGATCTCATCTCTCCGAAGGGTCGCGGGCTATAACCGCCGGTCTGGAATTTCACCAGGCCCCGAAGACACTTGAAATATACTGGGATTGACAGTGCGGTTGCAATGGATGAGAGTTGAGTTGTGTTTACGTTTCGTAATTCGAACACGTTGTTATTTAACGAGTATCGCTTATTTCCTCTGATTTTACCTTTCACAGGTATTCCTCTTGCGTGAACGATTGTTTGAGGTTACGTTCGTGACGAATTTCAAAAGGTTGGAGATTATCTTCAGATTCATGGTTTTCTACCGAATAGCCTGTTTAACCCTGAGATAAGCCTTGTTCGAATGCCACTTGTGCAGTGGTATGTTTTGTGTATCAAGAGCTCATCGCGAGGATTTTATTTAGTATGAGTGAGCTGGGTAACGCCACTAGCAGTGATACGATTACCAAGACTGTGATGGATAACACGTCACCGTCCTTGGCAAATTCGCATACTGAAGATCGAACTATTCTCTCAGCTGATGGTTCAAATACCAGACAAATGCTCGAAACACCTGAGAAATCGTTGATGGCGGATCATCAACAACAGCCATCCTTCGCTAAACAGAGCTTAAGCAAACTGAATGATGCATTCGGCGCTTTTGGCAAGTTCATGTTTAATGCGTTCAGCTTCTTCATGTACATGGTGGGGTTGTTTGGCTTTCTCTGTGGTGCAGCAGTTCCAGTTATCACGCTGTGGTTCTTCCTCAACGTTGACGTCGTCATCCGTTGGTGGCACATTCTGCTCGGAATCGGTGGGAATATCGGGATTTTCATAGTCTCAATGAGCATGATTCGCGACTTGTATGTTCAGCCGTTGATCGAGAAGATCGAAGCCGCGCAAGCCCGTGCTGAGTGGGGTGAACCGCCAGCACGATCATAATTGAATTCTGAGCTATTGCATTTAGTATATTCTTCGGGTCGTCAGTTAGAAACACATAACATATTCCAATAGGATTTCACATCCTCCCAACCCTCTGATATGGTATGGGAAGCAAAAGTAGAAGGAGTTAATTGATGAAAAACGTGTACATGATATTGCTTGCGTTCGCATTGACTGTTGGTGTTTTGTACGGTGGCAACGTGGTAAACGCTGGTTTCGAGGTTATAACCGCTGATGGAGATGAATCGTGCTGCCCTTCGGAACCCGTTGAAGTAAAAACATCCGACTGTGGTGGCTGCCCAGGTCACGCTGCATCAATTCAGAACAAGTCAGCTGGCGAAAGCTGCCGCTAGGACTATGCGACACCTATAGTCTGATTCTAGTCGTGATCTACGATTTCAAAGCCCCGCATTGCGGGGCTTTTTCTATTTGCGGAAACTTGCGATTTCTTGTGATGAAAGATTGCGATGAGTGCCGGATTTGAGCGAACCAAGCTGCACATCTCCAATTCGGACGCGTACCAGCTCCTTTACTTTCAAGTCAGAGGCATCGGCGAGGCGCCGGATGTGGTTCTTGCGTCCTTCCTTGAGAATGATCCGAACCCATGATCCGACAGGTTCAGCATTCTGTAAGCCGAATGTCTTCCCATCTTCTACAAAAGTGGCTTCCTTGATCCGTTTCGCGGCCGGTGTTGGACGCGCTCCACTGAAACGCACGAGATACTCCTTCTCTTTCTCGTAACGCGGGTGCATGACCAGATTTGCCCAGTCACCATCGCTGGTGATGATCAACAGTCCGGACGATGCACGGTCGAGCCGTCCAGCGGAAAACAGGCGACGGCTGAACGGAATCATGAAGTCCAGCGTTTCGCCCTTCTCTTTGCTTTTGACGAATGTGGATAACACTCCGGGTGGTTTGTTAAACGCGAGGTACAGGTGTTTCTGTTGTTTGGCGATGCGCTCACCATCGACCTCAATGTCGACGGTGTTCGGATCGACTTTGGTGCCCAGTTCACGGATGGGTTGACCGTTGACGAGCACTCGTCCTTCGACCATCATCTCTTCAGCTTTGCGACGGGAAGCTACGCCTCTTTTCGAGAGCAGTGCGCTGAGACGGATCAAACCATCATCTTTCTTGTGTTTCTGTTTTGCCATGCTGGAAGCTACTGCTCGGAGATGAAGATGTGCTCGAGGAATCGGTCAATCGTCTCGCGTGCCTGTTTTGCGAGCACTGAGTCGTAAGCGGTGCCGTGAACCGTGGTTGGCGCATTTGGATCCATGAAGCCGCGCTGTGCACGTCCATAAATCACCAGTTCATAGTCCACCCCACCGGTGCGCATTTCGTCAACGAACTCATGCAGCTCATTCTCACCTAGATATGGATCGGCATCGGCATGCAACACGAGTACGCGGCCCTGGATCTTGAATCCATCATTTTGTGAAGCCGGACGAACCGACGAGTTTACGGCGATAGTCCCGGCCAGATGGGCGCCGGTACGGGCCAGTTCCAACGCTGCCGTACCGCCAAATGCCGTACCCATGCATGCGACGCGATTGGAGTCGATGATCCAGTATTCTTTGGTGAACGCGTCGAACGCTCGAAATGCGCGTTTCCGGAAGAAATTGCGGTCGGCGTACAGTTCACGGGTGGCATCAAAGGCTTCTTGAGCCGACGTCGGGCGGACATCTTGACCAAACAGATCCGCTATGAAGACGATGTAGCCATTGCCAACGTATTCACGCGCGAGGTCTATCTCATCTCGACCTGGACCAAGCCAATCGTGAAACAGAATTAAGGCAGGGCGCTTGTTGTCGGTGGCTTCGTTGTAGACAACGGTTCCCTGAAGTGGGACGCCATTGTGGTCATAGACAAATGGTTCTTCAACGATTCTGGCGTAAACCGATCCACTTCCAACAAACAAGAGGCAGAACAGGAATAACGTGAGCGATAGCATGATTCTCATACGCATGGCGTCAGCTACCAAATTTTCTCTACACGGGAATCTTTATAGAAACGAGCGAGGATGTCTTTGTATTTCATGCCATCCAAAGCCATTGTTCCAGTTGCAGTCTGGTCGAGACCGACTCCATGCCCAAATCCTGCGCCGATGAATGTCAATTCGACCGGTTCGCCGAGATCACCCATCACCATATCGACTACGAAACACGAACTATACAGCGCACTTTCGCTTAACGCACGACGGATATTCAGCTCACCGTGGATGATGTGGTTACGGTGGCTACCAAGCAATTCCAATTCGACGATACGTCCCGAAACACCCCTTTGTACTGGATGGATAGCAATCAGAGTACCGATATCAAATCCTAACTTTCTCCTCAGGATTTCTTCCAGCTCCCGTCGCGGATAAGTTACTTCCCAACGGAAATAGCGCGCGTTTCGGTCGAGAATATCAAGGCCAGTGCCACGGGGATTTGAATACGAAACCGGGTGCGACCGTATCCACTCGCCAACATCCTCTTCATTCGTCAGATCGAATGAGAATTTCCCAGGATTTTCAGCGGTTACAGGTGTCCCGGTCAGGTATGGAGCGCCCGGAGGATCCCAGAATTCCTGGCTCTCGGTATGACCGCCGCTGTTGGCACTGAAATATGCCATACAGATCTGGTCACCGTGCTTAAGCACCTCACCCGCAGTCTCGTCGACAGCCTGGGTGGTTGTCTCATGCTGGCGAGTAGTACCAGAATAAACCTGAAATGCGACGGTTGCCGGGAAATCAGCAGAATCGGACACCGGTCTGGTTGCGAGCTTGGACACCGTATAGCTACGTGCGGCAACAGCCTGAGCTTTCAGAGCATCCAGTGGGTACGAATGATGCATTTCAGAAGGAATCACCCCCTTCAGATATTCATCGAGCCGCAGTTCATTGATCGCCATCAGATTGCCGGTATTCCCGATGCGCACTTCGATCACACCCTTGTAGCTTCGGTCTTCAGTATGTTCCCAGTGGAATCCGACACCAACGCGGATGGAATAGACAGTGATCTCGCACCCTTTGCCGGGCACTATGCGAAATCCCTGCTGGAAGATCGCCGATCGTTCGTACTCAGAGTCATACAGTTCCACACTACCCGTTGCTTCCTGAATTCTATGACGCAGGATGTGTGGTGTCCATGTTGAGTCAACTGTATATAACTGGTCAATCATCGGGCGTGCATCCGTCTCACGCTCGTATGCACCGAGAATAACGCGCCAGACTTGGCCATGGTGTACCAGGCTACCGCCGATCCGAATGTCGCGACCGAGCGGTAGAACACGTGCCTGATGGCCCTTATCAATCAGGACATCAGCAACTTCGTCCGCTTCTTTTTCGGTATGAAAGGTGTCAACCAGGACACTGTAGACGTATTTCGCAGGTCGCGATTTCTCGACCTTGCAACGCCACCGAAGGTAGGAAGTGATTTCAGGGAAGATCGTTTCGCCATCCAGGTTGACAACGCTGAACGGGCCGGACATTTGGATATCAACATGGCTGTAGCGTTCGAGCAGACGCACTCGAACCATCGGCTCAGCGGTTGCCTCCACCGGATCGTTCGCAGCGGGAGAAGCATCCTGAACAGGGGGAGTAGCTTCAGGTTGTTTCGATGTGGACGCCATACTCATCTCCAACACGAAAACCGTACTCAGAAGCAACGTTGCGAGTATCACATTGGGAGTTATAAGTCTCACGAATCGCATGATATCGCGGTCCTCGTCTCCCCGTTGACTGTACGTGCGTTTTCTCCCCCAGACAACAAACTACGAATCATTATGAAACGGCATCAATCTACGTCAGCTGAAGTACTTAGCCAGCCCTTCTCAATGAAAGCTGCGTGCAGCAATCGGACAGCTTCGTCAGCTTGTTCTTTGGGGACGCACAGCCATAATTCAGATTGTGCGGAAATAATTCCGTCAACCGTAATCCTGGCATCGTGAAGTGTCCAGGTTACGCATCTATGCAAGCCAGGCGTATGATCCCTCGCCTGCACAACAGTCAAGCCGCAGTGCGTTCCTTCCTCAGCCGTGACTGAACGGACCCAATTGACCCATGTTCCATCACCCTGTATCAAGCGTTCCATATCGAGTGCTTGTTCAGGTTGCTCACTCGTTCTGACCTGTCGCAACCCGTCCCGTCGGGCAATCCCGACAATCGCGGAACACTTGTAAGGCTTGTCCGTGATGATGGTTCCCACGACATCTGTAGCTGTTCGACCGACGCGTAAAGGTACTTTCTGCTCCTTAGCCAGTCGAGCAGCTTCGCTCTGGAGCACGTTTGACCCGCCTCGCGCCAATCGTTGCGCGCTATCGTAGTCCAGTTCGCGATGCAGAACTGGTTGCTCAACAATTTGTGGATCGGCGGAAAAGATACCGTCCACATCCTTCATCAATTCGCAGCGTTCCGCGCCAATAGCTGCTGCTAACGCGAGTGCGGTAGCATCCGATCCGCCACGACCGAGGGTGGTGATTTCTTTGTCGATGGAAACACCCTGAAATCCCGCGACAACTACTACCTGGTTATTATCAAGCGCTTCCAGCAGACGTATCGGGCGGACATCAACAATATGGGCTTCACCATGTTCGGTGTCTGTGATAATGCCCACTTGGCTCCCTGTGTAACTGATGGCTTCTACACCTTCGGCGTCCAGAGCCATCGCAAGTAAACTACACGACATCCGTTCGCCAACGGACAGGAGCATATCCATTTCGCGCTTGGGTGGATCAGCATGCAACGCTCGAGCGAGCGAGATAAACTCATCTGTCGTCGCCGCCATCGCTGACACAACGACGACCACCTCATGACCATCGTTTTTTAACTGTGCGATGTGCTTTGCAACGGACCGGATCTGTTCAGGTTCGCGGAGGCTGGAACCACCGTATTTGCGTACGATACGACTCATACGTTGAGCCCCAGTACGTCAGCCATCGTATAGCTGCCGGAGGATTTGCCATTCAGGAATTTTACTGCAGGGGCCACGCCTTGGGCGAATGCTGATCGTGAAGACGCACGATGCACCAGTTCCAGGGTTTCACCTTCGGCAGCGTAAACGACGCGGTGTTCACCTATAACCTCCCCCACTCGGATGGAAGCCGTCTGCGATTCCGCGCCAATATCAAGCAGTCGATTGTGGATCTTTTTCGCAGTGCCCGATGGTTGGTCGAGTTTATGTTTGTGATGTGTGTCGATGATACCTATGTCATAGCCACGTAGCGCTTGTGCTGCACGGGTCGCCAGGTCGAAGAGGACGTTCATCCCCTGTGATAGATTAGGTGCAATGATGTGAGCGTTGGCAAGCGAATCGAGAGTTGTTTGCTGTTGATTATCGAACCCGGTTGCCCCGATCAGGATGGGGATACCGTTATTCTGCGCGCGGAACGCGTGCTTGACCGCGCCATCCGCGAGAGAGACATCCACCCAAACATCGCTGTCAGATCCAACATCTTCGCCATCAGCTTCAATGGTACAACCTGCGATAACCTGTCCAGCATATTCATCGAGATCTACAGCATGAGCGACGACGATTATGTCATCATTCGCTATCGCTTGCAGCACAGCGTTTCCCATCCGCCCTGCCGCACCAAAAATGGTAACTCGGATCTTGTCTTCAAAGTTCATGATGATACCTGTCAGAGAAGTCCAAGATTGCGCATATCACTCTCAATTAGCTCAACTGATCCGGATTGACTCAACGGTGCCAACGGTAAGCGTACCGGCCCAGCAGGCAGTCCCAGACGACTCAACGCGTATTTCGCCGGTGCCGGGCTTGTTTCTACAAACAAACTCTTCGACAGGTCTGCGAAACGAATGTGCATCTCGTATGCCTTGTTAGTATTACCCTGCTCAAACGCCTTGAACTGTTCAACAACCTGGTCAGGGACGACGTTCGACAGCACCGATACGGCCCCGCGTCCTCCAACATCCCAGATCGGGAAATTGATCGCATCTTCACCGGAAAAGACTGGTGTGACGTCCCCAAAGCGGTGGGTTGCTTCCCAGACCTGTCCGAGATTGCCGGACGCTTCTTTCAACGCCGACACTTCCTCGATTTCGAGAAGACGCTGGTAATTATCCGGGGTCAGGTTGAGAGCGGTTCGTCCTGGTACGTTATACACCATCATCGGAAAGCCGGGAACATTTTCTGCGACATGTTTGAAATGCGCAATCACGCCGTCCGGAGTTGGCTTATTATAGTACGGTGTGATCACCAGAGCGCCATCCGCACCGATTTCCTTTGCCCTGGCAGTACGTTGCGCACTAGCAACACTGTTGTTGGTACCTGTGCCCGCCACAACCCACGCGTTCCCATCGACGGTATTAACCGTGATCTCAATAACTCGTGCCCATTCGTCAGCTGTTAATGCTGGCGATTCGCCTGTCGTACCGCATGGCACAATGCCGTGAATTCCAGCGTCAACCTGCCGTTTGACAAGAGTTTGCAAGCCTTTTTCGTCAAGGGACATGTCTTCGTTGAAAGGTGTCACGATCGCCGTGAACACACCCTTCCAGGGGACGCGTGCTGCTGAGTTGGCAGATATAATCATGTTTGTTTCTGGCTTAGAATGTTAGATGGCGTCCGGACCGGACTCTTCTGTTCGTATGCGTATAACTTCTTCTATCGGGTGAACAAAGATTTTCCCGTCCCCGAGTTGGCCTGTGCGTGCGGTTTTGGTGATAACCTCGATAACGCGGTTCTCGATCTCCGCTTCGATAATGATCTCGATTTTCACCTTTGGGACAAAATCGATCTGGTATTCACGTCCGCGATACATTTCGGAGTGACCGCGTTGCCGTCCGAATCCCCTGACTTCGGTGACAGTCATCCCTTGCACACCCACTTCGAGCAGAGCCTCCTTAACCTCATCCAGACGGTAGGGTCGAATAATCGCTTCGATTTTCTTCATTTCCCCTCCGGCAACTAGACAGCAAAGCGGATATGCATGATGTCACCATCAGCAACAGTGTACGTTTTGCCTTCCAAACGCAGCGAACCTTCATCGCGACATTTACTCATGGCACCGAGGCGCAATAAATCTTCCGAACGAACAACTTCCGCTCGGATAAATCCACGTTGCAGATCGCTGTGGATGGTCCCGGCAGCGTTGACGGCGTCGGTTCCATTGACAACCGGCCACGCTCGGACTTCGTCATCTCCAACGGTAAAGAAACGGATTAGCCCAAGCAGATCAAAACTGGCCTGGATCACCTTGTCCGAGGCAGCTGTGTCAATCTCCATTTCTTCCATGAAGGCTTCGCGATCATCTTCATCCAACGCACCGATCTCTGCTTCCAGAGCAGCGTTCAGAACGACAGCGCGTTTCAATGGTCCTGTTATCGATTTCAGGATAGCTTCACGAATAGCATTCCCATCCTGATCCTCGCCGTGATTAATGACGATCAGCATTGGTTTTTGTGACAGGAATCCGAGTCCGCGGACCGCTTTCTCTTCTTCGACTGTGTAGTCAATGTCGCGCAGTGGCTTTTCGTCATTCAAGTGATCGACAGTTCGTTCCAATGCTCGCCACTCGAACTCGTCGATTTTCTGACCACGTTTCTTCTGAGCCTCGATCTTTTCCATGCGCGGTTCTGCTGTTGCCAGATCGCTGAGCAACATCTCGGTATCCAGCTCCTCAACCTGCGACAGCGCATCTTCAGCGAGTGTTGCAGCATCCATATCACCATGCTGAAAGACACCGATGACAGCTGCCAGAACATTTGATCCTTGCAGATGGTTCACCAATGAGCGCTTGAATCCGCTCTTTTTCTGACCGGCGGACAATCCGACAACATCGAGATAGTCAACACGGGCTTTGATTTTTTTGGCAGGAGGATAGAGTTCGTGCAGTTTGTCAAGCACATCATCAGGGACATTGGCAGCTCCCATGTGCGCTTCTTCCCCGATGGATGGTTCAGCTCCCGTCACTGCTTTGAACAGAGATGATTTGCCGCTGCTTTGCCAACCAATTAGAGCGATTTGCATGCGAGATATCCGTTCTCAAGAAATTAGCCGCTTCCTAGCGATGTACGTGACACACCGGTACCTGTATCTATCGGATCAACATTGCCAGTGTGGGAAAATAGACGCAGGCCTTTGATCAGGCAAGCGTAGTGGAGAGGGACCTCTGGTTTGAATAGTCACGTCAAATGACTTCAACTCCAGAGTAAACTCATGTGACTTTCCTGGTTGAAATCTGCATGTACAGGATCAATGTCTTGACCCTGTGGGTCATGCGTAACGTATATCTCTTTCACAACTGGCTTCTCACCGTCTTCCATGGCCTTTCGGACGATGCCCGAGAATCCGAGATATTTTCCGCTGCTGTTTCCGCGTACTTTCACACGACTACCAACGGGAAACCGTTGAAGCAACAGACACAATGTTTCAGTTGCAAACGCGTTATATAGCTGTTCAGTACCTATGACTAATTCTTCGACGCATTCCAGTAGACTGATCGACAGGTTTGTGATCGGATCCAAGTGCAACCGTTCAAATGCTATTGAGACATTTACGATTTCGCTGTGCGGGAGCATTGTGGATACTCCGTCGCGACGCTGCGGGCGCGGAGGCTGGTCGGAACCGCGCAACCCCTGCGGATATCCTCGACCACTATATCGTTCTTCCTGCTGAAGCAAAATTTGATGTTCGAGATCCGAATTCGGATCACTTCCTCTGACGATCAGGCCTGTAAATGTTGGGTGCTCACGTGCGAGAACCTTTTCAAAGTCATTTACGCTGGACTCTTCAGTCGCGAACGATTGAAACAGGGTTTTACTAACAAAATGGATAAGAGAAGCCGATGCAACTGCCGTCATATCACGTACTGGATAGTTGAATTCATGAGCCAGAATCACGCTTAAGCAGGCAGCTCGCACTCCGAATTGAAGCCATTCATCAGCAGGTAATTCTGGCAGGGATAGCAGTGTCAGCGCCTGTTTCTGTGCTGCATCATGCAACACTTCGGTCAGTTTGTCGCGCGTGGCGGAAGACATGTCCGTACCCAGCCACGCAGGATGTCTTTCAAGCGTGTCAAGCATATTGTCTGTTGACCAGAGTGGTGTGATCTGGTCAGGATTAGGAAGTGCCTCACCGCTGAGATCGAGCTCAATCCTTTTGGCGACGATGTCACGTAATATCATTCCAGGTGGAGTATCATCGTCCGTGAATTCCATAACGGGCACTCGTCCAACGCCGCAATCTCTGAGCCGGGAGAGATGGCTTTTTTTGAGTTTGAAGCCAGCAGGAACGAGAATCACGCCTTTGGCATCGAACTGCGATTTGCCCAGAACGAATTGTTCTTGCAGATCTTCAACTGCAACCAACCGCATCGTAAATCCCCCGTAGCATCTTCCCCAAATCCATAATAATGCCAACTTGTCCGCCACACAAAGGTAGTAACTGTAAGCGACTCGGGCAGGATAAGAATGTTCTATGAACTAAACGTTGAGACCTTTTGGAGTCTGCTAGTGGCGAGGGGCACGATCAAGGCAAAGATTAGTGTATTGATCGCAATCTGAGTCAAGCTGAAGATGATTCCGGCGAGTAAAAAACCAATAAGGGTACCTTCTTCCAGAGGCGCGAATACATAAAAGGACAGCGATAGCAGTAGTTGATATATAACGGTTACGAGCAATCCCATTGCTGAAAATAGCGCGATACGTAGCTGTCCTCTGGATGCATTCAATTTATGCCGCAGCAATCCAAAGAGAAGACCGTTTATTCCTTGACCCAGCATCTGCGCAACCCACATTGGAGGGACTGCCATGCTGGAGCCGAGTGGGTTGAACGCTCCGAATACCGCATAGGTGACCACACCAACGAGGAAACCGTACCCGGGGCCGAGCAACAAACCGGCAACCGCAACTGTGGCGGTTACCAGCTCTACATTTGGTACGGCAAAAAACAGGTATCCGTTGGCAACGGCAGCGGCAGCGAGCATCGCAGCCCGACTTACATTCCGCGCGGTATTAGAGTCCCGGTCCGGCATGCGGAAACCGGGATCAACCCTTGGATTTCAGCGGAGCGATCTTTTCCTTGACGCGCGCAGCCTTGCCAACGCGATCACGTAAGTAATACAGCTTCGCACGACGAACACGGCCCACACGTTCACGATCGATCTTCGCGATGGTCGGACTGTTGAACGGGAACACACGTTCGACGCCGATTCCGCTCGAAATCTTGCGGACGGTAAAGCTTCCATGTCCAATTGTTCCGCGTACGCGGATCACAGTACCACGGAAAATCTGGATACGTTCCTTGTTGCCTTCAATAACGCGCGTGTGCACGCTGACGGTATCGCCGGGGCCGAAGTCAGGGATGTCGATGTTGCCACCTTCCCTGCGCTCGAGCTCCTGAATAAGCAGGTCAGCCATGATCTCACCTTCTATGCTGTGTGTCGTTTGTTCAAGTTTTTTTGCCGCCATCGCGGCCACTCTGACTCGCCAACCATCGTTCGTACAGGTCGGGTCTGAGTTTTTTCGTTCGTTCTATGCGTTTCTCGAGCCGCCACTTTTCCACATTCGCGTGGTGACCGCTCGTGAGTACATCTGGTACCTCTTCCCCATCCCAATCAGCAGGTTGGGTGTAATGCGGATGATCCAATAACCCTGAGCTGAAGCTATCGCCCGCTGCTGAGTCTGGATCACCCAGCACGCCTGGCAGTAATCGTACGACCGAATCAACTATCACCGCGGCCGGCAGTTCGCCGCCAGTCAGGATGAAATCCCCGATGCTGAGTTCTTCATCAACGAAACGGTCGATTGCCCGTTGATCCACACCTTTGTAGTGGCCACAAATGAGCGTCAACCGATCCCGCTGAGTCAACTCTTCGGCGATCTCCTGAGTCAGCACCCGTCCCTGCGGGCTGGTCAGGATAACATGCGGTTCAACATCCGGGCGTTTCTTATGCAAATGCTCCAGCGCTTCCGCTATTGGTTGCGCCTTTAGCACCATACCCGGTCCGCCACCGAAAGGACGGTCATCAGCGGTCGAATGCTGGTCATGCGTGAAGTCACGCAACTGGACCAACTCAAACTGCACAGCGCCAGATCTTTCAGCGCGTCGCAGCATCGACTCGTTGAGAATCGCCCCTATTCCTTCGGGGAACAGTGTTATTATTTCAATGATCATCGGGCGGCTTGAGTTTGTCATCTGGCCGCTCAGGTTGTTTGATCTTGTGGCGGAACCGGGTAGAACCGCGTCCTCGTCCACGAATTTCCGGATCGCTACGATCCTTCTTCTCTTCGGGCAACAGACCTTCCAGCAACGTTACCTGGATCGTCTTCGCCTCGACATCGACCTGCTGCACAACTTCACGAATAGCCGGGATCAACACTTCGCCAAACGGACCTTGTACCTGCCAGACATCGTTAGCTGGTAAATCCATTACTTCAGTGATGGTCCCGAGGTCTCCGTGCTTGCTACATGTGACCTTGCAACCAACCAAGTCATCCATGTAATACAGATCCTCAGGGAGTTCATCCCGATCATCCATGTCAACGAACAGTTGTCCACCGATCAGTGGCGCTGCGTATTCACGCACCGGCGCTTCATTGAATCGGATGTAAACGGCCCCCGGTTCGAAACGCAGGCGTTTCGGTGTTAACCAGTGAATACGACCGTCCTTGCCCTCCAACCATACACCTTCGAGATCGGCAAACCGCTCGATGCGCCAGGTTGCAGGCTGAACCTTGAGGTCTCCCTTCAGGCCGTGCGCCTTGACCACAACGCCAATCCCAACACGTCGATCTTTCGGCGGTGGATCGGGGACATCAAACTGAGACCGGGATTCGTCCTGGTCTCCCGGAAATCCCAAGGGAAGATCATCGTGCGACAGGCTCATATTCTGAGCTTACTCGCTCTTCTCTTCATCGTTCTTTTCAGCCTTATCTGCCTTCTTCTCAACTTTCTTGGCAGCCTTCTTCGGCTTTTCCTCGGCAGCGGGCTTCTCAGCCTTGGCTTCTTCCTTCTTCTCTTTGGCTGGAGCTTCTTCAGCCTTTTCTGCCTTCTTAGCGGCCTTCTTTGGCTTTTCCTCGGCAGCTGGCTTTTCTTCAGCCTTGGCTTCTTTCTTCGGAGCCTTTGCCTTTTCAGGCTTGGCTTCCTTCGCAGGCTTCTCATCTACCTTTGCGTCATCAGCCGGCTTCTCTTCTGCCTTTGCATCTTCGGCTGGTGCTTCCTCAGCCTTGGCTTCTTTCTTAGGCTTCTCTTCAGCCTTGGCTTCTTTCTTGGGCTTCTCTTCAGCCTTCGCTTCTTCAGCCGGTTTTTCTTCTGCCTTTGCCTCTTCGGCTGGTGCTTCCTCAGCCTTTGGCTTGGCTTTCTTCTCTTCTTTCGGCTTCGGCGGTTCAATCGGTTCTGGATCCGTCGGTGTGTATTTAGCCTTTGCCACCGGGCCCTTGTTGTTCTTTGCCTGGTGTGCCTTGACCTGCTCTTCAATCTCAGTCTGAGCGGTTTCGCTCTTCACGAGATCCCAACGGAGCATGACGCCGTCCTTGGTAAACAGACGCTTGACGGTATCGCTCATCTGCGCGCCGACCTGCATCCACTTGATGGCTGCATCGTGGTCAACAACCAAGGTGATTGGATCGGTTAACGGATCGTAATGACCGATCTTCTCGATGTACTTGCCATCACGACGGGTTCTTTTGTCCAGGGCGACGATCCGGTAAAATGGGCGCTTTTTACGTCCCATCCGGGTCAGTCTCAACATGACTGCCACGTTACTCCTCCTCAGGCGGGCGGGAAGGGAAGATTTTTGGGCATCATCCCTTTTGGGATGCCCCTCATCTTCTTCATACCACCCATCTTTTTCATCATTTTACGCATTTGTTCGAACTGGTTGAGCAGGCGGTTCACATCCTGTACCCGTGTGCCACTGCCTGCGGCGATCCTTTTCCGTCGGCTGCCGCGGATAATCCTCGGTTTCTGTCGCTCTTCCTTTGTCATCGACAGAATGATCGCTTCTGTGCGCTTCATGTCGTTGGGGTCAATGTTGACGTCCTTCAGTGCCTTACCGGCTCCGGGGATCATCTTCAACAAGCCTTCCAACGGGCCCATTTTCTTGATTTGGCGAAGCTGCTTGAGGAAATCCTCAAGGTCAAACTGTTGCTTTTGCAGCTTCTCCGCAAGCTCGAGCGCTTCTTTCTCGTCGACGGCTTCCTGTGCCTTTTCGACGAGGGACACCACATCCCCGAATCCGAGAATGCGGTTTGCCATCCGTGTTGGATGAAATTCTTCAAACTCTTCAAGCTTTTCGCCGACACCCGCAAACCGTAGTGGGACACCGGTTACTTCGCGAATTGAAAGTGCAGCACCACCGCGAGCGTCACCGTCCAGTTTAGTCAGGATGATACCTGACACACCGAGCTGATCAGCGAATGCTTTTGCCGAATTGACGGCGTCCTGACCAGTCATACCATCAGCGACGAACAGGATCTCTGACGGACGCAGTCGTGATTTGATCTCACGCAGCTCGTCCATCAACATTTCGTCAATGTGCAAACGGCCGGCGGTGTCAACGATCAGCGTGTCACGACCCTTGTTACGCGCATCGTCACGCGCAGCAACAGCTGTTTCGACCGGGTTCTTGTGCTCACGTTGGGCGTAAACAGGCAATTCAACCTGGCTACCCACAACTTCGAGCTGGTCGATAGCCGCTGGACGTTGAAGGTCGCATGCAGCGAGCATGGGACGCAACCCACGCTTCGTCAAATATTTTCCGAGCTTACCGGAGCTGGTAGTCTTACCAGAACCCTGCAGACCGACCATCATGATTACTGTCGGGCTGTCCTTGCTCCGGCGCAAGGGTTCGAATGTCTGTCCGAGCAAATGGACGAGTTCATCATGGATGATCTTGACCACCTGCTGGCCGGGCGTGACCGACTTGGTCACTTCCTGGCCGACAGCACGCTCTTCTACCTTCTTCAGGAACGACTTCGCAACCTTGAAGTTGACGTCCGCCTCGAGCAAGATGCGACGCACTTCACGCAGTGCGGCCTTGACATCTTCCTCGTTCAGCCGTCCACGGCCCTTGATCTTTACAAACAGGCCGTCGAGTTTTTCCTGAAGTTCACCAAACATTGTTCAGTCTTGAGTCCTGAGTCTTGAGTCCTGAGGGGGACACTTTGTCCTCAAAGTGTCCCCACAACTCAGGACTTGCAGTACCGCTTAATAACTTCATCGATCACGTTGGTTGTCGAACGTCCTTCGACTGTCGGGACGATCACGACTCGTCCACCATATGCTTCGACTACGTCTTTGCCAACCACATCTTCTGGTTGCCAGTCCCCGCCTTTGACGATGATGTCAGGCTTGATCTTCTCGATCAATTCCAGCGGCGTATCCTGGTCGAACAGGGTGACACGGTCAACTGACCGCAGCTCCGCCATCACACGAGCCCTATCCTGCTCCGGAACTACGGGGCGACTATCACCTTTCAGACGGCTAACGCTCGCGTCACTGTTCAATCCCAATATCAGCGCGTCACCGTAGTTTTGTGCAATGTTGAGCAGGATAACGTGCCCAGCGTGCAGAATGTCAAAGCAACCGTTTGTGAACACTACAGTCTTGCCTTGAGCCCGCAGTTGGTTACGCCATTTCAGCGCTTCTTTCCATGTGACTGTCACGTCGACCATGTGTTGGATCTCTGTGGCTGTGCCTGTATTTGCGCCGTTCGGCCTTCACAGAAAGAAGGCCCCACTTTGGAGCCTTCGCCGCTTCAAACCGTTGTTCTGATGAGGAATTACCGGAACTCAGGTCATCCGAATCAAACGACACTCCCTCGGATCACAGACCCCTCACCAACGGGTGTGGGCGATACAAGAATCGAACTTGTGACCTCTGGTATGTGAGACCAGCGCTCTAACCAACTGAGCTAATCGCCCGAAATGTAGTCCTGCAAACGCTTGTCGCAGATTACAGAACAGTCCTCTCCCCTCGCAGTTCAAGGCAACGAATGTACGAAGCATCCTCATGCCACGCAACACGAGAGGGGGTCTGGCGAGTCCAGTCTCTACTCAGCTATTCTCCCCGTTGAGCAGGTCTTCCGGCGTGATCGGAACGACGCCAACTCTCCCGACGACAACCTCAGCAGCTCTGGTCGCGAGACGGGCGGAGTTTTCCTTGTCCAGACCTGAGATCATGGCGAGTGTCATTGTGCTGATCACAGTGTCGCCCGCACCGGACACGTCTGAGATGCGACGGGGGCGTGTTGAAATGTGAACTGGCTTATCCTCTCCATCCAACAAAGTCATGCCCTGCGAACCGCGTGTGATCAGAATGGAGTCAGCATCGAGCTTCTGCTTCAAGTCGCGGCATGCCTGCTCAACTTCAGCATTCTGGTTCAATTCCCTTTGCAAAGCATATTCCGCTTCGCGCAGGTTTGGCTTGAACAGAGTTGCGAGTTGATATTCAAAGAAATGGCTGGACTTGGGATCAACTGTGACGGGTACTCTTTGTTCGCGCGCGAAAGTAATACTCTCACGAATCAGTGATGCAGTGAGCAATCCCTTGTTATAGTCCTGAAGAATAACCGCATCCGCGTCGGCAACAGCTTCCCGCATCCGTTCGGTGACTTGCGCCTGAATGTTAACCGCGGCTTCCCCACGCAGTTCCCGGTCCACACGCAACAGTTGTTGATTTCCAGCGATCACGCGCGTTTTGACTGTCGTAGGACGATCATTTGCGAGAACAAGGCCATCTGGATTCGCCCCTTTTTCGATGAGCAGATCAACCAGTTCCTGCCCATTGGCATCGTCACCAATCAAACCAATGGCATCGCATTTCGCTCCGAGGCTGGTCAGGTTTAGCACGACGTTACCCGCACCGCCGGGACGTTGCGCGTCTTCGTTCGCCTCGACAACGACAACCGGTGCTTCTGGACTGATACGCTGAACATCACCCCACACATAACGGTCGAGCATGAAATCGCCGATGACGACGACACGCTTGTCCCGCATGTTCTTGAGTGTGCGTTGTATCTTTTTCTGACTGAGATCCGACATGAGGTCTACTCCACGTTCTCAGGCTTAGTTTTCCACCGTCTGTGCAGCCACAACCACTGTTCCGGGTGGCGACGGATAGCGGCTTCCTGACGGGCGGTCAGCTCACTGATCAAGCTGTAAATATCTGCCTCGCGATCACCAGTATTGGGTATGTCCACACCAGTAACATCGCAATGTATCTTTCCGTCTTTTTCGCGCCAGGTTTCCATACTCATCATGTGTGGACGACGCTTGACGGCAAATGTTCCCGCACCGCGAAACGTAGACGCCTGCCGTCCGAAGAACGGCACATATATACCGTCCTTGCGTGCGTCCTGATCGATCATGATCGCGACGATCCGGTTGCGGTTAAGCGCGTCGATGATGCCCTTGGCTGCATCCGTACGCTTTATGATTTCAATCCCAGCCGCTTCCCGATGAACATCGAGCAGGTCTTCGATCAACTGATTGGATTGTTGCGCGACGATATAGGTTATCGGATAGCCCTTCCACGCTGCCCACGCGCCCGCGATCTCCCAGTTCCCAAGGTGGCTGCTGACAATCAAACCACCTTTTCCGTCAGCGACTGCTTTATCGAGTTCGTCAACAGTGGTTCCATGCGCGACCATCCACTTGTCGAACGAGCCTCTCGTCAACACCGGAATTCGCGCCAATTCTGCAGCAACCGCGCCGAAATGAGCGTACACTTTGCGCACGGTACGTTTACGCCAGCGCAATGTGGAGTTTGGATAGGCGTGTTCAAGATTATCCAGGGCGACATCCACCCTGATATGCAGCAGGTCATGGATGAGAACTGCGAAAATACTAGCCAGGCGTTGTGTCGTTCTATGTGGGAAGAATCGGAATATCATCGCGAACAGTTTCGCGACCGCTTCTTCGATGATCTTCTGAAGGTCAGATTTGGGGTGCGCACCCATGCTCATGGTCCATGTTATCGCCTGCGCCGATGTAAGATCAAACGTAGCAAAGGTAAGGGTCCGGGAACTCGCGTGAAGAGCCTGCCGTACAAGATGCGGAGTCGTTATACGTTGCAATCGTTGGCCACAGGTTGGTACACCTCCATGCTTAAACATAGAACAAATCTACTTTTACTCCTGGTAAGCACAGCAATACTACTGTCCTTTGCTACCTTGGCACATGCTCAATCCAACCAATGGCAACCCTCCCAGAATCAGAACCCATTCAACTCTCAGGATACTCTGCGGCTTGATACACGCCCTACTCCTTCCCCAGCGCAAGGATGGCTCCAACCGAGTCCCAACTCGGATGAACAGGCACGAGTGAGGCAATTGCGGAATTTGCATAACACCGCCCGTCAGTTTGAATTCATGGGTCAAAATGATCGCGCGCTCGACATGTACTACCGCATTCTTGATCTCTACCCCACCGACAAACAGGCGTTTGATGGCATTCGTCGGAACTTGCAAGCGCTCGGACGGCACACTGAAGTAGAGGTGATGATCCGTGAACGTTTGCGTGATCCTGAATCGTGGGACGAACGTGCAAATCTGCTTGCCGAGCTTGGCGGTGCTTTATATGAATCCAATCGGTTGGCGGCTGCAGACTCAGCCTGGGCGCAGGCATTCGCCGTTGAACCAGTTTCTGAAGTGAATTTCCGGGAAGTTGCAAATGTTCAGATAAGTGTGCGATTGCTGGATCGTGCGATTCAGACCTACAAGGACGCGCGAGAAACGTTGAATAACCCTTCAGCTTTTTCGATCAACCTGGCGAACCTGTACACGAGTCAGATGAACTGGTCTTCGGCAGCTGGCGAATACTTGCGTGTACTGCGCGACAACAGCCGACGTGTGCACTATGTACGACGGGGACTGGCCAACTTCCCAAATCAACCTGCGGCCAATGATGCTGTGACAAAGGCAATTGAAGCGGAGTTGAATGAAACTCGCAGACATGAACCGTGGAACGGTCACCGTATCCAACTGAACGAATTATTGATTGATCAGCGAACTAAAAATGGTGATTACGCTGGCGCTCTGGAAGCTGTGGCTAATCTGGATGCTCTCGAACATGCTGATGGTGACCGTCTGCTTGGTTTCGCATCCGAAACCCTTGAGGAAGGATTTGAGTCTGTCGCATCTGACGCGCTTGACTTAGCCGCAGAACGAATGAACGATCCGGAAGGTGTCGATGTTATCAACCTCATGCGTGGTCAGGTAGCTGGTTCACATCAGGACTACATGATTGCGGATTCACTCTTCACAGTGGTCGTAGATGATCCTGCTTCTGTCAGGGTCGAACGTTCCGCGTTGATGAGTCGTGGTCTGATCAGATTGCAGCAGTTGGATCAGCCACATGAGTCGGTACAGGATTTTCGAACTGTTCGTGAGCTGGGTTGGCCGGATCGTGATCGACGTTTGGATTACTACGAAGCCCTGGGTCTGGTTCGGATTGACAGTCTGGATGCCGCGCTGATCCCGTTACTGCGAAATATTCCGATTGAGCAAGATCCCGTTCGATCATACGGATTCGAGACACAGAAAGGTGTGATTGGTAACGCAGACTTGGTACACCTCGCGGCGCGAATCATGTTATGGCTGGGAAACCGTGAAACATCTTCCGCCCTGCTCGATTCAGTCTTAACTCCGCCGGTGGGAGCACCAGCTGAGAACGAAACTTTGCTTCTGTTGCACCTGATTACCACGACTCAGGACACGTCTGCGTTGAGTCGGTACGCGGAAGCTGATCGCGCCCGATTCACTGGTCAGGATTCGCTGGCGTTATCCCTGATGGATTCTCTCGCTTCAGATGAGAACATTCCAGAACAACTTTCGGTAGAAGCAGCGTACTCGGCAGCATTTCTCAAATTGGAGCTGCAGCAAAGCAGTCTTCCAATCGCAGAGTTCGCGAATATATACGGGCTTCATCCACGTGTGGAAGAAGCGTGGTATCGGCTCGGGCAGTGGTGGGAAGCGTCGGGTAATTCTGAAGAAGCGGCAATCGCCTATGAGATGGTGCTGCTGAATCATCCCGATGGTTTGATGCAAGCGCTCGCGCGATTACGGCTGGAAGAGCTGACATTCCAGCAGTTCCTCCCTGTCCCCGTTGAGGAGGATTCCTGATCCTCTCGATCACTCATGTTGCATGGATTGATTCAAGTAGATAGAGAAACAGCCTCGCAAACGCGGGGCTGTTTCTCTTATCTCGTATCTCTTATCTCATATCTCATATCTCTAAGCTACCTGACCAGCATCACCTTCTGCGTATTGTTCAACTCACCCGGAACTTGTACCTGGATGAAGTAGAGGCCGGACGCGAGATTCGAAGCGTCGAAGGTCAGATTATGCCGACCAGCGTTGAACTGCCCGTTTGCGATTTCGGTAACTTGTTGGCCAGTCACGTTGTAGACAACGATTTTGAGTTTGGATGATTCCGGCAATGCAACGCTGATCATTGTCGTCGAGTTGAACGGATTCGGATACGCTTTGGATAGTCCGAAAACTGCTGGAAGCTCGGCTTCCTTCACTGTATCTGAATCGAATGCTGATTGATAATCCCACGCACTCCAGTCCGACGCTGTACCTCCTTCTGCGGCCACGACTTCGAACGAGAACTCGCCCTCTCCAACCACAGTCTGCGGGAATTGTCCGGCGTTCATGTGATAGGTGTATATACCGACCGGTGCGTTCAACGGAACCGACTGGCCAATAGCATCTGCCTGGATCACCGTGTTGGGGGTCATCGGGAAGTTGTTGATCCGCCATATCGGACCGTATGGGTTGCCGTTTGGAAGATCAACATGGGTCCAGATATCCACGTTGTAAGGCGATGGCAAATTGCTGGTCACTAGCGCAGCATACTCAAAGCTGCCGCCTTGTGGTACGATGAGCTGATCAGCGGCTATTAGCTCAATCTCGATCAGCTGAGGAGGACCGTTTATTGCATCGCTGACATCGAAAATGCTGAAAGATGTTGCATCCGCCACGTAGGCATAGTTGTCCACTGCGACAACACCCCATGTCGCTCCATCTGTATTGTAGTAACCTGTTTCCACAGGCGTAGTTGGATCGTCAACATCAATCACCCGCAAACCACCGTGGCGGTCAGCCACGTACGCGATTCGATTCACCGCCATGACACTATTGGCATAATCGGGCGTATCGTACTCGCCGACTACCTCTGGTTGGGTAAAATCACTGATATCAACGACAGTTAAGCCCAGATCACTATCCGCTACATAGGCATAATCTCCTTCCACCGAGACACCCACGCCATAATCACGCGCTACGCACCAGCCAACTTGTGTAGGATTAGATGGATCACTGATATCTAGGATTCTCAAACCAGGCTGCCCGGATGCAACAAACAAATGCGCCCCGACCACGGTCAGATCAAATGCATGATCTACGTAAAAGCCAACTTCTACGGGTGCTGTTGGATTACTGATATCAAATACCCGTATGATATCATGTATTGCTAAATAGGCGTATCCGTCCGCCACGGCGACTTCCCATACGTTGTCATCCCAAATGGATCCGACTACTACGGGTGCGGTTGGATCGCTGACATCGATGACACTCACTCCGTTGTTGGATGTAGTCTGGTAAACGAAACCACCAGCCACGCATATATCCCAATTTTGATCTTGTGTAGGACATGAACCTACCTCGATTGGATTTGCCGGATCGCTGATATCTACCACCCGCAGGACATTTTCACCATTTCCTGCATATGCAAAGCTACCTTCCACTGCTACACCACACATAAGTCCATTTGTGTCGTAAGAACCAATTTCGGTGGGTACTGCTGGATCATCAACGCTGAAGATCCGCAATCCGCCATCGTAGTCAGCCACATACGCAAGTCCCTCTGCAACGGCGACCTTTTTAGCATAGTCAGATGTGACAACCTCGCCGACTACTTCTGGCAGGGCAGGATCGCTTATGTCTATCACTTTCAGTCCAGCATCATTGCAAGTCACATATGCATAATTACCCGACAAGTCGACTCCCAAAGCCTTCCCCGGCATCCAAACCATTCCAACATCAAAAGGTGCTGTTGGATCGTTCACATCGATCACGTGGAATCCTTGCTCATCCTCCGCCAGGTAGGCATAACCAGCTTCGACAACTATTCCGTAAACGATGTCTGGTACAATGAAATTACTCACTAGCGTAGGTATACGTGGATCGGTGATGATATCATAGATTTTTAGTCTACCCAAATCTCCGACGAAGGCATAACCATCCCTAACGTCAATGGAATAAGCAACCCCAATGGTATTGCTGGTTCCGACCTCAATTGGCGCCGTCGGATCACTGATGTCTACCGCCAGCAATTCGCCGCCCCATCCAGTGATGTATGCATAGTTACCCTCAACAGCCACGCATTCTGGCCAGCTGGAAGTTTCAAGAAATCCAACTTCATGTGGATCGGATGGATCGCTTATATCAATAATCCGTAGCGCTTTTTCCCAGTCCGCTATGTAGGCGTAGTTGCCCTGCACATCCACAGCCTCAGCATCATCGGGCGTCTGACAGTAGCCGACTTCGATTGGTGTTTCAGGATCACTGATATCCAGGATTCGCAGACCCGAGTAGCCTGCCGCGACATAGGCATAGTCTCCAATAACCTTGACATCATCTGCCACGTCCCAATTTTCGTAGAGTGATCCAACGAGGCTGACATTCAGGCTGTCCTGTGCATTAGCAGCAATACACAGACAGATGATGAGCACAACAACGGATATTATTCGCATGATTCCCCCTCAAAATGGTCGCCCAGCAAACGCAATCACATACTCATAATTCAAAATACTTTTAACATTGATCAGTTGCAAGCAAAACTGGGAAATAATAAGGATTTATAGAGACTTTGCCGTCAACTAAATAATTGTACCTGTTTGTCAAGCAAGCTCGAAGGATGTAATCTATGGAAGTAACTCATTTGACCATCATCCCTTTCCAGGTGGCATTCAACTTGACCTAAACCTGAGCTTGGATGAAGCGTAATCCAGACATCAATTTCGAAGCATCAAAGATCAGGTACGGCTTCTGGTGGGAATATGCTGTTTTGGATTAATTGTCTTCTTATATCTCAATATCCCCGCAAATCCGCTGAATCTTGCGATCGCTCCTTGTTCGTCACCCCATACTTTCCTTATTCTCACCACTCTACTGAGCCATTAATCCATGCAACTTTCTCATAGACGGGAGATCTTCCATGGCCAAGGTTCCATCCAACACCGCCGCAAATAGCAGCGATCTGTATCAACCATCCGACGACGTAGTTTCTATCGCCCATATCAAAGACTGGTCGGCAACCCGGACTGCATCCCTGAAAGATCCTGTCGCATTCTGGGAAGAACGAGCGCGTGAACTTGATTGGTACGAGCCGTGGACTTCCGCCTTGGACGATTCAGATGCCCCGTTCTACAAATGGTTCGTTGGTGGGAAGACGAACATTGTTCTCAACGCGCTCGACCGTCACATGCATAGTGCGACGAAAAATAGGATCGCCTTCATTTGGGAAGGTGAAAACGGTGACCACGCAACCATGTCCTATTTTCGCTTGCGGCAGGAGGTGAACAAGTTCGCGAACGTACTCAAGTCGATGGGTGTCAGGAAGGGTGACCGGGTGACGATTTACATGGGTCGTATCATGGAAATCGTGATTGCGATGCTCGCAACAGTTAAGATCGGCGCAGTGCATAGTGTCGTCTATGGCGGCTTCTCCACGGAAGCCCTCGCCGAACGTATCGAAGACGCACGGAGTCGTGTCCTGATCACTGCGGATGGCGCCTGGATCCGTGGTAAAACGGTCAAACTGAAGCAGATCGCCGATGAAGCTGTATCGCGGTCTGGGTACGTCGAACACGTGATTGTCGCAAAACGTACAGGCGAAGAAGTCAACATGGAAGCCGCCCGTGATTACTGGTGGCATGATCTGATGGCATTACCAATTGCCAGCCCGGTGTGTGATACCGAAGTGATGGACGCTGAAGACCCGCTGTTCATACTTTACACCTCTGGGACGACCGGCCGTCCGAAAGGCGTTCTCCACACTCACGGCGGCTACCAGGTGCAAACCGCGACAACGCTCAAATGGGTGTTTGACATCAACGATGAGGATCGCTGGTGGTGCGCTGCTGATCCGGGCTGGATTACCGGACATAGTTATATCGTATACGCACCGCTGATCCTTGGCGCGACCAGCTTTCTCTACGAAGGCGCGCCCGACTTCCCGTATCCCGACCGTTGGTGGAAGCTGGTCGAACAATACGGGATCACATCCCTGTACACCGCACCGACCGCGATCCGTGGGCTGATGCGCTTTGGTGAGAGTTGGCCGCAACGTCACGACCTGTCCAGCCTGCGGATTCTCGGGACTGTCGGGGAGCCGATCAACCCGGAAGCCTGGAAATGGTATCACAAGATTATCGGCGGGGAACGTTGCCCAATCATGGACACCTGGTGGCAAACGGAAACCGGCGGACACATGATCACGCCGCTGCCCGTCACCCCACTCAAGCCCGGTTCAGGAACGAAACCGTTCCCCGGCATCGACATGGATGTCGTTCGTGAGGATGGAAGTTCTTGCGATCCGAACGAAGAGGGTAAACTTGTCATCAAGCAACCGTGGCCGGGTATGTTGCGGACGGTTTATGGTGATCCGGACCGTTATGTCGAACAATACTGGTCCCAGTTCAGTGAACAGGGATGGTATCTGACTGGCGACAGTGCTCGCAAGGACGAGGATGGCTATATCTGGATCATCGGACGACTCGACGATGTAATCAAAGTTGCGGGGTACCGGTTGGGAACGGCGGAAGTAGAATCGGCGCTTGTCAGCCACACTGCTGTCAGTGAGGCAGCGGTGATCGCCGTACCTGACGAGATCAAGGGGAACGTGATCCATGCGTTCTGCATCCCAACCGCTGGTGGCGAAAAACCTACAGAGGAAGTGTTGAAGAAACATGTGCGTAAGGAGATGGGTCCGATCGCTGTCCCGGCAAAGATTGAGCTGGTCAATTCGTTACCAAAAACACGGTCAGGCAAGATTATGCGACGTGTCCTCCGCGCCCAAGCGCTCGGGCAACCGCTTGGCGATTTGAGCACGATGGAAGATTGAACCTCAATAATACAAGTAGCGTTTGTCAAAGGTCCGACACATCAGTTGGGCCTTTTTCATTCTCGGTCTCTTCGTGTCGCGATTGGAACAAAATGTGTATTACGTCTCAAGAATTGTGATTGAGAGCGCGGAGCACTCGTCTCATTTGATTAACGAAATCATGAGTTTCTCTTGAAATACAGGCACTCTGTTGTTGTAAGTTAGATGCGATTTTGGTAATCCATCTGAAATGATGATTGCAGTGTGGGTCCATGGATGGATTAAGTAACCGAAATCCCTTCCCGTTTGCGCGTTGCCGTTAAAGCTTCGATACTGCTAACGTGATTGACGGACGTGAACCCGAGTAGATTTTTCCCAGGAGGAAGTGTTGATGAGCTGGAACGGTGTATGTGGACTGCTTCTCGCCAGCCTGCTTGCTACTACGGCAATCGCAGTTGATAACGTAACGGAGATGCCTGCCAACCCAATGCGTGCGATTGAAGTTGAAAAGCGCGTTGACGGAATTCGCTTTGACTTGGAACTATCAGCCCCTGTTATGGTTGATGTTCCGATGGATCTGGGGTATGGACAAGTACTCGAAATACCTGGCGCTGGCATGATACAAGAGGAAGGCTTACCAACTGTTCCAATCCTCTCGCGAATGTTCCGGATGCCGCTGACAGGTGGTGCACAAGCGGTAATTCTTGATACAGAATTTGAAACCCTGACAGGTTTGGAATACGCTGCCTACATGGGTATGGAAGGTGACGATTTCATCTTTGGCGAACTGGATAACACCGTGGATGTATGGTATCCAGAGAATATCGCCGAAGTGACTGAGCCCGCCATTGCACGTCGATTCCGTGTCTCGAACCTTGTGACCTATCCAGTGCAGGTTAACGCCTTCCGCAACGAGGTCCGTGTCTACAGCAACATCGAAGTTGATGTCCAGTATGACGGAGCAGGTGTGAACGAGCTTCAAGCTTATCCCACCGCATTGAGCGCGACTTACCTCCCGTTATATCAGAGCTTCCTCGACTGGGATACCAACGAACTCGATGAGTTCGAGATTTACATAGGTTCGGTTCAGGTAATCTCCAATAATTCAGCATTGATGCAGATGACGGACTGGATCGAGTGGAAACGTCAAAAGGGCTACAAGCTTGAATACATAACTGAATCGATGGTGTCCTGGACTGCCAGTGATATCAAAGCAGAGCTACAAACCCGGTGGGACAGCTCTGAGTACAAGTTTGACTGGGTGGTTGTGATCGGTGACGATCTCGGCGCCTACTTCACGCCCCCTGGCCAAGGTTACGGCGATCATAACTACATCACTCTCGCCGGAGATGATGAATTCCCGGAAGCTGGTGTTGGAAGAATCAGTATCGTAACCCTCCAGGAAATGAACGCGTACCAGAACAAAGTTCTCAGCTATGAACGTGATCCGTACATGGTTGAAACAGATTGGTACAAACAAGGAGTTGTGGGTGCAGGATCTGCTATCACTGGTATATCTACCGTTTACCTCGGACGTTACGCTCGCCACGCGATGTTGGATATCGGATACACTCAAGTTGACACAGCCTGGTTCACTCAGGGATCATCAAGCTGGGTGAACAACCAGAATGAGCAGTCGGTTGAAAACGGCGTCTCATTCTTCAGCTACCGGGGTTATGCTGGCACAGGAATGAGCAATGCAACCATCAGCAACCTCACCAACTATTTCATGTTACCCATGGTACTCACGATTACCTGTAATGAAGGTAACTGGACAGGTGGTGATACCGGGAAAAATGAAGCGTGGATGCGTGCTGGCACAGTAAACGAACCCGCCGGAGGAATTGGTTGTATCGCGACAGCGACACCAAATACGAACACCCGTTGCAATAACGCTCTGGCTGGCGGTGCTATTTCCTCAAATATCATTCTCCGCAACAAAGAGATGGGTGGTACCATTTTCTGGAGCAAGGTCAATCTGTACAATTGTTTCTATCCCTGGGAAACTGACAATGTGTTGGGCTTCTCCCAATGGACAAACCTTATGGGTGACCCAACTGTTTGGCTGTGGACAGATATTCCGCAACCCCTTCAAGTTCAGCATCCAGCCTCTATCAAGTATGGTCGCAACGGTTATGAAGTGATCGTAACTGATGATCTGGGTAATCCTGAAGCTGATGCCTGGGTCTGTCTTTACAAAAATAATGCTCAGGACGACACCGTTGCATTCGGCATTACCGACGCTGCTGGTCGAATCGTTTTGGATGTCCCGTTCGCGTCGCTAGGTAACGCCAAGTTGACAGTAACCAAGCAGAACTTCCATCCTTATCGTACGGACGTTCCCGTTGAAGTCAACAGGCTGATGGCCGTTCAAAGTGTCCAGATAATTGATGATGGTCTATCTGGAACGCAAGGTGATGGTGATGGCTTAGCCGAACCGGGTGAAATCGTTGGTCTGAGTATTACGTTACACAACCTCTACAACCAGGTTGCGCCGCGTGTTGGTGCCGTCTTCACTACCGATGATCCCGCGATCGTGGAAACTGGTGGGGTTGCACGTTTTGGCTCCATCTGGAGTGGTGAAGCTCGTGAAGCGAACACCCTCGTGTTTATGCAAATCGCTGACGATGCACAGAGCGGCTGGATTGTGGAAGGCACCATTGGCATGGGCATTATCCCTGTAGGTGGAACTGAGCCGAATGTTGTGCAGGAAGACCTGTTCACAATGAAGATTCATGCACCAGAATACGCGTATGTACATCACCAGGTCTTAGGATCCATCTCGCCGGGCATGACATTAGGTGTAGATTTCGACCTGGCAAACGTTGGGCTTAGCTCGGGAATAGCCGCACAGGCAGAATTGGTTAGTCTTGACCCCTACATGATCGTCGAGAACGATTCGGCTGCGGTGCCCGCTGCAGCGATTGGGGAAACTGTTGCCATTACCGGACACTCCATTACAGCCCACACGTCATCATTCAGGGGCTATCCAGCCAAGGCCGAACTGCATATCACAAATGCAGATGGATTCTTGGATACGGTCGGTGTTACGATTGAGCTCGGATTCGGAAGAACTTTTGATCCAGTGGGTCCGGATGGGTATGGTTATATCGCCTATGATGATCGTGACGTCAATTACGATCTGGCTCCTGTCTACGATTGGATTGAAATCAATCCTAACGTCCCTGGATTCAACTATTCAGGTACGCGACTGAACATCAACGATAACGGTGAAGAAGACGATGATGGAGTCGTCGTTCAGCTACCATTTACAGTCCAATTCTATGGTGCCGAGTTCACCGAAATGACGGTCACCTGTAACGGCTTCGTTTCGATGGGCAATCAGGCAGATATGTTGACCCCTCGCAATTGGCCGATACCATCACCGCTCGGTCCGAACTATATGATTGCGCCGTATTGGGATGACCGCCGGATAGGCGATGGCGGAGGTGTTTACGTTTACTATGATCAGCCGAACGGCCGATACATAATTGAGTGGTTTAACGTGCTGGACATTCCGGTACTCAGCCCCGTGTCAAACACCTTCCAGATGATGATCTACGACCAGGTCGGAGGATTCATCACCAGGTCGGGTGACAACACTCTTCTTTTCCAGTATCAAGACGTGACCCACACTAGTGGCACCACTGCCGACATTAGCTATATGACTGTCGGAATTGAAAATGGTGACCAGAGTGGCGGTCTCGAACTTGCATATTGGGACAATAACAACCTTCCTGGTGGCGCGATTTCGAACGAGCGCGCAATTCTAATTACGACCCAGAAGGCTCTGGTTACAGGCACCATTGCAGGTAACGTGACGTACGCTATCGGTGGTGCAGGGGTTGAAGGTGCGACAGTACGCACAGCGGACTCGACATATTCCACGACGACAGATGTCAATGGCGATTATACGTTGTCCGAAGTTGTGGTCGGGTTCTACGATCTTGTGGTCGAGATGGTGGGTATTGACACAGAGACTGCACAGGATGTTGAGGTGATTGAAGACCAAACCACGATACTGGATTTCAGCGTAACTACCCCCGGATTTGTTACTGATGCTGGCCACGGCGCGGTCCAACCGCTGGAATGGAAATTCAACGGTGTTCACCCAAATCCGTTCAATCCGACCACAGCTGTGTCGTTCAGCATGAAGGAAGCGGCAAACGCCAGGGCGATGCTGTACAATGTCCTGGGGCAAAAAGTCGCGGTGTTGGTTGACGGCCATCTGAATGCTGGACACCACCGACTGACGATTGACGGCCGTAATCTCGTCAGCGGTGTGTACTTCCTCCACTTCCAGGCAGGTCCGTTGCAGGCGACCCGCAAGGTTGTTCTGCTCCGGTAGCAGGACCATGGAGAATAGCCGAAGCGCAACCTGTCAGACTCAATAATTTGGGGACACTTACAGATGTAAGTGTCCCCATTGTTTTTCTCCAGACTCAAATCTCCTGACTCCAGACTCAGGCCTGCTTTACCTCACCAGCATCACTTTCTGCGTGGTATTCAGCTTGCCCGGTACCGTTGCTTGGATGAAGTACAGTCCAGACGCGAGGTTTGACGCGTCGAAGGTCAGCATGTGACTGCCGGCATTGAACTGACCGTTCGCCAGTTCCGCAACCTGCTGGCCAGCAGCATTGTACACGACAACTGTCAGGTTCGCCGCTTCTGGAAGTGCTATCGAAAGTGTTGTGGTTGGGTTAAACGGATTTGGATACGCGCTTTCCAATGAATACTCAGACGGTAGATCTAGTGTCTGTCCATCCTCGGATTCCACGAACCACTCGCCAGCATCCCAATTATCCTGTTCGCCTGCTCCGACCACGAGTTTGGTAAACGTGAAGCTGTCCGTCGCGTCAATGATGTTCGGACCGTAAGATCCGATGAATCCGTGGAAAATGTAGTTACCCGGAGGTGCCATACCCGGGACATTCTGGCTTTGGAATGTGCTGACGGCGCCCGGTGGGAAAGTGAAGTTTATCAACATCAACGGCCCGTACAGATTGTTATTTGGTAACGTGACCATGGTCCAGGCATCGCGTGCTTGTGGAACACCAGTGTTGTTAATCACATCAGCCGCGAAGAACACAGTTCCACCACCGGGGGGTACCGTCGATGTTTGCGGCCAGAGATACAGCTCAAACGCGGGAGGTGGTGACGGTGCGTAAAGCATCTCTACCCAGTCTTGCGAGTTCCCATTCGGATCGCGTCCACCGATGCTGTAGATGTAGTCGTTTACGTAGGCCGAAGTCAGTTGGTAGCGAGCAAATATCTGATCCGGTCCTAACGACCATGTATTGGTATTTGGATCATACATCTGTGTGTACGGCTCAGCGTAGAAGATGTAGCCGTAGTTCCCACCCATGACGTAAATGATCCCGTCGGCTACTTCAGCAGTAGCACCGCCAGTTTGATATGGGCGTGTGGCGATCGCCATCCATGCGTCGTTAGCCGGATCGTATCGGTAGTCCCCGTTCGGAGCGAATACGTATATGTGTCCACCGTGAACGACCGATGTCGCTGTCATCAGAGTAACAGGGCAGCTGGCGCCCGTACTCCAGGTGTTGGTATTTGTGTCCAGAATGTAAACGGTATCTAATCCACCGGTATTTGAATATCCGCCGATATAATAGACTATGTCAGAAATCGATTCTGCCGTTCCCCAATACGAGCCTACGGGCATCGCGGGTCCGGCTGACCAGGTGTTCGTGGGGATATCGTAAATCTGCGTGGTGTTACCCCATCCATAATCACCGAACGCGTAGATCCGATTATTCACCAGAGCTACTGCAACTCCAGCCTGTCCAACCGGAAGGCTTGCCAGATATGACCATGCTCCACCAGAAAACCGCTCCAGCGTGGTATCTCCGCCCCATCCCCCAACAACATAGATGTCGCCATTGTACTCAACAGCGTCAAGTCCGTGCCTGGCGGTATTCATTGGTGTTGTCGCGACCCATTGTCCGAATGCGATCCCTGTCATGAGAACAAGCGCAAGTATCGTTAGAAAAACCTTCATCGGTACCTCCCTCTCCAAGCCTTAGTCTGTTTGACATTTCACAGTTAGCCGATCAGGGGCATCGTTATTAACGTACGGATGCTCAAACTCGAAAACACGAAATAGGGTCGAATTACGAAAAAATGTGAGAGGAAATGGCCCAGATCGAAATCCGGGCCGTTATCCAATACTCATCTCTCAATTGTGCTGAATCACTTCATCAATGTGACCTTCTGAATCTCGTTCAGTTGGCCGGCCACATTCGCCTGGATGAAATACAAACCGCTGGACAAGTTCGACGCGTCGAATATGAAGTTGTGCTGACCGGCGTTGAACTGATCGTTCGCCAGCGTGGCGACCTGCTGGCCCATAACGTTGAACACGGACACGGTCAAGCTCGATGTTTCCGGCAACGCAACACTTATAGTCGTGCTCGGGTTGAACGGGTTCGGGTACGCCGCACTCAAAGCGAACTCAGATGGAAGATCGCTGGTGCTGGAAACTTCTGTCGGCACCTTGGCAACCCAGTTGAAGTCGTCCATTCCCCATTGGCCCAGACTCCCACTCGCAGCGGTGTTTGCGGCCACGACATCGAAGAAGAAGAAATCGTATGTGTACTCATTCGCGATATCCACGCCAAGTCGGAATTCGAATGTCCCCAGCGGCGCACCGACCACACTCTGCATGATACCGTTGATGTCGAACACGGACCCTTGCACATAGGTAAACTGTTCCTTGCGCAGGTTGTATTCACGGCCGTTTTGCAGGATCACATAGATCCAGTATTCAGCGAGTAGGTTGATTGGTGTAGTAGCTGAAAAATCGATATCGTAGGTGAATGAACCACCTTGTGGTACGAGTAATGGATCAGCTTCTGGTGTCAACACGAGGTTCGCGGCATACATGCTGGTATTCATGTCCCAGAATCCGAAGCAGTCACCTTCGTAGGCAGTGCCTACGAGTTCAATGTCCGCATCCATGTCAATGTTGCCTGCAGCAACACCCGCCGCACCATTGAACAGGATAGATACGACGTGTTTCTCGTAGTTATGACCGCCGAGGTTCTCCCACCACGACACTTCGTTGTCGCCGTACGCTGCGCCATAAATGTCGAGGTCGCCGTCGCCGTCGAGGTCAATTATGTCGACATCAAGGACTCCATAGAAACCCCACGAAATGTCCATGCGGTCCCAACTAGAACCGATACCGGAGAAGTTGTCGAAAATTGTAACTGTGCTGCCTGTACCAACATCACCGCAGGTCACGATATCGAGATCACCGTCACCATCCAAGTCACCAACATCCACACCCTTGATGTTCTCGTAATTGGTTCCGACAGCAAAGTGTTGCCAATTGGTGCCATCATGTCCGATCGACAGGTCGTTCCACCACGCAATGCCGTTTCCACGTCCAGACACGACATCCATGCGTGTGTCACCGTTGAAATCGCCGAGGGCAATTCCTGAACGAGTGTGGTTATTGAAATCTACATCTGTACGCGGCCAGTAAGATACTCCATCACCGGGATTGCGGAACCAAGCTACCTGATCACCTGAAACAGCGCAGTCGAGATCGCCGTCGCTGTCGAAGTCCCAAGCCTCGATATCCCACGGTGTTCCCAGGTTGCCCTGAGTTTGATCACTGATCACGTGATCAGTCCAAACCCCACCATTTCCATTGACATTTTCCACCCAGCCAGCTCGATTGTCTACCGGCAACGTTCCTTCCACAGCGTACAGAATATCCAAGTCGCCGTCTTGATCGACATCAGCGACATCAAGGCGTGCCAAACCAAACATGAGGATCAAGATGTCATGACGTGTGTATTGAGCGGTTCCTTCATTTTCCCACCACGACAGCGTGCCGTCTGCCTGGGATGTGGTAACCAGGTCTGGCAGAGTGTCCCCATTGAAATCACCGATCTGGACATCCAACGCGGTGTTCATATTGTTCGAGATCGTAGAATATCCCCAGTCCTGTGCCAGCGCCGTTGACACCAGCAGGATTAAGGGTAGGCACAGTGCAAGTACTTTTCTCATTGCTGCTCTCCAGGTCGTGTGTCAAAATCGGTCCAGACAACCTGTAGTCTGAATCGATAGATTTCGTTGTTTCGGTAAACTTGGGCTAAAATGTTTGAAATGAGCATGCCGATTGAGTCCAAAGAACACAGAATGGAGCCATTCGGAGACGGTGTTTACCTTTAGTATTGATGCGTCTTTCACGTACATTCTAAGACTACTCGGATTTGTATGAATTCTACCACACATTCAGCAAATTTCCGGACTGCGTTAGTAAATACTATGTTTATGGGGGGAAATGCTTGTAAAACAGAAGTATACAAGATTGTCATGGAAATAACATGCCACGGAATAATCCGTGGCATGCGAGTTTCCAGCCGGTCCTGTCTATTACTTCACGATATGTCCTTAACAGCTTTTTGTCGAAACTCAGGACTTCCGCGTCACTTCATCAGGAACACTTTCTGCATCTCATTCAATTCACCCGGAACAACAGCTTGGATGAAGTACACACCACTAGCCAGGTTTCGCCCGTCAAATGTAAATGCGTGGCGACCTGCCTCCATACGCTGATCAGCAATGATCTCGATTTGCTGTCCGAGGACATTGTAAACCGCAAGATTCAAATCAGCTGCATCTGGCAGGCTGACAACGAACTTTGTGGAGGGATTGAATGGATTTGGATAAGCAACACCGAGTTCGAATACTTCTGGCATACCGGATTCCGAATTCGACGAAACATCCCAAGTTGGGGTCGCAGAGCGGGTTTGAACGGTCCAGCCTTTGAACATATCCTGGTCAAAATTCAGGACAATTTCAGATTCTGCGAACGCAAAACCTGACACCAGCACAACCCCCAGGAAAACGGCAAGCAGCGTTTTCATGATACACCTCAGTTTATATGTCGTAACTCTCTTTTGTTTTCGTATCGCTTCGCTTGGCATACTTCACCCATAAACGTAACACGTATTTTAAGAAATTGATAAGCATGTAGCAAGCAGTAGTTAGAATATTCGAAGAAATCTCGCTCCAGGCTCAGGAAAGATTGAATATGCCAGGGTGAATCTTAATCAAATCCTGTTCGAAGTATACCAAAACCTCTGCTTCATAAAATATCATATTATCTACCATTACTTCATCAGCACGACTTTCTGGGTTTCGTTCAGCTTGCCGGGGACGGATGCATTGATGAAGTAGATTCCGGATGCCAAGTTTGATCCATCAAAGGTAAGCGTGTGCTGCCCGGCGGTGAGCCGTCCGTTCGCAAGTTCGGTGACCATCTAGCTGTTCATGTTGTATCAAAGCATAAAGAAAAGACCAATACCTCAGGCAATGAATTTCGATCTCAATGAACGCTGTTCGATCCCCTCCCGAGCCCTCGTTGCTTGCTTGCACCATTCTTCACTATCTTTGCTGTCCGCCGCAGGAGGTGCGACGAGCACGTTTCCCCTCTTGCGGCGCTTTCTCTGTTTTGTGCACGTTGGATGGTCGGTAAGAGTCAATTATTAAGCGTCTGTAGTCAGTTGCTCATAACTCACAACTGTAAATCAGCAGTTGTCAGTTGATTTTGGCTCATCGCTCAAAGCTCGCAGCTCAGAGCTGCTTTTACACGGATTTAGCATGGCAAGCATAGAAGACAAACTGAAAGAGCTGCACGCGTTACGTGAAGAAGCCCGCATGGGCGGCGGCGAAAAACGTATCGACGCGCAGCACGGCAAGGGCAAATACACCGCGCGAGAACGGATCGAACGGTTGCTCGACGAAGGCTCGTTCGAAGAGTTCGACATGTTCGTGACGCACCGTCAGAGTGAGTTCGGACTGGACAAGCAGCAGTTTCTCAGTGACGGCGTGGTCACAGGTCACGGCACGATCAACGGCCGCCAGGTGATGGTCTTCTCGCAGGACTTCACGGTGCTCGGTGGATCACTGGGCGAGATGTTCGCGAAGAAAATCGTCAAGATCATGGATTACGCGATCAAAGTCGGTGCCCCAGTCATTGGGCTGAATGATTCCGGCGGTGCCCGAATCCAGGAAGGTGTGTTGTCGCTAGGTGGTTACGCGGACATTTTCCTCAAGAACGTGATGGCGTCCGGCGTTGTTCCGCAGATCAGCGCGATTCTCGGACCATGCGCGGGCGGCGCGGTCTACTCCCCCGCTCTGACTGACTTCACGCTAATGGCCAAGGGCACCAGCTACATGTTCGTGACCGGTCCCAAGGTCGTGAAGACGGTTACGCACGAGGATGTCACGGTCGAGCAGCTCGGTGGTGCGGAAGTCCATGCTACGAAGAGTGGTGTGACGCATTTCGTGACCCATAGCGAGGATGAAACCTTTGACCTCATCCGCAAGCTGCTGACCTTCCTGCCGCAGAACAACATGGAAGAGACGCCGATTGTATCGTGTGCCGATCCGATCGATCGTCTGGAGGATGATCTCAACTATATCGTGCCGACTGATCCAAACATGCCCTACGACATGCGCAGCGTAATCGAATTTGTCGTGGATGATGCTGATTTCCTCGAGGTCCGACGTCAGTGGGCGCCGAACCTGATCACCGGCTTCGGGCGTTTCAACGGTCGAGCGGTGGGTATTGTCGCGAACCAGCCGAGCGTGTTGGCTGGCGTACTCGATAACAAGTCCAGCCGCAAGGGCGGAGCGTTCGTGCGCTTCTGCAACGCGTTCAACCTGCCAGTAGTGACTTTCGTCGATGTCCCGGGTTTCATGCCGGGCACGGTTCAGGAATACGAAGGCATCATCCTCAACGGTGCGAAGCTGCTGTATGCCTATAGCGAGTGCACGGTTCCGAAGGTGACCGTGATTACGCGGAAAGCGTATGGCGGTGCATATGACGTGATGAGTTCCAAGCATTTACGTGGCGATTTGAACTACGCGTGGCCAACGGCTGAGATCGCGGTCATGGGTCCGCAGGGCGCGGTCGAAGTATTGTACAGCAAGGAACTCCGGGCCCTCGATGGCGAAGAGAAGGCGAAGTTCATCCAAGAGAAGGAAGACGAGTACCGGAACAAGTTTGCGAATCCGTACAACGCCGCCAAGAACGGGTACATCGACGACGTGATTGAGCCGCGTAACACTCGCTTTCGGATCATTCGTGGTTTGGAATCGTTGGCAGGTAAACGTGACGCCAATCCACCGAAGAAGATAGGACTCGTTCCACTCTAAGATTTGAAAATGAAGTCATCCTGAACGTAGTGAAGGATCTCTTGGTAGACGTTGTAGTTGCTCAGGACTCAAGACTCAGGACACAAGACTTATGTATGGTTTGGAAGGCATAGAAGCAGGTGGCGGATTTACGCTGATGATGGCCGGAATGGCTGTCGTCTTCGTGGCGCTGCTGGCACTCCTGTTCCTGATGAAGTTTCTCAAGAGGGGATTGGAGTTTCAGCGATCCGAGGTTGAACGTCGCAGATCCGCACGCGAAGCCAAAGTGACTGCCGCACAGGGCGATGCTGCTGATGTAGCTGGCATAAGCGTTATTGAGGGACCAGGTGGCAAGGATGTGTCCGGAGTAGAAATCGCGGCGATTGCTTTGACGTTGCTGTTCGAGTCGGAACAGGTCCACGACAATGAGTCCATGGTCTTGACACTGCACGGGCTGCCGAAACCATACAGCAACTGGTGGCAGAGCCGAGTAGACCATTCGTGGACACCAAGGATTACAGGTGGACGTCCAGCGACGTTGCAGACACAGGACCCGGAACGCGGGTCTAAAGTGTAATTGTATGCAAAACCACCAAAGATTCGAAAGCGTCGAAAAGAGTAAACTGAATATCTTAATAAGATAAATATTGTGTCAGACTTTATTCTAATACATGAATAGCGATATTATATTTTAGCATTTCTTTCGCTCATTTCGCTTATTTCGTGGTGGAAAACAGAAGTTGAGAGCAACATGAACACATACAAGTTTAAGATTTACGGCCACGAGTTCGAGACTCGTGTCATCCGGCGTGACGATGATGAAGTCGTCATTAACGTGAACGGCCAGGAGTACAAGGCGTATCTCGAGCCGACCAAGCGAAAGATGCAGGCCAAGCCGACACCGAAGATCACGCGTCCAGCGGTCACCCCTGCTGCGGGCCTGAAGAAAACCGCACCACCGACTGAGACCAAGGGTGCGGGTGTTGTCAAGGCACCACTGCCAGGATTGGTGCTCAAGGTGATGGTCAAGGAAGGCGACTCGGTCAAGGCTGGCGATACCGTTTGCATCATGGAAGCGATGAAGATGCAGAACACGGTCGCCGCGCCGATGGCTGGTGTTGTCAGCAAGGTTTCGGCTACAGAAGGTCAATCTGTTCTGGAAGGTGGCGAGTTGCTGCTTATCGATCCGGTGTGAGCAGCAACTAACAGCGCAGTGATTGTTTTTTTCGAAACTAGCTGTTGTTTGATTGCGGTGCATTGGAATTTGTACTTAATTAATAGAAACCAACAGTTTCATATCTGACGCGATGACTCACAGTACGGGGGATAACATGTCTGACGCCAAAGAACTTCGAGTCGCTTTGCTTGCAGTTATGCTGATTCTGATGTTCGCGATTCTCGGATGTGAGCTGGAAACGAATCCTGTCAATTCTGACCCAGTAGTGAACGAAGCCGGATTTCCGGTTACGATGATTTCCGCTCCGGAATTTGCACCATTTCAGCCAATTCAGGACAATTTCATTCCAATGCCTGGTGGTGATGATCCAGACGAGACAATTGAAGGAAACAGCATTGAAGAAGCGTTTTACGTTGCTACTGATCTCGCACTGGAAACAACGGAGAGTGAGTACATCCCCTATGCTGATCAGGCGTACACGATTTGGAATGATCCCGGAAGTGCTGTGGATTTGGTTTTGAGCAACTTTCGGTATGATGGAATGCCAAATGTGTTGGTGGGGCCGACATCGGCAGCGGATGTAGCAGCGATTGAAACGTCGGATGTGTCAGAAGACTTGCTCATGCTCAGTCACTATCCAGCAGCGATTGGTGATCGGGAAGATGACAATCTGCTTTGTTTTGCGACTACGCCAGAACATGAAATGAATGTCTTGTTTTACCAGGCGATTTATTCTGGATTCGATTCACCAACTTTTGATCAGTCAGCAACAATTGATTTTATTATACCGTCTGATTTTCAGGATAGTACAAAATATGTGGATGTGATTTCAAAGTATGAATGGCCCAAATGGTCCCCTTTATATATTAATGATATATTTTACTGCCATAATGGAAACATTCATGGCGTCCTTCAGGAGATAAACGACAGTTGGGAAGGATATTATCTGTTCGGTCAATATTACATATGTTTTATTGGTCATGATTGGCATCATGATGATATAATAGAAGCCATAGGATCACTTAATGAGTATGAGAATTATGTGGATGAGGCAGATATACTTGTCACATCAAGCTTTGCCGGGAATGAGGATATCTTTAACTCACGCAGAGCAATGGAAAGTTTAGAGAATCACAATATATTCAGTGTTCGCCCGCTTGTTGACCCTTACGGCAGCACAGGTGAGTATTACAACCGTTTGGAAGCAATGATTCATCGTCCAGCAGTTTATGAATCACACTTAGTCCATGATATTCATAAATTGCTGACTGCGACGTTGACGAGTTTCAATTTGGAGGAACTCGAAGGTATGGACGTTGCTACATTGAAGCAACGAATAATCGAAACCTCGTACGATGTTTACGGAATAACTGGCCCCATGTCATTGGATGAGTATGGGGACAGAAACCATATCTCATACGAAGTTATGAGTATTCGTAGCGGAAGATGGCAGGTTATACGCGAGAGCTACGGCGAGATCATTGATTGACAGCGATTCAGAAGGATGTTGTTCCATCTCGGTTGCTGGAGCCGTTTGATTTGGGCAGTCATAGAGTCAGTTGCGGATTGCGTTGATGATGACACCGGAAGCCCGGTGTGAACCAGGGAAGTCGAGATGGAACTGCTTGGCCAGTTCATAGAATTCACAGGATTTGCCCAGCCGGGCATGTGGAAAAACCTCGTGATGATCGGAGTGGGGTTAGTCTTCATCTACCTCGCGATCAAGAAGGATTACGAACCGTTGCTGCTGATCCCGATTGGATTCGGGATTCTGATCGGCAATATTCCGTTCCCGCAGGATGCCGGGCTGAACATTGGGATTTATGAATCCGGTTCAGTGCTCAATTACCTCTATTTCGGTGTGTCCAAGGGAATCTATCCGCCACTGATCTTCCTCGGCATCGGCGCGTTGACTGATTTCTCAGCCTTGCTATCCAACCCAAAGCTGGTCTTGCTCGGTGCAGCGGCGCAGGTGGGTATTTTCATCACGATGCTCGGCGCGTTGGCGCTCGGCTTCTCACCGGAACAGGCGGCGGCGATTGGTATTATCGGCGGCGCGGATGGCCCGACCGCGATATTCATCTCGTCCAAGCTCGCCCCGGAACTGATGGGTGCGATCGCGATTGCGGCTTATTCGTACATGGCGCTCGTGCCTGTTATTCAGCCGCCGATCATGAAGCTGTTGACGACTGAGGATGAGCGCAAGATCCGGATGAAACCGAGCCGTTCAGTGCCGAAGTCGGAGAAGATCATCTTCCCAATTGTTGGTTTGCTGGCGACGACATTCATTGCACCCGGCGCATTGCCGTTGCTCGGGATGCTGTTCTTCGGCAATTTGCTCAAAGAGAGTGGTGTTACGGAGCGTTTGGCGAAAACAGCGGGCACCTCGTTGATCGACATAGTAACGATTCTGCTCGGGTTGACAGTCGGTGCGTCTACACAGGCCAGTGTTTTTCTCACTCCTCAATCGATTTACATTTTCGTACTCGGTGCAGTCAGCTTTATGATCGCGACGGCGGGTGGTTTGTTGTTCGCCAAGTTCATGAACTTGTTCCTCAAGGGTGATGCGAAGATCAACCCATTGATCGGCGCGGCCGGTGTGAGTGCGGTGCCCGACAGCGCACGTGTTGTGCAGCAGGTCGGACGTCAGATTGATCCCGACAACTACCTGCTCATGCACGCCATGGGTCCGAATGTTTCTGGTGTAATCGGGTCAGCGACGGCGGCTGGTGTACTGCTTTCGTATTTCCTGGCAGGATAGTTTCGGCCATGTGATCTCCGAGCCCGCCGCACTACATGTGCGGCGGGTTTTTACGTTAGATTAAGTCATCGTTAAATGATGAGGATTTCTCATGACCACGCAGGAAGCTTTGCAGCAACTGAAAGATGGTAACCAGCGATATGTAGAAGGCAATCGCGAACAACCGCACCTTGATGCTGAATGGCGAAAAAAAACTGCTTTAGAAGGACAGAATCCATTCGCTTGCGTGTTGACATGCAGTGATTCGCGTGTTCCGATCGAGCATGTTTTCGATGCAGGCGTCGGTGATTTGTTCGAAATCCAGGTCGCGGGCAATGTGTGCGGCGTGATCGAAACTGCCAGTGTTGAGTTTGCTGTCTGGGAGCTGAATGTGCCACTGGTCGTTGTAGTCGGTCACACGAAGTGCGGCGGTGTAACGACAGCGGTTAAGGATTTACCTGTCGTAGGTCCGCTGAAAGAACTGGTTGATCGAATTAAGCCAGCAGTTGGTCAGGCGCGTAAACAGGCTGGTTCACCTGGCAATGAGTCAGAAATGATCGATCTGGCAACGCGCAAGAACGTGTTCCAGTCGATTGCCGATATGGTCAACGACTCATCCGTTGTCCACGATGCTCTGCGGGATGACAAGATCCAGATTCATGGTGGTGTGTACGACATCGAGACGGGCATTGTTGAGTGGATTGGCCAGCATCCGCAGCAGGCTGAGTGGTCAGCATGACTTGTAGTGTTTGGAATCCGTCTTGTTGATATGCCCACGACATTCATGACGTGGATAATCGGATGATCCTATATGACTTGCGACACTTACTCCTGTAAGTGTCCCGGTATTAGTGCTCAGGGGACACTTTGAGGACAAAGTGTCCCCGCACTGACTTTTTCTATCTGCTCCTTGTTTCCTCACACCTATCTTTTCTGATGCTCGATCTTGATACAACGGTCCTGCACCACTTCCACCCCACCGACAAATGCCTTCTCAGCCGCTTCATCGTTGGTAATTCCCAGTTGCAGCCAGAAGTACTTTGCGCCAATCTCGACTGCTGCTTCTGCAACGGGAACCACATACGCCGGATTCAGGAATACATCGACAACCTCAATCGGACCTTCGATGTCTTTCAGGCTGGGATATACCTTTCGCCCAAGGATTTCGGTCGCTTTCGGATGAACCGGAACAATGTCATACCCGTGATCGAGCATATATTTCGCGACTTTATGACTGTCACGATGTTCCTTCGGTGACAGACCGACAATCGCGATCCGTCCTTTTGTGTTGAGGATGTCCTTGATAACAGCAGGATCGTTGACTGGACGTAGCGCAGACATGGTTTCTCCGTATTCGTTGGTTCAGGCGAAGCGTAGCCACATGGGAAATAGCAGACTGAGTAGCGAGAAAGTCGCAAGCAATACCATCAATGCGCCGAACGCGACGTTGATGATAAACCGTGGATCTTTCTTACGTGTCTTCAGCTCTTCTTTCACGCGATCAAACTCTTCCCGCAGATCACTTGAGGAAGGATCGCCCGTTCGGAACGTTCCATCTCGTTCCATCAGTTCTGTCTTCTCAGCGCGGACGATCAGGTCTTTCAGCCGCAGTTTCAATCGATGTGGACGACGGTAGAGATACTCGACGAGCAGAAAGACTCCAAACGCGAACAACGCGCCGTTGACTGCCGCCAGCACCAGCCGCATGATGGTTAAACCGTCAGAACTCATGTTCGAAACTCAGTCATTTTCACCCTGAATCAGTGTCTTTGTGCGAATCGAGCGTGATCCCCTCTCTGCGTACAGAGTATACTCGCAAAAAGCGATCGGTTTCCGTACCATGTTGCGTCGATGGAGAGATCAGGTGTTTGCCCCGACTTGCTTGCAAGTCGGGATTAGTTGAGGTCGTTGGAGGTATGGTGCCCGTGATAATCCGTCGAAGACGGTTATCGCGGCTAACCTCAAGTTCAGATCTCCCATTGGATGTCTGTTAATCCGCGGTAGCCACTTCGTGGTCAACCACGAGCACCATAATAGTATGTCACAGGCACGATAGTCGATAAACTATGAACGAACGAAAAGAAGCAAAGCGGCGGGCTGCATTGGCAGCCCTCGATTATGACCGTGTCCTGGACGCGATTGCCGCACTCTGCCTGACCGGATACGGTCAGGAACGTATTCTCTCACTCATTCCCACCTTCGAACCTGACGCGGTATGGACCCAACGCATCGATCATGTTGACACTCTCAATGACGAATTCGACCGCATTGACGCGTTAACCAAATCGGTGCAACGTGATCAACCACTCCCGTTTGCTGGCATTCGCGATCTTGGAGACAGTCTGGTTCGTTCATCAATGCCAGGCAGCCGTCTCGAGGGCAACGAACTGCTCGACATTGCGCAGATGCTGACCGGATGCGGCAAACTGCGCGATCACATCACGAAAAAGTCTGATGAACTGGCGGCGTTGCAGGTGTTCGCCGAAGTATTGCCTTCCGCTCCTGAGCTGGTGCGACGTATCGAGAAAACGATCAGCGTGCGCACGGGTCAGGTCGTTGATAACGCTTCGCCAGAATTGAGTAAGCTCCGCCGTGCTATCGAGTCAGCTATCGGTGGCATGCGAAATAAACTGGATACTCTGGTTCGTAAGCATGCGGATGCTGACAATCTAGCGGACAGTAATTTCTCAGTGCGCGAAGACCGGTACGTGTTGGCAGTGAAATCAGGAATGCGCAACCGAGTCCATGGCATTGTGCACGGCTTCTCATCGTCCGGTGGGACGGTGTTTATCGAACCGGACGAGTTGGTGTCTGCTGGAAATGAGATCCGCCGTCTCAGTGAGGATGAAGCGGAAGAGGTCCGCCGCATACTGCGTGAGCTGACTGACGGTGTGCGCGAACATCTCGAGGATTTGAACGATGCGGTGCTGTGTGTTGGTTTGCTCGACAGCTTGCAAGCGCGGGCGAAGTTCGCGGTGCAGGTTGGCGCGATGCGTCCTCAGGTACGCTCAGGAATGCTGCGGCTGGTCGAAGCACGTCACCCGTTGCTGGTGCTACGCAAGGGATTGGACGAAACTATCCCGCTCACTCTGCATCTAGGCCTGAACGTAGACGACCCGGATCTGCCAGCGGATCGCGCGTTCGTGGTAACCGGCCCGAACGCTGGCGGCAAGACAGTGTCATTGAAGACGGTCGGCCTGTGCAGCGCGTTAATTCATGCCGGTATCTGGCCACCGGTCGGCGATGGGACTGTTATCCCTCCGCTGGATGAATGGCATGTGATCATCGGTGATGAACAGTCGCTGGAAGGCGATCTGTCATCTTTCACCGGCCACATCGAGAAGTTGAAGACAATCACCAACAGCCCCGCGCCGAACAAGCTCGTGTTGGTCGATGAAATTGCATCCGGAACCGATCCTGCCGAGGGTGGACCGTTAGCAGAAGCGTTCATGGAGATGGCGGTCGAACGCGGCTGGTGGACGCTGGTCACAACCCACATGGGCGAGCTGAAGGCGTTCGCGCACAAAACTGATGGCGTGCGCAACGGATCGATGCAGTTTAACCGCGAAACTCTCTCCCCAACTTACGTCTTCCAACCTGACCTTCCCGGTTCGAGCTACGCGTTTGATATAGCGTCACGTGTTGGTCTGCCTAAGAAGCTGGTCAAGCGGGCACGCACATTGGGCGGTGAGAAGCGCGCACGTCTCGAAGATCTGATTGAGGAGCTGTCGCAACGTTTGCGTAATGCCAAGCAGCGTGAGGCGGAACTTGAGAAATCACTTCAGCAGGCGCAGGAAAAAGACAACAGGCTACGCGACAAGCTGGAGAACATCGAAGCCACTCGAGATGAACAGGTGGCCCGTGCCGCTGGCGAAGCGAAACGAATCCTCGACACCGCCAACCGCACCCTTGAGCTGACAGTCAAGCAGATCCGTGAGCAGCAGGCGTCAAAGGAATCAATCCTCGCTGCGAAGAAGCAGTTTGCCGAGCAGCAGGAGAAGGTCGAGCACGAAGCCAAGCGTATCGAACAACGCAAGAAGACTCGTAAACCACGTCCTAAGCCGAAGAAACAGACACCCTTCGAGAAACCGAAGCAGCCTGAACCAGTCAAGCTCGATGGTCCAATAGAAATCAGTGATGAGGTTCTGATCGGTGAAAGCGGGGTGCGTGGCGAGGTGCTGGCGTTGAAAAAGACTAGCGCCCAAGTCGCAACGGGATCACTCAAGGTGTGGATGGCATTATCGGAGCTGCGTAAGGTCGGACGCAGCAAACCGTCCGGTCACGCGCATGTCGATCTGGTCCAGCCTGACCGTGATCGCGGGCCATTGAGTACCGAGCTCAAGCTGATCGGCAAACGTGCTGAAGAAGCTGAGACTGAGTTGGCAGCCTATCTCGAAGAGTTAGCGTTGGAAAATCTACCGTTCGCACGAATTGTACACGGCAAAGGCACCGGTACCCTGCGGGCGATGGTGCAGCAGATGTTGAAGGACCATCCGAGCGTTGCCGACTATCGTTTCGGGGAACCGGGCGAGGGTGGTGACGGTGTGACCATCGTCCAGATGAGCAAGGACTAATGTGGAACAGGCGAGCACATTGTATGCTTGTTGTGGCGGTTGAGTTCGTGTAACTTTGTGCGACTAGAAGTCGTATCTCCGTAACTTGAACCAGAACCATGATGAACCGAAAACCAGCGCGTATCCTGATTGCGTTTTCAGCATTGTTGCTGATCTCCAGCATCGCTACGGCGGGTGTTGTCAAGGACAGGTACGATGCCGCATATGCCCTGTACGAACAGGGACAGATAAGTTCGGCGATCCCAGCCTTCCGTGAAATAACTGAGTTGTTTCCGAACCACTCACTGGCCGATAACGCGCAATACTGGATCGGAGAAGCGTACTTCCGGCTGAAGCGTTATGAGCAGGCGATCATCGAGTTTGACCGTACCTTGCTCTACAAGAATACGAACAAACGTGAAGACTCGCTTTACAAGTTGGCATCGTGCCACGAGCGGCTTGGCAAGGTGGACGCTGCCCGTGAATTGTACACGCGTTTCATAGCAGATTATCCGACTTCACGTCATGCCAGTTATGTGCTTAAAAAGCTGAACTTGTTGTGAGTTGAACCACGATGTTTCACCTTCACTGAACCTGCCTGATACCTATGCGCCATCTTCAGATCCTGATTCTCATCATCAGCTGCGTGTTCTTGCTTTCAACGCGAACATCCGCCTCTCAACCGATTCATACACACACTGCAGAAGGTCTGCGCTGGCCGATTGACGAGACACGGCGGATTACGAGCACCTTCTGTGAATATCGGACAGATCGCTTCCACGCCGGTCTGGATTTCAGTATCAATGGCAGTCTGGGTGCAGAGTGCTTCGCAATTGATGATGGCTACATCTCACGCATCAAGACCTCGTTCAACGGGTACGGACGGGTTATTTATCTAACGCTTAACAGTGGTGATATTGCTGTGTACGGGCACTTACACGGCTTCGAAGATCGCATTGAAGAAAAGCTTCGTGAAGAACAGCTCCATCAGGGCCGGTATCAGGTAGAGTTGTGGTTCAAACCCGGTGAACTAGCGTACAAGAATGGTGATGTTGTCGGCTACGCTGGTGGAACAGGTGCGGGTGCACCGCACCTGCATTTCGAGCTGCGCACACCCCGCAATGAGCCGTACAATCCGGTGCTCGCCGGATTCTACTATGAAGACAACACCGCACCGTATGTGCGGCGAGTCGCCATACGCCCGCTCGATGGCGACAGTGAAGTCGAAGGTCAAATGGAATCACTCATTCGCTCGGTGGATCAGAACATTGCTGCGCCGGTCAAGTTTTATGGACGTGTCGGTATTTCCGCTCAGGCACATGATTTTCAGCAGGGTGGATGGGCACGTTTAGGTGTTCGCGAGCTGGCGCTGTATGTGGATGATGAGCTGTATTATCAGACCGTGCTCGACACGTTTGTCTATTCACTGAACCGTCACTCGCGGCTGGATTTCGACTACGAACTCAGCCGTGAAGGTCACAAGAAGTTCCGCCGGTTGTATCTCGCCCCGGGCAACAAACTCGACTTTTACACCAGCGATTCGACCAACGGCGTGCTCGACAGTCGCGTGCTCGGACCGGGCGTACATCAGGTTCGAATCGAAGTCGTCGATCATCGTGGCAACCGGAGTTCGATGCATTGGCTAATTGAGGCGCTGCACGAACCTTTCCTGCCATTGGCCAGCGAGCTTGAGTCGTTTGCTTCACTGCCGGACAATCCTTACCAGGAAATTGATCTTCCCGCGGATTACCGGTTCACAGGCCTCACTGCAATTGTGACACTTCCTTCTGTCCCGGATTCTATCGTGGTAAGTAGTCTTGTTGCCTCGAGCCCGGCATATGGATCGTCAAAACGGTTTGTGCAACGAGGCGACGGTTCATGGGTGACACGGGCTTCACTTTCGCTGGAACAATCTGGATCTACCGAGTTCACCGTACTGGTCGAAGACACTGCCAGAACTGTTTATGAAATCAGCGACGAGTTCATTTTGCTGCCATTACCCGCTGGAAAAAATGTCGTCTACTCAGTTTCAGACACCGGCTACAGGGTTAAATTTGAAGGGTATGGCCAGACTTCGGACTTAGTCGCCGCGATGACGGTCGATGAACCAGATGTGAACGCGGAAGCGCCGATTCTCAGTATGCTCCCCAGAGATTATCCGTTCCTGACAACGTTTGAGCTCTTCCTGGACAGTGGAACGGAACCATTCGCTGACCAAGCACTGTTAGTCTACCGTGAGCAGGAAGAACAAGAATGGCAATTCCTGAGCAATTTCCGTGAACGAGACGATCACCAGTTAAGCGGCAAGGTGTTCAGTTTTGAATCGTTCTCGGTGGCACGAGATACTGTCCCGCCGGTGTTGTCACGCGCGACACCTGGCAACGGTGTCGCCTTCTCAAACCGCAAGCCACGAATGGCAGTCTCCGTACTGGACGAGTTCAGCGGGCTGGATATCGAACACTGCGAGATGAGCCTGAATGGCGAACCGGTGATCTGGATCTACGATCCTGACGAGGATGTCATCGAATACGTGCCGTGGGAGCCGTTGCCGCACGGTTCATATTCATGGCAGGTCGTCGCAGTGGACAACGCGGGCAATCGTTCGGAGTTGATCCGCAGCTTTATAGTCGATTAAGCGGGAGTTTTGCTCGCATCCCGGTTTCATTCCACCCCATCTCTTCCCTACTTTCGATGCTGCATTTCAGGAGTAATCCCGGATTCGACGAATCCGGGCTACATAACTCAAGACTCAGGACTCAAGACTCGTGGATATCCCGAAACAATACGACCCGAAAGAGGTCGAAGCGCATTGGCGTGAATGGTGGCATGAGGGTGGTTTCTTCCAGACCAGCCCGAGCATGGACAAGGAACCGTACGTAATCATGATGCCGCCGCCGAATGTGACCGGCGTGTTGCACATGGGCCACGCGTTACAGGACACCATCCAAGACGAGCTGATCCGCTACTATCGCATGAAGGGCTACGAAGCCCACTGGCAGGCGGGTAAGGATCACGCCGGCATTGCGACGCAGACTGTCGTCGAGAAAGAAATGAAGAAGAACGGTGAACCTTCTCGTCGTGATCTAGGCCGTGAGAAGTTTATCGAACGGGTCTGGGAGTTCGTCGAACGTAATCGCAACACAATAAGCCAGCAGAAGAAATCCCTCGGTATCTCGCCGGACTTCTCAAAAGAACGCTTCACCCTCGACGACGGCCTCAGCGACGCCGTCCAGAAAGCGTTCATCAAGTTGTACGAAGACGGCTTGATCTACCGTGGGCCATACATCGTCAACTGGTCGCCGAAGCTGCAGTCTGCCATTTCCGATGAAGAAGTGGACATGAAGGATGAGCTGGGTCACCTCTGGCACATCCGTTACCCGGGCGCAGATGGTGGCGAAGGAGTAATCGTTGCGACGACACGTCCGGAAACCATGCTCGGCGACACCGCAGTCATGGTTCACCCGGACGACGATCGTTACGCAGATCTCATCGGCAAGAAAGTCGAATTGCCGTTGACTGGTCGTACACTCAAAGTCATCGCGGATGACTATGTGGATCGTGAATTCGGAACTGGCGCAGTAAAGGTCACGCCCGCCCATGACCCGAATGACTTTGAGGTGGGTAAGCGTCATGATCTGGACATGCCGGTTATCCTCGACACTGAAGCCCGTGTTCAGGCACCAGCGCCCGAAAAATATGTCGGTATGGATCGCTATGCAGCCCGCGAAGCGGTGGTCGCTGACCTCGAAGAACAGGATTACCTGGTCAAGGTCGAGGAATACACGCACAGCGTCGGCTATTGCCATCGAACGAAAGCGCAGATCGAGCCATACCTGAGCACCCAGTGGTTCCTCAAGATGGAACCGTTGGCCAAACGTGCGATTGAAGTCGTGCGGAATGGTGAGATCAAGTTCGTCCCCGACCGTTGGGGCAAGGTCTATTTCCAGTGGATGGAAAACATCCGCGACTGGTGCATCTCACGGCAGCTATGGTGGGGTCATCGTATCCCGGCGTATCACTGCGTTGATTGCAACTACGTGCATGTCGGCACCGATCACCCGGACATCTGCCCGGCCTGCGGATCGAATCACTGGCGTCAGGACGAAGACGTGCTCGACACATGGTTCTCGAGCTGGCTGTGGACCTTCTCTACGCTGGGTTGGCCGAAACAGACCGGCGACCTGCTGTATTATCACCCAACGAATGTGCTGGTCAGCGGTTACGACATCATCTTCTTCTGGATCGCGAGGATGATCGTTGCCAGCCTGTATTTCGTCGATGAAATCCCGTTCAAGCAGGTCTACATCACGGGCATGATCAAGGACAAGCAGGGCCGGTGGATGAGCAAATCCCTCGGCAACGGCATCGATCCACTCGACATGGTGGACCAGTACGGCGCGGACGCTGTCCGTTACTCATTGACTGTACTCAACACCGTCGGACAGGATATCCGGCTTGACCCATCCCGTTTCGAGATGGGCCGCAACTTCGCGAATAAGCTGTGGAACTCTTTCCGATTCCTCGTCAACCGCGATCTTACAGGTGTGGCCGGGGCTTCAGCCCCGGATTCGCTACCCGCAGCGCTGGAAATCGAGGACCGCTGGATCGAAGGGCGGATGATCCAGGTTACCCGTGAGATGGAAGCCAAGATTGAACTCTATCGTCTGGACGAGGCCTTGATCGGCCTGTACCGTTTCATCTGGAACGATTTCTGTGACTGGTATATAGAAACTATCAAGACACGCATCGGCGACGATGCCGATCCGACGACTGCTGGCCAGACTCTTCACTTCGCCATCGATGTCTTCGACAAGATCATTCACTTGCTGCATCCGTTCATGCCGTTCATCACTGAAGAGATATACCAGACGTTGAATGGTGTGATGGGCGATGCGTGGGCGAAGGACCGCCCCGATAGTATTTCGGTGTCGTCGTATCCAGATTTCGAAGGACGTCAGGTTGATAGGGCCGCGGTGACGGAATTCGAATATGTCCGCGAACTGGTCAGCGCGATCCGCAATGTGCGTGGCGAACTGCTCGTGCCGCCAGTTGCAGAGGCATCGCTGCTAATGCGTTCGGACGATCCAAAGCTCGACATCGTACATCGTGAGTGGGTGACCATCAAGCGTCTCGCCCGCTTGGGCGGCAACGGTCTGGACACCGTGGACAGCAAGCCGCACGCATCTGCAACCACACTCGTCGAAGGCCGCGAGATATACATCCCGCTAGAAGGTTTGATTGATCTGGATGCCGAACGTGACCGTGTGACCAAGGAAATCGGCAAACTGTCAGGCTTGCTCACCGGCGTAGAGAAAAAGCTGAGTAATGAGCGGTTCGTTGCGAACGCGCCTGACGATGTAGTCGCCAATGAGCGCGCGAAGCTGGATAAGATGTCTGCTGACGTTGAAAAGCTGAAGGCGCATCTGGCGGATTTAGATTAACTTTCCATATCCCAATTTATCGCTACTTGCCCGTGTCCGGCAGCTGCCGGACGCGGCTGTTCATTACTGAAATAGAGAGATCCTTCTCGCCTGCGGCGTCAGGATGACTTCCAGTCATTCAGGAACACTTTGAGGACAAAGTGTCCCTTATATTTTGTCTTGTGTTTTTGCTCACCGCTCACAGCTCCTAGCTCACCCCTGCTTATCAAACCAGCATCAGCATTCCGAACCAGTGGGCAACCGATCCGCCGAGTACGAAAAGGTGCCAGACCGTGTGATGATACGGGAAGGTCCGCCACGCGTAGAAGATCACGCCCAGTGTGTAACATCCGCCGCCGATAGCTACCCATGTGAGCAGTCCGTCCGGCATCGAACCGACAATCGGTTTCCATGCGATCACGATCATCCATCCCATCGCGAGGTAGACCAGGATCGAGAGGATCTTGAACCGTCCGATGAATAGCACTTTGAACACCACTCCAGCAATCGCCAATCCCCAGATCACGCCAAACAGACTCCACCCCCACCCACCGCGCATCACCACGAGCAGAATCGGTGTGTATGTCCCAGCGATCAGAATGTAGATCATCGCGTGATCCAGCCGTTTGAAGAAAACCTTCAGTTTCGGCGAACGGAAGGCATGGTACAGGGTTGACGCCATGTACAGCAGAATCAGCGACGTGCCGTAGACACTGAAGCTGACCACTTTCCATGGATCGCCCTGCAATGCGGCGAAGACAACCAGGATCACCAGCCCGGCGATTGCCAGCGCGAAACCGATGCCGTGACTGATAGCGTTGGCGATTTCCTCGGGCGGACTCTGATGACTCCTCTGGACGATCTCAGAATACTCAGGCTGGTTCAACGGTCGACCTCATCTCGGAGTTTGGTGTTTCTGGTTCCATCGTGGGAACTGATCCACGTTCAGGTCTAGTACAATGAAGTAAGAAACGAACGACACAACAACCTGCTTGGGGGCAAAATCATGTCTCGCACATTGATCGTTATTCTGGCTTTGATGATGGCGGTTCCGGTGTTCGCGGAAGAAGGTTCTGATGTCGCGATTACTGTGTATAACCAAGGATTGGGGCTCGTTCGCGAATTACGTTCACTCGAACTCGAACGCGGTGTTCAATCCTATGCATACGACGGTGTCGCTGGACAGATAGTCCCGACTTCAGTCCGTTTCAACGCGGTTGGAATCGACATTCTTGAGCAGAACTTCGAATACGACCTCGTCAACCAGGGCGCGTTGATGAAGAAATATCTCGGCGAACGAATTGATGTCGTATTGGAGGATGAAGTTATTTCAGGGCGATTGCTGTCAACGCAGGGCGGCATCATCATCGGTGAAGACGGCGGCGGCGTACGTGTGATCCGTTATGATGTGATCAAAACATTCCGTTTTCCGGAATTGCCAGACGGTCTGATGATCCGTCCAACCCTGCGTTGGCTGCTCAATTCCCAACGCAGCGGTCATATCGACGCTGAATTGGCATATCTGACCCGTGGTCTCGATTGGGAAGCGAACTACATCGCGGTTGTCAACGAGGATGATGACGGTCTCGAACTGTCCGGCTGGGTGCAGATGACTAACGAGAGCGGCACCGACTACATGGATGCCAAACTCAAGCTGATGGCGGGTGATGTGCAGTTCATGGAAGACCGTCCGCAGATGCCGGGTCGTGGGTATTCGGAAGCCATGTACGCGATGGATGCAGCATCCAAGGGCTTCGAGGAGAAAAGCTTCTTCGAGTATCATCTCTATACCCTGCCGCGCCGTGTTGACATCCTCGACAAGCAGGTGAAGCAGATCCGTCTCATTGAACCAGCTGAAACGGACGTGGAGAAGAAGTACATCTACAGCCCGGCGTTCGGGAACGATGTCCAGGTCAAACTCGAGTTCACAAACAGCGAGTTTGCCGGACTCGGGATGCCGTTACCGGCTGGTTTGGTACGGATGTACAAAATCGATCCGGACGACAACACGATGCAACTGATCGGCGAGGATCGTATCGATCACACCCCGCGCGATGAAGACCTCAGCCTGAGCACGGGTAACGCGTTCGACATCAAAGCCGAACGTACCCGGATGAACACGGATCGTATTGGTCCGACCACTCGTCAGGACGATTTCGAGATCGAATTGCGAAACCGTAAGGATGAGGATATTGAGGTGATCGTTCGTGAGCATTTCGGCGGGGATTGGAGAATCATGATAGAATCCCTGTCCGGTGAAAAGATTGACGCCAACCGTTACGAGTGGATTGTCCCTGTCAAGGCAGGTGAAGAAGTGACGTTGACGTACAAGGTTCGGTATCAGTAGACAAGACGGGCAATGGGCTTAGTATGTGGCCGTGTTTGCTTGCAAACGCGGAACGACCAACTTTGCCAACTAAGAACTTACCACGGACTTCAGTCCGTGGTAGAACATATACCCATGTTGGGAGTGTCCAACATGGGTATGTTGGTTCAAGTTGGGACTCAACACAACAAAACCCCGTTGGACGAGCCAACGGGGGGATTTATTTCTTGCCCATAACCTATTGCCAGTATCTCGTTTTACTTCAACAAAACAATCTTCTGCATCTCGCTAAACGCTCCCGGCACAGTCGCCAGCACAAAGTAAATCCCGCTGGATATATCTGACCCGTCAAACGTGAACAGGTGCTGACCCGCTGCGAACGGACCGTCCCCCAGAACCGCGACTTCCTGCCCAACCGTGTTGAACACGCGGACGTTCAGCTTTGATTCCATCGGCAATGTTAACGATACCGTCGTCATAGGGTTGAAGGGATTGGGGTAGACAGACGTGAACGCATAACCCTCTGGAACGCTAACGATTGGTTCACCCTGATCGCCGAAATCCCAACCGGAAATATCCCAGTTGTTGATGCCGGACCGCGCCCCTGGCGCCAGCTTTTCAAACGTGAATTCGCTCGAGCTCAAGATCTCGTCTGGATACGCCCCCACACAACCACGGTATGTGTACTCACCAGCAATCAAAAAGCCGGGGATGTTCTGGGTTAATGTGACATCAATCTGTCCGCCAGCGGGCAGGGTCAGGTTTTGCCTGAGTAGTACTGGTCCGTACGTGTTGCCGTTGGTGAGGTCGACTTCCGTCCACGCGTCGAACGTAACGGGAAAATCGGTTGGGTTGTGAACCAACGCGTTGTAATCGAATGTTCCGCCTGACGGTGGCATTTGAATGGGAGGGTTGCTCGGAGTCAATGTGACGTTGAGCTGCGGTGCATCACTATCCAACCGGATCAACCATGCATCTGCTGCACCCGCGCCAAACGAGCTAACTGTTCCAGCAATAATAAACCCGTTGTCACTCGTCAAGTGAACATCTACACTGCTGTCATCACCAGTGCCTCCATAAGTACTTGACCATATTTCATTTCCTTCGGAATCTGTCTTTATCAGCCAAGCATCATTGCTTCCAGCTCCAAATGAAGCTGTAAATCCTGCAATGATGTAGCCGCCATCTCCAGCCTGTTGAACGCACTTGCCCCAGTCCATATCAGTCCCACCGAACGTCTGGTTCCACAGTTCGTTCCCAGCGCTATCTGTTTTAATTAGCCATACATCCTTATCCCCCAAGCCAATAGATTGGGTGCTTCCCGCGACGATGTAACCTCCGTCGGATGCTTGTTGAACGCTGTCTCCTTCATCATGTTCAATTCCACCAAAAGTTTGTGCCCAGACAGTATTTCCATT
>CAZKGR010000001.1:276050-291922 GCA_964552465.1 uncultured bacterium
TCCACCAAAAGTTTGTGCCCAGACAGTATTTCCATTAGAATCAGTTTTGATCAGCCATACATCGTTATCACCTGCACTGAATGAGTTAGTGTATCCAGTAATGATGTACCCCCCGTCAGAAGTCTGTTGAACACATGTGCCAACTTCTGACACAGTTCCTCCAATTGTCTGGGACCAAAGTTCGTTACCACTTGAATCTGTTTTAATCAGCCATACATCGCTTTGGCCTGCGCCGAATGAGAAAGTGTTCCCCGTGATGATATACCCACCGTCACTAGTCTGTTCAACACTCCAGCCATTATCCCAAGCCGTCCCACCATACGTTTGCGACCACATTTCATTTCCATCAGAATCAGTTTTGGTCAGCCAAGCATCGTAGCTGCCAGCACCAAAAGTGGACGTAGAACCTGTGAAGACAAACCCTCCATCGGAAGTCTGTAGAGATACGTGTGCATGATCATGACCAACTCCCCCGAAAGTTTGAGTCCATAAGGTATCGGGCGGTTGGGCGATGGATGGGATAGCGATCAGTGCGATGGCGATTACCAAGCCTAAGACTACGGACATGCGGTTCATTTTTCTTCCCCCTGAACGTGAAAAATCAGAAACGGGTATTTGTGATGTTGGCAAGGTTAATACTCAATTGTTTAAACAGACTCAATGGGAAACTGGCATAATTACTAAATATTCAGGAGAAAAGAGAGGTCAACAGAAAACGAGAGATCCTTCACTACGTTCAGGATGACGTGTGGTGATAGGATGATCGGTTGGAATAAGGGTGACGGACGGTGCCCCTGCGGGCTCCGCAAGCAGGGATGGTTAAAGGGTAAAAAAAAACAAAGAATGAGCACGATTCGCCGGTAGATGATCCCTGTCATTCCCCTTCGGAGTAACGGGGGTATGATATTTCCTGGCTCGTTAATTCATCCCTGCTGGCGAAGCCCGCAGGGGCACCAGTCCTACTTGGTTTCATCCCTGTGAACCATTGCATGTATTCACACGGGCATATTAACCCGACTCACAAGATGTCGCGGGCATGACTCTCCCCGGTTTCTCGAAACCGGGCTACAAAATCCTCCAGCCTCCAGCCTCCCGACTCCAAAATGGCGTGAACGAATGTACACCCCTATCTTCCCCGCATGTCTGAACAGCCCAAATCCAAGAAAGCCGCGCCGCTGGAATTGCCGGTCGCGTACCTGCGTGGGATAGGACCGCGTAAGGCCAGCGCGTTCAAACAGGTCGGTGTGAATACACTCCGTGACCTGTTGTATTACGTCCCCCGCCGTTATCTCGACCGTTCGATCGCTGCGCAGATAGGGTCGTTGCGTGGTGAAACGAAGGACGAGGTCACGATCATCGGTCGGATCACCGAAACCAAGATGGCGCGTGGACGTGGCGGCAGCACTCGTTACGAAGCCGCGCTCGATGACGGCACCGGCACGCTTCATCTCGTCTATTTCAAGCAGACGAACCGCATCAGCAAATGGATCAAGGAAGGGTACACCGCAGCGTTCTCCGGTAAGGTGACGAATTATGGCGGCATCTTACAGATGACGCACCCTGAGACAACAACCTTGTCCCGTGGCGAGATGGAGGATTTGCTGGAGGGTAAGGGTCGCTGGGTCGCATTGTATCCCGGCGGTAAGGAATTCGACAAGGTTGATCTCGATGTTCGCGGACTGCGAACGTTAATGGCGCGTATCGTAGGTGAGTACGTCCATTCTCTGCCAGAGATCTGGCCAGAGGATCTACTCAAACAACATGGTCTGCCAACCCTTGGTGAAGCGATTCGGATGGTCCACGCGCCTCGCAACCAGCAGGAACGCGATCAGGGTTGGAAACGGCTGAAGTTTGACGAACTGGTCATTTTCCAGTTGTTGTGGTCGTGGACACGGCGCCGTAACCGTGAGCAGGTCAAGGGCATCGCGTACCCGTCAGTCGGCGGATTGACACGCAAATTGATTGAGGAAAAGCTACCGTTTGAGCTAACCAAAGCTCAGAAGCGGGTGATGCGTGAGATTTGGAACGACATGAAGCAGCCGTTCCCGATGACCCGTTTGCTGCAGGGCGATGTGGGTTCGGGCAAGACAGTGATCGCGTTGATCGCGATGTGTATCGCGGTTGAGAATGGTCACCAGGCCGCATTGATGGCACCGACCGAAATCCTCGCCGATCAGCATTTCCTGACCACCCGCAAATTCCTCGACGATTTGAACATCCACGTTGATCTTCTTACTGGTGGGCTGACCGAGAAAGCGCGACGTGAAAAGTATGAACGACTCGCGCAGGGCCAACCGGGTATTATCATCGGCACACATGCGCTGATTCAGGACAAGGTCCGTCTGCCAAATCTCGGGCTGACCATCATTGACGAGCAGCACCGTTTCGGCGTTGCACAACGGCTCAAGCTGATGGAACCGGATCAGATCAAGGGACAGAATGTTGATGGGTCGGATTTGTCGCGTCCCGATGTGATGGTCATGACCGCGACGCCTATCCCCCGTTCGTTGGCGTTGACACTCTACGGCGATCTCGATGTCAGCCGACTCGATGAGATGCCGCCGGGACGGGGGATCGTGAGTACGAAAGCACGTAACGCCGATTTCGAACGCAACAAGATCTACGATAAGCTGGCGAAAAAGGTGCGAAATGGTGACCGTGCATATGTCATTTTCCCCCTCGTCGATCAATCGGAAAAGCTGGACCTCGCGGCAGCAGTGACCGCGCATGAAGAGTTATCGAAAGGAGTGCTGAAAGACCTGAATGTTGGTTTGCTGCACGGACGGATGAAGGTTGAGGAAAAAGCCGAAGCGATGCGCAAGTTCGCCAGCGGTGAAACGCCGGTACTTGTTTCAACAACCGTGGTTGAAGTCGGTGTTGATGTCCCGGAAGCGACTATCATGGTTGTCGAACACGCTGAACGGTTTGGTCTAAGCCAGTTGCACCAGCTCCGCGGACGCATCGGACGTGGTGGGCGAAACGGGTATTGCGTTCTGATGTACTACCCTCCGCACGGGAAACGTGCGGAAGCGCGATTGTCGATCATGGAAAACACCTCGGATGGCTTCCTGATCGCCGAAGAGGACCTGCGTATACGTGGCATGGGCGATTTCTTTGGCACAAAGCAGAGCGGGCTGCCACCGCTACGTTTCTCAGACATCGTCGAAGATCAGGATCTGGTACGGATTGCACGAAAAGTAGCCGATGACTTGATCAATACCAGCCCGGATTTGTCTGCGTATCCGGAGTTGAATAAGGAGTTCAAGCGTAGCGCGTTGGGGCGAGTTGGCTGGTTGGAAGCTGGATAGTCTGGCACAATTGTATGCTGAACCAAACGATAGAATCCCGCCTTTAAGCGGGATTCTATCGTGCTGCTGCTACTAGCCGCATCAGAGATCCGTTCCGATGGAGACGTAGTACTTCGGCTCTGAAACCCGATTCAACTCATTCTTCCACGCCATGTCCCATTTGAGCATTAAGAACCCCAGGTTCATGCGGAATCCCCAGCCGTATCCCATATGGAAATCGTCAAACTGTGCTTGTTCACCTGGCTGTTCATCAATGAACCGGAAGAAATCATCGGACCAGGCCGCACCAGCATCAAGGAAGATCGCACCCCGAATGTTGCTGAAGTAGAACGGCAGCGGCCACCCAAACAGCAATTGCCTGACCAACGGGAACCGGAACTCGTTGTTCATCAGCATGTAACGGTTGCCGAAGTCCTCATAGTAGTCAGCTCCGCGCAGCGGCGTTGCAAATCCGGAGAAGTAGATTTCTTCTATGTCATCCCGGATGTAGCCGCCTTTGAAACGACGGTTGATCCAGTTACTCACACCACCCAGGAAGAAGGTCTGAGGATGTTTGCCAAAGCTGGCAGCGCCCGCCAGTCGAAACGCGAAGCTGTAGTCCAGACCAACATGGAAATACTTGCGAGCATCAGCAGATACTGTCTGGAAATCAAGCCCCCACAGGTCTTTCGAAACAGCTGGATCTTCGCCGTCCAGATCGGGACTGTAGGCGAATCCGATGCGATAGCGGGAACCGTTCATCGGGCCTGTCCAACCCCACAGCGTGTTGTCGTACACATATGCCAGAGACGGTAGAATGAAGTGCATTTTGCGGTCGGGAACATAATCCCAACGTTCTATATCGAACCGGTCACGGTCAATGTTTGCCTGGCTGAAAGAAAGATCAACGCGGTTGTAGCGTGAAAATGGGTAGCTGACCGTCCCAGAAACACCCCAGTTTCTGTCGCGGATATCACCACCGAAGAAGTAGACGTTGTGGAAGGCACCTCCGCCGAAATCCCAACGTTCAGGGAGGTGAAAATAGAACAGGTTGAAGTTGCTGTTCTCAAAATTGTAGTACAGGTCGGTTCCAATAAAGATGATGTGATTCCCGAGCACGTCCGAGATCATGATCTGGCCATAACCCTGCAATCCAAAGAACGCGCTGTACCCAGCTGCTGCGGACACGATGTCCGGGCTGAATTTCAGTCTGTATTTGCGGGGGATGAAACGCCCATCCTCGTCAAATATGGAATCTTGCTCAGCATCCGTAAGCTCTTCCTCTTTGGCATCTCTCTCACTACTCCACCCCGCTGGATAGAAGACGTGGTTTCGGTATGTGGAAGTGACATCCTCAGCCGGACGGCTGCGAGTACCCGACACAAGACGTACTTTTTCTTCCTGCATGGTCGAGTCCGGCTTGGTACTACTGGAAGTTCCTGATCCCGTCATCAGCGAATCTGACGTTTCTGCCAGAACATCTGTGGTATCTGGCAGAATGACGTTTATATCAGTGGCATTGACAACAAGCAAATCTTCTTCTGATAGTATCGGTTTGTCAGGAATCGCGAAGCTGGTGTCGAGCGCGGCGTTTTCACCAATTGACTCGCTATCATTTTCCGGTAATTCGCTAAGCGCTTCAAGGATTTCTCGTTCTTCCAGGCTTCCCGGTTCAACAGGTACAGATATCGTCTCGTCAGTCGGAGTCTGCGATGCTGAATCCATAGTGGTGTGCATATCCAGTCCGTTGCTCAACATCCGCAACCGAGTTTCCAAGTCATCGGTGCTCTCGATGATGCCACGTTCCTTCTGTTGATGATAGGTCAAGCTCGGTTGTTTACGGCGGGTTTCGTCAAACGGATTTTTGTACAGGTATATATCGTATCCAGCGTTGAAAAAGCTGGCGAACGCTATACTCCCATTGTTTGACCAACTGGTAGTAAATACGCCAGTCAGCACATCGGTTATTGCCCAGTTGTCATCGTTGTTCAGATCATGCAAGTACAAGTTGTACGCGCCGGTCTGGTCAGATACATAGCTGATTATACCATCGCGCGGAGTGAATTCTGGTGATCGATTCTCATATATATCGTCTGTGATGCGTGTAATCTGTCCAGATGAAAAATCATGCATGTACACATCGAGCTGCTCGTAGTTCAGTTCCCAGAGGTTTTCCAGCTCATGTTTAGGGTCAAGGTTGCTTCCGCGATCAGAGATAAACAGGAGCTTGTTGTCTGGTCCCCAATTCGGGTCATAATCAGCGAAACGGTCATCTGTAATTTTAGTCAGGGATTCCTCATCGCCGACATCCAATACAAAGAGGTCCGCTTGTCCATTCGCATACCCTGAAAAGACAATGCGATCTCCATCTGGCGACCAACTTGGGCTGAACAAACCGTCTAGACCGAACTTGTATTCGCCTGTGATTTCACCTTCATCAACATTCAATGTGTATAGCACATCTTCGCCATGATCTTCACCAACAAAGGCGATGGACTGCCCATCTGGCGACCAGTCGATCCATGGACGCAGCCACAGCAACTGCTCGAACAAGTACACTCCGCCTCCACCGCTGACAACCTTCTCCTCTACATCGCCAGTAACTGTGTTGACGAGGTAGATGCTCATGTAGTCGTCCTTGTCGGACAACATCACGAGCCGGTCGCCTTCCGGAGAGAGTGCTGGTGAAGTGTTAACGAAATTGTACCAGTCTTCGTGATCCGTGATACGAACAGCGAAATCTTCTGGGGCTTCAAAGCTTGCAGCGGTTGGCCAGATCTGACGTTTGAGATGCTTATGCCACCGTTCGGACAACTCTTCCATGTCGTAGCCGAGCACATCCTTCACAGCAGTCGCGAAATTCCTCCGGCTACGAACTTTCCTGAGCAATTCGCCAACTTTCTCTGATCCGTAACGTTCTTCGAGGAAATACAGAACTGATTGCCCGCCCTTGTAGATGTAGTACCCCTGCAAGTAGTCTACAGGCATCAGGTAATCATTGATGATCGCGTCGCGGATGTACATCGAGGCTTCATTGCCCCAGCCATGCCGACTCTCATATTCGGCCAAACCCTCGATAAACCACAATGGAACAGGTAGGCGGCTGATTCCAGTCAGGATCGATTGCACGCCCTCGCCGTACAACATGCGTAGCATCACAGCGTGCGTCAGCTCATGATGGATGACGTGTCGAAACATGGAATTGGATCCCTGATACGGGATCACCACACGATTCTTGAGAAACTCGGTGAAGCCACCCGTTGATTCGCTGGGTGTACCTCCGCTAACGTTGTTGTTCTGGAATGAGTTATGACTGGGGTAGACGATGATCGTGATTCGTCCTTCAAGCGTATAATTCCATGATTCCTCAATGCTTAGCAGTGCTTCTTCTGCTTCCCAACCGGTGAATTCCGCTGCTTCAAAGTAGTCTTTCGGATGATAGATGTCGAAGTGCTTGGTCTTCAGAAAGTACCAGTCAAAATCCCGGTAATTGACCTTGTTCTGCCCAAAATACTGAGCGTTTGAAATTGTGGGCAGAACGAGTAAGAAGATCATCAGCAGTAGAATCAGACGACGGACTTGCATGAACGATATCCTGAAGGAATGACGAATCCGAATGGATCCTCTAATTATCTGTGTGTGCGTCCTGTTATGATGCCGTTCTGGCGCGAGCATAGTATTACTCGTGTTTCGACTAAGGGAGCTGTTCTGTAAGATATACTCGCTACAAACGATTCAAGATCCAAGCAACTAAAGTAGGCGCTGGAGTCCATGGAAAACAGAGCTGGTTGTGGATTCCTTGATTCTGCGTTGTGCTTAGCGTGTTTTTCATCACATGGATGGCTTTATATCTGATTCTCACACAGCTCAATCATCCTCTCCACCCGGTGACGGATTGTGTGTCGAGCTAGTACCACGTCACTTAGACGCTCACCGAGATGCAATCGTTTAATCGGATCACTAGCCAGTGCAGTAGCTTTTTCCAAAAGGCCTGTTTCCGACATAAACACCATTTCTGAACTCAACTGATCGCCAAACAGTTCAGGGAGCGCGATAAGACTATCGTTCAAAACAGCCCGTCTGCTAGCTCCAACGTCGAATGGACGCTGGTTAGGATGCGATCGCATTTGCAAATTGGTCAGTGAGATGTGAACAGCATCGGTCGCGTACAATTTTGGCAGCTCGGTGTAGAAGTCCAAGCTGGGACGAACTTCGATCCGATCATCAAGTAACCCTTCCCAGCCGCTACCGAAGACAACTGGTTTCAAGTCTGCCAGCGCATTCAAGTGTCGCACACGATATGCCATATTCGCCTGCTGAGTGGCAAAAGCGGGCAGTCTCCGTCGAGCTTCTCGATCCAGAGATGCGTCAGGATCAAGCGTTACTAGTAATTCGTCAATCTGTTTATGAGATGGTGGACAGTGGGATCGTAATATCTCTGGTTCCATTGCTCGGGCGGCCTTGTGCGCGATGTCTGACGCGTCCAGTCCTGCAAAAAAACCATGTCCACTGGCAAATCGCGGACTGCCGACGAAGATCACACGTCCAGTCAGATCATCATAACCAGCTTGTGGTTTGAACAACTGCTCATCCGTTGCCAGCGGGAGGATGTACGCATTCGAAAATCCAGCCTGCTGCCAGCCATCCACACCGTTCAAATCCCAGCTAAAACCAATACGTTCCCTTCCGATACCTTCTATTTCTTCGGGTTTGAGTAAATAGCGCGGATCATCGAGCAACCAGGTGGCCCACTGAATTCCGTTTTGTTCACACACTTCCGGCAGCAATCCAATCTCATCAGAACCGCGACAGTTCGTCGACATTATCAGATCGGGTTGATGTGTATCAAGCAAAGCAAGTGCTCGTGCCGCAGTCAATCCAAGTATATCGCGCTCATGTATGCGCTCAACGGAAATATCGCGATTAGCGAATTCGGCGAGCAGCTCTTTCTCGAACAATGCGTCAGCGCCTATGAATAGCACACGACGAACGTCGTTTACGGGCGCGAAATCGTGTTTTCCTGCTTGCCAGCGGGCTATGTACAGATCCAAGGCTCCATAGAAGCCGGGAAACGCGCGCGGTTCGCGTGGATGCCGAATGATTATACAGTCAGGATGCTGTTTTAAAAATGGCAGGATATATTCGTGCCAGACACGTCTCGGATCGTCGTCCGCAACAATGGATACTTCCTCTTCACCTTCTGGAAAATGTTTCCGCAGTCTCTTCTCATTCGCCTTGAGCAACGCACGTGAATGTGTCACGCACAAAGCCGGAGTAAACTTCGCTTCTGTAATCACGCGACTGAAGTAACCGCTGCCCGATCCTAGTAACAGTACAGGGTGATCGCTCTGAGTTCCACCTCGTTGCAGCGTCCGTTGCGCTTCTCCGCGCGGTTCATATGGGGAATCAATCGCCTTCAAACCGGTTCTGGTTTCGAGGCTGAACGCGGTCAACAAGCCGCCACGCGCTAGTTCTTCAATCACTTTTTCCTGAAATGTGGATGGCAACCGGTCAATGATGCGAAGCGATTTCACCTGTTCAGCTCCGGAAGGACTTCATCATCTACTGCAGTGGGGAGAATATCTCGATGTTTGTTTTCAAACCAGATCTGATCCTCCTGCCATCTCTTATCTGTAACTGCAGCACCACCGGAATCATGCAGTAGGATGAGCGGGATAGTCCAGTTGCTCAAGTTTCGCTTATGTGCGGATAAACACAAATCGTGGTCGTAATAGTGGAAATGTCCTTGGTCACTGTGTTTTGGAGGGCTGTCGAACAATGTGCTCGCTTTGCAGATCATGCACATGCCGTCAACAGTGACTACGCGGGACCAACGCCCATATGCATTCACTCGGATACCATCATCGCGGCGATGCAGAACCATGCCACTAAGGTGTTCCTGCTGCCACCATGCTTTGCCTAGTTCTAACTCGCGACAGCCAGCCACACCCGCCACACCGAAATTGTCCGAAGCGGTCAACTGCTGAAGAATCTGCCACCACAATGGACCGCGTTGGCCAGTATTCACCAACGGACGCAGTTGCTTGCGGATCTCAATCGGTATCTGTTCGAGCATCTCATTGGTGACGGGTTCGACATCTTGATGGACAAACATTAGCAGGGCTTTTGGGTCACCAATCAACCTGGCTGCATTGTGGTAGGCGATGCGCAACGAACTGACCTGCCCAAGTCGCATGGGTTGAATGGTCACGGCGGATTCAAGATCTCGTTGGAATCCTTGTTCCATTCGGTCCAGACGATTGGTGTCATCTCCAGTGCTGACGAGGTGCAGCGTAGTGGGTGTAGTGCTGGTAGAATGATTCACGTCTGAAGGTACACAGTCATCATCTCACACGCATCCGCATTTATTTGCAGCGAGCTTGCCGGGAGAATTCGTGATAGGTAGCGGAAATAGTTCACCAGATTTGGTGAAACAAGAAATGGCACCGTGATGCAATCGTCATGTAAGCCCCCCAACCGCCATGCGATTAACATTACGATGCCCTTTTCATCAATTATATGAGCAATCTCCGCACCAATTTTCACAAGCAGCTCCCTTGAGACCAATTCCCTTCATGTGGCACGGTTACAGGGAACCTCGCTATTCCATTATCGAAACAAAAGTTTCGGAAATGAAACAGTCCTCTGAAACAGTTGCATTTTTGAATCGTCTCTGATACATTTCCAGTATTGAAATTCATGGCTGTTTGTCTTGAAAATAGGTGATTGAATGTCTCCTCTCCCCCGAACAAACATTCAGGCAAGTGACAGTGAGATTGTAAGTGCGCTCCTGGCGAGTGTGGCCTGCGGTGTGCTCATACTTGATGCCGATCGCAGGATCATACGAATAAACGAAAGTGCCGTCTCGCTCACTGGCATCGGTATGGAACAGGCACAAGGCATGTACAGCGACGAATACCTGCGTCCGCAGGGACGCCAACGCCAGTGTCTGGTTAATGATTACCTCGCTCGCGATGTGGATCATGATGAGCAGACGATTACCATCATGGGACGTGATGAGCTTGAGCTCACAGTTCGTGTTGCGGGTCAACTGGTTTTCAATTCAAACGGGAAATTCTCGGGTGCAGTAATCGCGTTTGGGGATTTGTCGACTGTACACGACCTGCGTTTGCGCATTGACCATCGAACTCTGTATCACGGAATGGTTTCCAAAGACCATCAGATGCGAGCCATTTTCGATGTGTTACCCCGTATGGCGCAGAGCAACAGTACAGTTCTCATTCGTGGCGAAACTGGAACTGGAAAAGATCTTGTCGCCCGTGCCATTCACGAACTCTCAGATCGTGCCGGGAGACCATTCATTTCAGTGAATACCGCCGCCTTGCCAGACACGTTGCTTGAAGCTGAGTTATTCGGTCATACGAAGGGTGCATTCACAGACGCAAAGACTGAACGAGCAGGTCGAATCCGTATCGCAGAAGGCGGTACTTTATTCTTGGATGAAATCGGTGATATCAGCCCCATGATGCAGGTGAAGTTGCTGCGGTTCCTTCAGGAGCGGAAATATGAACCGCTTGGATCAAGCCATTCTTTGAGTGCAGATGTTCGTGTGATTGCAGCTACCAATCGAAATGTCGAAGAGATGATGCGGAAAGGAGCATTTCGCGAAGATTTCTTTTATCGAATGAACGTTCTCAATATCGATTTGCCACCATTGCGTGATCGGCTAAATGACATTCCACTGTTAGTGAATCACTTTCTGCATCGTCTCGATTTGATTGAGGATCGAGTTCCGCTGGATGTCTCACCGTTAGCCATGCAGGCACTGGTTAGCTATTCGTATCCAGGAAATATCCGTGAGCTGGAAAACATAATTGAACGTTCAGCTGTTCTTTCGCAGTCCACTACGCTTGACATTCAAGACCTGCCAAACCATGTACGCAATAACCATGTTGGACAAGACTCTGTTCCTCGCTCAGGTGTGCTGGTGAATGGTCTTAGCAGGATGGAACTCGCAGAACGCGAAACGATACGTGCAGAGTTGGAACGATGCCGAGGGAACAAACTGCAGACGGCAGCAGCCCTCTCTATGTCGCGCACAACATTGTGGCGGAAACTCAAAAAGTACTCGTTATGATGATCAAGTAGTCAGCATTGAATTCCATGATTGAGAAAGGGACAACTGCCATCCAGTTGTCCCTTTTATCTTGATCATCCAAGAAGAAATCTAGAGAAAATAGAAGTTCAGGTTGAACACGGCATAAGACATGCGGAAGTGAATACTCATTTCGTTCTTCCACTCGTCATTTTCAATGTAGTCTTGCCCTGATTGTTGGTAGCTGTCCGTCACTTCGAAATCATTCATAATGGCTCGGACACCAAATTCACCACCCAATGAAAACTTTTCGGTAAAGAAGTACTCTGCACCAAAGGCAAGCTCAATACCAAAGAATGATAAAAGTTCTTTGGCTATGTCTTCCGCTTCATCCGTTTCCAAATCATTTTCCCAATGGTACGAATCATCTGGTGCATATCCTGGCATATAATCGTACCACACTGACTCCGACTCTTCCTCACTTCCCGAAACAGACACTGATACCAGACTCATGAACATGGACCCACGAACGAATGGTCGAATCTCTCCCGCAGCTCGTTTACCAAAATTGAATTTAGCACCCAAGTGCGGAATCAGCATCAGTGCAGAACCTTCGACATTGTAGCTGTAGCTTTGCTGCCAGCGGTAATCCCCAGATTGGTAGACTTCTGAGTCTGTCAAATCGTTTGAAACAGAAATCCAAACCAAATCCATCCCGAAATAAGGTTCCACCATTCCCAAATCTATCCCAACTTCGGCCGTATTCATCAACGCACCTGGCTTTGCTGTAAAAGTAATCCCAACTGCCGATGCGATGTGGGGAATTCCCACTAGAAGCATCATTACCATGACAATAGCGATCGTTTTCTTACTCATCATATCCCCCCTAAATGTGTTAAGTACACCAAGCCAACGTCAAATCATGTAACAGGTAATCGAAATCCACCTCTTAATACATCTAAATGATGAAAGAAAACTAAAGAATAGAAGGTTTGCCCCCCCTTGCCGCCTAATATATCAACTATCGAAACTAATAGCAATCAACAGAAATCACTTAATCCTCCGAGCCTAGCAATAATGCTCAAGTATTGCTCGTTTATAAATCGGGTAACTCCATTGATACACAGCGATTGTGAAATGATCTCGCCGGAAATCACCCACTTTCCTCATATTTGACAAAAAAAAGCGTGACCATTAGACTGATCACGCTTTTTCATCAAATGTTTATCAAGTCTGCTTACTTCATCAAGGTTACCTTCTGGATCTCATCGAGCTCACTAGGAACCATCGCACGAATGAAGTACAGGCCGCTGGACATTTTAGTCGCATCGAAGATGAAATTGTGGCGCCCGGCGTTCATGGTACTGTTTGCCAGAGTCGCGACTTGTTGGCCTGCGATGTTAAACACCGCTACGTTCAGCTCTGCCGTCTGTGGCAGGTTGACGGTGAGCGATGTGCTTGGGTTAAACGGATTTGGATAAGCTCTTCCAACGTTGAACTCCGTCGGCAGCTCAGTCTGTGTTGCGACCAACTCATCTGACGGCCAGTTTCCGGAAACAGTCCAGTCAGACGCATCCATTCCACCCTGGCCAGCAACGCCGGATTTGTAGAAGGTGAACTCGTCGCTGACAGTTATGTTCGGCATGTAGCCAATGTTACCAATGAATGTGTATGTCCCCATCGGCGCATAGTTTGGTACTTCCTGTGAGAAGAGTGGGACGTTGATGTTCTGATAGGGCATCAACGAGAACACGCGCGTGTAAGTCGGACCGTACTCGTTTCCGTTCGGCAGGATGACCATGTTCCAGTAGGTCATGTCAGCGAATGTCGAGCCCGTGTTGTTCACAAGGCTGGCGCTGTAAGTCACATCGCCACCACCAGGACCGATCAACGTATTAATTGGTGTCATACTGAAGGTCATCGGATCAGACAACTGTGCGTAGATGTAAACGTCATCAACCGCCCACCACCAGCCCCAATTGTCGTTATCGTCATAGAACCAACTGATGCGAACATTCGGCTGTCCGGACAACTCCGCTGTCAGGTCATGGTTGACTACTTCCGGTTCAATATCCGGGCTGTTGTAAATAGTGATCGTAGTCCAGGGACCGTTGTTGATGGAGTATTGGACCATACCGAGTTCGTTGATGTATTCATCGAACGTATGGCTGTAGACCAATTCGATCAGCGTGCGATCAGTTAGATCTACATATGGGGTAATTAGTCTTTCCTGAAGATGCGGACCGTTGCCATCAGCATCGGAATCAACCAGCATGTATGGCGTTGGAAACAGACCGCGTTCACCGCCAAAGTCAACGTGCCACGTACCGGACGCAATGGTCGTCTCAATCGTCCAATCATCGGGGAATCCGGCATTAAAGTTTTCAATCAACACGAAAGATGAATAGTCGATGTAAATCACTGTTTGCGTAGGAGTTGGTAGTGATTCACCATCGGAATAAATGGCGATCACATAGTATTCGTATTCACCGAAGTCCGGTAACTGATCCACATATGACGTTTCTGTCGGTGATGCAATCAGCACGTCATCACGGTACACCTCATAGTTGAGGAGCTCATCGAGTTCATCAATTTGAGGCTCACCGCTCATTCCATCGAGGTAATCATCAAGCGTACCGTTTTCGGCCATCTGTTTACCGATTCGGGCCTGCTTGCGGAACCGTTCAGCAACTGCATCCTTCTCACTAGTCAGCATTCCGACATCGACAAGACCGTTCCCAGATCCATTCGGCATCGGAGCTTCCGGGGCGGTCCAGCTAAGCGTTACTTCGCCATTGTTCTCATTCAGAGTAGCAGTGAAGTTGTCCGGACGTGGCCACTGCTGGCCAACGGAGGCTTCTGCGAGTGCGCTATAAGCATTCACTCGACCAGTTCCCAGTTGTCCGATATAGCTCGGATTTGTCCAGTAGATATCGTCCGTAGTCGTTAAGATGATATTTTCGAGTTCATCATCCGTCAATGTCTGATCGAAGTTGAGCAGCAATCCTGCTACTGCTGCAGCATTCGGGGATGCCATCGAGGTACCATCCCAGGCAGCATAGTTATACGGGTGGTATACGTTGTTGGACATTGTGGACCAGATATCCACACCTGGTGCAGAAACAGCAACCCAAGTTCCGTAGGTCGAGAAACTGGCTTTGTCATCATCCTGATCAGTAGCAGCAACAGCAAGTGCGCCATCATATGCAGCTGGATAAACAAAGCTTGTGTTGTTATTGTTCCCGGCGGAGGCAAAGATGATCACGTTATTCGCACGTGCATAGTTAACGGCATCATCGTAGAAACCGTTGTAGCTGCTACCCCCGAATGAAATGCTGATCACGCGCGCACCGTTGTTCACAGCGTAATTGATCGCGTCAGCAAAGTCATCCGAATATCCGGAACCGTACAAAGATCCAAACCATTCCCAGGCATATCCCGCACGCAATGGCATGGCTTTAACATTCCACGATGCTGAAGCAACACCAGTGTTGTTGTTTGTAACACCAGCAGCCGTACCCATTACATGGGTACCATGACCGTGGATGTCAGGATATACCATGTTGTCACGCGGGCCATAGTCTTCAGACGGAATCTGACCACTACCTGGTGCACCCGAAACAAAATCCCAGCCGACGAGGTCATCGATGAATCCGTTGCCATCATCGTCAACGCCATTATTGTCGGACGGATCCCAGACACCGTTGCCATTCAGATCCTCACCTGGATTAACTCGGATGTTCGCCTCGAGATCAGGGTGATCCAGCGTACAGCCAGTGTCGATTGTTGTTACGATGACATCGGAAGCACCGTAATGCAGATCCCACGCTTGTGGGCACTGCATTTTCGTCAGTCCCCACATATCGTAGTTGCTATAATCGTTGGGTGTAATCAAGGCGACGTGAGCGTGTGAAATATCCGTTGCTTCTATTTCAGATCCAAGTTCAATATCTGCCTGTGCACGGATAGCATCCAGATCATCCGCAATCAGGCGGAAATATTTGTGCATCCCGAGATCCATGAAGATCTCTAATTTCTGCACATCGTTTGGTAGATGAAAAACAGGCGTCAACTGCGCATTTTGCAAATTGAGATTTTCTATCGCGGTCGGAATAGAGCGAGTGGTGCGAGTAGCTTCGGCAGCATCATCACTAAGTTCCAGAATCAGGCGCGGTGTATACCCTGCACCCCACCCGGTGCTTGCGACGCAGATCATTATCATGATCAGAACGAAGCGTTTCATGTTAACTTCTCCCCATGTCCGTTGCGCGGTTTTCCCGCTCTATGTGAATTTATTTCACATCTATCAGAGTGCGAAAGATATGTATACCGAACACATAGTGTCCAACACTTTTAGTGAAAATCGATGATTTACATTCGTTCTCCCGAGATCCAATGATAGAGCTCGCGAACATACCGATCATTCCAAGAAACAAGAAATTATGTGAAAAATCTCCCGCATCATTTGATGGAGATGATCTCGACAACAGGCACTTGATAATTGCAGTTGTTCAATGTTACCACTACCG
>CAZKGR010000002.1:0-31863 GCA_964552465.1 uncultured bacterium
GTTATGGTAGTATTCGGTTTGGTGTGCTGCATGAGTTTAGCAACCGCGCAGGTAGAGTGGCATGAAACAGTTCTGTCAACCCAATACGATGGGCCAAGTGGGATAAGCATTGCAGACTTGAATAACGATGGTGCCAATGAAATCATAGCAACATCAAGGTATGATGGAACGGTACTGTACTGGGAGAACATTGGTGATCAGTGGGTGGAAACGATAATTGATTTCACTTTGCTTGATGCCAAGTCGCCGTATGGAGCCGATATCAACGGTGACGGAACAACAGATATGGTCGCGTGCGATCATGATGGTGATGCAATCTACTGGTGGGAGCGTACCGGTGATACCTGGACAAGACACACGGTGGTAACAGGTGCAAGCGGAGCGCAAGAGGTTGTTGCTGCAGATATTAACCAGGACGGTTTGCTTGATCTATATGCAGTCTTGTATCACGGAGAACAGGTGGTTTGGTGCGAGCAAACTGATGTAGGCTGGGAGATGCATATTATCCGCGAAGATTTCAACTATTGCAACCAAATCGACGCGGCTGATTTTGATAATGATGGCGATATTGATGGCGTGGCATGCTCGTATACTGCCAGTACATTTGAGTGGTATGAAAATGATGGAGGGGTTTTCCAGACGCACACTATCGACGCCTCGGCTGCTGATGCATGGAGCGTACAAGCTCTGGACTTTGATGATGATGGTGATGTGGATCTCCTTGGAGGGCAGCTCACCGGTGAGGTTAACTGGTATGAGAATTCCGATGGAACATGGATCCCTCATCAAATCGTAACCAACATTACTGGAGTGCGAGATGCCGAAGCCGCAGATTTTGATTTGGACGGTGACAAGGATGTTCTAGTCGCAACCAGTGGGTCTAATGCGGTCTATTGGTACGAGAATAATCTGGGAAGTTGGATCTCACACACAATCAGAGCTTACTACGATACTCCGTGGAATATTCATGCAGGTGATGTTGACAATGATGGTGATATCGATGCTCTTGGCGCTGCCCAGGGGTGGGATGCATCTGGTGATGAATTCACGTATTGGGAACAGTTGGGCACTCCAATTCCACCTCCTATTGATATTGAACTACATCCGATAAACACAACTGTCCCGCCAGCAGGTGGTGCGATAGTCTATGGAGCCACACTGACAAACAACACCCAAATACCACGTCTCGTAGACGCTTGGACTGGTGTCGAGCTACCGAATGGTCAGGTGTTTGTTCCTTTGAGTCGTAGAAGGGGAACTCTACCGGTCGGACCATTTGAGCTATTTAATCTCTCACTTGAAATTCCTGCAGAGGCACCATCAGGGACATACATTTTCACCGGTTACATCGGCAATATTAGCTACGGTGTCATTGCAGACCGGGACAGCTTTATCTTCACAAAAACTGGACTGAGGTCTGGCGCTACTGACCCATCTTCTTGGTCACATTCGCCGTGGAACATCTCAGGTGAACAGTGTGGTCCGTCTGTTTCAGGACAGCCCACTGATTTCACGCTTTCTCCGGGGTATCCTAATCCGTTCAACAGCAACACAACGGTACGGGTAAGCCTTCCGGAAACAACCAATTTGAGTATCAAGATCTATGCAGCAACGGGACGGTTGGTCACTCAACTGGTGAACGCTGAATATGGAGCTGGAACCCACAGCTTTTTACTCGATGGTTCAGACTTGGCTACCGGACTGTATTTCATCAAGGCTGAAGTTACTGGTGAGATCGCTCAAATTCAGAAGTTGGTTCTTGTGAAGTAAGATGGCGCCGGAACGGCTGCTTCAAACGTTTAATGATGAGTGGAGGGGATATTCGTGTCAGACACGGGTATCCCTCTTTGTATTTCAGCGCTTTGACGCAAATACTGCGCTTACCTGGAGCACAATCCAGGCGAACACACCGGCCAGAGTGTCATCGAGTGTGACACCCCAGCCGTGGGGAATGGTCTCGATATGACGGCGGGTGAAACGTAGCTTGAACACGTCGAACAGGCGGAACAGGCCAAACGCCGCGAGCAGCCAACGCCAGTTTCGCGACGGCAGTCCCGCCAACGCGATTGCCTGACCAGCGAACTCGTCAATCGTGATCCGGCCCGGATCATCACCCCACATTCTCTCACCCCAAGCGCTGAGCGGAACACTGATCACGTTCAACCACAACGCTGTTTTCCATTCAGCACGTCGATTTTTCGGCACGAATATCACCCACAACAGAACCAACAACGCGCTGGCGGCGGTGCCCTGTGCGCGGTTGATATATCCTGTTCCCAGGCCGGAACCAAACACCTTGGTTAACCAGCGTCGGATTGAACCGACGGCGGCTTCGTATTCAACACCAGTGATGCCTGGTTTGCCAAAACTGCTACCGTGGTGTGTCATATATCTATATGTCCAGTTTGTCGAAGACGAATCGTGGCAGATGTCGGATCAAATGCATGATCGGCCACCAGACAGGTGGAGTGTAAACAACAGCTTTGCCACGTTCAATGGCTTGCACGATTCGCACAGCCTGCGGTTTCGGCTCTGCCTGTAACGGTTGTTTCAATCCTGCGGTCATCGGTGTGCGCGTCGGGCCGGGCTTGATTGTGGTGACCTTGATCGACGTGCCCGCGAACCGGTGACGCATGCCTTCCAATTGTATATGCAGAGCGGCTTTTGCTGCACCGTACAGGTAGTTGGATCTCCGTCCCCGATCACCAGCCGGACTTCCCAGAGCGACGATATGACCGACACCAGATGATTCCATTCTTGTCGCAGCTAACTCCAGAAATTCGCTGGCAGAGGTATAGTTAATCTGGTGATATTCGCGAACTCTTTCCGGATCGCGTTGCAATTCAACCTGATCCCAGAGCACACCCACTGCCCAGATCAAACCGAACGGCTCCCCGGATTGAACTAATTCATCCAGCACCGACGCAAATCTACCCGAATCAGTCGCGCTTAAGGTTGCTATCTGAACAGGATGGCCAGAACGGTTTTCCAGATCACGCGCGTTTTCTTCCAATCGATCACGTGAATCGGGGGAACCGATCAAACAGAGCTCGCAGCCTTTGCCCGCCAGTTCGCGTGCAATCTCCGATCCCAGGCCGCCTGTTGCCCCGACGATGATCCAGCGTTGAATCATGATCCACCTCCAGACACGTCATCGTCAATGCCTAGCCGTCGCGAAAGGTCTGACGAGAATCTGCACCGTGGATCAATCTCACGTTTCACAGTTACCCACCGTTCATACTCCGTGTACATCTGCCGGAACCGGTGGCGACTGAGCCGACTGTCTTTGGCCAGATACACTCTTCCACCAGCTGCAATGATCCGTTCGTCCAAGTCGTCCAGTACATCAAACAAGCGCGAATGCGAGGGCAGATCAACTGCGAGTGTCCAACCACGCATCGGGAACGACAGCCAGCCGCTACCCTCACCGAACCGCTTCAACACAACCAACACTGGCAGCAGCCCTGCGCGCTTAATTGTGTTCAATGTATCGCCAATCACGGTTTCCGCGCCGTCGTCCGGAATGACGAACTGGTACTGGTGGAATCCGCGTGGTCCATACAGCCGGTTCCAATTGCCAACAGCATCCAGCGGATAGTAAAACTGCTGAATCGATTCAACAGTTTCTCCCTCACGGATTCGTCGGAACCGGACCAGGTTGAACGCCGACACAATGGGTTTGTGCACGATATTGACCGGCAAATCAAATGGCACTCGCAAGGAAGGCGAAGTTGGGATTTTCAATGGATCGAACGACAGGGAAGAGGGAAGCTCTGTTCGCAATGTCGGACGTCCGACAATCACTTCGCCACATCCAAGACTTGATCCTGACGCGAGACCATCAATCCAGGCGACAGTCGATTCCCAATCCGCATCAGCTGTGGTCAGCAGTTGCATTGTGTCCGCCAGAGAATACGATTTCTCATGCCGAACGGACACATATGCACTTTCCACGGCTTTCAATTTCAAGGCGACTCGAATAACCAATCCGGTCAAGCCCATACCACCAGCCGTGGCGTGGAACAGGTCGCTGTTCTCAGTCTGGCTGCACCGGATAGTCTCACCTTCAGCATTCAGCAGATCGAACCACTGCACATGCTGCGAGAATGTCCCAGCTACGTGATGGTTCTTTCCGTGTACGTCCGCAGCGAAACACCCACCGATTGACACAAATCGAGTACCTGGGGTCAGCGGAACAAACCAGCCGTGCGGAAGGGCGATACTTATCAAATCGTCGAGACTGATCCCTGCCTCACAAACGATGACACCACGATCTCGATCAAATTCGAGCACCCGATCAAGCTGGGTGGTCCGAACCGCCCGGTGATCCGTGTTCAAGGCTGCGTCGCCATAACTGCGTCCGAGTGCATGAGCGATCAGTTGATTCCCTGATTCGTTCAGCGAAGCCAGATCAGCGACATGCCCTGGTTCTGATAGAAGCACGGACGATCGTGTCTGACGACCCCAGCCAGTGAGCTTTGTTTCATGCCAACGCAAGCGATTTCCACTTTATTACAACGTACCATTCAGCACGAGAAAGACCACTGTCAGCCACCCAGCGACAGCGACCATGATCGATGGATCTTTGATCAACGCTTCTGTTGGATCTTCACCCGAGTTCGTCTTCTGAACTTTGCCGAGGTAGGAGAAGATCCCATAGATAACAAATGGCACCGTAAACAGCAGGTGGTTTGAGCCAACGTGTTCAACGGTTCGACCATCCACCGTGTACAGGATATACGCGAGAATTGTGATCCCTGCCACAGAATTAATCCAATGATCCCAGGCACGCAGCGGCGGAGCATCGCGCAGATTGCGACGGGCCTTTTCCAACTGATCCCCGAGCCGAGCCAGTTCCTGACGCCTTTTTATTAAAGCCAGCATCAGTGATATCAGAAATGCGCAGATAAGCAGCCAGTGTGAGATAACGACATCTATTGCGACTGAGCCATAAAGCGCGCGAATTGTCAATCCCACCGCAATGATCAGAACGTCCAGCAACAGCACGTTCTTCAATACCGCGCTGTACAATAACATCAGAATCACATAACCGCTTGCAAACATCGCGGCATCAAAACTTAACCACAAACTCACCATTATGCCGGCGAACAGAAATACAACTGCAGTGATGACAGCAGCGCGTTTTGATAGCAACCCCGCTGCAACTGGACGCTTCTTCTTCACCGGATGTTGACGATCATACTCGATGTCAAACACGTCGTTGATCGCGTAGATTCCGCTCGCTGTAAGCGAGAATCCGACGAATGCCACGACCGCCAGAATCCATGAATCCAGCTGCGTGTATGCCCCGGAGAAAACCAATGGTGCAAACACCAGGCTGTTTTTCACCCAGTGATGGGGACGGATTAGTTTGAAAATCGCAGCGAACAAGTGTGACCTGAATTATGTTTCGTATGACATGAGCAACAATCCATGTTACGTGTAATAAATCCACGCGCTTGCTATAAGTGTACAACCTGCGGGGAACAAAGGAAAGCCCACACCACCAACCATCTGCATTCGCAGACAGAAGTAGTGCGGGCTGGGAGGTTTGCTACGGAAACCAGTACGTGGGCTAGAAGCTCACGCTGATCCCAATTTTGCGTTCAATACGATCTTCAAATGATGGCGCTTGCCTTCCGGCAGCATATTCGAAGTAAATGAAATTGTTCGCGACAAAGGCAGTGTCACGGATGTCGAAGAATGGCACACCGCCAAGTGCATCAAGGAGAAATGCCAGTTCCTGCGCGATTCGTACATGGTAATAGGAAGCGTCCCCGACCTTGGTCCGGTCAATGATACCACCGTCCATCTGAGTGTAGATAGGCATCGCCTGAGCCATCCGGTTCCACTCATATCCCAAATCAACGATCAGGAAACGAGAGAATGGTAGCTCCCACTCTACCTCGATGATGTTTCGAGACGGTGTGAACCAACCCTGGAAGTCAATACCCGACCACAGATGCTCGTACCGGATGCGCATCGGTGCGACATCACGCGTCATCTGTCTGTCCAAATCAAGTTTCGAAAGGAAATTGGTGTAGGGAACTTCAAACATGAACCCCGCACCCAAAGTCTTGTTCCGAAGCTGCAGCATCTGCTCAGTACGCTGATCAAGCACAGTTTCGACATAGTAGCCGAAGTAGGTCTCAACTTGTAGAGCTCGATTGAAGGTTGTGTAATAAAATCGATTTGCCTGCGCCCGAAGGTACGTAGTTGTACCGTTCCGAACACTCGCAATACTTCCAAATGCACCGTCTGAACCGAGGTTCAACTGGTAACGCCAGGCTAACGCCTTATGGTCCGCCGTCCTTAACGCGTTGTACCCGATAATCACACCCTGCAAGTCGTAGGCGAACGAGACCATCGCCGCCTGGTCCAGCACACGTTCCACCTGAATCGTTGTCGGATATGCCTGGGTGTAAAACGCTTCGTGATCCGTGTATGCGATACGGCCGCCGTCGCCCGCAATCGAGTTTAGGCGTCGCGCTACCCCAAGACGGTTGTGCTTGAAGTCTACCGTTACCGAGCTTAACGGATCCTTCTTCAACGTCAACATGATTTGCGAAATACCAGAGGTGGTAGCCTTAGGTACGATCTCTCGAATTACCAACTTGTGTCCCCAACCGTCACGGAGCTGCCAGTTGTTCACCGTTTCAATCTCGGGGATACGGTTAAGATTGAGGTACAGACCACGTTTCAGAATGATCTGAATCTTATAGAAACCGTCTTCCATCGCTGGCACAATCTGCCAGACTTCTTCCTTTGAAAAGATCTGTGATCCACTCGCGCTGGCCAGGCTGACCAGGCTCAACAGAATGATAACTACCCAGACTAAAACCTTTGCTGACTTCATCTTAAGCCTCCCGACTCGCAACCCCTGTCTTGAGCTGCAAGATTCCCTAAACTGCTACACCTCTACTACCAAAGGACATGGTTTCAGTCACAAACCAATCCCCGTACAACTCTCCGAATGAGGTACTGTCATTCACGTCTAACGCCAAAGGCGCGGTTTCTGTATCGTAGTTCCATGCGATCTCCTCGGCGAGCTTCGCCGTAGCTTCCAGAATTCGATCCTGCAAAGCAGTCCTGCCATCATTTCCACAGCGCCGAACCACTTTCCAGCTCCAGAACTCGTCTACCGGATCCAAGTGTGGAAACGGCAGTGGCTTCGGTATGTTGCGGATACCCGCGTACACGAGCATTGTTCTGAAAATCCCAAGTTGGCGCGATGTGTCTGTCACAGGATGAATCCTTATGAGTATTCTTATATCTCAAGTATCAGAATAACACGTGGAGTAACAGAATGCAACAGTTTTAATTCTATCATGAATACTCAGGTTCCCGCAGAATGATCGCGCGATATTACGTTATTTACGTTGTTGGAAGAGCGATATATGTCGATTAAGCGAAATACTATAAACCGATAACAAAAAAGCCGAACGCGTATGCGTTCGGCTTAACAAGTACTCCAGAGTCACGGGCTCTCTTTTTCCTGACCCTCCACCAGATATGCTTCGCAAAAGTGCTTTTGTTTGTTATTCAACTCCGGATATGATCAACACTTGAACAAATGGAATCCAATAAATCCGAAAGGGGAATTCTCACTACTGTCAATCCAGTCCTAACGGATTTAACAGGGTGATTCCGCCTCTGATATACCAACCGGAAAAGTCGAGCTCAATCGGTACGTCTTGGTAATCTGGAACGGGGCCTTTGCTGCCTGATATACCATAAACCCCGTTTATACCGTAGTCAGCTTCGAAATCTGCAACTGATCCTGAACAGATCCCACCACCGATATCTATGCAGACGTATCGCGTAAGCTTAACACGACCTCTAACCTCAGCTCGGAATGGAGTGTATGTACCAGAAAGTTCTGCTTCGCGATCTCCTAATTGCGGATCAACCTGGTCCATCAGAGTTCCAGACAATGTACCGAAGCCATAAGAGAACATAGGTCCGGCTGAAAACCATTCGTTGATCGGATGCAGGTATCCGATGTACCCGTAAAATTCGCGCGAGGACAGTTCTACTTCGTATTCTTGAGCTCCAAAAAAATTGTGATTCAAAGTGTAGCCGCCAGAGTTCTTTCCAAAACCTTGGTATCCACCACCGAAATGGAAATTCTGAAAACGGAAACCAATGCGGAAATCCGTAGCAATTTGATCATCAAGTGTGTTCACGTTCTCATATCCAGCATACAAACCCTGCTCACCGAAATACTCAGGTGCGTCGCCAATGTGATCATTCATCTGAGTCAGATCGCGATTGGTGAGATGGCCAAACACGGATGCTTCAAATGCCCACGGAGTTCGATCATCGCTGGGATCACCAAAGAGCTGGGCGAAGGAGGTCAGAGGTAATACCAACAACCCGACAGCGAGCATGATAATAGCAAACCGTTTCATCGTCTTGTTCCTCCTCAGGAATCTAGGGAGTTTCATATACCGGTCGTGCAGCCCTAAGGTAACGCACCTGTAAACGCGTAGACCGGTTCCCGTTCTTTATGACCTGACCTCGCGGGGTGCAGCAAGAACTCCAGTCAATTTGTTCGTATGTATTACTGTAATCTACCTTGTCAGCAACAGATACATCTATTCAAGGACAGAATCATGTTTGATGATACACGTCGCGCCGGTGTGCTCTTGCATCCGACATCTTTGCCTGGCCCTAACGGCATCGGCGAATTGGGTGCGGAAGCGCTGGTGTTCGTCGACTGGCTGGTAGAAGCAGAACACACCATCTGGCAAGTCATGCCGCTCGGACCTACCGGCTATGGTGACAGTCCGTACCAATGTTTCTCAGCGTTCGCCGCGAACCCTCTTCTTATATCATTGGACCGGTTGACGGACGACGGGTTACTCTCAACGTCTGATCTGGAGCCTCTACGCAATATGCCGCAGCAGGCGGTCGATTATGGCGCGGTCATTCCAATCAAGATGGATCTGTTGAATCAGGCGTTTCAAGCGTTCACAAATGATGCCAGCGAAATTGATCGAGCTGACTTCCTTCAGTTCAAGCAGCGTTTCCAGAGTTGGTTGGACGACTACGCATTATTCATGGCGCTGAAGTCCTTCCATGACGGACGACCGTGGAACGAATGGCCTGTCGAGCTGCGGGATCGTCACGCAGACGCAATTTCCCAGATTAGTGAAGAGCTGGCTGAGCGTATCGAGTTCCAACGCTGGCTGCAATACAAGGCGATCACCCACTGGTGGATAGTGCGGCACTATGCGATGCAAAAAGGCATCAAGATTCTCGGCGACCTCCCGATCTTCGTTGCATATGATAGTGCAGATGTCTGGGCAAACCGTCACCTGTTCCATCTGGATGATGCTGGCAATCCAACGGTTGTTGCCGGAGTTCCGCCCGATTACTTCAGTGAAACCGGCCAACGATGGGGTAACCCGCTCTATAAATGGGACGCTCACCGTGACGAAGGGTTTAGTTGGTGGGAAGCACGACTGCAAGCCACCTTCGAGTTGGTGGACATCGTGCGCATCGACCATTTCCGTGGATTCGACGCCTGTTGGGAAATACCAGCGAGTGAGGAAACTGCGATCAACGGGCGGTGGGTGCCAGCACCAGGCCATGACCTGTTCAGCACGTTGCGTGCACGGATGGGGAATGTCAACGTCGTAGCTGAAAACCTTGGTGTGATCACGAAAGGCGTGGAAAATCTGCGCAAAACGTTCGGCTTCCCCGGCATGCGGATAATGCAATTCGCGTGGGACAGCGGGCCGATGAACATGTTCCTGCCGCACAATCACACAGTCGATTCCGTTGTCTACACAGGCACGCATGACAACAACACCACTCGCGGGTGGCTCGAGCAGGAAGCAACGGAAAAAGGCCTGGCGCACATGGAACAGCATGTGGGTCACAAGCTGGGCGAAATCGAGGATGAGCTGATCAGGATGGCGTTTGCCTCACCCGGCGTCATGGCAATCGTTCCGATCCAGGATTGGTTGAAGCTCGGAGCTGAGGCACGAATGAACACCCCGGGGCTCGCGTCCGGGAATTGGAGCTGGCGCGTCAGCCGCGAACAGCTCAGCCACGAACTGGGAGCTCAGATGCGTGAACTGGCCCAGAGATACGAACGTGCGCCAAGCGTGCAGATTGAAGAAGAAGAGATACTTGAGGGATAAAAACTGCCTCCAGATTCCTGATCGAGGGAGATACCCTCTCGCTTTCGGCAAATCCATGACTATTTTCTCAGCCGGTCTCCGTGACCGGCTGTATCTGTAGAGCGCCCCTCTATGGATGTTGATGATTACTGATCCCAGGTAAGGACCGCATGGCCTCGAAACTACTTATCGTTGAGTCGCCCGCAAAGGCACGAACACTATCGCGTTATCTCGGCAAGGATTATACTATTCAGGCGTCTGTTGGACATATTCGCGATCTGCCGAATAAAGACCTCGCCGTTGACATCGACAATAACTTCAAGCCGGAATATGTGATCATTCCGGAGAAGAAAAAGACAGTTGAACAACTCCGGAAAGCAGCCGACAAAGCGCAGGTAGTGCTGCTCGCGATGGACCCCGACCGTGAAGGAGAAGCGATTGCCTGGCACATCGCGCACCTGCTCGGTAACCGGAACGGCTCAATTCAGCGAGTCACCTTCAACGAGATTACCAAAAGCGCAGTTCTCGAAGCGGTAAAGACACCCGGTCAGATTAACCTGAACCGTGTGGACGCGCAGCAGGCTCGCCGTGTGCTCGACCGCCTTGTCGGCTATCTCGTCAGCAAGGAGCTGTGGAGTGTGATCGCCCGTGGCTTGTCGGCAGGACGTGTTCAGTCAGTAGCGCTACGCCTCGTTGTCGAACGTGAAGAAGAGATCGAAGCATTCGTACCTGAAGAGTACTGGACTTTCCACGCCATGGCGGAGCTGGCAGAACTGTCTGCCTTCCGAACCAAGCTGACCAAGCTCGGCGGCGAAGATCTGGATATCAATTCAGGAGTGTTAGCCAAGCAAGTTGAGCAACAGCTTGAGAATCTGCCTGCTCGTTTAGTCGAGATCAAGCGCCGGATCAATGCGCAGAAGCCGAAGGCACCGTTTACCACTTCCACATTGCAGCAGGAATCATCGCACCGTCTCGGCATGGGTGGCAAGCGCACGATGCGGAGCGCGCAAATACTATATGAAGGTATCGAGCTCGGCGATGACACTGTCGGTTTGATCACCTACATGCGTACGGACAGCATGCGGATCTCTCCGGAAGCGATCGGTGCTGCGCGAGGATTCATCCAGAGTGAGTTCGGCGATACCTATCTGAGTCCGAAAGCCCGTCAATACAGCAAGGCTAAGGGCAAGCGAACACAAGATGCGCACGAAGCCATCCGTCCGACCGATGTTACACGTACACCGGCGTCCGTTAAGAAATACCTCAAGCGTGACGAGTTCCGCCTGTATGAGTTGATCTGGAACCGCTTCGTTGCGACTCAGATGGCAGACGCGTTGTTCGATGGTATCACCGTTGATATAGGTGTTGGTGCGCCGTCCGACCTGACACCTGATCTGATCCAGAGTGCAATCGCTAAACGGATTGCGAAACTGGCGGAGAAGAATAAAAAGCTCGATCCTGCTGATCAAAACTTGCAGAACAAAATCAAAGGTGAGATCGAGAACGCGAAAGAAGCGTACTTGTTACGCGCAGTCGGGCGTCGGCTGGTGTTCCCAGGTTTCCGTCGTCTGTGGGGCGATGTCGCCAATGACGATCCGGCGAACGGCAGGAACGAAGAAGAGATCAGCGAAGACCTGCCAGAAGCTTTGTTCCGTGAGACTAAGCTGAATGACAAGGGCGAAGTAAAGGCTGGTGTTGCGAAAGCCGATCCAAAGCCAGGCGATTCGGCCGAGATCAGCGACATAGAGAGCGAGCAGAAGTTTACGCAACCGCCGCCACGTTACTCAGAAGCTACGCTGGTCAAGATGCTGGACGAGTTGGGCATTGGACGACCGTCCACCTACGCGCAGATCATCAGCACGATCATGGACCGCAAGTACGTCGAGCGAAACGAAAACAAACGTCTCGCGCCGACGGACCTCGGACGTACGGTCAACGGCGTACTGGTTCGCGAATTCGAGCATGTGTTCAACACCAGCTTCACCGCGCAGATGGAAGAGGCGCTGGACGAGGTTGAAGAGGGCGGGGATTGGACAGAGACCGTCCGCAAATTCTGGGAGCCGTTCAGCGAACGCATCGAACACTTCAAGCAGAACAAGGATGAGATCAGGAAGTCGACCATGACTTCCACTGGTCGCAAATGTCCGCAATGTGGCGAAGGTGATTTGGTTGAACGGTGGGGCCGGTTCGGAAAGTTTGTTTCATGCAACCGCTACCCCGACTGCAAGTTCATCGAGAAGAACAACGGTGAAAACGGCGAGGCGAAGAAAGAACCGGAACTCGTCGACCGCAAGTGCCCAACCTGCAACGAAGGCGATCTTGTATATCGTATGGGGCGGAACGGGAAGTTCATAGGTTGCAACCGATATCCGAAGTGTCGCCATACAGAACAAGTTCCCGGCGAAGAGGGCAAGCAGCCGAATCTTCCGGATGTTAAAATCCCATGTCCACGTGAAGGATGTGGTGGGACAGTTGTCGCCAAACGCACTCGTCGCGGCAAGCTCTTCTATTCCTGTACCAACTGGAAAGAGAAGAAATGCAAGGTTGCGTTCTGGGATGAGCCGGTGGAGAAGGTGTGCCCAAGCTGTAGTTACCCATTGATGACAATGAAGGGTGCGAATTTCGTCTGTCCGGAGTGTAAACACAAGGAAGTCAATCCGGACGCGCCACCAGCTGCGAAAAAGACGGCAACCAAGAAGAAAAAGGTTGCTACCAAAAAGGCTGCGACAAAGAAGAAAAAGTAATCCGCGAGCTTATTCTCGGCTGTGTTTCTAATGTGGAGCACATCGCAGAATTCGTTGATATGAAGAGCTAAGATTTGATCTGGGGAGCGCGAGCTCCCCTTTTCTGTTCGTATCTTACAGTATCCACGGATTTGAGAGTGCATGCGCAAGCAACTCGACAACTGGCTGTCCCACCTCCGTGCGGTGGAGAACGTTTCCGAACATACCATCCGCGCGTATGGATCAGATATACGTAAATTCCTCGACACTATCGAACATCAGGCAGGTCATGAAATAGCACCTGATTTCATTACCCTGCGTCACATTCGCCGATATCTTGGCGCCCTGTCCCAACACGATTTGCATAACCGATCGTCCCCAGTCTCACGCAAAACAAAGGCGCGAACTCTATCATCGTTGAAGACTTTCTTCCGCTACATGGTTGACCAGGGAGTGATCGAGGGATCGCCAGCAGAATCTGTTGATGGTCCGAAACAAGAGAAACGGCTGCCCTCTGTACCTTCAATGGCGGAGATTGAGAGTTCCCTTTCGGACACGCCAATTCGAACTGAAGACGATGTCGAACATGCCCGAAACGATGCATTGATCGAAGTGTTGTATGGCAGCGGACTGCGGATCAGTGAAGCGACCGGACTGAACTTGCGTTCGCTGGACATGAAACATGGTTGGATGCGAGTCACTGGGAAGGGTAGCAAGCAACGAACTGTCCCGATAGGCGTGCAAGAGAAGAAAGCGCTGCAGAATTGGCTGAACCTGCGCTCAAAGTGGCTCAACGAACAGTCCGGTCAGGCGTTGTTTCTTGGCAAACGTGGGAAACGCTTGGATGTTCGCGTCGCGCGAGAAATTATTCGCAGAAGGATGAAAGCTGCCGGAGTGAACGAAGGCAATCATCCGCACGCATTGCGCCATGCGTTTGCAAGCCACATGCTCGAAAACGGTGCAGATCTGCTTTCGATCAAGGAACTGCTCGGTCACTCGAGTCTGTCGACAACACAAATCTATACCCGCGTCACACGTGAGCATCTGAAAAAAGTGTACGCACGGCATCCCCGTGCGGAAGCTCGTGACGACGGGACGAGTCAGTGATACACTTTAACCCTTTAGCCCGGGAGGCAGTATGCAGGTGATTATTCAGGGTGATGGCATCAACGTTCGCGAAGAGTTGAAGCAATACGTTGAGAAGGAAACAGGCAGATTGGAGAAGTATTACGACCGCTTGATCCAAGCCACAGTTATTCTCGAAGGTCAGTTACACCAGAAAGAGGCTCGTATCCGGCTCGAACTGCCCCGCGAAACCCTATTCGCCTCCGAAATGTCTGATAAATTTGAAATTTCTGTTGAAGTTGCCGTTGACAAGTTGGTAGAACAACTCAAGCGTCATAAAGAAAAGCTGCGTGAAAACGGATGAGCGAGAACGAAGAACAGAAACCGCAACGCAAAGGGCGGATCATCGATTTCATCGAAGTGAAGCAATTCTTCGAGGATAATGAAGAACGGTTGAAGCTTCGAATGTTAGCCGGCGCCGAGGGCATGCAACGCCGGATTGAGGTGCGGCACATTTATCGACCTGGTTTGGCACTCGCCGGGTACCTCGAACTGTTCTCATTCGAACGCATCCAGATCCTGGGTAACACCGAGATATTCTACCTGCGCGGGCTGGAAGATAGTGCCAGGCAAGAGACCATCACCAAGGTGATGGAATTTGAGATACCGTGTCTGATTATCACCAATGGGAATCAACCTCCAGTCGAATTGCTTGTCCAGGCCAGCGAACGCAATATCCCGCTGATCGGAACATCGCTGACGACTACTGATCTCAACCATCTGCTGAGCGATTACCTGAACGATCAATTCGCGCCAACAATCAGCGTACATGGTTCGCTGGTGGATGTGTACGGTACCGGATTGTTGTTTACGGGACGGTCCGGCATTGGCAAATCGGAAATCGCGCTCGACCTTGTTGAACGAGGTCACCGTCTTGTTGCCGACGACAGAGTGCGCATCGACAAAAGGGCAGAAGGCGTCCTTATCGGGACGGCTCCGGAGATTACACGCCACATCATGGAGGTTCGAGGTGTCGGGCTGATCGATGTGAAGCGCATGTTTGGCGTGCGCGGCATGCGAATCCAGAAACGTGTCGAAGTCGAGGTTCACCTCGAAGAGTGGGATGATTCGTTCGAGTGGGAACGAGTTGGGCTGGATTATGAATCCACCAGCTACCTGGGAGTAGAGGTACCATTGCTACGGTTACCCATCTTCCCGGGTAAGAATATCTCCATGATCGCGGAGGTGATTGCGCTGCAAATTCATCTGCGGGTTTACGGTATGAATCCGGCGGAGGATATGCAGCGGCGGATGACAGAAGAAATGAATCGACGACAGGTCAAGAACTACCTGATGCGAGATTTCGAGTGATGATTACGGGCGCACTAGTCGTGACCCACGGCGGGCTGGGCGAAGTCCTCGTTCAGGAAGTCGAACACCTTGTAGGGCGACAGGAGCGACTCCTTGCGATGAGTACGCTCGGCATGTCCGCAGGCGAGATTACGGACACAGTGCACTCAATGATTGGAGACGATCCATTCATTGTATTCACCGACACTCCCGGAACTTCGCCAACGATTAGATCATTCGCGGCGATTAAGGAAGGGCAGGCTGTTGTCAGCGGGGTCAACATTGGCATGTTGATCTCGTTTCTGATGAACCGTGAAAGCACAGAGTTCGAAGAACTCGCGGAACGGATGGTCCGGGATGGCCGTCGCTGTGTGGAGGTGAAATGGTCGCGCAACCAGCAGAAGACCTGAACGGACTTGTCATACGAGTAGACGACCGTCTGTTTCACGGTCAGATCCTCTACGGCTGGGCGAAAGGCTGGGCAGAAGAGGTGTGGCTCGCCCACGATTCAGTCGCTAACAACCCCGAAGAACGTTCGCTCTACGAAGAACAGATGCAAGGGGTGAAAGGGGGCATCATCACGATCGATGATGCCGTCAAGCGGTATCAGGAATGTGGATGCACAGCGCATCGGTGCCTGCTGATTGTCGCCAGTTGTACCGATCTCAAACGTTTGATCGACGGGGGCGCGATTCCCGGAGAAATTCACCTCGCGAACCTGGGTACGGGCGAGGACAAAATTGTGATCGCCGAATCTGTCAGCCTCAGCCGTGACGATTGTGATATCATCCGCACACTTCAAAATGACGGTTATTCCATCTGCCTGCGCAAACTTCCACAATCAAAGACCAAAGCTGTTGTGGTTCCACAGCTGTAAAGAATAGTCCTCAATGTGAATAACAATTAGCGGGGACGACGTGAGCCTGAAAAAGCAAATTCCGACCGGAATTTGGATCATTGTTGTATTTCACATTGTGAATCTGATCTTGTGGACACTCGGTCAGACGTTGGCCATTTTCAACTACGATTTGGTCGCCAGTTGGGGTTTGCAGGATCAACGTGATCTGATAGATCCAGCGATCGTCGAAGTGAATCGCGGCATTGCGCTCGCTGATACCTATCTCCTGTTGCCAGTCTTCCTGATTGCGGTCATCGGACTAGTACGATTACGATGGTTTGGCGCGATCGCTTCCTGGATGGCATTTGCACTCACGTTGTATTGGCCTGTGGTTTTCTGGTCATCGCAGAAGTTCCTCGCTGAGGCTGGCATCAAACACCAGCCAATGTCGATTGCTGTCGTCCTGCTTCCTGCATGTTTTATGGCATTTTCACTCTGGGGTACTTGGTACCTGGCACGACAACGCCGCTTTTTCCGCTGAATGTAGAATCTCTAACGGGAGTGAATGTGGAACCCACTTTCATCACATGGATACTCGTTGTTTTCGGCGGAATCACCCTGCTCCCTCTGTTTTTCGCACAGATCACCATCCTGATCAATCCCAAAGGTCAGCAAGCAAAAGACATACTGATCGCGAAAGGTGCTGAGTGGCGAAACGAGACGCATTTCAGATTCGCTTATGGCGCAGCAATCGCCGATTGGATGATATTGGCTCCTCTGCTCATCGCAGGATCTATCGGAGTAATTCTGGGTACGACGTGGGGATATTTGCTCTGGGCATGCGCGGGAATATGCTCATTGTACATCAATGTGATCCTCTACGTGATGGAAAAAGCGTACGTCTATCCATCACGTGGACCACTTGCTTACTACACCTATTACTGGGGATTCTTCATCATCTGGGGTTTGCTGGCCATGGTGTATTCTGCGTTTAGGTTGAACGGGATTGAGTTATGAGTTCGGGCCGTTTGGAACTTGGACTATCCAGCTTGAGTACGTAAACCAGGCAGTGTGGATCATATACAGCTGCGCGGTATTTCTTGCATATCCTCATTGACTAATTACAGGTAGAACATGTGATTTGAGTGAAGGTTGAACACGAGTCATTGAGTACACGTGGGTCACTTCACTGAGGGTCACATGCGCCATTACCACTTCGTCGTACTCTACCTGATTGTTACCCTGTTTCTTCTTTCAGTGCCCACCTACGCACAGTTGCTCTGGCGGGACGCAGAGATTCTGAAGCCGAACCAATCTATCGTAGCACTTCGAGCAGACTATGGGATAACCGAGAAGCCATCAATCGACGAATGCAGTATGCCATCTGGTGAATACTATTACTCTTACAAGCGGGGCTACTATCACGATCTCTACCTCAACCTGATGATCGGTGCAGGATTGCATGATCGAATTGAACTCTTGTTGAATCTGCCGTTCCGATATCGGCTGTGGCCGGAAGCTGTTCACAATAAAAGTAGAGATGGTATTCGCCAGCTTGAGACATATTATCCCAGGAGTTTCGGCGTGAGTGACATTGAAATCATGACCCGTTTTGGGCTCTACTCCAACAACGACCAAGACCAGCATCTCTCGCTTGCTTGCGGTATCCGTGTTCCGACCGGCAATACGGCGGATGACGTTGATCCGCTCAGGGATCGGAAGGTTCCACTCGGGGACGGATCATGGGATTACGGGATAGCGGTGCTCTACTATCGAGAGATGAATGAATATTTCGGCTTGCATGTCGAAGGCGAATGCTGGCACAACGGAAGCTGGGAAAGCGAGAATTCTGAACTTGTCGATTATGGGGATGAGCTCCATGGGAGAATTCAGCTCGCATTTCTGATCAGCGAAGCGTTTCAGTTTCACGTTGGTTTTCAACACCGAACCTTTGACGTATTCTGGCATGAAGAGCGCGGGTATGCTGGACTTGATTTCAACAACAATCTGGAATTGGAAGCGAATATCTATATTCAAGATTACCTGATAGTTCGCCCGTGTGCCACGATACGTCTGTACGAGGCACATCAATCCTATTTCTTTCAGGAGCTGTTTAGTCGCCGTGAATTCGAGTTGTCACTGCACATGGAGTACGCGATAACACCGTGAGATATCTCCCGATACAATAATAATTAATTGACAGTGTTTTTCATATTTAGCGTTGATCGTTTGTATATTCTCTCGCGGGCGTCCGTATGATCCTTGCGGTTAAAACGCCATTTCCTACCTAAATACTTGTTGAATCAACAGTTTAGCCTAAGTTCTGGAGGCTTGATGAGTGTGAAGATTCCATTCGGCGAAGTACCGGAATATCCCGGTCCATTGACGATGGGAATGCAGGGCGAAAATGTAAAACTGTTCCAGGAACTGTTGAACCTGCTCGGGTTTACCGTCCACATTGACGGTGAGTTCGATGCCGCAACCCGCCATGCTTTACGCTCAATGACTGGCGCCGAAATGCTCGATGAAAGGATCTGGGGGATTCTCACCGCAAGTTTCAACCATGCGCTCCGTGAAATCCCAACCAAGCACACGATACGTGAAACTGCGCTGGCATATGCCAAACGTCACCTGAAGTCTGGCGCACGTGAACTAAATGTGAATGAAGGTCCGTGGGTACGACTGTACAGTCAGGGATTTGATGGACCGGAATACTATTGGTGTGCAGGATTCGTTTCATTCTGCATCACCCAGGCACGCAACTCGTTCAGCTCAGCGCCGGCGGGGGATGCATATGCCGGGATCCCCTATTCTCTTTCATGCGATGAGTTGGGCCAGTGGGCGCGAGAAAGCAATGTGCTGATCACTGACCATGAAGAATCAGATGTACAGGCAGGAAGTTTGTTCCTGGAAGGATCTGCCGAGTTCAATTTGGAGACAAACCCCGACTATACTCACGTCGGATTCGTGGATGAGTTCTACGGTGATAGCTTTACGTCTGTGGAAGGGAATTTCAACGACAAGGTTGTCGCCAAGTATCGAGCGTTCGGCTCGCGAGTGGTCCATTTCATTGATCCATCAGTGGTTGGCGCTATCGCCTGAGTACAGATAGTAGTCGCACTTCATCCGACTCAATATGAGGGGATACATACTCTGTATGTGTCCCCTGTGCTTTGCACCAACCGGTATTCTACGACCATGCTTATGAGAGATAAACAGGGGACACTTTCAGGAGAAAGTGTCCCCGGTGATTTCAATACTCAAGACTCAATAGTGCCAGATCCTTCGCTTTTCCACCGGAAAAGCGAAGGATGATTCAGCACTACGTGATGAATCACTTCATCAACACGACCTTCTGCATCAATGATTCCGCACCAGCTTGAGCGTGCACGAAATACACGCCGCTGGACATATCGGACGCATCAAACACGAAGTTGTGCTGACCAGCTCTCATCTGACCGTTCTGCAACTGAGCAACTTCCTGACCCAATGCGTTGAACACCGCGACAGTCACAAACTCAGATGACGGCAGAGTCAGCGAGATGCTGGTCGTGGGATTGAACGGGTTCGGATAGGCCTTGCCAAGCGTGAACTCGGACGGTGTTCCCACGAACTCTGCTGCATCTTCGTTGGCAGTCAATGACTCGAAACCATTCTGCGTCCATTCATCACCGCCATCCGGTCCTGGCCAGCCTTCGAACTTGATGAACTCAAACTGCTCGGTGTCGACAGGAGTACCAAACATCAGACCAGCGTGTACGACAAACTGGTATGATCCGGCAGGCGCGTTTGCCGGTACATTCTGCATTGCACCTTCAACAACAATGCTGACACCAGGCTGGTACGTCACGTCATAGCTCTGGATCGGGTAAATGGTACCATTCGGGAGAATGGCTTCGGTCCAGACAATACCTGCTGTGTTCACATCATAGCTGTTGTTGATCCTGACATCGAACTCGAGTAGGCCACCAGAGGATGGCACATAGTACGGTGTGTACAATGGGTTAAGAATCACGTTTATATCGGCCAGGTTGCCTAGCCAGGTAATGGCGGCTTCGCAGTCGATTCGACCGGAACCGAAGTCGTTATCCTTGCCGTTCGGACCAAGATCAACCGCACTCATTTCAAGCGCTTCGCAAATCTGGGCTGGTGTCAATGTCGGTTCCGAAGACAACAACAGTGCTGCTGCACCTGCGATGTTCGGTGTCGCCATCGACGTTCCGCTCATGAATGTGTAACCATTGCTCATGTTGCACGACTTCACATCTACCCCAGGTGCACATAGATCGGGTTTGAGCAGACCCTGGCCTGGATTCCAGTCGAAGTCCATGTAACCCGGCACAGATCCCCACGTCACAGGACCGAAACTGGAGAAGCTGGCGATGGTGTCGTTATCGTTGGTTGCACCAGCTGTGATCACGCCACTTGTGGTACCTGGCTCAGTCTGGTCGGGATGTAACCACGGAGGTGGGCAGTCACCAGGTGTACGCACGTTTTCAGGCACAGCATAACCCCACGCACGTTCGTTGCCTGCCGCAACGATACTCACAACGCCGGCGGCATCCAGAATATCGTAGTGGTCACGGAAAGTTGCCCTAACAGTGCCGCTCAAGTAATGCCATCCGGCTGATAAGCTCGTAACATCAGCACCATTGGCGAGGGCGAAGTCCAGTGCGGCCCAGGTATCTGCCTCAACACCATTGCCCCAGGCGTTAAAAACTTTGAGTCCCATTAACGTCGCGTCGGGCGCGACACCTGTCTGCGAACCCATTGTACCATCACCCAACGTCGTACCAGAACAGTGCGAACCGTGACCATGATCGTCAATCGGGTTGTTGTCGTTGTTGTAGAAGTCGTACCCGTGATATGGATAGTCTACTCCACCGTCCCACAAGTGATCAGAAAGGTCGGGATGATTGTAGTTGATGCCTGTATCAATAATGGCAACCAGCACGCCAGCACCGGTGTATCCCATGTCCCACACGGCAGGCGCGTTCACAATATTCACTCCCGGAACGATCTCATCGAGTTCGTCAAGGATAGCCGGAACATCCACCGGATCATCGATGACCTTCTGTTCCACAGAATAGGCGATGTGGAAAATATCATCACGAATCGCAATTGCCTGAATCACTGCAGCCGTAGCATGAACAGCGATACCATTCGCCATTTTCAACGAGCGAATGCGCTCGACTGAGCCACGTTGTTCCAATTCATACAGATGATCGAGCAGGGCATCCTGTGATGCGTCGGCAACTCTACTTACTTCTCGCCATACCATTTCCTTGCGTTCTTCCGCACGAAAACCATATGCCATAGAGGCAAGTTGCTCAACATCTTGACGCTGATTCATCAGCACGATTACCGGAATCAACTCTGCAGCATCTGCATCTGTCATGACAGGTAACAGAGCTTCATCGAACACAGTCGGAGCAGCATAAACTGTGCTGAATGCCAGCACTGCTACGACCATGACAGTAAATACACTACCGGTACGTGATCCCATAGTTCCAGTCCTCACTTTATGTTGCACTAGTTACCCACTTTATCCGAAAACGAAATGTTCGCAGATTACGTAATCTTCACAGAGACACGTGTGACCCTGAACACCATCATATGGCGGTATGGGAGAGTGTCCGACAATTTAAGGTTGGATGCTGAGATAAGGCTTCTTCACACCTAGCATTACTTCACAGCATCCTGTGCAATACAAACCCGTAACCCTGATTGTGAAGAATGGCAGAAAGTAGGTGAACCGTTCGAGAATCTGCAAGTGTTATCCAAAGAAATCAAAAATAAATGCAGAGATAGAGAATTAATCAAAACAAAAACGCCGCGAACAAATCGATCGCGGCGTTGAATCAACAAAACTGGAAGGCTAATCTAAATCAGTGGTTGATCAATAATTCGTGTAGTACAGGTACCGGAAATCTTCAATCTTGATCTTTTCGCGCTCGAGTTCGATCCACTGCGTAAACAGATTTTCCTGCATCTTCTGTGCCATCTCAGCATATATCTCAGCGCGCTGTTCCTCGAACTGGCTGGCGTCAGAAATCGTTTTCGTGTCGAGCTGAATGATGTACCATCCCTTGTCACCACGGAAAGGTTTTGAAATCTGACCCTCTTCCATGTTCAACGCAACCTGCGCATACATATGATCACGACCGACTGTGCTGACGAACTCGTTCGCTTTGAAAGGACGGCGAGTATCGCCCAAGGTCGCATCATCTTCGCCTTCAACGGCCGCTCCAAGATCACCACCATTGCTCTGCAATGTTGTATAGACGCGGTCGGCTACAACCTTACCCAAAGCTGCCTGATGATCTTCAAGTAGCTCCGGAAGGAGACGATCTTTTACTTCTTCGATCCCGGTTACGCTATCTGGACGACTCTCAACGGTCCTTAAAACGGTCCAGCCAGCACTGAATTCGTAAACGGGAGTGATTTCACCGACCGGACGTTCAAATACGAAGTTCGTCGCAGCCATATTCCGACCAAGACCCGGAACAACACCATTGTTACTAATCTCCATGGTGTCAATATCCAGACTGTAGAGTTCTGCAGCTTCTTCGTAACTGCTCTCTTCAGCTTCATCACGGAATGATAATGCCCGGTTTCGGTGATCCTCTTCAGATTCAAGACTGAGGTTGATCCTCAACAGAATATGTGAGGCGAGAACTTCTTCGCCGTCATCACCCTGGCGGGAGTCAATCCGCTTGATTACGTGATAGCCAAACTGAGTCATGATTGGGCCGACAATTTCCCCGTTCTCAGCCTTGAAAACAGCTTTGTCGAACTCTGGAACCATCCGTCCCCTGCCGAACCAGCCCAGATCACCACCCTTTTCAGATGACGGATCGTCACTGTACTCGCGAGCCAGATCCTCGAATGTTTCGCCATCCTGAGCGCGGATCATCAAATTCTCGGCCATTCTCATCGTTGAGACGGTATCGTCACGTGTAGGTTCGTTCATGAATAGCACATACTCAGTGATCATGCGCCCACCAAGCGAGAATTCCTCGATCCTGTTCTGGTACGCCTGCTCGAAGTCACTGTCAGTGACCAGAGAAGTATCAACTACCATCATTCGATTGGGGACAAGGATGTAATGAGTTTCAGCGGATGTGTTCTTACGAACGAACTCGCGCCGAAGCTCTTCCTCGCTGACATGAATCACTGAACCGAGACGACCCATCATCTTCTGACGAACCATTTGAAGCCGGGTGCCTGTTTCCAGCGAGATGAGGAATTCTATGTTGTTCGGATCAGAAATCACCTGGCTGTAGAGTTCCCAGTCAAATATCCCGAGGCTGTCGCGGAAGCTGGGGTTGTTGGTTACCTGTGGGGGTGGCGAATGACGGACTGTCATAGCCACTTCTGCGTCTGAAATCTGAATGTCGGCTTTCTCTTCTGCACGCTGGAGCAGAACTTCATTGATCAGCGCATCCCACGCCTCACCACGGATAGCATCTGCTCTAGTTGCAGGGACTTCGCCGTTCTCGTAACGCTGGCGTTCCATGGCAAACCGGTCTTGGATTGTTGCCTCATAACGCTCACGAGTGATTTCCTGACCATCGATCTTGCCGACAACGCCGGGTTTCATTGGGCCGCTAAAACCACCCATACCCCAGGAAAAAATGATCGTACCAATAAACGCAAACACAAGTATCCAAAGGATAACCGCTGTGTTCTGCCGCAATGTTGACATCATGGTTAAAGTACCTCAAAAACGTCTTGAAACCTCAGATTTATGAAGACAGGGAATATGGGAAGCTGAATCCCCCGTTGCAACCGGAGTATGCTCGCTTTTGTAACGGCTCCACTGTCTCATCGAGTACGTCAGAATCTATTACCCAAAATCGCTGTTCGCACAAACTCTACTCCTCTCATATGAGCGTAACCTTGTTGTAGCTTCAGCATCTCACAAGGACATTGTGCACATTTGAATCGGGCAAAACAACAATTGCGATTGAAACATCGATTTCAAGCCATTTTACGTACTGCCAGACATACTAGTTGCAAGGAGGAAACATGCCACGCATTGCACTTGCCACGCTGACCACTGGGATGGAATTTGTCGCACGCACAGCCAGTGATCATGAAATCAGAATGGATGCTTTGGATACAAGTGGTGGCAAAAATACAGGTGCACGTCCAGCAGAGCTACCCTTCGCGGGACTGGCGGGATGCACGGGAATGGACGTGATCAGCATTCTGAGGAAAATGAGACAGGACGTTGCAACATTTCAGGTTGAGATCGAAGGAAGCGAAAGAACAGAAGAACATCCCAAAAGGTGGACGAGTATCCGTGTGGTGTTTACTGTTACCGGAGATGTTGAAGCAGAAAAACTCGAACGAGCAATTGATCTTTCCCGAACACGCTACTGCAGCGTGTCAGCCAGCCTAAAACCTGCGATGAACATTAAATATGTTTACATATTGAACGGAGTTGAGAACATCATGCCCGAGGAATCGGATCAAGAGTAGATCAAAAGGAGTCAAGGGAACACTCAGTTTTTCCTCGCTTTCCCAATACTATTCGCATTATATTGTCATTTTAGTGGCTGATTCGTTGATTCTGTAATTGTAATACAAAAATCGCGTTGACGTATACTTTTTAATAACAAGAGTTTACTTCAACAGATTGGAGAGTTTGTTGTCTCGATTTGCATCTAGTTTAAACCACTCGTGTGTTGAAAACCGAAATACTGTTATTTCGCGAAAAATCCATAACGATGCCGTGGGAATGGTAGTTGCACTGGATTTACGGCACTTGGATGATCGCGACATGATTGTAACGAAGCGTAAATGAGAGTCATGCAACTCGCCAGAGTCGACAGTTTAAAGCCTGGGCAGGTGCTTGGGCGTTCGCTGTACAATGAACGTCGGGAAATCGAGCTCCCGGTCGGCGCACGCCTCGATAAGGACTTAATCGATGCCTTGAGCTTGCGCAGGTACACCTACGTATATGTCTGGGACTCACTCGCAGCCGACTTCATTACTCCTCAAGATACCATCAATGATACAATTCATGCAGCAAATGAGAAGAGTTTTGAGCAGGCGCTCACTGATCTGAGATCAAATGATGCTTTGAGGCCTCTCGACCCTGAGAATATTGTGCAATACCTGAAGCAATCCATCAACCTGCATACACTGTTGCCTTACACTCAATTTGAGCAGGTGGCTGGCAACATGCTCGAAGAAGTTCTTCGCGAAGATGTCCGTCTGTATTCGTCACTTCCGATAAAAGATGAAGCATCGTCCGATATTGACCACGCATTGAATGTCGGTGTCATCTCCATTCTCCTGGGTCAGGCTCTCGATTTACCCAAAGAGAACCTGATGCAGCTATCCGTCGCTTCAGTTTTGCATGATTCCGGGCGCTGGGTGCTGAAAGCAGCAGCTGCGGCTGATGAGGAGTCACTGACGGATGATCTTGTTGAGGAGCATCCTACACTTTCAATGCTGTTGATCCAGAAAGCGCGTCCCGACAACCTGATGACACGTACTCTAGTACACCAGCACCACGAGTATCTAGATGGTTCCGGATTCCCCGAAGGATTACTGGGGTCAGATGTATCTATCGATCCATCAGTAGATCCGAAGAAATATGCAATTCATCCGTTATCGATGATCCTTGCCGTTGCCAACCGCTACGATGCCATTGTTTCCGGCCGGATTGATGGAAAGCTGCATACTCCTGAACAAGCACTTGCCAAATTGGTCAAGGACTCGAGCTCATTGTGGAACACGCAAGTGGTGCGAGAACTCATCAAGATAATCCAGCTCTATCCAATGGGAGCGCATATCCAGATCAAGAAATGCTCGAATATGCAGTACGTTGGGAGTGCAGGTATTGTTATAGCAAACAGCCCGCTGGAGCCAAGAAAACCAACTGTTATTCTGACTCATGACCATCGCGGAGGCGCGATCCAGCCGAAACGAGTGGTACTTGCCCGTGAGGAAAAGGTAGAGCTCGAACTTAACCTGTAGCGCCCCACTTTCTAGTACCGCATGATTGTTTTGGACTAACAACAGCTAACCGCTCGTCGTTTCCAACCGCTATATTCACCGATTCATTTCCGACACGAGATTTTCATGAAAAAGTCGCCGCTGGCGATTATCCTGTCCACAGTCTTCATCGCACTAATCGGATTTGGCATTGTCATCCCGTTGATGCCTGTCTATGCCGAACGGTTTGGTGCAGGTGGTTTCCAAGTCGGGTTGCTGGTGATGACCTACAGCCTGATGCAGTTCTTGTTGGCACCGCTCGCTGGCCGAATCAGCGATCGAATTGGAAGACGACCGGTTCTGATCGCAGGCTTGTTTCTGACCAGTATCAGCTACGTGATCTTTGGAATGGCCGATGAACTCTGGGTGCTGTATGTCAGTCGTCTGCTTGCTGGTGTTGGTGGTGCTGATATAACAGTCGCCCAGGCATATATAGCGGATGTTACTCCCCCGGAGAAACGTGCTCGCGGGATGGGATTGTTTGGTGCGGCATTCGGAGTGGGATTCGTTATCGGTCCCTCGCTGACAGCGTTGACATTTTCATTCCATGAAGGACTGCCCTCATTCATTGCTGCTGGTCTGGCAGGTGTGACCGGAATCTGGGCGTTGTTCATGTTGCCTGAGCCCGAAAAACACTCCGACTACAAACCGAGGCGGTTGAAGTTTGGAGATGGAATATCACGAGTATTTGCCCTATTAATGTCCTTTCAATTTGTATCGGTCTTTACACAGGCGTTGCTGCAAAGCATGCTAGTGCTATTTACAGTTCAGACGCTTGGTTGGAACGAGAAAAATAACGGCCTGTTTCTCGCAATGATAGGCGCAATCGCAGCCATCATTCAAGGGGGTCTGATAGGGCGTTTATCTGATCGGTTCGGAGAACGGACATTAGTATCAGCTGGTCTGCTTCTGATGTCAATAGGATTACTACTCTTCAGCATGGTTGGCAGTATTGCCTATCTCTATGCAGGTGGAATAATCAACGCGGTGGGATTTGCGCTCACCCTTCCTGCATTGTCCAGTCTTGCCAGTCAGGAATCGTTACCGGGTCAACAAGGCCAGACACTGGGCACATTCCAGTCCATGGGAAGTCTGGCCAGAATCCTTGGTCCATTGGCTGGCGGCGCGCTCTACGATGCCATCAACCCGAATGCGCCATTTGGAGTCGGAGCCTTCATTGCTTTCGGTGCAGCTTTCACAGCGATGCTGATATTCAGAGGCAAGAGTACGCATCCTGGGGTTGAGAAATGATGCGAAGTACACGCTTACGCCACATAATTATCACCGAATTCCTTTTCCTCATCGGTTTCGGGATGATGATCCCACTACTCCCCTTATATGGACGGGAGCTGGGTGCGAGCGCCACCGTGATCGGGATTCTGCTTGCAGCCAACCAGACCGTCGATTTCTTTTTCGCACCCTTTGCGGGCAGGATCTCAGATCGGCTTGGACGACGCATCCTGCTGCTGCCAGCGATGTTGCTCACATCTGCCGCCTACTTGGCTATAGGATTCAGCACATCACTCGCTGCCATCTTTATCGTGTGGTCAGTTGCCGGATTTGGATCAGCGCATGTACTGCTGAGCCAGGCATATGTCGCCGATGTCACCTCCGACAAAAGCCGAACAACTGGCATGGCATATTGGGGTGCAGCCTTCGCAATGGCGTTTGTTGTCGGTCCGCCGTTGGGAGCGTTCCTGTTTGCACGGAATCCACAGATAGCCGCGACGGTAGCTGCGGTGATGGCTCTACTCGCTACTGTTTACGCCTTTTTCTTCCTTGGAGAACCCGAACGCGTTCGTCAGCCGCAAACAAAGCGCACGCGTTCTTTCCGGCGCTTGCCTGAGTTGAAATCTTCCGTTATCACAATCGTTGCATTGAATTTTGCGCTCATCTTCATGTGGAGTCAGTTTACCACGGTATTGCCTCTTTACACTCAGGATGTTTTTGCGTGGAGTGTTGGCAAGTTTGGCATGTACCTCGGCTCAATTGGCCTGGTCGCTGCGATCGTTCAGGGTGGTTTAGTCGGACGTTTGGCGAAGCGAATACGGCTGGGAACACTCGTTTCTACTGGATTTGGCCTGCTGGGAGTCGGTCTGGCAGTCCTGGCTGCACCGTTGACTACTCTGACCATGATCATATCCATCGTTGGCATCGCAGTCGGTTTCGGTTTGTTAACTCCGAGTCTCCCAGCGCTATTGAGCATGAACGTCGCTCCTGAGCGGAAAGGTCTCGCGCTCGGTATTTTCCAATCAGCAAGCACACTGGCACGAGTCATCGCACCCCTGCTGGCAGGGCTGGCATACCAGGAGTTATTTTTCGCTGCGCCCTTAATACTTACGGCTACACTAGGGTTTGTAGTGATGCTGCTTTCCATATTCTTCAGTCTGCACGGATCAATGAAATCGAATTGAAGACTATCTGCTGATCATCGAATGTGATGATGAGCGAAGACTGCCAAGATCATTTGTACAACTAAGTTTTCCACCTATATTAGCATAATGAGGGGAATACGAAGGAGACGAGTGTGACAGGCGATTGGCTGACACTGGCCATGGACAGGATGCAGGCTGCCCAACGGGAGGTTCGACTCACGATCCCGCCCGGACAGCACTCCGTCTTCTGGAACACTTTGCTCGAACGCGCTCGTCTTATTCCAGACCGCCTTTCATTCCACGTATTACTACCAGCTACTGTCGAAGCGGATGAAGACCTCTCAACCGCCATCAATGCCCTGATCGATCTCGAAACAACACGCCATGTCGTCTCAGTAAGTGTTGGACGAGTGTTCCCATTTTTCCTGCTGATTACAGACCGTGATGGAGTGATGACAACTGTTGGGGATGCTTTCAACGGGGATGATGCCACAATTGTTCAAACAACGGACGATCCCCAGTATGTTTCAGAACTGGCAGATAGTTTTGACCGGAGGTTCGCTGACGGGACGAATGAACCTGACTTGTTCGCGTTGAATGAATGGCTGCGGGCATTTCCACACAAGAAAGATGCACGATCAGCATTGTCCATGCTGCATCGTGGGCAAGCCAAGTTGGATCGCGCCATCCAACGCTCGCTCAAAACTCTTCCCCGTCGTCAATTCTGGTTGATCAAGCCAGGTCCGGGAGCGTGGGGGATGCAGGATGATGATGGACTGTCATTCGATTTCTGGCTGAAATTTGCCTCGATGCACTTGGGTTGGCCATTGTTGACACGCACGTTTCTTAAACGGAGTACGCTCAAGCTGGATGATGTGAAGGCTGCACTCAAGAAAGCATATTCTGAGGTACATGACGCTGACCGCGTTCGCGCTACAGCGCACGGATTCCTGCACTCGATGCATGAACGTGATCGCGTGATCGCAATGGATGGCTGGACGAGTAAGCAAGATTCCCCCGTTCGTGTCTACGCATGGGGGAAGATTGCGGGCTCAGCCGATCAGACAAAAGCCGCATGGCCAATTGCGCGACCCGTGCAATGGCGAGAATTGAACCTGCGAATTCCAGTCCGAATAGTGCGTGACTGTACCGGACTACAGTCAGCAACCCACCCTTTACATCGATTGCCGGCTGACGCGTTTCGGACACTCGTTGAGGCTACCGAAGCCCGGGCGGCGAAAGTGTCTGCTCCACAACTGAGTCTTACCTTGGATCTGTTCGCCAATCTTGAGGAACAGCAACGACTGCTGTAGTCAGGCTCCAAGAGAGACAGATTCGATGTACCTGCCCATGTAACCTATCTGACTGACCGCGTTTCAGCGTTTTGGCATCTTTCCTGTTTTATCCGCATATTTTATTGTTTTCGAGGATTTGCTTGATTGCAATGCTGTACGAGATTACACTCACATAGCTCAATGTGTCGCGATGGGAGAAAAGGCATCGTGATCAGAAAACCGTAGTGAGGAGGAGTACCCATGAAGATCTTTGCCCGTATTGGTGTGGCAATGCTGGCCGTTCTGATGATCAGTGGTCTGGCAAGTGCGCACAACGTAACTTTCAATGTTGATCTGAGTCATCAGGTAACGCTGGGCATCTTTGATCCGAATACTGATGGTGTCGGCATTCGCGGTGACATGAATGGCTGGGGTGGAGCTGATGGTCTCGTTGACAACGAAATGGATCTGACCTACACCACTACACTTGACCTTGCAGATGGAACTTACGGCTACAAGTTCGTAATCTGGATTGGTAATGATCCAAACAACGTTATCTGGGAATCGATAGACAACCGTACTCTCGAAGTGGCAGGAGCACCCATTGACCTACCTATCGTCTGGTTCGATGATAATGAACCGGGTGGAGCGTCCTACGATGTAACCTTCCACGTTGACATGAGCCACCAGGTTACGCTTGGCAACTTTGACCCGGCTCTGGACGATGTCGCAATCCGCGGTGGTATGAACGGTTGGGGTGACAATGATGTTCTGACCGATGGTGACATGGACTTGATCTACGATATCACCATGACCCTCGAAGTTGGCGGCTACGAGTATAAGTTCAACATCTGGCCGGGAGGCGATCCAAACGCTGCAATCTGGGAAGACAACATCAACAATCGTTTTGTCGAAGTGATCGATGCTAACATTGATCTCGAAACCGTATGGTTCGACAACGACAGCCCGCAGGAGTACAACTACGAAGTCATTTTCCGCATCAACATGGATGTACAGCAGGGTCTGGGTGTGTACGATCACGCTACAGACGCTGTAGTTATTCGTGGTGGACGTCCGGAAATCGGCAACTGGGATGGTTACACAATGGTGAACCGCCTCGGTCAGTCGGACCTCTATTCTGTCGAAATTCAGTTTGATAATCTTGAGCCAGGTACCCAGGTCGATTACAAGTTCGTGATCGATTATGACAACGATGGAATGGACCCGGTTGAGTGGGAACAACTCGGCGGCCCGTTCGACAACCGTAACATAACTCCCGATGGTACCGAGGTCGATACTGATGGGGACGGTTACCTCGAGATTAGCCTTGATCCAGCGTGGTTCAGCTTGGCTGAGCCGACCGCTATTGGTTCCATGTACATTGGACCGTACGTGACCACAATTGGTCCGGAGGGTGGACCGGTTGGTTACGAATTCATGCTGCACAACACACTGAGTAATCCGTTTGACGCCCAGATCTGGTTGAGTGCGTTGCTGCCGAATGGCAACACCGTCAACCTCGCTCCGACGGCAGTGACTGTACAGCCAGGCGTGACAATCTTCATGGAAGACCTTAGCGCCAATGTGCCGCCAACAGCACCAGCAGGAAATTACCTGGTATCCATCAACGTTGGTAACTATCCGACCTTCGTCGGAGCCAGCGATTCCTTCTTCCTGACCAAGTCCGGTGTTGCTGCGGGTAGCAGCGAGTGGACACAGGATGGTTTCGGCGAAGCTGAAGTCGCTGAAGAAGAAGTGTCCGAAGTTATTAACAACCTGCCAGTTGAGTTCGCGCTTGACAACGCGTATCCGAACCCGTTCAACCCGACCACCAATGTTGCGATAAGCCTGCCGGAAGCGGCAGAGTTGACTGTCAGCGTGTACAATGTTCAGGGTCGCCTGGTTGCTACGCTTGCGCAGGATACTTATAACGCAGGCCAGCATACACTGACCTTCGACGCCAGCAACCTCGCCAGCGGTATTTACTTCATCCGCGCTGAGGTTCCGGGACAGTTGAACGCGTTGCAGAAGGTTACATTGATGAAGTAAGCACCAAATGTTGAAGTCTTGAAAAACAGGGCTTCAAACTTTATTCGT
>CAZKGR010000002.1:31963-290531 GCA_964552465.1 uncultured bacterium
GAAGTAAGCACCAAATGTTGAAGTCTTGAAAAACAGGGCTTCAAACTTTATTCGTGGAAAACGAGCTGTTGGGATTGGTCCCGGCAGCTCGTTCTTAATATTGCTGAGTTATCTGCATTACAAACCCTCATGCTATTCGTGAGGCTCATCAATATGAGGTAGGGAGGACGGTGGAGCACTCGAGAGCAACTCAGTTTATGGCATCTTTGTTAGTGCGCACTATCACTGGATTTTTGATTTATTGAAAGGATTTTCTCTTATTTATAGATTCTTTGGAAAATCGTTGAAAGATTTGACTCCTTGTTTTTTGGATTTGCACTTTGTTGGGTCAGTCAAAAGTCAAAAGCAGTACAAGCGATTGATTAGATCAGTCGTCGGAAAAAACAGAAAGGGAGAAGGATGAAAAAGCTCTTAGTGTTGGTCCTCAGCCTCTGCTTCGTTTCATTTGCTATGGCAGTGGATGTGGACAAAGCAGCGCTCACAGAAGCGATGAACGCCCACGCGGCGGGCGTCGAACTGACTAAAGCTCAGGATGCTCTGCTGGGCGGCAATGGCGCTGTCATTGACAACTTCGGTGGTCCGGATGCCATGGGGTATTCCTGGAAGGACAGCGAAGAAGTTGACGGCCCGACGTATGGTTGGATCGACATTACCGGAACAGGTACTTCCATCATCGCCAACACCGCAGATGATAACACCTCTGGTCCGTATCCGATCGGCTTCGGCTTCACGTTCTATGGCACAACCTACACCGATTGGTATCTCGGTTCGAACGGTGCGATCAACTTTGATGGCCAGTACATCAGCCTCAGCAACTACGCCATGCCGTACGCGTCTTACCAGGCGATGATTGCTTGGTTCTGGGATGACATGGATCCGGCAGATGCAACTGACGCTGACTGTCTGTACGAAACCATGATGGTTGGTGGACAGAACGCGCTCGTCATCAGCTTCCTGAACTGGGATGAGTATCCTGGAAATGTCGACCCGACATTGCAGGAAAGCGTAACCGCACAGATGATTCTGTTCGAAGACGGTACCGTGCAGATTCATTACTTCGATGTTGAAACAGGCATCGATATCTCCAGCTGCACCATTGGTATTCAGGATGCTTCAGGTACAATCGGTTTAACAGCACTGTACAATGGCAGCATCTTGGCCTATCCGTATGCTCAGCTGGCGATCGAGTTCAGCCAGGCAGCCGCGGATGCATCCGTCAGTGGTTATGTGTATGATGCCACAACTGACAATCCGATTGTTGGTGCGACTGTTCAGGTAGGTGGAATGGTCACACAGACAGACGGCCTTGGTTACTACGAGTTCCTCGATGTCTTCTCAGGTTTGTATGCCTGGACAGCCAGTGCTTTCGGTTACGCAGCAGGCATGGGCGACATCAACGTCGTTCCGGGTGCGAACACGCTGGATATCTGGCTTGATCCGATCAACATGGATGCAGATGTCCTGATCGTTGACGTAGACGCGACGATTGACTCAGGTCCACAGATTGATGCTATTCTGCAGGGCTTGGGCTACACCACGCTGTATTGCAACGATTTCTTCGAATACCCGTGGGAAAACTACGAGTACGTCTTCCTGTTCACAGGTATCTATCCGAACTACTTCGCGATTGGTACCGGATCAGCAGAAGAACAAGTCTGCATCGACTACTTGAACGCCAACGGTAACCTGTACACCGAAGGTGGCGACCTGTACGGCTACATTCCGCCAGCAAACCTGTTAGCGATGCTTCCGCTGACTGGTATTTCTGACGGTAGTGGCGACTTGGCGAACGTCCTTGGTGACGGACCGTTAACTGGTCTTGACCTCGCCTACATTGGTGAGAACAGCTACATCGACCACATTGAGCCGGTTGTTGGCGCAGTTCGCCTCGGTTACAACCCGGTCGATCAGGCTGGTTGCCTTGTTGTTGACAACCAGCAGCTGTATCACACAGCTTGCGCCAGCTTCGAGCTGGGTATGTTGGTTGATGGTGTCGCCCGTTGGACACGTGCAGACATCGTTGCTGAAATCATGAACAACTTCAACAGTGGTGTTGAACCCAGCCCGGTTAACCTGTACCTGACACCGACCAATACTATGATTCCGCCAGAGGGTGGAAACGTGGTATATGATGCTCAGTTGGTAAGCGACATTCCGATGGCGATGAACGGTCTGCGTTACCAGACCTTCGTGACCCTGCCGAACGCTCAGGTCATGGGCCCGATCGACAACATTCCGTTCAACCTGACGCCGTTCATGAACGTCACGGTTACTGGAATGACTCTTGGTGTACCAGACTATGCGCCAATGGGTAGCTACATGCTGGAAGGAATCGCTGGCGTTCCGAACAACCCGGCGTTGCAGGTTAGCGACAGCTTCCCGTTCGCCAAGGTTGGCCCGGGCTTGGTCGAAGACTTTGATGTCGACCCAGGTCCGACCTGGAGCTGGAGCACAGTTAACGGTACCAACATTGTTGAAGGTGGCTATGCCAAGCTCAACATGGTGGCCGCAAGTGATACTTGGGGTTCAGGCGTCTACACCGGCGATACCTACGGAGACTGCTCGGTCAGCTCGACATTCGAGTTCATCGTGACTCAAGGTTACTCAGTTGGTGTGATGGTCCGTGGTACTGGTGTGAATGATCTTCTGTACTCCGGTTATGCCGTATACTGCAGCAACGGTTCATGGTCTGCATGGCGCTATGATACTGGCGCGACATGGAGCCTCGTTGGCTGGACTGCAGATCCTGCGATCCTCATGGGTGTTGGCGCGATCAACACTCTGCAAGTTGATGCAATTGGTGGCAACTTCGACGTTACCTTCAATGGCACCTATGTTGGTAGCTTCATGGATGCAACGTACGCATCAGGCTTCAGTGGCTTTGCTTGCGCCTACACAAACGAAACCTGGTTTGACAATATGATCAGCACCCACATGGGTGTTCCGCCAGTTGCTGGTCCGATCGATATTGGTCAGCTGGAACCGGTACTCCGTGATGACATGGGTATCGTGATTACTGACGAAGCTGATCTCTACACACCAGGTGTTGCGTTTGATCGCAGTGCTGAATTCGGTGAACCCATTGAATTCATCGCAGAAGACTGGGTTGGTAATGGCAGCTTCATCGCCGGCGAAGAAGCCAGCGTTGTTGGGCTTCCGACCAGCTTCTCGATGGCCAAAGCTTATCCAAATCCGTTCAACCCGAGCACTTCAGTCGCCATCGCGCTTCCGCAGGCGAGCGAACTGACCGTGACCGTGTTCAACGTGATGGGTCAGCAGGTCAGCACGCTGGCGAACGGCAAGTTCAATGCCGGTCAGCACAACTTCAGCTTCGACGCTTCGAACCTCGCGTCCGGTCTGTACTTCATCCAGGCACAGGTCCCGGGTGAGCTGAACGCGATTCAGAAGGTCACTCTGATGAAGTAAGCTGTATTGCATTCGAAGTCTAGCTAGTTCAAGCGCCCGGCAATTGCCGGGCGCTTTTCTGTTGTTACGAATTTCAACACTCATCAAATGACAAGCAGAAGTATAATTTTGTACCAAAGTTTAGTTAGGTATGTCTAACTCATGCTTCTCGGAGAGACTCATCCCTAATCTCGAGTTATAACCAACTGTGAATCAAAGGATTACTCCGCATGCGTACATTTCTTAGAGTTTTATTTGTATTGTGGCTTTACTCCATTCTTGGGATTTTGTTGACTTAGGTTTTTTACTCTAGCGATATTAAAAGGTTAAAGGAAAACAAACTCTGCAATGAGCGGAGAAGCTTGGCAAACGAAAAGGGAAAAGCATGAAGAAGCTACTCGTAGTATTGCTCGCTCTGACCTTCACGGCGTTCGCGTTCGCGAGCGATGTGGACAAAGCAGCGCTCAAAGAAACGATTGATGCCTACAATGCCGGCATCGAAATGACCAAGGCTCAGGATGCCTTGTTGAGCCAGTGGGGTCAAACCCCGGTCATTGACAACCTGGGTGGCCCGGATGCCGCAGGTTACTCCTGGAAAGACAGTGAAGAAGTTGATGGTCCGACATATGGTTGGATCGACATCACTGGAACCGGTACAAGCGCAATCGCGAATGTAGCTGATGATAACACATCAGGTCCGTATCCTATCGGTTTCGGTTTCACGTTCTATGGAACGACCTACACTGACTTCTACGTCGGTTCGAACGGTGCGATCAACTTTGACGGTCAGTACATCAGCCTTAGCAACTACGCCATGCCGTACGGGTCTTACCAGGCGATGATCGCCTTTTTCTGGGATGACATGGATCCGGCAGATGCGACAGACGCCGACCTGCTCTACGAAACCATGATGGTAGGTGGACAGAACGCACTCGTCATCAGCTTCCTCAACTGGGATGAGTATCCGGGTAACGCTGATCCAGCAGGACAGGAAAGCGTAACTGCCCAGATCATTCTGTTTGAAGACGGAACCGTGCAGATTCATTACTTCGAAGTTCAAGAAGGCATCGACATTAGCAGCTGCACCATTGGTATTCAGGATGCTTCAGGATCAATCGGTCTGACTGCACTTTACAATGGCAGCATCTTGGCCTATCCGTATAGCCAGTTGGCGATCGAATTCGGTCAAGCTGCCTCGGATGCTTCGCTCAGCGGTTATGTGTATGACTCCAGCACCGACATCGGAATCGATGGTGCTGAAGTTACCCTTGGCGGCATGACCACTCTGACAGACCCGTCCGGCTTCTATGAATTCCTCGATGTCTTCTCAGGCCCGTACACTTGGGGTGCATCAGCGTTTGGTTACATAGCCGCTGACGGCCTGTTCGATGTTCTGCCGGGTGCAAACGTACTTGACATCTACCTCGATCCGATCAACATGGATGCAGATGTCCTGATCGTCGACGTGGACCCGACTCCGCTTTCAGGTCCGGCGATTGATGGTATTCTGCAGGGTATGGGATACACCACTCTGTATACGAACAACTTCCTCGAGTATCCGTTCGGGAACTATGAGTACGTATTTGTGTGCACCGGTATCTATCCGAACTACTTCGCGGTAGGCACAGGTTCTGATGAAGAAACCGTTTGTGTTGACTACCTCAATGGTGGTGGTAACCTCTACCTCGAAGGTGGCGACCTGTACGGATATATTCCTCCGGCAAACCTGTTGGCAATGCTTCAGCTTACAGGCATCAGTGACGGTGGTAGCGACTTGGCGAACGTTCTTGGTGAAGGTTCACTCGCTGGTCTTGACCTCGCCTACGCGGGTGAAAACAGCTACATCGACCACATTGAACCTGATGGCGGCGCAACCCGCCTGCTGAATAATCCAGCTGACGGCGCTGGTTGTGGTGTCATTGACAACTCGCTGCCCTATCACACTGCCTGCCTTAGCTTTGAGCTTGGTGGGTTGGTAGATGGTGATCCTTGGACGCGTGCGGACATCGTCGGCGCGATCATGGATAACTTCAACTATACTGCACCGCCGGTTCCGGGTACATTAACCTTGTTACCGCTGGTTACCGACATTCCGGCTGAAGGTGGCACGGTGGTGTTCGACGGCGAAATTCAGTCCAATTTGGCCAACACACACGACGGTAGTGTCTGGGCGGAAGTTGTTGGTCCGGCTGGTACTAACATGTTCGTTAGCAACCGTGACGTAACTGTCGCTCCTGGTCTGACTGTATACCCCAACCGCACTCTGGATATTCCGGCTTGGGCGCCTCCTGGCGAATATACCTTGAATGCCACTCTTGGTGTCTTCCCTGTCTATACCATAGACACTGATGCCTTCACTTTCACAAAGCATCCTCCTCTTGGCGAAGGTCTGTTTGAAGACTTCGAAGACGGTCTCGCACAAGACTTCGCATGGCACACTGGCCTCGGTACCTACCTGATTGATGGTGGCTATGCCAAGATGGACCAGATGGCTGAAGCGTCTGAATGGGGTTCTGGTGTCTATACCGGCGACACATTCGGTTCATTCTCCGCCAGCACGATATGGGAATTGGTCCAGACTACCGGAAACTCAGTTGGTGTGCTGTTCCGTGGTTCTGGTGTGAATGATGCTACTTACGCAGGTTACGCTGTCTACACCAGCAACGGTCACTGGTCTGCATGGAGCTACGATGGTGGTGGTGGTGTGACCAACTTGGTTGGTTGGACGGCTGATCCTGCGATCCTCATGGGTGTTGGCGCGATCAACAATTTGCAGGTAGATGGTTCTGGTGACACATTTGATGTCTCCTGCAACGGCACCTATCTGGGTAGCTTTGCGGATGCAGGGCACGCCACAGGCTACGCTGGCTTCACGACATGCTACGGTACAGAAACCTGGTATGCTGAGATTAGCTGCTCGCATCCAGTGGCTGCACGCTGGTCCGAACCAATTGAAATTGGTGACCTGGATCCAGTACTTCGTGACCACACAGGTAATGTGATCACCGATCCGGCTGACTTCTACACACCGGGTGTTGCGTTTGATCGCAGCGCTGAGTTCACTGGTGAGCCGTTCGGTATGGGTAGCTTCATCGCCGATGAAGACGCCAGCGTTGTTGGTCTTCCGACCAGCTTCGAGATGGGAACTGCATACCCGAACCCGTTCAACCCGAGCACCTCAGTTGCCATCGCGCTTCCGAACGCGAGCGACTTGACCGTGTCCGTGTTTAACATCATGGGTCAGCATGTTGCCACGTTGGCGAACGGCAAGTTCAATGCCGGTCAGCACACCTTCAGCTTCGATGCTTCGAACCTGTCCAGCGGTCTGTACTTCATCCAGGCACAGGTCCCAGGTGAGATGAACATGATTCAGAAGGTTACACTGATGAAGTAATGTCAATCACTTCATTGACTACTGCTATTCTTAGAGGCACCCCGGATTTCGGGGTGCCTTTTTCTCTAGGAGATTTTGATGTGAACGGTAACTCCATGCCCTGAACGGATCTAGACTCATTTCACAAGACAGCCTTGCCGATGGAATATTGCGGATCTGGCCCCTGTTGTCTTGTCTACAGGCAATAGTATCACGTACTATGCTCTCATTGACCGCTAACTGAAACAGTGAACAGGGGGTAGGATCCATGAAATCCATGTATTTGTTACTAATCCTGGTGGCATTCCTGCTGGCGTCCGTTTGCATGGCTGAGTTTGAAGACTTTGAGGACCCCGTTGATCCTGCCGTCTGGACTGTGTTGGGAGATGCTTTCGTTGAAGGTGGACAGCTGGTATTGACCAATGATATAGGCTCGCAGGCAGGAGCGATCTACCTGAACGAGCAACTCGATTCAATAGAAGAACTGCAGGCCAGTTTTGACTTATCCATACAGTCACCGACAGTTGGTGCAGATGGAGCAATGTTCAGCATTGCCCAAGCCATTGAAATTGGCGGCAACGGTGGTCACATGGGATGGCAGGGTCCAGGCATCTATGGCGTCGAGTTCGATACCTACGTAAATGGTTACGATCCGTCATTCAGCAGACACATTGCCGTCGTCGATTCAGCGACGTCAAACCACGTAGCATGGCTCGATTTCCAATTCAACGCAAATCAGTGGTACCACGTTGACATAACAATCATAGATGGTTCGTTCCTGGTCTCCGTGGATGATAATCCCATTCTCGACATTGAACACCCTGGGTACAACTCAGACCAGTCGGCATTCCTCGGAGTATCTGCTGGTACTGGTGGGGTTTACGATTCATACGTTATCGACAACCTGGAATTGGTTTTCGAACAGGGGCCGATCGATCTTGACCTGTTTGGAACATCAACAGTGATACCGCCCGAAGGCGGAACTCTGGTCTATGATGCATTCATCACCAGCGAGCTTCCGCAACCGGTAATGATTGACGCGTGGACATCTATAACATTTCCTAATGGACAGGTATTCGGTCCGATGATTCGAGTTCGCGCGGGTCTGATTCCAGGGACGACCTCGTTTATCGGTTTGACACAGGATATTCCTTTGAACGCGCCTGAAGGAATATTCTACTTCACTGCATATCTTGGCAATTTTCCAAACTTTGTGGTGGCTTCAGATCAGATCTCATTCACGAAAACCGGCGTTGCCACCGATGGTGTGACCGGCTGGGATGCATCCGCGTGGGACTTTGCTGGTGAATCTGCACCCCTCTTGGAAATCCCGTCGAAGTATGCGATGAGTGAAGCCTACCCGAACCCGTTTAATCCGAGCACCAGTGTAACGATCAATCTGCCGGCAACGAGCGAATTGACGGTCTCCGTCTTCAATGTGATGGGTCAACAGGTTGCGGAATTGGCCAACGGAAAGTTCAACGCTGGTCAGCACAGCTTCGTCTTTAGCGGTGCGAACCTGTCCAGCGGCGTGTACTTCGTTCAGGCGCAGGTCCCAAGCCAGATGAACGCGATCCAGAAGGTTACGTTGATGAAATGACAACAGTCCTGAGACCTGAATCATGAGTAAAAATGTTAGTGCCAGAAGCCCGGAAACACTGTTTCCGGGCGCTTTTTTGCGCGCGAGTCCCCTTCTCTTCTGACAACAATCAAGCCTTTGTACTATAGCTCTCAATCTCACAAGAGGTCTCTCTGGAGGCTATAAGTTATTGATAATTCGTCACTAACTTACCCTGCGAGCACTTATATCCCCCAGAGGGGGGCTACTACTTGCGAAACGAGAAATATTCCCATATGTTATCCCCCACAAGGGGACAACAACCCCTTCAACTGAGAGGGCAACATGCAGGACATGAACGACCTCATCCAACAGTTCAAAGACCTCGGGATCGCGGAACGCGAAACCAAAACCTACCTCGCTTTACTCGAACGTGGCGAATCTAACGCGAACGAGCTGCACCGGATCACCGGATTGCAACGCACCAAGATGTACGCCGTGCTGTCACGCATGGTTGTCCGTGGATTGTGCCACGAGCGTGTCGAAGGACGTAACCGTTTCTTCTCGGCAGTCGATCCGAACACCGTACTCGATACACTTCGCAACCAGTGGCAAATCGAAGTCGCAATCCGGGACAAGACGGCGACAGACATCCTCACCAGCCTGGCTGATTCGTTCAAGAATCATGAGTCCAACAAGTATCTGGATTCAATCGAAGTGATTCGCAACAAAACGCAGATCCACCGTAAGTATCTCTCGTTGATGAACGAGACAAAGAGTGAAGTGTGCGCGTTCAATCGCCCGCCGTTCTCGGCAAATTCGTTGCCGATGATGGAAGAGCAGTTTGCTGTACAGAAAAAAGCCAACGAACGCGGCGTGCGCAACCGGACCATCCTCATAGAAGGTGTGGCACCAATTGAGGAATTCGAGTATCCGGAACTGGACGCTTTGGACGAGATGCGATTCGCCCCGAGTCTGCCAATCAAGCTGTTCGTGTTTGATGCGCAGCGGGTTTTTGTCGCGCTGCCGAGTACGCTGGGAGATGTGCAGGATTTCTCGATGGTACTGATTGACGATCCAGGTTTCGCAGTGTTGGCGCAGATGGCATTCGAACAGTACTGGGAAAAGGCAACACTACTGACCACGTTGCTGGACGAGCACCATAACGGAAACAACCAAAACCAAACATAGAAGTCGACAGTGGTTTGACCGGACTAAACATGAGAGCCGGTCAAGGTTAGAGGAGATGGGATGATGAAGAAGAGCTTGCTGGTCGCATTCGCGGCCCTGATGTTGGTCACTGGTGTAATGGCTCAGCCAACAGCAACAATAACATTCCTGGATAACGTGCCGGGACTGTTAGCACCGACTCCGATGGGCATAACCAATGACGGTTCGATGTTCGTAGGTACCGACTATTGGACAGGTAGTGCATTCTACTAGACTGCCGACGATGGTTATACTGTCGTGGGACCTGGTGAAATGTGGGACGTTGCGGACGACGGAACCATGGTTGGCGACAGCTACCTGCCACATCCGGACTATCCGGATCCGGTTAACCAGGCTGCGTACTACCGCATTGGTGAGGGTTGGACAGCAATCGGTGGTGTGCCGGGTATCATTCCTTGGGATCCGATGTGGTTCAGTCATGCGAAGGGAATTGCCCGTGAAACCGGCGACAAGATTGTCGGTATGGCCTGGATCAACGCTGGTGATGTTGTTGCTTATGAATACGATATCACGAACTCGCTGTGGACTACTCTTCAAGCTGGTGATGAAGACGGCGAAAGCTACAAGGCAATTGGCGTGAGTGGCGATGGATCAATCGTTGTTGGCTGGGACCAGCAGTCGAATGGTTGCCGTACAGCCTTCAGCTGGACGCCAGATCCAACCTGGCTGGGAACCATGTACACTACTGATCCAAACTGGCCGCACGGTGAAGCAGATGCAGTTAGTGACAACGGCACCTACATCGTAGGTGGCGGTCTCACGGATTCCCTCGACTTCTGGGGAGCAAATGTCACTAACGCGTTCCGTTGGACTGAAGAGGGCGGTATGGTGCCGCTTGGCCTGATCGAGGGTCATGAGTACCTGAGCTGGGGCAACGCGGTTACCAACGACGGTGATGTATTTGGTTACAGCATGTCCGAATTCGGTCCCTGGGGAGAGCGTGCAGCGTTCTGGTGGACAGAAGAAGGCGGAATGGTCCGTCTGTCTGATGCATTGACCGATATGGGCGCCGTAATCCCAGAGGGTTACGCGTTGCAGAACGTGATGGACGTCAGTTCTGATGGTCGCTTTATCGTCGGATTCGCCCAGGATCTGATGTGGAACACTATCGGTTTCGTGGCTGAAGTTGATTTTGGCACACCAGCACCGGCGACCCTCACACTGACCCCGGTTGTTGATTTTGTCGGACCTGATGGTGGAGATATCGTTTATGATGCGCACCTGCTTAGCACCATTGGTGCAACGATGCCGGGTTTGCGGTATCAAACTTTCGTGACGATGCCCGACGGAACTCCAGCCCCGATCAATCCGGTTGACGATATTCCGTTCACACATACACCATTCATGGACGTGACAGTGCTCGGTATGACCTTGACCGTTCCCGTAATAGCACCGATAGGAGACTATTGGCTTGAAGCTATTGCTGGTGTTCCTGGCAATCCAGCACTACAGGCTAGCGACAGCTTCATGTTTGTGAAGACCTTCTTTGCCGGTGGTGCTGATGGTGGCGATGAATGGGTCGGTAACGGCAGCTTCATCGCTGGCGAAGAGACCAATGTTGCTGCGCTTCCTTCGGAATATAGAATGGGCGATGTGTATCCTAACCCATTTAACCCGACGACCACGATCACACTTTCCCTGCCGGCAGCTTCCGAGCTGAACCTGCGTGTGGTCAACCTCCTCGGACAGGAAGTTGCATCCCTGATGGATGGTCAGATCTCAGCCGGAAACCACAGCTTCGTGTTTGATGGTGCGAACCTGTCGAGTGGCGTGTATTTCGTCCACGCAGTGGTTCCGGGCGAGCTGAACGCAATTCAGAAGGTTATACTGATGAAGTAACATCAGTCCTGACTCGTACCACGGAACAGGTACGGACGAATACCAGACAAGCCCTGCAAATCCTTGCAGGGCTTGTCTTTGTCAACTCCACTCACTCCTACATTTCCCTGCTAATCGCACCTCTCAGTCGCCTATTTGGATAGGTTTGAGGCCTCTCGTCGCTCTCTAAGTCATTAAAATCAAATACCAAATTCGAGGAGAGAGTCATTTTACCCCCTGCTAGGGGGGGTAATACTTGTATTCCGAAAGAACTCGATATATATTCATTACACCCCCTTGGTGGGGGGGTAAACCCAGATTGCGAGGTTTCCATGCCGGATGTGAACAGCCTTATTCAAAGGTTCAATGATTTTGGTGTTGCAGAGCGTGAAGCCAAGACCTACCTGGCAATGCTAGAACGTGGTGAGTCGAACGCAACTGAGCTGCACCGGATTACCGGATTGAAGCTAACGAAAATGTATGATGTGTTGTCGCGCATGACGGTTCGTGGATTGTGCCACGAACGAGTTGAAGGTCGGAAACGTTTCTTTTCGGCTGTAAATCCGGAAAAGGTCTTCGATACTCTTCGCACTCAATGGAAGCTTGAGGTTTCGATCAAGGAAAAGGTTGCGAGCGATGTTCTTGTGAAGCTTGCTGAGACGTTTTCGCAGCAGGAATCGAACAGCTTTCTCGATTCCATTGAATTAATCCGAAATAAGGCGCAGGTTCATCGCACCTACCTCTCGATGATGGAGACGACCGAACATGAAGTGTGTGTGTTCAATCGACCTCCCTTCTCAGCAACGACCCCAGAACTCTTTGAAGAACAAATTGCCTCCCAGCGAAAAGCTTACGCACGCGGTGTGCATAACCGTTCCATCCATATCGAAGATGTTTTTCCATTTGACGAAGCTGAATTTCCAAAGCTGGGCAGCCTGGATGAAATGCGGTTTCTCGATAGCCTGCCAATCAAGATGTTCGTATTCGACAAGGCAAAAGTGCTAATCGCAATCCCAAGTGCACCTGGTGATGTGCGCGATTTTTCAATGATCATGGTCGATGACGCTGGATTCGCTATCATCGCCCAAATCGCTTTTGAGCACTACTGGGAGAAGGCGACACCGCTGGCGGAAGCACTGGAAAGTCACCGCAAAAGGAAAGAAAAAAGCAAAGCATAACGGATATCGCGACTCGACGATCCTTATTGAGCAGTCGGAGTTGCGGCAGAAATAGTGTAGTCATAGTAGAGCCTAGTTGCGCTTGCGAATCAACCTGGGCTCAGTATTCACCAATCTGGTTGCATAGCAAGCCAGTACTGAAGAGGAGTAAAAGAGATGTTGAGAACAACTTTGTTCATCATGTGCATGTTGCTGAGTTTATTCGCTGTGCAAACAGCTTCGGCTGAGTGGTCAAGTGTAGACATCGGTAGCTTTGCCTCGATTAATGCTGCGAGTAATCCACAGGCGAACTCGATGTGGATTGGCGACAATGAAGGCAATGTTTGGGGAAGTTCAGATGCGGGCCAGACATGGTCCGTGTTAACGACGTTTGACTGGGCTAATCTGACCGGCATCGATTTCGGTGACGATCTGTTCGGAACTGCATGTACAGAATTCGGCATGATCTACACGACTTCAGACGGTGGCACTACATGGACCACTGCATTTGAGATGTGGGGGTATTTCTTCGATGTGTACACCATGCCCGGGACAAATTCCTCATGGGTCGGTGGGCGGAACACGGTTATGCAGCCCTTTGTTTATTGGACATACGATGGTTGGGTTAATCAGGATGGCTGGTTCTTCTACTACGACATCGACAACGTCTGGTACGAAGGATACGTCAGGGGCATTACAGCCTTCACACAGAACGACCTTGTTTCAGTGGGTAACACATGGCTCTGGGACGGTGCTATCGCAACTTCTTCGGATGGAGGTTTCAACTGGACCACGACATGGGTTGGATACGGCAACACCGTGTGGGATATTGCTCACAGTGCTGACGGGACAGCGATTGCCGTTACCGATGATGGAAGCATCTTGCGGAGTACCGATTCTGGAACAACGTGGTCGGTGGTCCATGCCGGAGCAGGAACTGCATTCAGAGGTGTCGCTGCAGTAGGTACCGATGTGTTCTGGGTGGTTGGTGATAACGGAACGATCATGACCAGTGCCGATGGTGGTGTAACCTGGACAACGGAAGACAGCGGCACTGTTTCTAATCTGCGCGGTGTGTCCTTCGCTAATGAAACTGAAGGTGTTGCCGTCGGTGAAAACGGAACAGTGCTTGTGTACAGCGGTGTTGTGCCTGACCCAGCTACACTTACCCTCACCCCGGTTGTTGATTTTGTTGGACCCGATGGTGGCGACATCGTTTATGATGCGCACCTGCTTAGCACCATTGGCGCGACGATGCCGGGTCTGCGGTATCAAACTTTCGTGACGATGCCCGACGGAACTCCAGCCCCGACCAATCCGGTTGACGATATTCCGTTTACACATACACCGTTCATGGACGTGACAGTGCTCGGTATGACCTTGACCGTTCCTGCAATCGCACCGATAGGAGATTATTGGCTTGAGGCTATTGCAGGCGTTCCTGGCAATCCCGCACTACAGGCTAGCGATAGCTTCATGTTTGTAAAGACATTCTTTGCCGGTGGTGCTGATGGTGGCGATGAATGGGTTGGTAACGGCAGCTTCAGCGCTGGCGAAGAGACCAATGCTGTTGCGCTTCCTTCGGAATATGCGATGGGCGATGTGTATCCGAACCCGTTCAACCCGACGACCACGATCACACTTTCCCTGCCAGCAGCTTCCGAGCTGAATCTGCGTGTGGTCAATGTTCTGGGTCAGGAAGTCGCCTCCCTGGTTGACGGTCAGGTCAACGCCGGCACCCACAGCTTCGTCTTTGATGGTGCGAACCTGGCGAGCGGAGTATACTTCGTGCACGCCGTGGTTCCGGGCGAGATGAACGCGATTCAGAAGATCACACTGATGAAGTAAAATCAGTCCTGAGTCTTGAGACTTGAGTCTTGAGTAACTGCAAATGCCACGGATATCAGTCCGTGGCATTTTTCTTCTCTTGTCCGTGTTGGCTTAGCCAACGCGGTTTCGTACTGGATCTTAAAACTTCCCATCCTTCATGTCATCGAGTAACGACTCGTCCGCACGCGGTGTATGATAGTCTGACGGCACCGTGTAACGCGCGGCAGTTTTGAACACATCACGCGCCATCCCGGCGGCGATGGTAAGCCCTTCAGCCGTCTTCGTGTTCTTACGATCCATCCCGGCAACAACAAGGATCGATAACGCTCGGCAGCGGCGCAGTGACGCCAGCACATATAATGCCGAGCTTTCCATCTCAGTCACCAGCACACCTGCGTTACGCATGATTTTCCAATGCTTGCGGACAGCATCCTGATCGAGGTTAAACTCCGGTTTCTGCGTGTAGAAGCTGTCCTTGGCGTGGGTGATACCGATATGCACCGGATGGTCAACTGTCTTCTTCACATCCATCAACGCGTACAGCAGCTCGTGGTTCGCCGCAGCCGGAAAACCCTCACGGATGAACGCGAGCGTGGTGCCTTCATCCCGCACGACGCCCGTCGGCACTGCGATATGACCGACATCGATATGATCCTGCAACGGGCCGCACGTACCGACTCGAATGAACGTATGCACGCCCGCAACCGCCAATTCTTCAAATACAATCGCCAATGATGGGCTGCCGATACCTGTCCCCACGATGAACACCTCACGGTCATCATCCGGACCGAGCTTCGCGTGCCACGTGTCCAATCCGCGCCGGTCGGTTACCAGCACCGGATCAACGAATTCGTTCGCCAACTGCTCGGTACGTTTCGGGTTACCGGTCAGGATAGCGTACCCGGCCTTGTAATCTCCTAACTCCAGATGTTCGAGGATCATATACTCTCCGTGTTCCCCATTGCGGGGATTCGCGTTTTCTCGTATGGTCCTGCAAATGTAACGGCTGAACACGCCCGTGGCAGCAGGATTCAGGGGAAAGGCTCCGCGGAAGGGGATGTGCAGTTTGGTGGCCATGCGCCGAAACAACGCAGAAAATCTAGTTGGCAGGTGGAAATCGTCGAAGATCGGTCCAATTGAACGTCCACTCTGGAGTTTGGAGCTTGTCCGTGTCGTTGAGCTGATACCACGGACTCATTTCAGGATTCGTATGGTTCCTTAGGACATGGATATCCTGAGCGGGCATATAGCTCTGAGCGAGCAGGAACGCAATCTCATTTGTGTTGCTATTTCGAGCGACATCCACAACGATCACAGCGTGCCCCGGCGATCCTCCCTGCACGAACACATCTCCAGCACGAATGTCCCCGGGCTTAACCGGGCTCAACTCTCTTTGCAGCGATATTGTACCCGCATACATGAACAAAGTTGACAGATATCGGCGGAAGGATTGATGGGATGAGTCTTGAGATGCAATCTTCGCGAAATGGACGTCGTTTCCTTCCACGATTGGCCGTATCCCCTGCCGCCAATCGGACCATGAACAACGGTCACCACTCGTGAAACTATAGTGTATGGAGTCCTGTTGGCCCGCTGCGAACAAGTATTCCGCGTTCAGGCGAATAACCGCATCCGCACACTGTTGCAAATCTTTGCTGCCGCAATCAATGTCGAGGACGGCGGCATGGTGACGCTGGCTGGATTTCGGGCGACCATCGAATAGATGCACTTTCGCGTCCCGCGATTTCAATGGCAATCCACGCAGCCACTCCCCAAAAGAACCTTCCGTAGCAGACTGTCGTTCAAATCCTGCTGGAGGTGAAAATCGTTGCTGCAGAGTTTCATGAACAGCTTCACCCTCAAGCCACAGATACCAGTGTAACGAATCACTGTTGCCAGGGAGAGCAGGGATAGAATCCTGAGAATATGTTGCTGAAAAAGGCAGGATCACCAAACAAGCAACTAGTCCAAGCAGGGGAACGGGCGGCCCTGTTTGCTTGCCAAACAGGGTTTCATAGGATTTGCATGTAATGGAAAAATGGTCGTGCATAATGACCTTACCAGTAACTGAATGACACCCGGCTTGGAACCAACCCAGACCACCCACCTGTCCATCGGCAATGTTGTGATCGTAACATACGGAACCAGCATGGGCGGAGCGGTAACCGTTCCTGGTGCGGAAAATAAGTTCGGGGTAAACTAGACGGCTTTTGTTGATACGCCGGGATTGCTTCAAACCTTTGTTCCATCCACCACCTGACCCACGAGGAGGGACGCCGGGAGGACGTTTGGGAGGGCGTTTGCGTTTCGGGCGGCGGAGACGGCCGAATTCGTCCAAAAGTTCCGGCGGGACAGGCTGGCCGGTGCAATCCTTGGTGATGGGTGGTTTGCGAAGTGGGGCGAGGCCGTCGATGCCGAGGGGAAGTGAAGACAGGTGTGAGGTATGAGGTATGAGGTGTGAGGGACAGACAGAAGCTGAACGGCTGATCGTTGTTTCGGCTGATGGATGATCCGCGATAGCCACTTCGTGGTCAATCACGGGCACCTTAAAGGCGGGAGACGGGGGGCTGGAGTGGGGAGGAACGGAATCGCGCCTGGGGGCGCGAGAATCGGTCCCGGCAGGCGAGATAGAAGACAGGTGTGAGGTATGAGGTGTGAGGTGTGAGGAACTGACTGGATGGACAACGGGCTCTGGTCCCTGGGTACTGGGCTCTGGAAGAGCAGGCTGTGGGCGATGGGCTATGGGCTGTGGGGAAGGGATGGAAACGACGAGTTTAAGTACGGCGATAGCCCACCGAATAATGCAAAGCTTCAGAATGAACAGAGGGAGCCCTGCACCCAACGTGCTGAGCGGTGAGCTGGCACGATGGGCAAGTTGAAAAGCACGGTTCTGGTAGAATTAATTTATTTCCCAATGAGATTGTGCTACTTTTGTGTTTTATTTGTTTCATCTGGTAGGAATTATCGGGGCTAACAACCTGAATATCTTCAGCTAACTCAACATACAGGACTTCATTATCGCCAAGCGAAATCCAGTCTTTCAAAGTGACAAGCAATTGGTACTCAAACCCTGCTATAACTGCATTAGCTGAGCGCTTAGGATCACCATGTATAGGTTTTTGCGCAGCCATCGTTCAAACCTCATCCATTTTTGGAAGGAAGTTGAAGAGTAACTTTAGAACAAAAGAACGGTTGACGAATACTCAAACGATGCTATCATCTTTTATCGTTATCGAACTACGACTCTTACAAGCCATCCATGCGGATAGCTTATGCTGAAAAATGCAATTATATCACGAAATCACCCCAACCGCTGCTGAAGCTCTTCCAACAACTGCTTCGCGGCGTGGGGAATGACGGTGCCGGGTCCGAAGACGGCGGCAGCGCCATTATCATACAGGAACTCGTAATCCTGCGGTGGAATCACGCCGCCGCAGATGACCATGATGTCCTCACGGTCCAGCTTTTTCAATTCGTCCACCAGTTGTGGAAGCAACGTCTTATGACCGGCGGCGAGTGAGCTCATGCCGACGATGTGCACGTCATTTTCCACAGCCTGACGTGCGGTCTCTTCCGGCGTCTGGAACAACGGGCCGACATCAACATCAAAGCCGAGATCTGCGAACGCCGTCGCGACGACTTTCGCGCCACGATCGTGCCCGTCCTGGCCCATCTTCGCCACGAGAATACGCGGACGGCGGCCTTCCTTCGTCTCAAACTGTTCGGTCAGCTTGCGAACATCTTCAATGCTGGCCGACTGTTCGCTGTCCTTGAATTCCGATGAATACACGCCGCTGATTGTCCTCACCTCCGCCTTGTGACGTCCGACGACCTTCTCGATAGCATCCGAAATTTCGCCCAGTGACGCACGCACCTTCGCCGCCTCAACCGCCAACGCTAGCATGTTGCCGGTGCCGTTCTGCGCGGCATCGGTTAGAGCGTTCAACGCTTTCTCGACCGCGCCATTATCACGTTCACGTTTCAACTTCTCCAAACGTGCGATCTGCTGACGGCGAACCTCGGTGTTGTCAACATCGAGGATATCAATCGGATCTTCTTTTTCCAACCGGTACTTGTTGACGCCGACAATCGTCTCACGTCCGGAATCGATCCGCGCCTGACGACGGGCGCTGGCTTCCTCGATGCGCATCTTCGGCAGACCTTGACCAATGGCCTTGGTCATGCCGCCGAGCTCTTCGACTTCCTGGATGTGCGCCCACGCCTTGTGCATCAGCTCATGGGTCAACGATTCCACATAGTACGAACCGCCCCACGGATCGACAACGTTGCAAATGCCGGTTTCATCCTGCAAGTAGAGCTGCGTGTTGCGGGCGATGCGGGCCGAGAAATCGGTGGGCAGGGCAAGGGCTTCGTCGAGTGCGTTCGTGTGTAACGACTGGGTGTGACCCATCGCCGCAGCGTGCGCTTCGAGGCAGGTGCGGACGACATTGTTGAACGGGTCCTGTTCGCTCAACGACCAGCCGGAAGTCTGGCAGTGGGTACGAAGGGCCATCGATTTTGCGCTCTTGGGATCGAACTGCTTGATCAACTTGGACCACAACAAGCGGCCGGCGCGCATCTTCGCAACTTCCATGAAATAGTTCATCCCGACCGCCCAGAAGAAGGACAGCCGTGGCGCGAACTTGTCGATGTCGAGGCCGGCCTTGATGCCGGTGCGGATGTAGTCGAGGCCATCCGCAAGTGTGTACGCCAGCTCGAGGTCAGCCGTCGCACCCGCTTCCTGCATGTGATAGCCGGAAATCGAGATGCTGTTGAAGCGCGGCATGTTCTCGCTGGTAAATTTGAAGATGTCCGCAATGATCCGCATGCTGGCTTCCGGCGGATAGATGTACGTGTTGCGGACCATGTACTCTTTGAGGATGTCGTTCTGAATCGTGCCGTTGAGCTGGTCAAGTGATGCGCCCTGCTCGAGGGCGGCTACGATGTAGAACGCCAGCACCGGTAACACTGCACCGTTCATCGTCATCGAGACTGACATTTCCTTGAGCGGGATCTTGTCGAACAGGATCTCCATGTCGAGGATGCTGTCGATGGCGACACCGGCCTTGCCGACATCACCAACCACGCGCGGATGGTCGGAGTCATAACCACGATGAGTTGCGAGGTCGAAGGCGACACTCAGTCCCTTTTGTCCAGCGGCTAGGTTGCGGCGATAGAACGCGTTCGACTCTTCAGCGGTCGAGAAACCTGCATATTGACGGACAGTCCACGGGCGCATGACATACATCGTCGCGTATGGTCCGCGCATGAACGGAGGCAATCCAGCCAGGTAATCGAGGTGCTCCATACCCTCGAGGTCAGCGGCGGTGTAGAGCGGACGCACCGGGATTTGCTCGTTCGTCTCCCACAACAGGCTGGAGGGTTCGGACACTTTCGCTTCCGCCATCGCGGCGTTTTCCCACTGGTCAAACGTGCGTGGCTCAGCCTCTGTATTCAGATCAATGGTGCTGAAATCAGGTATCGTGCTCATGAGGTGGCCCCCATCCGCGCAGCGAGCGCACTCAATGTGGTCAGAACATTCGATTTGATGCGGACGAACTCATCCACGCCCGCAGCCGTGTACTCGTCCAACTTGTCCTTCGGGTAACCGGCGAGATGGACGGTCATCTGCGTGTCATCCTTAAATGCTCCAGCGATAGCCGGAACGGTTTCATCGTAGACCGTATCCAATCCGACGATGACTACCAGCTTCGCGCCGGAGGTTTTGGCTGCTACGATTGCCGCATCGGCATTTGCGTACCACTCATCCGACTTAACACGGAATCCCGCCACTTCGTAAAACGAGCGGACGAAATCGAGACGCGGCATGTATTCACCGAACGGTCCGACATTCGCGAGGAATACGGTCGGTTTGCTTGTGTCCTGCCAGGCTTCCACTGCCCGACGCAGCTTTTCGACGGGTTCGGCGGCGCGATGGGCATCAAGCCGAGTAACCTCTACCCCTTGAGTGTGTTCATGACGCAGGCTACTGGTGAACTCACCAATAGTCGCCCCGTGCGCGGCGGCTTCGACCACGGCTTCAAACTTCAGATGCGTTTCGCTGGTCACGATCGCCTGCAACTTCTCGAGCACCTTGATTTCCTGCTGGTGCGTTGACGAGGTCCGCAGCTCCTGTAGCCGTTCAGCGCGCGCTTGATGGATTTGTGCGAAATCCGGTTTGACCACTTCGTGTGGCTTCTCGGTTGGATTAGCGTAGCGGTTGACGCCGACCAGCACGTCTTTGCGTGAGCCCAGATCCCTAAGACGCTGCTCACGCTGTTCGGAAATTTCTTCCTGCAGTCCGCCATCCATCAATACTGCGAGCATGCCGCCACTGGCTTCTATCTTCTGGAACTTGGTCCAGGCTTCTTCTGCCATCTGCTGGGTCAAGGTCTCGATGTAGTACGAGCCCCCGGCAGGATCGATGACCTCATTACTGTGCAATTCCTCGTTGAGGATGATCTGCGTGTTGCGTGCAATCCGTCGCGCAAGTTCGCTGGGTGTTTGTGTCATGGCTGCGTCGAACGGTGCGACATGGAGGCTGTCACATCCACCGAGCACTGCCGAGAACGCTTCCGTTGTCGCGCGTAGCATGTTGGTATGCGGATCGAGCGTGCTCTGACGATAGGTTGAGGTTCGGACATGCATGTGCATCGCACGGGCGGCGCTGTCACTGCCGCCACATGCATTCACGATCCGTGCCCATAGCATCCGTGCCGCACGCAGCTTGGCGATTTCCATGAAGAAATCGTTACCGGTGGTGAAGCCGAAGAGAACTCGTGAAGCAGCCATCTCTACCGAGATGCCACGATCTTCCATCTGACGCAGCGCTTCGACACCAGTCGCCATCGTGGTCGCAAGCTCAGTGACCGCGTCTGCACCCGCATTGCGATATGGGTGACCATATACACAGATAGTTTTCAGGTGTGGCGTATTTTCAATCGCCCAACGGGTGAGAATGGCCAGTTCTTCGTATGCCCAACTCAGCGGTATCGGCAGGCTGCCGTATTCAGCCAATCCGGCGAGCGGATCCATGCCCGCACTGCCGTGCCATTTGCTGACATCAATGTCCTGATCACGCATCAACGCAACTACAAGAGCAGCCGACGGTAATGCCGCGACGCCTGCTTCCACATGCAGGATGGTGTTCTCAAGTTCGACTCCCGCCAGCGCGTGCTGCATTCCGATCAACGAAGAAACTGAGGTGCCACCCTTGCCGACTTGACCGACTGACGCCTGGTCAGGATCGAAACCCAGCAAAGTTGCTTCGTCAAGGATAAGGTTGACCGCTGTCTGGCCGCGTTCGAGATCATGTAGAATCGCATCATTGAACTGCTCGTAGGTGGGGTAGGGGAGGGCTTGGGCTACCTGCCAGCCCCGCATCTTGTTACCGATACTGCGGGTACCTCGAATAAATGGCTTGTCGCCTGGCAGAACAGAATGCAATGATCCGGCTGGCAGATCGTCAGCTGTGTACATCCCCTGCAATGTCACACCTTCCGGTGTTGGCGTGAGTATCTTCTTCTCAAATGGGATTCCGCGCAACAAGCGGATTACTTCTTCGCGCCACTGCTCAAGGGTTGGCACGGAGAATTCTTCCAACAAGCGAGGCTCACTCGCTCCTTGACTCATCGAACTACTCCCGGGATTTCCGTTCGTTGTTTCACAAGCAAGAAGCGCGAAGGATGACGATTCCCCTCGCGCGACCCGTAAACATCAATGTGTGACGCGAAATATAGCCATGTTGTAGAGATAAGGGAGGCCACTCGGAGTTCCGAATAATTTGATAGAGACGAATCAAACAGGCAAAAAACAAACGAGGTTGCATCTTAATGACGCAACCTCACTCGCACAGACTCAGGCTGAAGAAAAGGAAGAAACTAAGCTTCTGCACTCGTTACTACATAACATACAACTTGTCTACTGGTCCAGATAGCATTCCTCAGAACAAACATAGAAAATTTCAGGGGGGGTGCTCCGGAGCCCAGCTGATGCTGAACCTCGGATTCACTAATCCTTCAACCGAATTGCACCAGTACTATTCCGGTTTTATTGCCAAGGCAAGTATCCAGAATTGCTTGATGCCCACTAATTCATTGAGGGTGTATCACCCTGCGTTGACAAATGTTGATCACCAGATGATTTCATCTTCGAAATCTGGTCAGATCTGATAGCCTTCATCGTCGAACCACTGGTTATCCGCGGACGTAAAGGCATCTGGATAGTTACCGTTGTTCCGATGTTTTGCTTGCTGTCAATTTGAATATCGCCACCATGCTCATCGATCACGTTCTTGACAATGGACAGTCCAAGCCCGGTACCATTCTTCTTCCCGTATGTGGTAAATGGATCGAAGATTGAGGGTAGTCGTCCAGAGGCAATCCCAACACCAGTATCGCTGATCTGCAACTCCCAATGCTTGTCGAAGCGGACGGCTTCAACTGTGAGAGTACCACCGTCTGGCATCGCTTCCTGTGCATTCGTAATCAAATTGGTGAGAACACGTGAGAAACGATCCTTGTCGAAAATGACCGTCCAGTCCTTATCCGATGTACCACACTCAAACACCAGATTGATGTTGCGCGCTTCCATCTCATTGGCATAGCTGTCGCAAATCTCCCGCAGATAATCGCACGCGCTCGCTTTAGTGGGATTCAGACGTATCTGTCCACGTGCGAAATCGAGTACCTCCTGAGTCATTCCCACCATTCGGTGCAGTTGCTGGGAAATACGTTCGAGATGAGAATGTTGATCTTCAGAAGCCATCGTGTAATTCAGCAAATCGACATAACCTTGAATAACAGTCAAAGGTGATTTCAGGTCGTGTACGATGGAAGAAGCCAAATTGCCAACCGCTGCCAGCTGGTTGTTGCGCGACATTGTTTCAGCAATAAGGGTTCGGTCAATTGCGATTGCCGCGTGTACTCCAAAGGTGGCAATGGCTTTTTCGTCACTCGAATCAAATATACCTTCGCCCATCTTGTTCAGTAATTGGATGACACCAACGATATCGCCTTTCTGATTTCGAATCGGCATCGTCAATACGGAACGTGTGCGGAATCCGGTTTCCTGATCAACATCAGGATGGAAACGCGGATCCTCATACGCATCTTCAATGTTAATCGTGATTCCATGTTTCGCTGCCAATCCGGCAAAACCTTGTCCGATTGGAAGCGAAATCTTGAGACGATGACCGCGTTCATTCACGAAGCTGTAAATCTCACCAGCCTCACGATCCATGAGATACACTGTTCCCCGTTCTGCACGAACGAGCTGACGAGCTTCGCGAAGCACGACCTGTAACAATTGATCAAGATCCTGCGCAGAATTGATCGCTTCGCTGCTCGCTGTGACAGCGTTCAGATGTTTAATCGTGAGTTCGGCTTTGACCTTGGTTGAACTCAATTCCGATATCAGTGAACTGTCCTGCTCAGTTTGGTCTCGAAGCACAATACGCGTGAGATTCAAGAGGAATGAAGGTTCAGCTTCTGCGAGCAAACCAAACCGATTGGTCGGTATCCAGACTCCCTGTGTATCCTCCTTGACATGGACTGTGCTTCGTCGCATGCCATCAAGAACCACATATTCACCGAAAAACTGACCGGCTGTACGAGTATCTCGCTGAAGCGGGGACCGCTCTGGATAAGTATGCTCGACTTCCACCTGCCCCTTTTCTATGAAATAGAGGCCGGAACGATCGGGAGTGTGCAATTCAAACGAATCACCACTCTGGAATGAAAAATCAGACTTTGCTTTGTCAAAGACCTTGCGACCGTCAGCGGATAGTGTGTCCAAAAGTGGACTTGGAACCTTTTCCATGGAAAACCTCGACGCAATGGACTTGCGAAGTTCGTCGTAGTTCGGACGTCTTATCAATGGAAGCAAAGTGGTACGCGCTGGGCGCTCAGGACGCTGCACAATGGAATGTCCGACTGGCGAAACCAGTCGCATCGTCTGGAAACCGGGAACCTCAATACGAACCGTCGATTGTTCACGACGATCCTGGAGTGTCACTGATGGATCAGTATGCGTTCCACCAGTAATATCTGGATGCTGCTCGTGAGATTGATTACCTGCATTCGTTCTCACTTCGTCCATGATTAACCCCTCCAACGGGTCGTACTTGCTATGCCTACCAAGAGATACGAACTAGGCTTGTTTACCTTTGTGTTCCAGCTCACGTTTTAGACACTCAGGACAAAGACAGTCTCTCGACGTCTCCCCATCGGTCTCAAGTGAGGGAAGTTCCATACACCAACACCTACTTTCCCCGGCATGAACTGCGCAATAAAACGCAGTCCCACAGCTGGGGCAGTGGCTGTTTGCAACTTCATCAGACCTAAAGGGTTGCTTGACCATCTCGGCGCTTTCTTATAACTCTTATATGTCGGTATAAGATATACGCTCCTGAATTCCCAAATACGTCTTCTCGCTCCAGGAGGGAGCTCGCTGCATGTAATCTGCTGTCAATTACTAGCGCTTACAGGAATATGTGGTTCCAGATCCCCCGAACATTCAGGATATATTCGCCTTTTCTTGGAAAAGAACTAACTTCGAGCTTACCTTTAGTATTCTAGTAAAATTGTGGTTACCAACGGTGAGGATGACGACATGAACGGCAAGCGAATGTGGGTACTGGCGCTAAGTTTAATCTTTGTGTTGGGTTACATGGGAGTGGCGGTTGCGACGCCACTTCTGAAAGTTAGCGTGCCTGACAAAGCCACGTGGATCGCTCTACACAACGGTGGATTCGACATCCTGCATGGACCCGAAGAGCTCGGAGAGCCGACGGACGACCTCTATATCATGGGGTGGCCGTCGGATATGCCACAACTCGAACACTTCGAGTATCAGGTTTTCATTCCAGACATGGAAGAATACAATCGTCAGAACCTGGGTGTGCTCGATGATATGGGAGGCTACGCGACCTTAAGTGAGATCAATACATGGATGTCGGACTTTTGTGCAGATCACTCGATGATCGTAGAAGGTCCAACCTCCATCGGTTCCTCCTATGAAGGTCGTATGCTGTACGTATTCAAGATTTCAGATAATCCTGGAATCGATGAAGATGAACCGGAAGTGTTCATTAACGCGGCGACACACGCCCGCGAAGTCGTTACTCCGTTGACGATCATGACATTCGCAGAATATTTGGTGAACAACTACGGAATCAATCCGCGTGTTACCGAGCTGGTTAACAACCGCGAAATCTACATGCTGGCAGTGGTGAATCCTGATGGCTACTACCATAACCAGGTGATCGCGCCAAATGGTGGCGGAATGCAGCGCAAGAACATGTCACCACCGGATGGCGTGGACCTGAACCGCAACTATGACTACATGTGGGGTCTAAATGATATCGGATCCTCGGGTAATCCATACAGCGAAACCTATCGCGGTCCCTCAGCCGGCAGCGAAGCGTCAACTCAAGCGGTCAAAGCATTCATCAACAGCCGCAATTTTGAAGCGGTTGTTAACTACCACTCTTACAGCGATCTGATTATCATACCGTGGGGATTCACCTACGAACGTCCGCCGAACTACGATATCTACATGGCGTTTGGCGAATACATGAACGAAACTCTTGGCTATGAAGTCGGTGGTCCGGAAATCATTTACCTGGTTAACGGTGACGCTCAGGACTGGCAGGCCGCAGGCGATCCGCTCGAACCAGCCAGTGCAGACTATCACATGTGGGCGTTTACTTACGAAGTGGGTTCCTGGCAACAGGGCGGTTTCTGGCCGGCTTACAACACAGGTGTGACTCTGGCAAATGACCAGATCGAACCGATGTTAAGGTTCTGCGAAGTCGCCAATAATCCGTTCATTCTCGGAGCGCCGGTACCGCCAGTCATGACGATTGCTGACCAGGTTCCACCACAGTTCATGGCGACCTGGACACACAATGATCCTAACGGTAACGACGCCGTTTCTTATGACTTCGCTGAACTCGAGAATCCGATCACCAGTGACGGTGCTGAGTCCAACTCAACCATTGTCTGGGAAAGCGATGGTTTTTCACGTTCCACCGCGCGCGAGTACGCGGGCAGTTTTTCTTACTACTCCGGCTCGGCGAACAACCTGAACCATAGCTTGACCGCACTGTTCTCCCTCGATGCGCAAGCGGGCATGGATCTGACCTTCTACACATGGTACGACATCGAAAATAACTGGGACTATGGTTATGTGTTCGTCTCGACTGATGGTACGAACTTCGAAACCATCCCGGGCAACATCACTACCAACTACAACCCGAATGGTACCAACCTCGGTAACGGGATCACCGGTACATCCGGTGGTTGGGTGCAGGGGATCTTCCCGCTCGATGCTTATGCAGGCCAGCAGGTTTGGGTGAAGCTTGCCTACATCACTGATGGTGGTGTGATCGACGAAGGCATCTACTTCGACGAAATCACCCCAGTCGTTGGTTTCGGCCAGATGACAGTTCACGCTACCAACCTGCCGAGCCCGTCCTTCGCGATGAACTATGGTGTAGTCGACAATCCGTTCACTGCATACTTTACTGCACGGGCGACCGACGCGGAAGATCAGGTAAGTTCCTGGGCAGATGTAGATGAAGTGCTGGTCACTGTGGACGGTGTCGACATGTTGTTATCCTTGACTGGATTAAACACGCAAGTTGGACCACAAGGCGGAACGATATCTTATTCAGCATCGTTGCAGACCTATGTCGCAACACCGTTCCTGAACTACAACTACTGGACCATAGCGATCTTGCCAAACAGCAACCCCTACGGTCCAATCAGCATGCTGGATGTGAACATTCCGCCATATGCTAATATCAACGTGCCATTAATGCAGGTGACTGTACCAGCGATGGCCCCACCGGGCGATTACACGTTCATCGGAAATGTCGGACCGTATCCGACGATCACGGTGAGCGACAGCTTCCAGTTCAACAAGGCATTGACTGCTGGCGTCAATGAACAGGGCGGCGAATCGGAATGGAGTGAGAGCGGTTGGCCGGAGAACGTGGATGGTTCGAACGACACAAACCAACTGCCGGTTGAATTTGCTGTTGAGACTGCTTATCCGAATCCGTTCAACCCGACTGTAAGTGTGCCATTCGCATTACCACACGCGGGTGACGTCACTATTGCCGTGTACAACACGCTCGGTCGGCTCGTATATCAGCAAGCCGGTGTCTTCAACGCAGGACACCATTCCGTGACTGTTGACGGTAGTTCATTGTCCAGCGGTGTGTACCTGCTGAGCGTTCAGCATGACGGAGTGTCAGAGATTCAGAAAGTAGTGTTGATGAAGTAAAAACAAGTCCTGAGTCTTGAGTCCCGAGTCTTGAGTAAAAGAAGGAAAAGACAGCAACAGATAGAAACAGATAGAAAAGACATAAGAGATAGATACGGGGACACATAGATGCATGTGTCCCCGGCTTTTTTGCTCGGCTTGTAAGAATCTAACTAAACCATAGCTTTCTGGCTAGCGCTCATTCAACAGCATGTCATGAAGCAGCCATTCGTCCTCGCTCACCATCTCTACATCTGCCGTGAATTCGGTGCGCAACTTTTCACCAAACGCATCCTCTGAATCAACGTAAGCGGTAATCACGTACCGTTGTGTCTGGCCTTCACGTTCTACCTGCACTTTGTCATTCCAGCCCATCGAAGGATATGTGGCTGTCTCAACGTTAATTATGCGTTGATTGACGAACTCTTTAGTGATTTCGTAGGCAGCTTTTGAGTTGTCTTTTTCGAACCAGGAGCCAGAATCACCAGCGGAGCAGCCGAGTAACAACAGGGGCAGGATAGCCAACATGAGAATTCGCATGAGGTCCTCCAAGCAGTGGATACTATTAGTGTACAATCGTTATCCCGCTGGAGCAAGCCACGTTAGTGTTTTCCATACTTCCGCGAAAACCTGACCATCTCCATTGATCTCACGTCAAAGTCCTTTTCCAGCACATGCCCAGCCATACACTCGAGCTCTTGCGTAATGCGTAACAAGCGTGCATCTTCCTCGATCTGACAGCTGATCAGCATGAAATGCGCCATTCTGAATGTTTCCGTGATGAGAGGAGAGGAAATGCCAGAGGACCTGGGATTCCTGGAACACGCACTGACTACACACGAACAGGTCATCGAACGCGCGAAAGAGATCGGGCGAACCCGCGGTCTATCGAGGGTTGTTGTTGCGGCTGCTGAAGAAGATGATGTTCTCGCCGCGATGTACGCCTGCAAGAATGAAGGCATATCTGACGCTATCCTGACAGGTAATCCGGATAACATTAAAGCCGCTCTTGACTTGGCGAACGTTCCAGAGAACGCTTTTCAGATTATCGCCACTGAAAGCGATGAGGAATCAGCAGTGCAGGCTGCGAACCTGGCTGCGTCCAACCAGGCCGATGTGGTGATGAAGGGATTCCTGAAGACCTCTACCCTGTTAAAGGCGTTGTTGAAGCGTGAACACGGACTCCGTGACCGGGAGCTGGTCAGTCACAGCGCACTGCTCTATGTGCCGAAATACGGGAAGTTGTTGAATCTCACCGATGGCGGTACTATTCCGGTTCCCACAGTGAACCAAAAACTGGTTGTGATCCAGAACGCTGTTCGAGTCCTGCGTAGCGTTGGCGTGATGAAGCCAAAAATCGCCGTGCTTGGCGCAGGTGAGTGGGTCAATGATGAATATCCAGAGTCGCAGGACGCACATAAACTGGCTGACATTGCACGCGAACACTGGGATGAAGAGATTGAAATATCCGGCCCACTTCCGTTCGACCTCGCGATCAAAAAGCCGGAAGATCTCGGTGCCCGCATTGACGATCCAGTCGCTGGAGATGCTGACATCATGATTGCCCACACACTCGAACAGGGAAACGTTCTCGCGAAAACACTTATCCAGTTCGGCGATGCGATCTTCATGGGAGTAATTGCTGGTGCGAAAGTGCCAATCAGTCTCGTTTCACGTAGCGACTCAATGATGAACAAAAAGGCGTCCATCGCACTCGCTGTCTGCCTGGCGGACTTTCAACGGCGTGACTTTACGGCGCTGCCGACGATTCAGCTCGACGATGAGGACGGCGAAAAATGAGCCTGGCACGTATTCAGACCACTCTGGATGAGTTGCGGGCTTCTCGTCCAGTTCAACCGTCGAAACTACGGCTGGCAATTGCCGCGACGTTGGATACGCCAGTCGGAGAGCTGCGCTCACTACTCGACCAACTCCTGAAGTTGAATCGCTACGAAATCCACCTGATTGGTCCCGATGAAACCGTCCAGCCTTTGAACGGAATGGCGACCCTGCACCCAGCCTATCTACCTGAAGAGATCGATACTGCTTTTAGCAATCTGATCACCAGCGGGGGCGTAGATCTCGCATTGCTGATGCCCGATCCAAGGCGACCGGAACCATCTGTTGCAAAGCGGTTGGCGCTTGCGTTCAAGAACAAGACTCTTACCGGAGTGAGCCTGTTAAATCCTGAACGTGTTAATCGTCCCTTGTTACTGGCTGACACCTTGGTTCATGACAGGCCCGATCACGATTGTATGGAGGCAATTGCCCGAGAAACGATGAACGTTGCTCGAAAGCTGGGCAATGCTACTCCGCGCACTGCATTGCTTGCTGCCGTTGAGGTGGCCAATCCTGGTCTGCCTGTGACCATGTTGGAAGTCGAGGTTGCCGAGCGGTTCGAAGATGACCAGGACGGATTCGTGCAGGGCCCGCTTTCGATGGATCTGGCAATTAATCAACAGGCAGCAATCAAGAAGAAGGCAAAAGGTGAAGTTCCCGGAAGGGCAGATATTCTCGTAGCACCAACCTTGACTGTCGCACGCGGCGTGTTACATGCACTCCAGTTCGGAAGTGGTGTGCCATCGGTGACAGTTATCGTAGGTGGGAATATTCCAGTTGCCATCGGGCAGCGCGGATCGGATGCTTTAACCCACGCCCTCGCAGTCCAGTTCGCTGACGTGTTGCACTGAATCTGTTGTTATCCATTCCTTTTGGAGTAAACCTCTGGTTCCCTCCTTAATAACTCGAAGATATTAGTGCGATTTACACTTGGACATGAAAATATACTCCTGCACAATTCTATAAATTATTTTAATATAACCTTGCAGTCAGAATATGGACTGTGCTACATTATCCACGAGTACCCAGCATTTTGTGAATCTTGCACTAAATAAGGTTCAGCGTGTTATGAATCAGGATTTGGCGCAAACAACAACTGATGCAGGTAGAAGTATACCGGATCTGATCGTTGAAGCCGCAATGGTCAACCCAGACGGTAAGTCTAACCGTATGCTTGGATCCGTACCAAATGATCTACTGAACACAGAATGGGTACAACTGCGAAATCTGACAGACCGTGCTATTCTACTGAATGGGCTCGAACTCCAGCATCTCGTGTATTCTGGAGCAGGCGCTGGAAAGCTGACACGTGTTTTCCAAATGCAGGGGCAGCTTCCCCCAAACCGTCGGCTTAGAATTCATTCTGGACACGGCCACCCATCATTTGAAAAGAAGCGGCTTACCTATCACGTGTTTGTTAATCCAAACGACAACGGATTTAAGTACCAGATAGTCAAGAATGACACTATCGCGATTGTTCTGCCCAATGGATCAGTCGTTGACCAGGGACATTACCAAGTGCCGGTTGAAGAAGGAGTGAAGTTAGTACGAGTTCCACCGGTGGTGAACCAACAATTGCAGATGAAAGTGCGCGATTCCAGCTGAGTTTGCTGAACAAGAACCGGGCGCATCTTGAAAATGGCGTACTCATTGACTTTTTAGAGGGTCGGTGAGATATCCACTGTACTTATCCACATTCCGTGGACAAACTTATCCCCATGTTTTGCCGGATTAAACCTCATTGTCCATAACGCTTTTGCAATGGCTTCTTCGAAGCCGAATCCCTTGGGATCCACAGAGTAAATGCGAATATCCAACGGCACGCCTTCAGGTGAAACTGAGACGCTAACCGAGGCAATACACCCTTGCAGCTCGATCATTGCATCGGGTGGATATTCATGATTCTCGTGTATCCATGCGGTTATCACGGAACTAGCGTGCTCAAGTGTGGGGGCGAAGTAACCAGCGGGTGTTGGAAGCAGTTTGCGTCCGTAAACCCATTGGTCAGTTTCAAGATTTCGCACTGCGCGTAGTGCGTCATCGGCCTCAATTGGTCCAAACAGTTCTGCCGTCCAAGGGTCAATACGCTGAATGACAACCCTCGAACCATGTGTCTCAGCCATCACTACGTAGTCCGCATCGAATAGCTGACCCCATTCCATCGCATCGTCAAACATCACCAGGTCCGTACACAGCGTGTCGCCTTCCATGGCAGCAATCACATCGGGCAATGGAACCACCTCAATCCTGGCGACTCCGTCGTAATAACCACGGTAAATCGTTCGCCATAACGATTCGGTGTCGCCATCATACCCGGCTGATACCTGTGGTGGGAGAATTACAATTCGATCGTTGAGGCCCGATCCGCTCGTCACTTCAGCGCACAGAAATGCGAAGGCAACAAGCAGAACTATGGGAAGACGTATGTGAATCAACTTGGTCATGGCTGCACTCAAACAACTCCCCGACGTTATCGCCGGGGGAATGTGTGGTCTCAGTAATTCACACGCGGAAGCTGAACTGACGGTTTCCTCACACTGCTACTCTTCATCCTTTGGTGGTGCTGACCGCCACGACACTTCGCGCTTTTCGAGGAACGCGCTCATCCCTTCCTGGCCTTCAGCACTTGCGCGAAGATCAGCAATCAACTTTGTCGTATATGCCTGAACATCACTCAGTGGATGTTCGCTGACACGTTGGATCAGTTGCTTGCACGCTGCGACAGCTTTGGGTGCGACGGCAAACAGCGAATCGGTTAAAGTACGCACGGCGTTGTCCAGATCAACCGAAGCGACTGACCTATCCAACAAACCGATTTCGACAGCAGTCTCGTCATTAAACATGTCAGCGGTAAGCATATACCGCCGAGCGTTCTTCTCGCCGATGGCTTTCACCACAAATGGTGCAATCACAGCTGGCGTAAGCCCAAGACGTACCTCACTGAATGCGAACTTGCAGCCTTTAGTGGCAATCGCGATGTCGCAGGCTGATATAAGCCCAAGGCCGCCGCCTATCGCGGGACCGTTAACTTTGCCAATGACTGGCTTAGGATGGGTATAAATGAGTTTGAGCAGGTTTGCCAGTGCGTTCGCATCGGCGATGTTTGCCTCTTCACCGGCGTCCTTGATCGAACGCATGTAGCTCAGATCTGCACCAGCACTGAATGCGGACCCTTCTCCGGTGAGTACGATACAACGTACCGAGTTGTCATCAACCAGCATCTGAAACAGTGTGGTGAGATCAGAGATCATCTCACTGGTGAACGCATTCCGGCGATCTGGACGGTTCATCACAACCGTCGCCAAGCCATCCGAAATTGTCAGGTATGCGGTGTTGCGAGAAACCGTTGAATCTGCCATGTGTTCCTGGACCCTTGCTTACTCTCGTGGATAGGTAGGAATAAATAAGGTCGCGCGAACTGTCACAATCAGTCCGCCGTTCGAAAACTCTTCACCTGCTCCGCCTACAGTGTCCCAAAAACTGTCTTCGGTTGCCGGGAAAACACCGCCTTGTTCCTCGATCCGGACAGCATGCTGACTCTGCCATGAATCAGAACCGCTGAATCTGGACTCGCTGATCCCATACTCGAACTCAACCCCTAGCGAAACAAAGGTATTCACCCGGTAATCCAGGCCTATATATGGTCCGACATATAAACCAGATCCACTGAATCGATCGAAAACTCCTGTGTAGCCACGATCGACCGTCACCGTCGTCAAGCCAACACCAACACCTACCGGAAGAGAATAGTTGCCCATTTGCGGACGGGCGTATAGCCGAAACTGGATTTCAGTTGATGAGATAAAGAAGGTACGTGGGTACTCTTCGTCGAATGCAGAAGCAACAAGTTGAGTTTCTTCCTGGGCCCCGCGTCGCAGGACTACTTCAGCACCAAAATCGTAGAAGACCATTCCGAAACCGCCACCGTACCGGAGGAATGGGTTGTCGAACGCGAGATCGTACGCTTTGTCAACAGGATCTCCATACCCAATGTTTACAAATAAATAGGGACGGATCTGCTTCTCGTCCGGATTCTCAGGTTGGGATATGACTCGTCCATAGCCTTGAGCGTAAGACATCGAACTGACGCCGAAAAACACAATTATCAAGGCCAGGATTGTAGCTGTCAAACGATGGTGTGATCTGAATTCGTGATTCATGGGAGCATCTCCGTGCAGGCAGTCTAAACGCATCATCTACTTTAATATATATGAGACTTTGCCCGCTGCCAAGCGGTTACAGTGTCCTCCCATAATTACATCCGGAAAATGCCCATCTGCATGTCCGGAATCGGCGCGTTTAGGCTCGCTGAAAGCGACAATGCCAACGCCGTTCGGGTGTCACGCATGGTCAGGATACCGTCATCCCAGATCCGGGCGGTAGCATAGAACGGATGGCCTTCCCGCTCGTACTTCTCAAGGATCGGAGCCTGCATTTCGGCGACCTGCTTGTTGGTCATCAGATCCTTGCCCTTTGACGCCAACTGGTCCTGCTTGACCTGAGTGAGCACATTTGCTGCCTGCTCACCACCCATGACAGAAATGCGAGCGTTCGGCCACATCCACAGCAGGCGCGGGAAGTAGCCACGTCCGCACATTGCATAGTTGCCTGCGCCATAGCTGCCGCCAGTAACCAGCGTGAACCGGGGTACATCCGCATTTGCCACAGCGTGCACCATCTTCGCGCCGTCTGATGCGATCGCCCCGTGCTCGTATTCGACGCCGACCATGAATCCAGTAATGTTCTGCATGAAAAGCAGCGGGATCTTACGTTTCGCACACAACGTCACGAAATGTGCGCCCTTTTTCGATGATTCACTGAACAGCACGCCGTTGTTCGCAACAATACCGATCGGATAACCCATCACTCGGGCAAATCCCGTGATCAGCGTATTCCCATATCGCGACTTGAATTCGTGGAATTTGGAGCCGTCTACGAACCGGGCGATAATCTCACGCACGTCATATGGCTTGCGAATGTCGGCCGGGACAACGCCATACAGCTCTTCCGGATCGTAGTATGGATCTTCCGGCGCGACGCGATCAATTTCAAACTTCGGTCGCGGACCGACATTTTCAATGATGTTGCGCAGAATCTTCAGCGCATGTTCGTCATTCTCGGCGAAATGGTCGGACACACCGGAGATGCGTGTATGTACATCCGCGCCGCCCAGTTCTTCCGGCGTTGTCGTGACACCGGTTGCCGCCTTGACCAGCGGTGGTCCGCCGATGAAAATCGTACCCTGTTCCTTGACGATAACCGTTTCGTCACTCATCGCCGGGACATAAGCACCGCCTGCTGTACAGCTTCCCATGACGCACGAAAACTGCGGAATGCCATATCGACCCAACCGCGCCTGGTTATAGAAAATGCGGCCAAAATGCTCCTTGTCAGGGAAGGTGCCCGCCTGTTCTGGCAGGAAGATGCCGCCGCTGTCAACCAAATACACGCACGGCAGATTATTTTCCAGTGCCACTTGCTGCGCACGCAGGTGCTTCTTGATCGTCATCGGGAAGTAGGTGCCGCCCTTGACCGTAGCATCGTTGGCGACAATGACCACTTCCTGATCATGCACAACGCCTACGCCGGTTACCACACCCGCTGACGGCGCTTCGTCATTGAACATGCCATAAGCAGCCAACGCCGAGAACTCGAGAAATGGTGTCTCTTCGTCGATCAGCGCGTCGATGCGTTCACGTGCGGTCAGCTTCCCGCGGTCCTTGTGGCGCTGAACATGTTGCGGCGGGCCACCCTGCTTGATTCGATCAAGAAGCTCGAGGTATTCCTGCTCCAGCTTGTGATGATGCTCAACGTTGGCTTTGAACTCAGGATCGCTGGTCTGGACGGATGACGAGATGCGGAACACGGGCGGCCTCTCCTTCGGGTGAAGTGTGAGTCTTCAGAATTCTGGAACGTACTGCTGAAGCGGGGAAGAGGCAAGTTGAGACAGGGACGACTTCTTCTATTTCAACAACACGAGCTTCTCAGTGTGTTGTCGGTGCAACTCCGGCGCGTGAATGCTGAGGAAATACATTCCGCTGGCGAGAAGATGTGCGTCAATTGGGATCGAATGTGTTCCAACGGTGTGCATTTCGTTGGAGTATGTCCAGACACGCTGCCCCAACATATTGAGAAGGGTTATTTCAATGCTGCTGGGGGCTGGTAGAGTAATGGTCGTATATGCATACCCATTGAGCGGATTCGGGTATACAGGCGACACGGTGAAGGATGCTGGCAATGGCACGATTCTTTGATCAACTCCAGCCGCAGGCAGGTAGAAGCGTTGAGTGAACAGGGGAATCTGATCCCATAGCACGATCGCACCACCAATACCATCTGGAACCATATCTGTAATGTAAACTGAACCTTGATGAGTGATGCGTGCGATGTTTCCATCCTGTTCACCAAGCGCGCCAAGATGCTGAACATCCAGAGATACACCTGTGTTGTCTTCATGGGAGCGTGTGGCAACATATGCTGAACCATCCGCCTGACCTAGCACTTGAATCGAGACATCTCCTGCAATCTCCACCGGATCAGGAAATACAGGATTGCCATCAAGCGTAAACCGCTGCGCGTAACAGATGTCGCTGTGCATTGACCATGCGAACCAGAAGCTGCTGGAATCCGGTCCGGCGATGGACAAATCCCTCCAGTTGGTGTGTTGCGGCGGACGCAAAACGAGGGGATCATCCCCCCAGAGCAAAGTGCCGTTGCTATCAATGAGTTGACCAACAACTTCATCAAGCGGGTTGATCCAGAGAGCAAGAACTTGATCCCTGACCGTTGTCACCCTGATTATCTGGAATGCAGTATCCTCAGCAATTGAGGTTGTCCACTCGAGCTCACCGTCCGAACTCAATGCCGTGCAAAACAGGTTCGTTTCACGCGTATAAACTATGAGTAGCCGTTCTTCTGCCTGGACGTAGTGCGTTCCATAGGGTCTGTAGTCTTCGTTATCCAGCTGCAAACTGACATAGGGATTGTCACCATCCTGCCACAGTGGGTTGCCTTCAGGATCAAGATGAGCGATTCCCAGCCCTTCATCATAGTCAGGTGTTCTCCAGTGAAAGACTGCAAAGACGCCTCCATTGTGATCTTCATTGATCAACAACCTGGTCGTATTCAGGCTGGCATCTGCATTTGTGACAGGAATTCCTGCATCGCCCCACAATGGTTGACCAGCATGAGATAACTTCTGGAGAAGCACTCGAGCCCCACCATCATCCAGCAGATTTGAGACGAAACCGACAAAGCTTGACCCATCGGCTGCGGCGTCCATCTCCAAATACGTACCCCCGATTGCCGAGTCTGGATCTGCATAATGAGGAAACACGGGTGCACCCGTCTCTCCCATGAGCTTCATTCCGGTATCCACATTGATCTGTTGAACAAACGGCATCCGTTTCTGGTACTGGAAGCGTTCGTCCGTCCAGACATACTGGATGATATCTCCATTTCGAACGATCTCACTTTCCATGATACTCGTGCCGCCGTACAACCCACGAGCGGCGAAGGTGCCTTCCACCGGGAATTCCATCGCCTGATTGACCGGGTCGAAAAGTTGGTACCTGATCTCGCTGTGCACGTCCGATTTCATCGTGGAGACATAGCAAACATTGGTTCCTGTTGCGGCCGGATGAGCGTTCCAGTAGTCAAAGGGTAGAATGGGAGAATTCAGAAACAGATTGCCATTCACAGAGATGTGGTGAAAACGTGGACCGTCGTCGTATCGGACAAATAATGCAATACCGCCGTTGGGATCAGCGGAGGCGGAATAGACACCAGAGCTGTTCTGTTCAAATTGGACTGGCGAATCCCAGAAGTACTGAAATCCATCATTGTCACCAAGCCGTCGAGCACGAAGCCAACCGCCGTCCGGCGATTCTTTTACGACCATGATTGCGCTGCCGGGGTACGAGGGAGTGAGTGCAGTAATCGACGGGCCGTTCTGCTGATATTCAGACAGCGCAACTCCATTCACACCCCAGGCAACAGAACCGTCAACACGAATTCGATTAAAACACACTCTTCCATACCAAGTGTAATTCTCATACATCAACCGTTTGCCAGCTAGGAAAACTCCTCCTTCTCCATCCGAGCAAATCTGGAAACTCTCTGACCAATCCGTTTCCAGGTCTAATCGTTCATCCCAAACGGGTTGACCAGTAGCATCAATCCGATGAACGAGCAAGTTCATGTAATCGCCACCCCAGTCATGCCACAAGGCGATAACACCACCTCCAAGATCGCTTTGCAGGTAGATTTCGCGCGAACGTGATGCTCCAGCTTCCGGAGGTGCACCAAGCAAAACACCTTCTTCAGGCCAATTCGGGTCTAATGATCCATCGGACAACAAGATTCGATGCAGCCAGACTTCGCAGAAATGACGGTAATCCGGGTTCAATGCCGTGGCAACAAAGGCACCCTCATTCCCATCGGCTACGATCGAGACGGCTTGCACATGGCGGTTGTCCGGGTAAAACAGCTTGCCGGTCAAGGATGGATTTGGCGGAGTGGACCACAGGGGATTGCCGTTTGAGTCGTAACGTTGCAGGTACAGGGCGCCTTCGGTGACCGTGTATTCCGGGCCACGTGTATCCAGCCACGCGAGCAACCAGCCGTCATCGAGAGTAACTCCTTTTACCAGCGTCTGATTGCCTTCAGCTTCAACCAATGCCTGACCAGCATCGCCCCATTGGGGTACACCGTCAGCGTTCATCAACTGGCCAAACAGGTCATAGTCACCGTTGCGACCATCACTCCAGACAATGAGTGATTCGCCCCATACCCCAGGCAGAAGGAGATGGATGTCTTGTTCTTCATTAGCGCGTAAAAGGACACCGCTTTCAGGTTCCCAAAGAAATTGAGATTGGACCAGGGAGGGTACAAGCAGCATCATGATGACAAAAACACACACTTTCGGCTTCATTGAATCCCTCGGCACGAAAATGAGTTCTACTGGATCTCTGTACTTAATTTAAACAGGAAAATTGCAAATTGCCAGAATTCCACTGAAGTTACAGGCATTCGATTGTCAGGAAGAGGCAAGAAAGCAGGGGGCTCTGGGCTATGGACTCATCACCCTTGGAACACCATCACCTCGAACGCTTTGCCTTGAGGCAACGTTACATGTTCCTGTGACTTCAGTCTGAAGCCTGCCTTCACAGCTTGACTTGTGAACTCATCAGGTGAGATCAGATTGATCACATCGTGTAGGATGTTGACGCCGTCAAACGGGGACGCGCTCACTGTGCCTGCCGTTTCACTGGGATGTTGGAGAACAACACTGAGCACACCGCCGTCCGTCAACCACGGACGTATCCGCTTCAGCACTGCCACCGGATCGGTGTACTCGAATAACAACGCTGCATGAATGTGGTCGAAAGCCTGATCGGGGAACTCGCAACGGAGAACATCACGGCATTGCAGCTCGAGCCAACGCAAACGTTCGCCGTGCCGTTCACGGACCAGCTTCAGGTAATTGAGGTTGATATCGACGCCGACAACACGGACCATCTTGTCGTTCGGGATGTGCTCGAACCCGTTCCCCGTCGCGCAGCCGAGCACACAGATCCCCTTCTTCGGCGGATGCTTCGCCAACAGATCCGCGAAGATGCGGTTCAACGCCTGTGTCTGACCGACGGATTCGTGCCCCATGTGCCCGTCGTACTCAGATGCTGGTACGCGAAGCCAAGGATTCTTGGAACTCATCTTTCACCTGAACAAAACCCCGACTTGCGAGCAAGTCGGGGCAAACCTAATCAACTGTATGCAGAAGTAGTATGCCCCGGGTTCGGCGAACCCGGGCTACGTTCACTACATCTTTTCCTCGATCACCCGGCGTTGCAGCTTCGAGATCTGCTCGGTCGGATTGAGGTGCTTGGGGCACGCGTGGTAGCAGTTCGTGATCTTGTGACAGCGCCACAGACCGTGCTTGTTGTCCAGCGCTTCTACACGATCCGCCAAGCCCTTGTCGCGCGTGTCGAATGTGTACCGGAACGCCTTGAGCAACGCTGCGGGGCCGAGATATTGTTCGTCCGCCCAGAAGCTCGGGCATGAGCTCGTGCACGCTGCGCAGAGAATACACGCGATGCTGTCGCCCATCAGCTTGAACTCTTCCGGCGACTGGAAACGTTCCTGCGAGGGCGGCGGATCATCATTGATCAGCCACGGTTTCACCCGCTTCAGCGCCGCGTAGAACGGTTCCATATTCACCGCGAGGTCACGGTAGATTTCAAAGCCCGGCAAAGGATCAACCGTGATCGTGCCCTTGATCTCCTTGATCTGGAGTTCGCAGGCGAGATCGTTCTTGCCGTTTATCATCATCGCGCACGAACCGCAGATACCGTGACGGCATGAGCGACGGTAGGTTACTGTACCATCGACATACCATTTGATCTCGTTCAACGCGTCGAGAACAGTCCACCAGTTCTCGACCTCGATCTCGTAGCTCTGGTAGCTCGGCTTGTTATCCGTTTCCGGGTTGAACCGGAAAATCTTGAATGTGCGTTTAGCCATGAATAGTCTCCAAGTACGAAGTACATAGTACAAAGTACGAAGTACAAAGTATTGTATACGAAGTACCAAACAACAAATTCAAGTACTAAGTACGCAGTACACGCATCACTGATTACTCTTGTGAATGCTTTGTTTGTTGAAGAACAGGTTTATCGATCGTCGAAAGCTTTGAATCAGTTTAGTCATTTTCTTTCGACTTCTTTTTCTTAAGACTTTGTACTTCTTCTACTTTCGACTTTGTACTTCTTAGTACTTCCGTTCCATCGGCTCGAAGCCCGGATGGGTCACACCCTTGAGAATGACTTCCTTGTCGAAGTTCAAATCCCAGTTCGTACCCTTCCGCCAGGCTAACGTGTGCTTGAGGAATTTCTCGTCGTCACGTTTCGGGAAGTCCGTACGGGCATGACCGCCTCGACTCTCCTCACGTGCTAACGCGCCTTCGACAATCGCACCGCTGAACTCAAGCAAATGCCCAAGCTCAACTGCTTCGAGCAGGTCAGTGTTGAACTGGTCGGACTTGTCGTCGATGGTGATGTGCTTGAACCGTTCTTCCAGCTCCTGCACCTTCGCCTTCTGGGTGACGAGCTGCTTCTCGGTACGGAACACGCCACAATCGAGCATCATCGTTTCCTGCAGCTCGAGGCGGATCTTGCCGACTTTTTCGTCACCCGTAACATTTTTGAAGTGGTCGACCTCTGCACGTGCAGCGTCTTCGTAATCGTCCGGCAGGGTCGGGAAGTCGAGGCCTGGCAGATCGTTGACGATTGACTTACCGGCCCGGCGTCCGAAGAGCAATGCTTCGAGCAGGCTGTTGGTGCCGAGACGGTTCGCGCCGTGTACGCTGATGCACGAACATTCGCCAGCGGCATAGAAGCCGACGGTTTCCGAACGGTTGGCGTCGTATGTCACCCGGCAATTTGGGTTCGCTGGAATACCGCCCATGCTGTAGTGAGCGGTCGGCTGAATTGGGATCGGTTCTTTGCGCGGATCGACACCGGCGAAGTTCATCGCCAGCTCGGTGATCTGCGGCAGACGTTCCTTCAGCTTCGCTTCGCCGAGATGGGTTACGTCAATGTGGATCTTGTCCATGCCGTCAATGCCGCGGCCTTCGTCGATCTCCTGCTGCATCGCACGGGCAACCATGTCACGTGGTGCGAGTTCCATCAACGTCGGCGCGTAATCTTCCATGAAACGGCGACCTTCACCGTTCACCAGGTAGCCGCCTTCGCCACGTGCACCTTCGGTAACCAGAATGCCGCTCTTCCACAATCCGGTCGGGTGAAACTGGACGAATTCCATGTCTTGGATCGGCAGGCCGACGCGGCTGACTAACGCAAGACCGTCGCCGGTGTTGGCGTGCGCGTTTGAGGTGATGCTGAACGCGCGACCGTAGCCGCCCATGCCGAACATGACAGCACGTCCATAAAATGTATGCAGCTCACCGGTCACCATCTCAATAGCGACCACGCCGACTGCTCGGTTGTCACGGAAGATCAGGCTCAGTACCTGGAACTCGGAGTAGAAATTGACGCCGTGCTTGAGGGATTGTTCGTGCAACGTGTGCAGCAAAACATGACCCGTGAAGTCGGCAGAGTAACATGCACGCAGCGACGCTTCCTTACCGAAATCGAGCGTATGTCCGCCGAACTTACGTTGGGCAATTTTACCTTCTTCGGTTCGGCTGAACGGGCAGCCCCAGTGTTCCATCTCGTAGACAGTTTCCGGCGCTTCACGGACCATCATTTCGATCGCGTCCTGGTCGCCCAGGTAATCCGACCCCTTGACGGTGTCGAACATGTGGTATTCCCAGCGGTCGGTCTTGGAGATGCTGGCCAATGATGCTGCGACACCACCCTGCGCCGCACCGGAGTGCGAACGGCTGGGATAGACTTTTGTCAGCACCGCGACATCGGCAACCTGGCCGATCTCAACTGCGGCACGTGAACCGGCGAGGCCGGCACCGACAATGATAACGTCATGGCGATGAATCATAACGTCACCCCCTGATTCTGGATGACATCGATCATGCCAACGTTCTGACCCATATCAAGTCCCTGAAGGAACGTTGGTTCAAGCGTTACGATGGTCACCGTACCCGTAATTAGCAGCACGATCATCAAGAGCCACGCAAGGCTGACGAGGATGACGCGCATCGCGGGACGGTGGAAATAGTCATGAATGTTAATCACAAGTCCCTGGCCAGCGTGGAACAGTACCGCGACGAGGAAAATGAGATCAACAGTCTTGAACATCGGGGATGCCAGCCGGGTAGTCACTTCTTCCCAGGTGACAGTTCCGCCATTCAGGAAATGAAGGAACATGTAATGCAGGAACAGGGTTACGACCAGCAACAGGCCCGAAATCCTCTGCAAGACCCAAGCCGTGGATCCGCCGGAACCTGTCCCGGTGCGGGCGAGCATATTCAACATTGTCTCACCCTCCTATGCTTGGGAAAAAGGATTCGCCGTGGCCGAGCTGTTCCAACGCATGTCCAATCATGCTCGAACCACCCCAGACCCAGAGAAGGCCACCGATAATCATCACGACCCAGAACAATGGGACATGTTTCTCGGTAGCGCCGAAGAAGTCGATCGCAATCAGGCGCAGTCCGTTCAACGCGTGATAGATCACGCAGAACAGCAACCCGACTTCGAGGAAACGAAACAGCGGAGCCGATACAACGGCCATTGTCGCAGCGAATGTTTCCGGACCGAGTTGCAGGGTGGAGATGACCCATACGTGCATCGACACGTACAAGACGAGCGCCAGTCCTGTCAAACGGTGAAACAACCACGCGATCTGGCCGGTCCGCCAGCGGTAGTGGGAGTACCCTCGGGTACGAAGAGAGGCCATGCATCCTCCTGGAATGCGGTTACGGTCGTCAAGGCCTGAATGGTGAGCCGCCGGCGAATTACAAGACATTCACTCGATTCATTTGCACAAGGCCTCCCAAAAACCATTGTGCAATGTTTCGCAAAGTGATCGTCTCATGCCCTTTCCGGCGGGAACAAGATAAGGATGAGTATGGCTCTGCTCAAGACAGGTACCCCGCGATGTTAGCACCAAGGCAAGTGACGCAAAGGGTTTCAGGCATTTCGAGTTCGGATACGTGAACTTTCGCACAAACACGTATTACCATTACAGATCACACAGTTGGCGACAGCACTCCTTCGAGAATTGTGACCGCCTGCCCGACTAATTCGACACGGTCGCCGCCGGTTCGCACCCGGACAATTCCACCTCGTTCTGAGGCCTGGTGGCAGACTACCTCGTGCTTGTTCAGACGTTCGCTCCAGAACGGTCCAATGGCACAATGTGCCGATCCGGTCACCGGATCTTCATCCACTCCAACCTGCGGCGCGAAGAATCGCGATACGACGTCATACTCACCATCGCCAGCGGCAGTCAGAATCATGCCGCGCTCGTTCACATCAACCAGCGCATCGAGATTCGGTTTCGCAGCACGGACGGCTTCAGCGTCTTCCAGTTCGACAAAACTGTCTTCACTCGCTTTGCCATATAGCTTGATCTCGACATCCGGCAATACATCTCTCAGCCACCCTGGCCTGGCGGTAGGTACAACCTCTACGGCGGGAAAGTCCATCAGGAGATTATCGCCATCCGGCTTCACACTCAATATGCCGCTACGGGTGTAAAACGAGACGGGATCTTTACTGGAAAACTGACCACTGTCGAACAGATAGTGCGCTGAGGCGAGGGTTGCGTGACCACACAGATTCACTTCTGCGCCAGGTGTGAACCAGCGGAGAACAAATGAACGTTGCGCGTCCAAGGACGCAGTCAGATTCGCATCCCATCCCCAGACTGCAAAGCTGTGGCTGCCGGGATGAGACAACGGGAGCAGGAAGGCTGTTTCAGCGTGACGCATCTCTTTAGCTAACGATTGCATCCACTCGTCAGTAGCGTATTCCGTCAACATGCAAACGCCTGCCGGATTCCCGGAGAACGCTCTGTCTGTGAACGCATCCACAACTGCGATTCGCCGTTCCATATATCCACCTTTCACGTTGCCAATTGATCCGTATAAATATAGAGACTCGCTACGGTGAAAGGTCCGGGGGAGTGCCCTGGGTTCTATAGGCTGCTATTTCATCAACACAATCTTCCGTACTTCGTTCATCTCACCTGGTACGAATGCCCGCACGAAATAGATGCCGCTGGACAGTCCGTTGCTATTTAATGCCAAGGCATGGTTTCCCGCCGAACGCTGTCCATCCACAAGAACCGCTACTACTTGGCCAAGCATGTTATACACACTGATTTTCAACTCTGATGGCGTAGGTAGGCTGACCACAATTGAAGTTGATGCGTTGAAAGGATTTGGGGAGATGGACTGTATTGAATAAGCAGAAGGTAGAACTGACGCATCCAGTTCTTCTGAAACATCCACAGTTCCCTCATTTCGGATCCAGAACACTTCACTGGTAGCACCTAAGATGTCAATGTCTGAATCGTTGTCGAGATCTACAGTCTCAAGCGAGACAAATGTCCATGTGGTCGTCACAATGTTGGTGAGGGGACCAAACCCACCTATTCCATCTATGTTTTCAAACCAAACAAGCTTTTCTAAAGTCAATGTCCGGAAGCTGGAGAGAACATCAGAATCACCATCACCATCAAAGTCTGCACATATGGCGTGATAGACATCAGGAACAGCAGTACTTATCTCATGTCCCTCAGAATATGTCCCTTGTCCATCCGAGTTTTCATACCAATAGACTGATTCAATCTCAGGATGCGAAGCGACCAGATCTAGATCCTGATCACCATCAATATCAGCGAAACAAATGGAATTTGTGTATTCGGTGCAGGGGATGATTGATTGCTGTTCACTGAAGGTTCCCGCCCATCCGTGTTCTCAAGCAACACTAGTGGTCCATTATGGGTGAGGAGAACAATGTCACCATCATTATCAGAATCTATATCAATGAATTCAATTCCTTCTATAACTTGCGAATCGGTTACATATTGATTTGCAGGTCCAAAATTACCCAATCCATCCGAATTCTCGTACCATTCGATTTGGTTGTTAATCAAGGTAGTCCCTGTGATGAGATCGACATCCTCATCACCGTCAACATCGCCAGTTTCGAACCCGCTGTACCACCAAGTATTTGTGGCAATGACCAGCTCTGGTCCGAAAGAGCCTGCGTTGTCAATCGCTTCCATCATCCGTATTTCATTACGATTATCCTCGATGTACAAGAGGTCTTCCAAGTTATCACCATTCACATCTTCCAGAAAAACCGGCGTATTAACCCATGTATTTGTTACGATTACTTGTTCAGGGCCAAAAGAACCTTGTCCATAGTGTTCATACCAGATAATTGACCCGTCAACGGCGTCACCAGTCAGGATATCCAGACTACCATCACTATTCATATCAACAGCTTGAGTTGTGCCTTGGCAAAGAACACCTTCTGCTATCACCAATTTGTCACTGAACTCGACTGGATCAGCGAGAATAGGCACAGCAATGGAAAGCGAAAGAAGAGTGAGGTAGGCGACAACCACATGAATCCAATTCATACGCTTCATCGTTGTTCTCCAACACTGTTCTATTAATGAGACAACAATAACTATAATAGTCCAGGTGTACCGAAAAAACAACTATATGCATGCTGCCCGCATCGCATAATTCAACTGGATCATTCCCACTCAAACCGTGCTCTGAAGTGGCGGAGGATGGGTGGTTCGTTGGTGAATTTCAAGCCGCGGATTGTGTCACGGCGGTTCCAGAGCTTGACCAGGATATCGCGCACGTAGTTCAGGTGATTCTCCGTGTACACGCGGCGGGGGATCGTCATCCGCATAAGCTCGAGTTTAGGCGGACGGTTCTTGCCAGTGTCCGGGTCACGATCCGCCAGCACCGTCCCGATTTCCACACCTCGTATCCCACCTTCGAGGTACAGTTCGCAAACCAGCGCCTGTGCGGGGAATTGCTCCTGATCGAGATGGGGGAGGAATTTCTTCGCGTCAACGTAGATCGCGTGCCCGCCCGGGGGACGCACGATCGGTATCCCAGCTTCAGTCAGGGAGTCGCCGAACCGTTTCACCTGACCGATACGTGCGGCGAGGTAATCTTCGTCTGTACCCTCATACAGCCCGGTTGCCAGCGCTTCCATGTCACGTCCGGACAGCCCGCCGTAGGTCAGATAGCCTTCGAAGAGGATGTTGAACGAGCCGCACTGGTTGTAGAGCTCCTCGTCACGCATGACCAGCAGTCCGCCCATGTTGACAATTGCGTCCTTCTTTGCCGACATCGTGGCCGCATCCGCATATGAAAATACCTCACGAGCAATATCTCGGACGCTGCGTTCGCCCTGACCCGGCTCACGTTGCTGGATGAACCACGCGTTCTCAGCGAAACGGGCGGCATCGATGATCAACCGCAGCTTCCGCTTCTTGCAGAATGCGGCTACTTCCTTGACGTTCGCGAGGCTGACTGGCTGACCGCCGCCGGAATTGTTGGTCACAGTGATCAACACGAACGGGATCTTTTCCACGCCGACCTGATTGACCACTTCAGTCAGCTTGGCGAGATCAACATTGCCTTTGAACGGTTCGTTGTTTTCCGGAACGAAACAGGCGTCAATGGTGCAGTCGATGGCATGCGCGTGACGGAATTCGATGTGTGCTTTGGTGGTGTCGAAATGGCTGTTACCGGGGATTACATCGCCGTCTTTTACTAACACCGAGTGCAGCACATTCTCCGCCGCACGACCCTGGTGCGTTGGCAGAACATACTCGAAGCCCATAATGTCTTGTACGGCAGCGTGTAAACGCTGGAATGACGTCGATCCGGCGTAGGATTCGTCGCCTTCCATCATGCTCGCCCACTGGTGCTCACTCATCGCACCGGTACCAGAGTCTGTGAGCAGATCGATGAAGACGTGATCGGCGGGAACGTTGAAAATGTTCAGCCCAGCTTCGAGGAGGATACGTTCACGTTCGGCCCGATCCGGTAGATGAATCGGCTCGGTCATTTTGATCTTGTACGGTTCGGGATGGGAGGGGAGAGACTCGGAGATCTGCCAATCGTAGTGTTCTGGGTCAGGGTGGGTCGATGCGCTCATGCATGTCCTCAGTGCCGGGAGTCCACATGAGCCAGCAAACAGCCTGCGAGCCTGTGGACAAGGAGTTGGATGTGAATAACAGAACTAACCTGATAGAGTGTCGGAAGGTACGTTGCTTCTCAGTTGCGGTCAAGTAAGGTAACCGCGTTCGCAAGTCTCAATTCAGTTGCAGGAAGTGAGCGGTGCTGCTATCTTAGCGGCATCCGGGAACAGTAACGCAAGGGGTGCCAGAGTGAATGCGGACACGGAGTGGTTGGGTCCAGATTATTGGCGTGATCGTCAGATTGACTGGAAACACAAAGTGTTTTATTTCGTTGATCTGCCTTGCCTGCTTGGCACACCGCGCAACCTCTATGAATCAGGCCAGCAGTTGAAAGCTGAGATCGGTACCAAGGAGTATCAGATTACCGATGATGCGATGGTTTTGATCCAACTCGGAACGCTCAAAGGCAAGCTGATGGTCAATGTGCACAAGCCGGATGCGTACGACGCGTACGTCTTCGAGCTGGAGCCGAGCAAGTTGTTCACGGCAGTGCACGAGGGTCCGTTTAAAACGATCAAGCAGACAGCGAAAGTGTTGCAGGAAAAAGTCAAGAAGGAAAAGGGGGTGTCCGCCACCCACACCTTCTACTGGGACTTCCGGCATGGTCCGCAGATGGCGGGCCAACGTGCCGACCGCTTCGTTGTAATTTGCCAGGTGTAAACAACCAGCGCCGAGGGATTGTCCCCCGGCGCTTCTTCTTTAGTGTCGTTTTGATTGAAAATAATAGATGTCTGACTCGATTATCGTCATTCTGAATCCGGCTACAACCGGATGAAGAAGGTCCAGTTGTTCAAAAAGTGACCATGTTAGCTAAGTTCGACCTTCTTCACTACGCTGCGCTGTGTTCAGAACGACCTGAATCGCTGACTGTAGCGTGTTCTGCAACTCGCATTGGATCGCATGGCTGAAAAGAAAAACATCGTCGCAGTAATACCCGCGCGGTATGCATCCATCCGGTTCCCAGGCAAGATGCTGGCAGACTTGGCGGGTGAGCCGCTGGTCGTGCGTACGTGGCGCAATACCATGCTTTGCGAAACCGTTGAACGAGTGCTGGTCGCGACCGACGACGAGCGTATCGCGGCTGTTATCCGTGATGCGGGTGGCGAAACGATCATGACCGATCCGGAGCTGCCCTCGGGAACGGACCGCATCCACGCAGCGATGCAGGGGCAGGATGGCGACATCATTGTCAATGTGCAAGGCGACGAACCGTTATTGCCGCCGAAGCTGGTCGATGACACGGTTCGCCTGCTGATTGATCATCCAGATGCCGACGCTGCGACGGCGGCGACGCCCTTGTGCGAGGCGGAATACAATGATCCGAATGTGGTCAAGGTCGCACGTGCCACGAATGGCCAGGCGTTGTACTTCTCACGAGCGCCAATTCCACATAAGCGTGGCGGTGGAATGCCGGAAGCGTTGGCATTGAGACATATCGGATTGTATGTCTATAAACGCGAAACACTCGAACGTTTCTGCTCTTTGCCGCTCAGCCCGTTGGAAGAGTGTGAGAAATTGGAACAGCTTCGTCTGCTGGAAGATGGTGGCACAATGTTGGTACATGTCACCGATGATGCTGGACCGGGCGGAATTGATACACCCGAGGATCTGGAACGCGTTTCCAAATTCCTCTAGACCACGCCTCGAAGAGGTGGTTCGCAACATAAAACGACCTGCACGCTATCAAGTGGCAGGATCACAATAATGAACGATGATGTTCAGGCGGCAGTCCAGGGAGGGGCTTCAGCATGGCGGCAGGACAGCGGAGTGGTGGGCGAAAACGACCGAAGATTCCGAAGGCGAAATACATCTTTGTCACTGGTGGTGTGGTTTCGAGCCTGGGTAAGGGTATTACCTCCGCATCTCTCGGCCTGCTGCTGAAGCAACGCGGGTACCGGGTTACGATCATGAAGGCAGATCCGTACCTGAACGTTGATCCCGGCACGATGAGCCCGTTTCAGCACGGTGAAGTCTACGTCACGGATGACGGCGCCGAAACTGACCTCGATCTCGGACATTACGAACGGTTCATCGACGAGTCGATGGGCAAGCTGAACAACGTCACTTCTGGTCAGATCTATGAGAAAGTGATCCAGAAGGAACGAGACGGTGATTACCTCGGCGGTACGGTGCAAGTTATTCCGCACGTGACCAATGAGATCATCGAGAGTATCTGTAATCTCGCCCGTTCACCTGAAAAACCGCAATTCATCATTGTAGAAGTCGGCGGTACGGTCGGTGACATTGAATCGCTGCCATTCCTCGAAGCCTTTCGCCAGTTCTACCTCTACGCAGGCGCGAAGAACGTCCTGTTTGTACATGTCACCCTCCTGCCCTATATCGCTGCCGCAGACGAAGTCAAAACCAAACCGACGCAGCACAGTGTCAATCGGCTACGTGAGATCGGTTTGCAGCCAAACATCATCGTCGCTCGTACGGAAAAGCCCATCGGACGCGAACAACGTGAAAAGATCGGCCTGTTCTGCAACGTTGGCCCGAAAGACGTTATCGCCGCCCGTGACGCGCCATCCATCTACGAAGTTCCACTCAATTTCCGCAAGGAAGGATTTGCTGAGAACGTGCTCAAGAAGATGGGCATGAAAGGACGCGAACCTGATCTGGAGAACTGGTCTTTCCGCGTGGATCGAATCCTCGAGCCAGCCGGTGAGGTTAACATTGCCGTGGTCGGGAAATACGTTGGCTTGCAGGATGCTTACAAATCTATCGGCGAAGCGTTCATTCATTCAGGAGCAGAACACGATTGCAAAGTCAAAGTGACCTGGGTGGAAGCTGAGGATGTCGAGAGCAAAGGTGCGGAAACCATGCTCAAGGATTACACAGGCATTCTCGTACCCGGCGGGTTCGGAGACCGGGGGTCGGAAGGAAAGATCGAAACGGTCCGCTATGCGCGTGAGAACAACGTCCCGTTCTTCGGTATCTGCCTTGGGCTACAGATGGCAGTGACTGAATTTGCTCGTAATATGGCGAACATGAAAAACGCGAACTCCACCGAGTTCAAACCACGGACGCGATACCCTGTAATCGCGTTGATGCCGGGGCAACGTGCTGTCGCACAAAAGGGCGGTACGATGCGGCTCGGAGCGTGGTCATGCCACCTGAAACGGAAGACCCGAGCGTTCGAGGCATATGGTAAAGAACTGATCTACGAACGTCACCGTCACCGTTACGAATTCAACAACAAATACAAACCTGATCTGGAAAAGGCCGGGATGGTTTTCAGCGGCGTTAATCCAGATGAGGGTTTGGTCGAGATGATCGAGCTGCCGGAGCACCCGTGGTTCGTCGCTTGCCAATTTCATCCAGAATTAAAAAGCAGATTGACCACTCCGCATCCGTTATTCCTTAACTTTGTAAAGGCGGCGCTGGACGAAAAAGCGCAGCGGGAAGAGGACTAACAGGGGGCGTGCTCGTTAGACATGTCCCTGGGAGAGGACCATGTTTTCTCGAGCGAAGGCAGTTGATCTGGATGGACTCGATGTCATCCGCATCCAGGACATGAACTTTCAGGGGCGGCACGGGTGCACAACCGCCGAACGTGAACTCGGTGCATTATTCCGCGTCAGCGTTGAATTGTACCTCAACGCTCGGCCTGCGGCAGAATCAGACTCGCTGAACGACACGGCGGATGTTGCCAACGTGTACATGGCCGTGCGGAAGATCGTGACTGGCGAGCCGCGTCACCTGCTGGAAACGATCGCCGAAGACATCGCAAAAACATTGCTCGCTGATTTCGACATTGAAGCGGTACGCGTTCGGTTCCACAAGAATCGAGTTCCGTTGCCCGGTCCAAGCGCTGGATATGAAGTCGAGATCATCCGGCGGAAGTGATCTATGCCAGCCCATGCTTCCGAAACCACACCCGCACTCGCCTACCTCGGACTCGGGGGCAATATCGGGGACGTCAAAAAGTCGTTCAGCCGAGCGCTGCAGACGCTGAATGACTCCGCAGCTTCTCTATGCCGCTGTAGCCGACTTTACACGACAAGCCCATGGGGAATTGTTGATCAACCCACATTTCTCAACATGGCGGTGGAGATCGGATGGAATGATACCGCGCATGAACTTTTCGCCCTGATCGAGAAGATTGAACAGCGCTCGGGACGTGTGCGTGATGCCGAAAATCGTTGGGGACCACGCTCATTGGATATAGACATTCTGCTGCTGGGTGATCTGCAGGTGGACGACGAACAGCTATCAATCCCGCACCCGCGTATGCACGAACGTAACTTTGTACTGGTTCCGTTGCTCGATCTGCTGCCGCGTCAGACAATAATTCCCAGTTATCAGCGAAGCCTTGGCGAACTACATGACCAATGCTCTGACACGGGAGATATTCGACCATTGAGTGAGGGCCCCTGGGATGAATGGCGCGAGACTAACTCTCCCACCTGACACTTTCAACTTCCTATCTTCATCACCGGTGTGACACTTGGGAAATCAACGACCAGGGACAGGGCGAAGCGTGACCAACGAGCGCCAATACATCATCATCGAAGGGGTTATCGGAGTGGGTAAAACCACTCTCGCCGATATGATCGGAAAGCGGTTGGGCGCACAGATTATCAGGGAACAACACGACGAAAATCCGTTTCTAGCTGACTTTTACAAGGAACCGCGACGGTTCGCATTCCAGACAGAGTTGTTCTTTCTGCTCAGCCGTTACCGGCAGCAAGTTGATGAAATCAGACAGTCTGATCTGTTTGCACAGAGTATCGTAACCGACTATCTGTTCAACAAAAGCCGTATCTTCGCTGCGATCACTCTCGACGAACGTGAGCAGACTCTGTTCAACACCACCGCAAATGTGCTAGAGAGAGACATCCCAGTCCCTGATCTCGTTGTCTACCTGCAATCGAATACACAGCGTCTGATGCGCAATATCAAACTCCGTGACCGTGACTATGAACGTGGGATGAATCCGGAATATATCGAAGCGCTCGTCGAAGCCTACAACCATCACTTCTTCCGCTACAGCGCCAGCGATTTGATGATCATCAACGCGACCACGCTCGATTTCGTACACAATCCTAACCAGTTTGAAGATCTGTTTGATCAGATCATGAACGCACCCGGCGGTTTGAGCTATTACAACCCGGTGACCGAGGTCTGATCATGTTCAAGTTTCTGATGTTAGCAGGCGCGGCGTACCTGGTCTACAGAGGTGTGAAGAAGGCGATCAGCGGACTTTTCGGCACGCCTTCGTCAGATTCTGAAGTGAAAAAGGGTGAGGCGAAGGAAGAAACCGTTTCGTATAAATCTGATGAAGTGATCGATGTTGACTACCGTGAAATAGAATCTGACAGCGAAGACGACGAGAAGTAGCCCCCACGTGAGACAATCTCCCAAATCCCGCACACGCAAGAACCTCCGCCGTCATCAGACCGGTTCAGCTTCCGCCAAAGGCCGTTACAAAACCTGTGAAGTCTGCGGGACCGAGTTCCTATGCGGACGATACGGTGGGACGGTCAACTGCTGCCTCGACGAAGAAAAACGGCCGATTAAAGATCCGCCGTGTATCTGTCCGAACTGTCGGTAGGATAAGCCGCGTTGGCAGAGCCAACACGGGCAAGAGCTGCTATGCAGTCATCCCGCCATCAACCACCAGTGTCTGGCCATTGATGAAGTTCGCCGCATCGCTAACCAGGAACAGGAACGGTCCGATATAATCCTCAATGGTCGCCAACCGTCCGAGTGGCGTGTTGTCGAGGTTCCACTGGACGATATCCTTGTTCATGTTCTCCGTCATTTCGGTCGGGATATAGCCTGGTGCGATTGCATTGACCGTGATCCCTGTTGAACCCAACTCTTTCGCCAGGCAACGAGTCATCGCGTCTAATCCGGCCTTTGACGCCGAGTACGCTGCCATCCCAGTAAAGCCTTGATGCCCGACGACAGACGTTATGTTGATGATCTTACCGCTGCGACGCGTCATCATACCCTGAACGACATTGCGAGTCAGACGCATTGCCGCACCGAGGTTAGTGTCGAGGTGCTGCTCGAGGTAGTCATCGGACGCAAGCGCCATCAACATCGGCACCGACACGCCAGCATTGTTCACCAACAAATCAACGTGATCCCAACGATCAGTTACGTTCTGAACTAACTGTTTTGTGGCTGCACTGTCGCGAACATCCACTAGCTCGGCGATGAATCGGTCAGACCATTCCGGAGAAGTTTTCGCTTGTTGCACGAATTCGCTGTCACGCCGTCCTAAAACGCACACACGCCAGCCACGTTCGAGTAGTGCTTCAGCATAGGCAGCCCCCAAGCCACGGGTTCCTCCGCTGATGATGGCGACCTGTTTATTTGATGGTTGCACGGCATCTCCTTTTCGATGAAGCAAAACTATGTCTCGCAACGTTTGGAACTTTGCGGCATCTCAACCGTAAGAATCAAAGCGAACGTCTTGACCTGATTGCAGTTACGGTTGTACGTTTACGTCGCAATTGGACGAAATGTAAACAGTTTAGTGGATTGTGAGTGATGATTCCTCTTGTCCGACAGAGTGTAGGTCTGATTCTGATACTGGTGTTTACCAGTGTGGGAGCGCTCTCTACATTCGGCGAGGCAATATCCATTGATCCGCTCAACCCGCTTGGAATCAAGGCAGACGCTGCATCCTGCTGTGCCGACATGTCAGGTTCTGCCTGCTGCTGCGGTGACGATGAATCCTCATCGTGCTGCGACCAAACCGGTGACTGCCCTGATTGTTCATGCGATGTTGGCATGGTATCGCTGACAGCATTTCTGCCAATTCAAATCAACGCCTTCATGCTGCACGGATCTGAGCAGCTCGCGCTGGTTCCGGATCAGCGGCCTTCAGACGCATTCCCCAGTTCCATCGATCATATCCCCATACTCTCCATTTCGTAATCCGTACCCGAACTCTGTCTGGACGTGTCGTTTTTCATGTCCACTACTGGTCATTGGATCGTTCTGAGTATACCTGGCGGTCTGCAAGAAATGGAGAATTTCATTTTGAAGAGAATTCATTTATTCATAGCTCTCGCTGCGCTCTTGGGCAGTATGATCGTTTCATCTGCGCATGCCGTGGAAATCAATGGGCATGTGCTTGATACTGATGGCTACCCGCTGGCGGGTGCAAGCGTAGTGATTGATGGTACCAAGATCGGTGCCGCTACTGATTTTGATGGTGCGTTTCAGCTGTCGCGCGCACCGGCCACTGAGATAACAGTCAACGTCAGCCTGATCGGCTTCAAATCCACCACCCGGACATTGAACTTGACAGGCACAGAAAATACCGGGGATCCGGTTCACCTGATGTTCAACCTTGAGCTTGATGTGCTGGCGTTCGAGGAAGTCACCTTTGAGGCTGACCGCATCGAATCCGGGCCGTTCCACGATGGCGCCGAACGTGTCGAGGTGATCACCCAGGAAGACCTGGTCGAACAATCGGATGATGGTGGCTTGTTATCTGCCCTCGCAGGCGGGACAGGACTTGATACAAAGCCTTGCGCGCTGTGTGGATCGGCTGGCGTCGGAATGCAGGGGCTGGATCCGTCGTACACTGAGATCAATGTTGATGGCCTGCCGATCCTTTCCGGTCTGGGAGCGCTGTACGGACTGGATGGCATCCAGGTGTCCGATCTCGAACAGGTGGAGATCAGCAAGGGCGGAACACGCGGAGATGCAGGAGCCGGTGCGGTAGCTGGCGCGGTATATCTGGTCACAAATTCGCCTGATATGAGTCTGGCCGACCTGCCGACCGCTGAAGTGTCGATGATGGCAAGTGAAACCGGACGTCACAACCTGAACGGCGCTGTCACGGTTCCGATGGCCGAAATGCCGGTTCGCATCAATGCCAGTTACGGCTCCGAACCGCGCCACATCGACCGTAATGATGACGGTCTCACCGATACACCAAGTTTCACCCGTTTCAACCTGTCACTATCCAGCAATCGCCAGTTGTCGAACGGTACACTCACGACTCGTGTTCGCGGTTACAACGAAGAGCGCTTCGCCGGTGAGACGCATTGGACTGAAGATGACCGGGGCAGTGCTGAAGTATATGGTCGCGACATTCATACTCAGCGTATTGACACTGGCATCAGCTACAAATCGACGGACCAGACGTGGGGCGGGTCGTATGTTGCGGACGCGGCCTATGTCTACCACCAGCAAGCCTCGTGGTATGGCACAACGGAGTACGACGCGTCGCAGATGATCGGTTTGGCACGTATCGCAGCCAACCGTTACTGGACCATGCAACACACCTCGATGGCACGGTTGCAATACCGGTACGAGGCTTACGAAGACAACCTGCAGCTATCCTCAGAAACTGATCGCACCGACATGATCCCAGGATTGCTGCTTCAGCACGACTGGCAGCCGTCAACACGCTGGAATGCTCGGGCGAGTGTCCTGAATGAACTGTATGATGATGACGGCTATGTCGCCACACCGCGCGCATCGCTCCGCTTCAACCCGACCGATGCACTGACCCTGATCGGATCTGGCGGGTTGGGCTATCGAACTGTCACCATCTTCAGCCTCGATAAAGCCGCACACGCCGGATTTGACAACCTGAGTGTGCCCAAGGAACTGAAAGCAGAGCGCTCCTTTGGTGGTTCGGTAGGCATGCAGTATCGGACCGGATCAGCAAGCCAGGCGTTCCAGATTGACATCACCGGTTTCTACACCCGCTTCGACAACAAAGTGATCGTCGCGTTCGGACATGCGGAAACCGGCGAGGTGATGTACTCCAATGCACACGATGCGTACTCACAGGGTGTCGAACTGCAATTCGCGTATTCGATAAATCCCGGCTGGACATTCAACCTCAACGGCACCATTTCGGATGTGCAATACCACAACGGGTTCGAATGGCGGCGCGAAGAGATGCGCAGTGCGTTTACGGCTGGCGCGCAGCTCGCCAAAGAGTGGGCCGGTTCCGGTGTCCGTGCAAATGTGGACGCCAAAGTCTTCGGACCTCAAGCGTTACCCGATGGCCGGGGACGCAGCGAATCGCCAACCTACATGATCGTTGACCTTGGTCTGCGCAAGAACTGGGAACGATTTGCACTCAGCCTGAAGGCTGGCAACATCACCGATTATGTCCAACCGGATAACGTGTTCAGTGTCGATCCAAGCACAGGCCAACAACGAATCGATTCAGCGATGATTTATGGTCCGCAACTGGGCCGGACGGTCAGCATGACACTGTCCGCAAAATTTGGCGCTTAGTTGACAACTGCTTAACTCTACTTGATTGTCAGGAGATACACGATGAAGGCAATACTACATACCAGTGGCTTGTTCTTGCTGATACTATTGACAACTGGTGTCGCGATCGCGGAAGATCCCGCAACACAACCAGCAACGCCAGACAAGAAAGCTGTTGTCGATGGTAATACGTTCACCACAGATGACGGTGAAACCTGGTTCATCTGTCCTGTAAAAGGTAATCCAACACCTATTGAAGGCGCAGTGGCTGCTTCAATGGTCGACGGTACACGTTACTATCATTGCTGCTTCAGCTCGCAGGCGCCGTTCAGAGCTGATCCTGGCAAGCACTTGAACGATGGTTTCTTCGTGCCAGCGAACCTGACTCGGATCACCGACAATGGATCAGCCTTCCGCGATCCGGTCACCGGACAAACCAAAATGTTGCAGGATGACACTCTGCACCACACCATCGGGCACAGACGCTACTTCTTTGTCAGCAAAGAGTCGATGACGAAGTTTGTTGCGAATCCCGATGACTACATAAAGTCTGAAGACTGATTCATTCTGCCAGCGAATAGGAAAGCCCGGAACTGATATTCCGGGCTTTTGTTTGCTCTAGGCGAAATCCTACTCAATGCTGCTGTCTGTCATGTCCGCAGGTTCTTCACCTTCTTCAGGTGCGTTTTCCTGCTTGCGACGTTTCCGACGACGGACCGATTTCACGTGTGCACGATCTTCCTTTGTCATGAAGACAAACAGGCCGACAGGCATGTATACAACAGCACCTATGATGGCGATCCACAGCAAATCCAACCACGTATCTGGCTGGAAGAGCAGGCGCAGACCATACACAACACCGAGCACAAAAGCGTAGGACAAGGCAATCCGTACAAACGGGACGAAGAAGGTGTACCATTTGAACTTCATCACATGTGCCGCAAACAGGGGCGGGAAGAGGAAGTTCTTAATCTGGGTTGTCATTAAGGCAGACAAGGGCATTGCGACGAGGCCCATGTCCAAGCCCCAATCAGGATGGATCATGTAGATCGACAGAGCGATGTTGATTAAACCCGTCGCCATAGAAACGGAACCCGGGATGCGAACATTCTTCGTCGCCGCAAAGATGACGCGCACTGGAACATTCGGCATGGTCATGATCAGACCGACCATCATCCAGATGACGACTTCCGCCAGATCAGCGTATTCAGATCCGAGCCAAATGGTCAGTAACGGTTCAGCCAGCACCATCAAACCTGCCAATGGCAAGGCTAGCATGATGCCCTCAAATCGCACGAAGCTGATCAGAAACCGTTTGACGTTCTCGAATTCTCCTCGCCCATACATTGCATAGATAACCGGGGTCGCAACAAGACGCATCGAACGGTTATACAGGATCAGAGTACGTCCAAATACCATGATCGCACCGTAACGCCCTGCTGATGCTGCACCGAGAATGATATTAACAACCACGATGCTGGCATTGAACTGCATCATCCGGCCGATCTTATCAGCAATCAGCCAGGCACTCATGTCCGTCAGTTCCAAGAACCGTTTCTTACTGAACAGCTTCGGCCTGAGCTTCAACTCCGGATTAAGTTTTCGCCAGGTACGTATACTGAGCGTCAGGTGCGTAAGTGCACCCAGTACGATGCCCGCGCTGACACCGTCCAACCCCCAGCCGAACCAACCGATCAGGGCGAATGGCGTTGCCACACGGACCGTATGCCAACCAATACGCACATAGTTTTGTAAGTCCAGACGATTGCGGGCAAACGCCGAAATCATCAGACCTGCTGAGAGAGTGACAATGAAGAAGGAAATGGCGGCTGCCAGCAGTACACGTTGAGATTCGGCGACCGCACCTTCAGCAAACTGGAGGAAATTCGGCGAATACCACGCCATGACAAGCGCGGTAGGAATCAGGATCGAGAAGACCAACAACATTCCCCAGAATGAGGAGTTGAAGGTTCGTCGGGCATTATCCAACTCGCCACGGGTCATCTCGATAGTGAGGTAACGACCGACCGAAGCATTCACGCTTGATGTGATCAGTGTGAAGAACGTCATCACTTGGAAAGACAGAGGCACCACGCTGTATTCCGCCGGCCCGAGTGTGCGGATCAGGTAACGGGTGAGCATCATGCCGAGAATCAGTTGAATCGTGATAGCAAGGAAGTTGGTGAGCAGGTTCTTCAGCATCTGGCGACCACCACCACGTCCCCGTCTGCGTCGGAGTTGTTCGCCCTGCTGACCACTGTCTCTTGTTGGTGCAGTTTCGTGTTGTTCAGTCATCAATATTTCAACCCCAAGAAGGCTGGTGTGTGTTCAGGCGTGCTAATCTACATTCATGGATCGGGATAGCAAAGCACTTTATGACCGGCGTTTTCTCCGTCCGCGCCCACCACTGATCTTCTTCGACCAATCCCCCGGCGGAATCCAGGGAAGGTCCGACCAACTCTGGATCAACGATTTGATATCGTCTCGCTCGATGCGCCGTAATTCGTTCGCACGCAACACAGCGAATCCGGTTTCCGAGAACTCAGGCAACTCAGACAGATGATGGCTGTATGCGTCCGTGGTGTAGTAATTTCCCGGCCCCTGATCAGCTCGAATTTGCAGATGAGTCAGGTTGAGAACAGTGCGTAAATGGGTCAGCCAGTCATCACTACGCGCGAGCAGATCAGGATGAGGATTGACGTCAATGTCGACCTCAAATCCGCGGCTGGCGACGAACGATTGCAGGATCTGGACCATATCGTGCACTATGCTGTCGATGTGTGCAACGCTATACGCTTTGTTGAAAGGGCAAACCGATACTTCACGTCCAGCGATTAATTGCAGGTACTGACGCAAAGGTTGCGTGTGCGGTGACTGATGTGTTCCGAAAAAGCTGGGTAGCAGTGGAAACAAGCCAGGCCATCCAGTTTGTACAACACCTGGGAAGAATTCCTGCCTGAGTAAGCTCTCAGCATCCAGAATGCTGCGCCATGATTCATACATCAAACGAGGATCATGCGGCAAAATGGCGGGCAGATGTTGCGAAATGAGATACCACCAACCGCGGTCCACTGCCAGTTCGATCCAGCGTGCCGGTATGGTGTAGGCCAGTTCGGTGTAGCTTTCGAGCGGAATGTCGGGCACATCCGGCGGCGGAGGAAACGCGCAGTGTATCCAAAATGGCGGAGTGTGCTGCTCCGAATCCGGGTAAGCACACAGTAGATGGTCCGGAAGATCGGGGTCACGCATGTCGATTAACTGGACATCTACTCCAGCCGATTTGAGCAACTCTTTCCGGTGAGTGAATACTGTGAACGGTGCGCAACCAGGGTGCATCACATCGATGACCGTTACCGGGACGCCAAACTCACGCATCGCCAGCGCGATCGATGTTCCTAACCCACCGAGTCCGCCTGTAATAATGATTTCCGGGATAGGCAGAGGGAGACCGATCACGCCGTATCCCCGGTGAGATTAGCGGGAGTTTCGGTCGCCACACGATACAGGTCCAACCACTGTGACAGGTGTTCTGACAGGGTTTCCGGCGTAATCATGTTCGGCCCATCGCTGGGGCTTGAATCCGGGTTAGGATGAACCTCAAGGAACAAACCATCTACGCCAGTCGCCAGGGCTGACCGCACCAGGAAAGGAACCATTTCACGGTTACCACTTGTAGTTCCGCCTGCACCGCCCGGCATCTGAACTGAATGAGTACCATCAAAGATCACCGGGGCAGCTCGACGCATGATCGGCAGCGAACGCATGTCTACCACGAGGTTGCGATACCCGAAGCTGCTCCCCCGTTCGGTGAGAAAGACATGGCTTTCACCACTCTGCTTCACCTTGGCAACGGCGAAACTCATGTCTTCCGGAGCCATGAACTGCCCCTTCTTGACGTTCACCGGTTTACCAGTTTTGCCTGCTTCCATCAGCAGGTCTGTCTGGCGGCAGAGAAAAGCCGGGATTTGCAGCATATCCACGACTTCTGCGACATCGGGAACTTGCGATGACTCATGCACATCCGTGATCACCGGCACTCCGATCTGCTCCTGGATACGGGACAGGATCGTCAAGCCTTCGTGCATGCCCAGACCCCGTAACGAGCCCGCGGAGGTGCGGTTCGCCTTGTCGAACGATGCCTTGAACACGAAAATGATATCGTGTGGGTCGACGATACGCTTGATCGTCTCAGCGATCTCGAGCGCAAGTGATTCAGATTCCAGCACACACGGCCCTGCGATGAAGAGTAACGGGTGCGGATCACCGGGCTGTATGCTGTTCAGGTGCAACGATGAGTTCATGGGCCAATCACGTCAATTCGTCTCATGTCTGTTGAACTGAATATAGGAACGGACATTCAGGAGATTTAGCCACGGAACCAGGAAAACTCGGACTGCGGGTCTGAGAGGAGATGGGATCATCTTTCAATTCAGATAACCAATCCTTGAACCCGGCATCTCAATTTGCATAACTTGCATTAAAGTCAGCAGTTCAGGAATACTAACCCGGGCGGCACGGTGCATCTCCTGACTCATTGCTGGTGTATTGCAATGAGCTGAACCCGGACTCCAAACTGAGTCCATTATCTTGCACGTCCGGGGAACGCCCGTTATATTCGACGTCTGCTGATTTACAGCACCCGGCGGAATAGCTCAGTTGGTAGAGCAGGGGAATCATAATCCTCGTGTCGGGGGTTCAAGTCCCTCTTCCGCCACCCCGACAATAGAAAAACGCTCCAGTGTTTCGACGCTGGAGCGTTTTGTGATTATCACCAGTAAATGTAGCCCGGCAATCCCGTTTGCCGGGAATCCTATTGCCTCGGACTTCAGTCCGTGGCAGAAAATGACCCGGCAAACGGGAGTGCCGGGCTACGTTTCTCACAACTACTTCACCTCACCAGCATAACCTTTTGAACTTGATCAAACTCACCCGGCACTGTCGCTCTTACGAAATACAACCCGGACGCAAGGTTTGACGCATCAAATGTCAACATGTGACTGCCAGCGCTGAACTGACCGTTCGCAGGTTCCGCGACCTGCTGACCGCTTACGTTGTAGATGCTAACCATCAGATCAGCGGATTCCGGTAGCGATACGCTGATCGTCGTCGTTGCGTTAAACGGATTCGGATGAGCAGGGGATACGGTGTAATCGGTTGGGAGAAGTCTCGCTTCACCCTTCGCCTCGCCATCAATTTCTGGAGCACCTGCCAGCTCCCACGCATCGTTGCGCCAGTCCTCAACCGACCACTCAGACTCGGACAGCGCTGTCACATTCGCTGCTGCCAACTTTTCGAACGGGAAGCTGTCCGTCGCGACAATCACATCTGGATAGATCCCGACATGCATCACGAACGCATAGATACCGGGAGGCGCGTATGCCGGAACCCACTGGGGAAAGGGCTCAGCCGGGGAATACGTTGAAAACGGCCCGAGTGCTCCCTGGTATTCGTCGATCGGTCCGTAGACAGACCCATCCGGCAGGACAGCTTCGGTCCAGAACTGCCCTATTCCAGGGAACGGCGAAGGATTGTCTATTTCAACCCAGTACCAGAAACCAAATCCGGTTGCCGGAATAACAATGGGCGGGGCTAATGGTGTGAGGGTGAGTGTGGGCGAGACGGCAATCGCAAACGGACTGTTGCTCAGATCCTGTTCTTCACCAGAGGTGAGGGTGAGCCGGATGCGATAATTGTCCCCGGGTGGAACATCAGCGGGGATGGTCCACTCAAACACGTCATCATTTGGCGTACCTGCGGATATCACTCGCTCGACAGCTTCACCATCCATGAGCTCGATGACGATATCGTCTTCAAGACTGGACACCCACTCGATGTTGCGTGTAGTGCCGACGCGGAAGACTTCACCGCCGTTGGGTGAAAGAACCTGTAGTGGGAGGATTTCCAGACGAACAAGCCATACGTCGTGATCGCCTGCACCAATAGAGTTTGAATTGCCAACGACAGTTATTTCATCATCAGCAGTCCAAACGGTACTTCCACACGTTTCATATCCTGATCCACCATATGTTTGCGACCAGATCTCATTTCCTTGTGGATCTGTTCTGATAATCCAAATTTGAGCAAAATCCAGTAGACCTGTTGCCCAAGTCCCGGCAATGGCATATCCACCGTCTGTCGTTTGGTATACGCTTTCTCCGCGATCAGAATCATCTCCACCATATGTTTGCGACCACACTACAATTCCCTCTGAATCTGTTTTAACCAACCAAACATCAGCTTCAACCTCATTCCATACCTGTCCGGTTGATCCAGTGACGATATAACCGCCATCCGAAGTGCATTGGCTATGTCTGCCCCCTTCATCGGTTGGACCACCAATGACCTGTGACCATTGTTCAACGCCCTCAGAATCTGTTTTGACCATATACATGTCGCTTCCACCCGCCCCAAATGACTGTGTTCCGCCAGTGAGAAGATATCCGCCATCATCTGTGAGAATAACATCATAGGCGTAATCAGGATCGTTTCCGCCATAAGTTTGAGACCACAACTCATTTCCATTCGCATCCGTTTTTATCAGCCAAACGTCACTGCTTTGCTCAAGAGAATAGGTGATTCCAGCAATGACGTATCCTCCATCATTCAACTGAACTACACACTGACCACTTTCCGCGTATGGTCCACCAAACGTCTGAGACCAGATCAAATTTCCGTCTTCATCTGTTTTGATCAACCAGACATCACTGTTGCCACCCTCACCGGGCGTATTTCCGGTGACGATATATCCTTCGTCAAGGGTTTGCTGAACACTCAATCCCAAATCCCAACCTAAACCCCCGAACGTTCTTGACCACAGATGATTACCGTGCTGATCGGTCCTTATCAACGATATATCATAATCTCCATCGTTGAGGGCATCGGTATATCCGACGATTATATACCCGCCGTCCGAAGTCTGACTCAGGTAATCGCCGACATCCGACCCAAGTCCGCCGAAGGTTCGATCCCACAAAATGTCCAGCGGTTGAGCGATGGATGGAATGGCGGAAATCATCAAAGCAGTCATCAGGCAAAGCAAAGCAGCGGTGCGTTTCATTTATCACTCCCCCGTTCATGGGAATTGTGTGGATGCAACATTAGTGAAAGTCAAGATAGGGACGATTGTTCGAGGAATTGCGAAATCAGAAGTGAATAATGTCGAAAATCTGGTGGGAACTGCTCTTGGAGGGATGTAGTAGCCCGGCAACCCCGTTTGCCGGGAATCCTATTGCCACGGCCTGAAGTCCGTGGCAGAAAATGACCCGGCACTGGGAGTGCCGGGCTACATGTAGCACACAATCAACACCCAATCCTGACCTCCCGTCAAATTCAATACTGCGCCGCTTCCATGACTATCTTCTGTCTGCATGTATTCATCGAGTAGATGTGAGTGGAGGATGCAATGAACCTGACACGAATCAGAAGCCTGGCAGACACAGGCTTCAAGGACTGGTCGCTGAACGCCGGAGAGATCTCCGGCTGGGTGCGTACTGTTGCACCACTATTCCTGTGGATTGGTGCGCTACGCAGAAGCTACAAGCAGCTCTTCAGCGTGCTCGCGTTCATCATAGTCAGCCCGTATGTGTTCACATCGAGTGGGGAAGACCGCTGGATGAACCGCGCCATGCGTGGCGAGCAGGAATGGTTATTACGCAACCGTTTCGATGCCAGCACGATCATCAGCATCGCCGGAATCGGATTCCTCAAGCTCAGCCTGTTCACAGCGTTGCTGCGCAAGTTCTGGATATCGCTACTGCTGCTCGGCGGGGGTTCGATCCTCAACGTCTGGCATCTCGAACGGATGGCAACCCAGTTCGAAAACGAACGCTCCTTCGAAGATATTCAGGTTGATCCAGATGATATCCAGCTCGACGATGAAGATGCGGAGTAATCAGGTGGAACGGAAAGTACACGTAATTGAAAAGAAGCGTGTTTTCGATGGATTCTTCGATGTTGACGAATATCGCCTGCAACACACCCGTTTCGACGGTTCGCTTACCCCGGAGTTGAGTCGTCTCGTCATACGCAGGCAGGACGCCGTCGCTGCCATACTCTGGCATCGGGACCGCGAACGCATGGTCCTCGTTGAACAGTTTCGTCCAGCAGTGTACGCGAATGGTGAACCCGGATGGACAATTGAACTGCCCGCCGGTTTGCTCGATGTGGAGGGTGAAACACCCGCAGAGACCATGCGACGCGAACTCATCGAAGAATCCGGGTATCGCGTTAATGATCTGCGTGAGCTGATTACATACTACTCGTCCATCGGCAGCTCAGCGGAACGGCTGACACTGTTCTACGCGGAGGTGTCCGATGCTGACCAAATTACCAATGGCGGCGGCGAGGATGATGGCGAAGATCTGCGTGTTGTCGAATGGTCGCTCACAGACTTGGCTGCCGGAATCACGGACGGACGCATTAACGACAGCAAGACCATCATCGCAGTGCAGTGGTTTCTGGTAAACCGTCAGTTCAGTAGCTAATTAGTCAACAACGCGCCAAAAATTCCCTCAGGCCGGTTCGCCTTTCTTGCTGAATGTATCGTCACTCAGAATATCCCCACGGACACCGATTTTCACCAACCGCACCGGAATGTCCACGTCAGACGCTTCCAATGCCTGCCCAGCCATTTGCACAATTCCACCGCAGCACGGCACTTCCATGAAGATGACAGTCAGTGAATTCACACCACGTTGTAACATCTCTGTAAGTTTACCGACATATGGTGAAACATCATCCAACTTCGGGCAGCCAATTGCGATCGAATGATCCTTTAAGAAATCATGATGGAAATTGGGATAGGCGAATGGTACGCAATCGGCGCACAACAATAGATCGCTGTTTGCGAGAAATGGTGCAGCCGGATTCAGCAAATGCAATTGTACTGGCCAGCCCTGCAGCTCGCTGACCATCGCAGGGGCCTGCTTCTGGAATCCGCCGAAACCGAATGCATCGTTCCCACCGCTGGGTGGTTTGAGTGAACGTGCTTGCGAGCCAGGACACATCGGCGCCGGAGTTGGCTCATGGGGGGTTGCCTGATCAGACTGATTAGTTGTCTGATTCTCCGACGCCGCCAGTGCACGTTGATGCTGCTCAACCGCCGCTTCATCAAACTCTTCAGCGTCACGCTCGATCAACGTGATCGCATCCTGTGGACAATGACCGAGGCAAACACCAATTCCATCGCACAGGACGTCGCTGACCAGCTTCGCTTTTCCATCGACTATCTTCAATGCACCTTCAGCGCAACTGATTATGCAATCGCCGCAACCGTCGCAAAGGTCTTCGTTAATCTCAATGATGGTACGTTTCGCCATGAATCTGTCCTCAAATCTTCAAGTTTTCTAATGATTCCGATGTTATACACCGGTCGAGCCAACGACTATTATCATCCCGGATGACCGTACTCTTCCGAATTCATCCGAGCCACGTGATAACGTATCTCTTCGTCCGTCAGTTCGTTCTCCCACACACCCAGCATCCGTGCTGACATGGTCACAGCGATCAGGGCGATCACGATTCCGATAGCTATGGTGTGTGGTTTGACAGGTCGCTTCCTGGTGCCCATCCACAACGTATCAGGTACGGGACAACTCGATACGCAGTCGTTACAACCAATGCACTCGACTTTGGTTATGTGCTCCCGCTTGCTGACGATCAGCTTCGCCGGGCAAGCGACGTCGCACAGTTTGCAGTCAATGCACGTCTCATCTCGCCGCCAGACCTTCACCGGACTGAACCAACTGAAAATCCCCAGCAACGCACCGTACGGGCACATATACCGACACCAGAATCCGTTGATCAGAACAGACCCCGCCGCGAGTGCGAGAATGATTAACGCGCCCAGCTTCGAAATCTGCCGGAAGAACTCCAGCATCTTAATGTCGGAGACTTTGTTGTATGGGCTGGTGATGAACCCTTGCAGCGCTTCGGCGCTCATGGTGAAGATCGCCCACGCGAAGAAGCCGAGGATCAGATACTTGAATCCGCGCAAGATGAAATCAATCCATGCGGGGGGGTGAAAGTTGCGACCGAAAATCCAGCGTCCAAGACGGGCCAGCGATTCCGAAATCAATCCCGCCGGACAGATCCAGCCACAGAACGATTTCCGGAAGATGAACGACATCACGACAAAGAACAGAAACAGCACTGTCGCAGCGGGGTGAATCGTATTCAACGTCCCTTGATAGACCCAGTCCAAAGCACCCATCAGGCCGCTGATCGGGAGGAATCCTTCAGCTCCCGGTGGACGATAAGGTAACGGATCGGTCGATGAGATATACGCCGCGTCAACAAACGCGATGAACTGCCAGCCGATCACAATGCACAACAGGGTGAAGAAAATCTGCGACGCCAGCCGCCAGCCGCTGGTGCGGATCTTACCCTGCTGCAACGCGAAGTGCTTCTTGCTCCAGCGGAATTTGCGCGGATCAGACTTGATCGGTTTGCGCAGCTTTTTTGTTGAAGGCTTGGCAGACGAAACCGTTGCGGCGGATGAATCTGGCAAGCGCGAGGAGACAATCTGTGCTTCAGGTGCGGACTCTGCGCGTATTTGCGAGGTGGTGACTGCTGGTTCTGCAGCATCTGTTTCGGATTGCCGGTAAACGATCATGCTTCGCTCGATGTACCCAGTTTCACAAGTAGATCAATCTCTGCTTGTGGAACAGAGTACATCATCGAGCGAGAATCAGTCTTTGCATAAGTCAAAGACTCTTTGGAGATCAGCTCTTCATTTGTTTCAAGATCTGACGGATGGCGCCGAGGTGATACGCCGTGTGCACTATATGTCCAAATGAACCAGTCACCGCCTTCGGATGCTGCCAATCGCTGAAATTTTTGATCAACTCAACCGAGCGCGCATATTCACTCTGGATGTTTTCACGTAAAGCAGCCCACTCATCCTCGTCGACGGTAGTAATTGGCCAACTGTCATCCCACGACGTATTCGGCTTGTTACCTGACCACATCGTGTTGCCATAGCGTAACGTGAAGAGCAAATGCGCGGCAATCGCGGCGATGGTTGTTCCGCCTTCATGGGCAGGAGTCGATGCTTCCTCGGCAGTCAAGCTGTCAAAAGTTCCGAGCACACCGTCTTCCGGACGGCCCCAGGTGAACCACGAATCATCCTGTGAGTCGCACGGATACGCTTCTTTCAATAAGTTTAGTACTCCATCCCGAACCTGATCTGTGGGTATGGTTGACATCTTCACTCCCTCATCATCTGAGAATTGACAATCACTGAAGATGGGGAGGTGTGATCATATGTTCAAGTCGAAATGTCAATTCTACGGTCGAAATGAGAGCCGGGAAACGTGAACCAAGTTCACTCCGGCACTTGCTCGAGATGGGACACGGGCATAGTTTATAGGTGAACGTTCGAACAGGAGGTTGTCGAATACGCAACGTTGTGCACGGTGATGTGAGGAGACAGGGTCCGCGGAGGTTTTCGTCTCCGTCCTCCTGTTGCATGTGCATCAACAAGTATTCGGAACTGAGCCCCCGGTTCGGGCGTTTCTGTATTCAGGTCACCCACTTCATGACCGGATACAAAGCTGAGGTATAATTGCATGACAGCTTCACGGCGAATTCACAGCATGTTTTCCGTTCGTTCAATAATCCTGACTGCGCTGTTGATCCTGTGCGTGTTCATGGTCCTGCCCGTGCATGCTGAATTTGATTTCGACTCCAAGTACGCTGGCGATTACCTCACTGGGCAGTCGAACGCCCGTCTGCTTGCCCTCGGTGGCGTGGGGGTGGCGATTGCGAACGGACCGTCCGCCGTGCTCGCTAATCCGGCTCGTCTGGCAAATCCATACCTGCAATCTGTGTCTCTGATGCACGCCGACCGTTTCGAATCAGCGGTGAAAGTCGATCACGCGAATTACGTACGTTCGCTCGGTGACAACCGTTACCTTGGATTCGGGCTAGTGCGGCAGGGCGTGGACGATATCGCGATCACAGCCTTGCGTGACCCGAGCCAGGATATCAACAACGACAACCGTGTCATAAAAGTCGGAGCGACCAGCGCATCCGAATACGCGTTCCTGCTGTCATACGCTGGCGAACGGTCGTGGGGACGGATCGGCGGGTCCGCGAAACTACTCTACAAGCACCTGGACGATCACAACGGCTACGGCCTCGGCATTGACCTCGGCTATGCCCGCAGCTTTGGCGATCTGCACCTCGGCGCACAGCTCCGTGATGCGATTGTCAGCGTTCTGACCTGGGACACAGGGCGGCAGGAAGTCATCTACCCGACCATACGTGCGGGCGCGGCATACGAGTTCAACTGGACCCGGATGTACTCGACGATCATGCCGATTGTCGAAGTGCAGGCGCGACTCGAATCCATTGACGATGATGACGCCTTGGCTGTACACGCCGGGCTCGAATATCGCGTCCGTGACATCGTTGCGGCACGCATCGGCTACGACAGCAGCCGTCAGGTCGGTCTTTCGGAATTCTCCAGTACTGGCATCACATACGGCGCCGGACTGCTGATCGGCGGCGTGGCACTGGACTACGCGTTCATCGGCCACGAAGACCTCGGCGCGACGCACCGTGTGAGTGTCGGCGTGCGGTGGGGCGCTTAGGAATCCTTACCACCATCAGATAGCCCGGCAGCTCCGACTGCCGGGGAGTTATGTGGCCTGTCTTGCTACGCAAGGCAGGTTTCTCATGCAATCGCATTGTGTGGGACACCCGACTTGACGTGGTAAGTCGGGCCACCAGCACGGTGATCCGCGTTTGCAAGGTGCGCGCCGCACCCGAGAAACACGGGCCTGCGCACCACACTCGATGATCCGCGCTTGCAAGCAAACACGGGCCTGTACAGCAAATCAGATCATCCACGACATAAATGTCGTGGGCATGATCAAACACCCGAACTCCCCGCGATGTGATCCAGCTCTCCCATGACGCAGCTTCTCGCCCTAACTTTCCCACGTTTCAGAGCAAACAACAGCACCAGGGAATCCATGTCGAATCAGGCAATGAACTACATGACCAGTCCGCAGGTGGCAATAGTCAGCGGAGGATCACGTGGACTGGGAAAAGCATTCGTCGAGGGACTGCTCGCAGACGGTTGGAGCGTGGCGACTTTCGCACGCCGTGAGACCGAGTTCACTCAGACCGCAATGGCCGATCCGAACCTCGCCAACCGTTTCATGTTCCAGCAGCTCGACATCCGTAACGGTCCGGGTTGCGACGCGTTCGTGAATGAAGTAGTCGCCCGTTGGGGCAAGCTGGATGTGCTGGTAAACAACGCGGGTATCGCCGGTTGGGCACCGATGATGATGGCGGAAGATGATTATATCGATGAGCACGTCGACATCAACCTCGGTGGCGCATTGCGCATCACCCGAGGCGGGGCGAAACAGATGATGCGGCAACGGTGGGGACGGATTATCAACATCAGCTCGGTCACCGGCATAATCGGGTTCGGCGGGATCGGACCGTACGCCTCGACCAAAGCCGCGATGGATGGCTTGACTCGTTCGCTGGCAATCGAGATGGGATCGTCAAATGTGACCGTAAACGCGCTCGCGCCCGGCTACATCCCGACCGACATGACCAAGCGCTTCCCACCCGAAATCCTCAACTGGAATCGCGATAACACCGCGATGAAACGGCTGGGTAGCATCGAAGACTTCGTGCCGCCGTTCATGTTCCTCGTCAGCGAAGGCGCACGCTACATCACTGGGCATACGCTCGTTGTAGATGGTGGATTGACTATCTAGTGTTGCATCGAGCGATATAACGTTATTGCAAATAGAACCCAGCAGCTTGGCTGCTGGGTTTTTCTCCCTCGTATCCTGGACTTGTTAATCCTCCAGCCCAACTGTCGGCTATGTCCAAACACCTCCGGTTAATCCACCAGATCTGCCCGCATCCGGTCCAGATAATCCGTGCTGTTATCCGTACGTAAACGCACCCACATCGGATTGTGATCCGAGAACTGATACGTGCGCCATTTCTTGAAATAAGTGTTCTTCAACTGATCGTCAGTCTGGCCCTCGGCGTTGTCGGACTTCTTCATCTCTTCCAGATAGTTGGCAGCATGGCTTGGTTTCAGTACACGCTTGAACATCTCGAAGACTCCGGCTACTGTATCGCCAACCGCAGGATCTTCGATATAGTCGATCACCATCGAGTCTGTCTTGAACGCGATCTGGTCGTAATACATGTCCAGGTTGATGTTGGCAGGCCGTTGGAGCGCCTCGGGCACGGTAAATCCATTGTTGATCAACGCGTTCATCGTGTCATGGGTTGGATGGACGATGTTGAAGTCGCCGAGCAGGATTAATGCCTTGCCATCCTTCAAATACTTATCCGCTCGCTTGGAGAGATATTTCGCAACGCTTCCGATCTCCTGGATACGTTGCTGCAACTTGTCACCGGATTCGTCACCGAAATAGATGTGCACCGTGCACAGGTCAAACTTGAGCCAGCCACTTTGGAACGTGACAACAAATGGCGTCCGCCGGAATTGCTTGCCCGCTGTGACCTTCTTGCCGGTGCTGGTCTCGAGACGGACTTTACTGATCAACAAACTGTCCGGCAGGACAATCTCGCCCGCGATATTCTCGAAACGAACCTTGCGCTTGTCATAGACGAAGGTCATCCGCTCGGCGTTGGCACCGACATTTGTATCACGATCCGTCGCGATGTACTCCCAATCCGGACCGAGAATTCGCATCACCGTTTCCAGTTCGTCCAGTTCGCTGACTTCTTGTACAGCGACAATGTCGAACCGGGAAATCACCTCGGCGATGTAGAAGTGTGTTTCGCGCATCCGTTTCCCATAGCCCCAGCGCTTGCTTTCAGGTTTGCCAAAGTCGCGGATGTTCCACGTCGCGAGGAGCAGGTGTGAGGAGGCATCTTTCTCGGGGACATCTTTATCGAGCTGGGCACGTAGCGCGATCAAGTTGTCGAGCGCACGCAGCCGTTCGCTCCTATTTCTTATCAAATGCTTCAAGGAATAGTACATCATAATCGTCATCTCCCAATATTGAAGTGGTTGGTAGATCAACGTTGAGTGCAACGACAAACTCGCGGAACTCAGGAAATATACTCATAATCGAGCGAGTTTAAGAGTGCAGATGGAAATAAAATCTCAGCAGAGGGACTTCCTTAACAGCGAGGGAAAGAGCAAACGGATTGGCACACCGATTATTGTATCATCTTACTGTCTCCATTCACTCGAGATGATATCCAGACTCAGTAGAAGGCAATCGAATGGCTGAGCATACATGCGGCTGATCCAACGAATATGGTATTTTCGTTGATTTTGTTGCGTGTAGTTGAATAGTGCAAACCGGGAATCGGTCAAATCAATCTGATAATTCAACCCGAAGTCATTTACTTACAAAGATGCTTCCCATGCCCCCGGGAGCACTAAGCCCTGTTATTTGGTCCTAACGAATTCCCATGTGTACCTTTGCCCAAGCCGAACAGAGCATGGGGATAAAGCTGGTCCATGGCTACGGCAGCACCCGCGCAAAAGCGCGTGAAAAGCATAATTTCAATAAACCTTCTGAAACGCGTGAAATCACAAACGCGTAAGTCAGAGGTTTAGATACTGTTAGGGGTGGGCGTCTGTCCAATAGGGCAGACTCTACCCCTTTGCACGTTTGCGAACGCCAGCCGAGCATTTCGGTGGAGGACGCCATGAACAATGTGACTGAAACAATTGTGGTCAGCGAAGAAAAGGGCCACAAGATCACCATCCTCGAAGAGTGGTGCAAAGGCTGTACGATCTGCTCGGATGTTTGCCCCACTGATGTGCTGAAGATGGAAGCGAACGGAACTCGTTGGCAGGGGTCCATCGCTGTCGTAATTGATGCTGATGCCTGCATCGCGTGCATGCTTTGCGAGCTGCAATGCCCCGACTTCTCGATTCTGATCGAGAAGGGCGAGAAGAAGAAGAAAAAGAGTAAAAAAGCTGCTGCCTGATGAAAATGGTACACCCGTTTCCACAATAGTGGATTGGGTGATTATCGTCCCATCCATCTCATGTGAGCTGAGAGATGAGCGAAAACGGACAAAACGTAAAATTCTGGCCTGGTAACATTGTGGTAGCGGAAGCTGCAGTGGCTGCCGGGTGCAACTTCTTTGGCGGGTATCCAATTACCCCGTCGTCAGAGGTTGCGCACCACATGAGCTTGCTCCTGCCTCGAAATGGCGGGCGCTTCATCCAGATGGAGGATGAAATTGGCGCCATGGGTGCTGTGGTCGGGGCGAGCCTGGCGGGCGCGAAAGCGTTGACGGCTACTTCCGGCCCGGGCATGAGCCTGAAGCTTGAAAACCTGGGCTTTGGATATATGGTTGAGGCGCCGTGCGTGGTCGTGAACGTGATGCGTGGTGGACCATCCACTGGCCTGCCAACCCATCCAGCCCAAGCGGACCTGATGCAGGCACGTTGGGGTACTCATGGCGACCACCCGACTATTGCCATTGCACCGTCATTCCACCAGGAAATCTACATGGAGACGATCCGGGCGTTCAATTTGTCTGAACAGTTCCGGATGCCGGTAATCCTGTTGCTGGATGAGGTTCTCGGACACCTGAGCGAAGGTGTAGTGCCGCCGAAACCCGGATCCTTCGAGATCATCGACCGGAAGATGCACAACGGTGACGTAAAATCGTTCCAGCCGTATGATGTGAGCGATGGCGATGTTCCGCCGTTCCGTCCATATTTTGATGGGGCAACCTGGCACACCACTGGTCTTAACCATGACGCGACCGGTTTCCCAACCACCAACCCGGATCATATCACAACCGATATGCATCGTCATATCCGTAAAGTGCTCGGCAACAGGGATGTGATCGACAAGGTTGAATATTTCATGGCTGATGACGCTGAGATTGGTGTCGTCTCATTCGGATCCACCGCCCGCGCCGCAATGTCCGCGGTGAAGAAAGCACGCGAAGCAGGGATCAAAGTGGGCATGCTTCGTCCAGTGACTGTGTGGCCGTTCCCGAAAGATCAGGTTTATGAGTTCGGTCATGACAAGAAATGCCTGGTTGTGCCTGAGTTTAACATGGGCCAGATGGTCTACGAGGTCGAACGTGCTGTTCACTTCGACCGTCCAATTAAACGCGTAAACAAGGTCGGTGGTGTTCCCATCTATCCGAACGAAATTCTCGCTGCAATCGAGGAGGTGGCCTGATGGCATTCGATTACATGCCCTACATCCGGCAAGAAAAAATGCCGCATATGTGGTGCCCGGGTTGCGGCATCGGTACCGTGATGAAGTCGATGATCAGATCGTTCACAGAGCTTGAGTGGGAGCCTGAAGACATAGCAGTCGTGTCAGGTATCGGCTGCACAAGCCGCCTTCCCGGCTATCTGGATGTCAACACGTTGCACACCACTCACGGTCGTGCGATCAGCTTCGCAACCGGGATCAAAATGCACCGGCCCGACAAGCACGTGGTCGTGATCTCGGGTGATGGTGACGGTTCAGCGATTGGCGGCAATCACTTGATTCATGCTGCCAGACGCAACATTGATCTCACCGTCATCATTAACAACAACAACATCTACGGGATGACCGGTGGCCAGTATTCGCCGACAACTCCGTTGGGTGCAAAGGCTGCGACGGCACCGTATGGTAACCTCGAACCATCGTTCAATCTGATTGACCTGATCGTTGGAGCGGGAGCAAGCTTTGCCGCACGTGGACAGGTAGGCAATGGCAAGCAAGTCGCCCAGTTGCTGAAGAAGGCGTTCGCACACAAGGGCTTCAGCTTCGTCGAAATCGTTTCCAACTGCCACACCCAATTCGGACGCCGGAACAAAATGGCCGATCCGATGAACATGGTGAATTGGATCAACGATCGGGCAGTGTCAATCAAGAAATTCGATGGTATGTCCGACGGTGACAAGTTGAAGCATTTCCCCGTGGGAGTCATACATGAAGACACTGACCGTTCTGAATACACCGATACGTACGAAGCATTGATCACCAAGCTGCGCGAACAACAATCGGCCTAAGGGGGAACCGCCATGCATTTCGAAGCACGATTTTCAGCAGTCGGAGGGCAGGGCATCATCCTCGCCGGTACGATTATCGCAGATGCAGCGTTTCTTGAAGGCATGCAAGCGGCTGGTAGTCCAACGTATACGGCGCAGGTTCGTGGAGGCCCGACAAAAGTTGATGTCATCGTTGATGACGGGGATATCCTGTTCCCGCGGACATCGGAAATCGATTTTTTCCTCTCGCTGGCGACGAATTCGTACAAGTTGTTCGGAACCGATATCAAACCAGGCGCGCCGGTAGTTATTGACCCAAATTTGGTTGAGATTCCACCCGAACACGAAGAGATGTACAATATCTACCGTATTCCGATCATCGATCTGACAGCCAAGAACCTCGGACGTATGGTCTATACGTCCGCAGTCGCGCTTGGAACGATGGTCGCGCTGACCGATGTGGTCAGTGAAGAGTCCATCCGTACCGCGCTTAAACGCCGCGCGCCGAAAGGCACTGAGATGTACAACATGAAGGCGCTGGACGTCGGGATAAAAGCAGCCAGTGAACTGCGTGACGCGGTGGCTTGAGAGCTGACTTTGTCTTTATATAAGGGGATGCCTTCTTCAGGCATCCCCTTTTGTGTGGAGTTATGATGAGACTAGCACTGTCTAAAATGCCAGCACGTGAAACGCTAAAATCAAACTTCCGCATTACCTTTTCATATCCAACATCAGGAGTAAGATGATTGACCTCTATCTCGCCTTCGTCAAAGAACAACCCATCCTCTCCAGCGCGGTGCAAGTCGCGATCCTGGGAACTGCGGGCGAACTGCTCGCTATTCGTCTTCGACTTGGACGCTGGCACCTGTTCGGCCCAGGTCCATGGCGACTGATTGCCAAAATCGTCATCTGGGCTTTCCTCGGAATAACTTTCAAATATGCGTTCGCCGGATTCTTCGGCTTTGTTGAAGCACTGATCCACAAAGGTCTGTGGTTTGAACAAGCCAACGACGGATTCATCCGCGCCATATCGGTTTCTCTGTTTACGAACCTTCTGTTCGGACCGGTGATGATGTTGTTTCATCGTTGGATGGACAATGCGATTGAACGAAAACCCATGCATTGGAAGAGTCTGGAAAAAGCGTGGATGACATTGCTATGGTTTTGGATTCCAGCTCACAGCTTGACCTTCAGCCTACCCAGCCATTTACAGGTTGGAATGGCAGCCGTTTTCGCTTTGGCCTTAGGAGTTATTCTCGGAGCATTTAATAGAAATTAGTCTGTTCAATTGTCAGGCCGAGGACATATAATTCCGAAAGTTTTATACAATATTCGCCAGTATGTGTATTTTGGATTTCAATTTTGTATCTTATTTATGTGCTTCTATAAAATTCGCCGGGGGAGAAATGAAGATCCTGGTGGTTGACGATGTCGCGGCAATGCGAATGACCATTGCAAAAATCCTGGAAATAGGTGGTCAGCATGATGTCATCGATGCCGCCAGTGGTACAGAAGCAATGGGTATGCTTGATGATATTGACCTGATCCTTGCCGATTTACTCATGCCCGGCATGCACGGATTGTCATTCATCCGCGCAGTAAGTGAATCCTCGAAACACTCCCATATTCCAATCATTGTGATCACGGCAGTGAACGACTCGGAAGAACTGGAGCGAGCTGCCGCGCTTGGCGTTGTTGATTGCATTCTAAAACCATTCAGTGCTCAGTTTTTGCTGGGAAAAATCAGAGTTCAGGAAGAAGCACTAAGGAGACGACGCCGGGAAAAAACGATGATTCGCTGAAAGGACTTAAAGTCAATTAGCAGGAGTTACAACCACCTGTTTCCAATTAAATTCATGACCTTCGAACCAGGGTTTCGCTCAACATCATATCAGGTGTAAATACCCGCCTTCGTACAAGTAGCAACGAAACCACTGTTGCGAATGATGTACTCGCTGCCAACATGTACATCACTACAATCTGGTACATCACTGCATCCTTAGGGTCTGCGCCAGCCAGCAACTGACCTGTCATTATTCCCGGCAAGCTTACTATTCCGACAATCGCCATCGCATTGATGATCGGGATCATTCCGGTGCGGATTGCATCGCGCAATAGTGGCTGAACGGCTTCCTTCGCGGTTGCACCCAGATTCAGCCGGGTCTCGATCAGCGAACGTTGATCGACACATCCGGTAAGGAATCGATCCAGCGCCAGCGAAATGCCGTTCAACGAATTCCCCAGTATCATTCCGAGGATCGGAATAAACACTGAAGGAGTCCAGATCGGGCGGGCACCAATTACCGAACCGGTTACAATCAGGCTTACTGCAAATGAGGACAGCGTCATCGCAATGAACACATCAAACGCAGTTCCACCCAATTTGACAGATTGTCTGTTCAACGCTTCCCGCCCGGCAAGCAGAATCATTACTAGGCCAAGCAATACGACCAGAACCAGATTTTTCAGCCCGAAGACTGCGGTTAACGCTATTCCTGCCAATCCGAGCTGAACCGCTGTTCTAAGCGCGGAAATTGTCAGTCGCTTGGCTAGACCGAGATTGTACATCAGGCTGATGATGCCAGCTACAACGACGAATCCGGCTGCTAACGATACGTGCAACACGTCGAGTTCATACGGGGTACCATTCATACTGAGACCTCCCGGTTGAAGCCGAGTGGTGTCAATTGATAAGTCTCAACGTTCAAACGCCTCAATAGTTCACGATTGTGAGTTACCCAGATAGCCGCATGGTTATCCTCTTCAACCCACTTTTCTATCCGCCGTATAAATAATTCCTCATGATCCGGATCCAGATTAGCCGTGGATTCGTCCAACAACAAAATGTCAGGTTTCAGCAGCAGGGAGCGGATTACAGCAGCACGCTGAGTTTCACCTCCAGACAGTTTTTGAGCTTCAGTACCCAGTAGTGAAGAGTTTAGACCGAGTTCGCCAAGCGAGGAGATCAGTTGATCCTCTGAAGGCGGAGTAAAACCATTCGACTTCCATGCATACGGTTCGAGCAAGTTCTCAGCAAGTGTTCCTGGACCGAATACAGGTAGCTGACGCACGTAGGCGATACGGCGTCTGAGCTCAGGTGGATGATATTCCTGAACGGATGATCCATCGAGGAGGATTATCCCCCCAGCATACGGATGCATCCGGATAATAGAACGGAGGAAAGTTGACTTACCAGATCCGGACGGTCCGTTAATCGCCACTAGCGAATTTGCTGGCAGCTGAAGCTGCAACCCTTCAGCCAACACACGGTTACCTGATCTGTGGGGTATGGTCAGAGATAGGTCGCGTAGTTCCAGACGAATTGCATGATTATCTACCATTTGGGTGCTCCAATAAGAAAATGCCGCGACCAATCAGTCGCGGCAGAAAATCGTGCATCAGGTTCTGGTATGCAAGAGAGAATAAATTATTGTGTCTGATAATAATTCTGTGTTGCGGACCGTCCTCGCACAAGACGCATTCGTAATTCCGGGCGGGCGATAGAATCCTGAAACAGTAATTCACCCAACCGTTGGGGATCATCAACCTCATTTCGCCCTTGTCCAACCAGTGTTTTCTGAGTAGCGTGCAACAACAGGTCAAACAGGAGATCGCCATCACTCCCGCCAATTACTATCCATCCCTTGCTACCTAATCCACCAGTTTTTTCCAGTACGCTTGAGGTAACCTGTGCTTCAAACGAACTCACTTTACCTGGGAAGCGTCGCAACATTGCCTGCCTCATCTGCGGAGCATATTGAGGTTTGACTTCGTGCCAGGCTTCAGCCGCCAACGGGAGGAGTAGCTTCAAGCGTTCTGATGTCAGCAGTTCCGCAGGATCCAAGCCAATCAGTTCGCGCAATTCCATCAAACCGTTGCCATTAGCTGGCGAGACAGGGCGATGGCTGCCGTTCATCGTACGAGCTTGTCCAGAATTAGCTGGTTCCCTGGTCCGGGATGGCGTGCTAGTGCGATATGGTTTCGGAGTGTCGTGTACAACTTTTTGAGCTGTCTGATGACGAGTAGGCTGTGAATATTCGGTTCTGGTCACCGCTTTTGGTTCGGATGATTCTTTGGCGGCCAAAATGTCTTCATACAGAATGAACTCATCGCAGACAGATGTCAGCTGACGGCTGACACTACCACCCACACCGATCCCGATAACTGTTTTACCGCGAGATCTCAACAGTTGAACCAAAGGGGTGAAGTCGCTGTCACCGGTCGCCAGGAAGTAGGTTTGTAGCTCGGGGTGAAGGTGCAGCAAGTCTGTCGCTTCAACTGCCATTTGAATGTCAGTTGCGTTCTTGCCCTGATAGCGAAAGCTGGGAGCTTGAACTGTCTTTATTCCGAGACGAGTCAACGTGTTGGCATGCTGAGCAAAATGCCGCCAATCGGCGTACGCATAGATCGCATCGACACGACCATCCTGACTACGTTCCTTTGCAACATCAAGAATAGGGGAAAGATCCAAAGATTCAGCAGAACGATTTTCTTTCAAACTGATCGCCAGATTTTCATAGTCAATCAACAGACAAGAGGTGCCAGATTTTGCTTTCGACTTAGAACGTTTCAGACTAAAAATACTCATGTAGTGATCCGTTTTCTCTTCAAAAAGAATACATCTATGAACATGGTCCTAATACAATCCAGGTGGAATCTCAATGGTCAGAACGGCATATATGGGGCCGCAACAGAGTGTGCCAAAACAGGCCAGTGGTTTCCAGTTAGAGTGCGAAAGTTTCCAAACGTTGCTTTCGAATCTTTACTCTGAGAGACGGGTTCCGTATTGATCCTCGAAATACGATTGATACTTCCCGCTGCGAACACGTTGCACCCATTCATCCTGCGCTATGTACCAGTCAATCGTTTCGGGTAACGCTTGCTCAAAAATCCGTGAAGGCGACCAGCCAAGTTTTTCTTTTAACTTTGTTGCATTAATAGCATACCGTCGGTCATGACCTGGACGATCTTTAACCTTGCGTATTAAACTTTTAGGTTTACTTAAATATTCAAGTATCAGTCGTATGACTTCTATGTTTTGCCACTCATTATCACCACCAATATTGTAAACTTCACCAGATTTACCTTTTTCAAGAACGGTTAACAGGGCTGAACAATGATCATCAACGTACAGCCAATCTCTTATTTGACTTCCATCGCCATAAACAGGTAACGGTTTGTCTTCTCTAGCATTTGCTATCATAAGGGGAATTAATTTTTCTGGGAATTGGTATGGTCCATAGTTATTAGAACAACGGGTAATTACAGTATCCAATCCAAATGTTTTACATGCCGCACGAACTAGAAGATCTGAAGCTGCTTTAGAAGCCGAATATGGACTATTTGGTTTAACATTAGTTCGCTCTGAGAAACGTCTTTCTTTTGTTCTAGGGAGTGCTCCATAAACCTCATCCGTCGATACATGGACAAACCGACAGTCCTTCGCGAGCTTGCGAGTTACATCGAGCAACACCTGCGTACCGAGAACATTTGTCCGGATAAACGCGCTCGGATCGAGAATCGAACGGTCAACGTGCGATTCCGCCGCCAAATGCAGAACAGCATCCGGTTGATGCTCCTCGAACACCTTTTCCATTGCAGAGACATCCGCGATGTCTGCCTTCACGAAGCAGTAATTCGGATGATTCTCTAAACCGGCGAGGTTCTCCAGGTTGCCCGCATAGGTGAGCACATCAACATTGATCAGCGTCCATTCAGGACGCTCGCGCAGCAGAAAATGTACGAGATTCGAACCAATAAACCCGGCGCCGCCGGTGATGAGTACGCGCATTGAAACGATCCAAGTTGTGAATACTTCAGGATTCTAAAAGCGAATATAAGGCGCTTTACATGGCAATACGGTGACCGGCTCAGTCCATTCAATTTCGAGACTGAAGTCATATAGAATATTACATGTACAGCGCTCCTCTTTCACCCGCAAGCCATAAACCGTACCTTACCAAACCATATTCACCAGCGGAGGCCAAAGGTGCCCGCTCCATCCGTGTCCCTGTTTATACCCTGTTTCGTTGACCAACTGTTCCCGGAAACCGGACTAGCTACTGTCGAGTTGCTGAAACGTGCTGGCTGCGATGTCCAGTACAATCCCGAACAAACTTGTTGCGGGCAGCCGGCCTTCAACAGCGGCTTCCAACATGACACCAAGCATCTCGCCGAACGCTTTATTCGACTGTTCAACGAGGCCGAATATGTGGTCGCCCCGTCCGGGTCGTGCCTATCGATGGTTAAGGAACATTATGGCGAGTTGGAACTTGATGGATCGGTCCGTGACGACTGGTCAACACTACGCGAACGCACGTTCGAGCTGAGCCAATTCCTCGTTGACGAACTCAAGATCACCGACATCGGCGGTAAGTGGGACGGACGAGTCGCGTGGCACACCTCATGTCACGGTTACCGTGAACTCGGCATCGATCAGCAACCACGTACATTATTGCGAAACGTGCGGGGCATTGACCTGGTCGAACTGGAAGACCGTAAGCAATGCTGCGGCTTCGGGGGAACATTCGCGGCAAAGTTCAGTTCATTGTCGGCAGCCATTGGCGATGACAAGCTGCTGGCGATAGAACAGAGTGGTGCGCAGACCGTCACCGCCACCGACGATTCATGCCTGATGCACATCGGCGGGATGATCAAAAAACGCAACATCCCGGTTGAAGTCATGCACTACGCGAGAATCCTTGCCGGGGAGGCGAACTGATGGCCCACGGAACGCCCCCAGCGAACATCAAGACTGAGATCAAGGATCAGCTCGCCACGCGACGCGATCCGCCACCGTTCAAGACGAACACGCGCAAGGCTGTCCGTGTCCGCGACTTGCGGTACAACGAGTGGCCGGACTTTGAGGAACGGCGCCGTCATGTCGTCGCCCGCCGTCAGGACGCGCTCGATAACCTCGCCGAGATCCACGAGCAGCTCGCCGAACGTTGGAAAGAGAACGGCATCATCGTCCACCACGCGGCCAACTCCGCTATCGCCAATGACATCATCCTCGGAATTGTGCGCGAGAAGGGTGCGGACGCTGTCCTCAAGTCCAAGTCGATGCTGACCGAGGAGATCGGGATTAACGATTACCTCGAGCAGCACGGTGTCGATCCTGTCGAAACCGACCTCGGCGAATACATCGTGCAGCTTCGCCACGAAGTCCCGAGTCACATCACCATGCCCGGCATGCACCTCGACCGCAACGATGTCGGCCAACTGTTCCATGAAAAGCTGGGTATTGAATACACCAACGATCCGCCGACACTGACGCAGGTCGCGAGACGTGTGCTGCGCGAGAAGTTCCTCGCCGCCAAGGTCGGGATGGTCGGAGTCAACTTCGCCGTCGCCCAAACCGGGCACATCGCGACTGTGACCAACGAGGGCAATGGTCGCCTCGTATCGTCACTGCCGAAGACGGTGATCGCGGTCATGGGTTACGAACGTGTCACCCAGTCCCTCGACGACCTCGCGATGTTGTGGCAGATGCTCGCCCGATCCGCCACCGGTCAGCGGGCGACTGTGTACCTGAACCTGATGCACGGCCCCGCACCCGGACCGACCGGCCCGGACGAGGTCCACATCGTCGTCGTCGATAACGGTCGCCGCACGCTAAATGACGACCCCGAGCTGCGCGAAGTGCTGCGCTGCATCCGTTGCGGCGCGTGCCTGAACGCGTGCCCGATCTACCAGCAGGTGGGCGGGCATCCGTACGGCGGCACCTATCCCGGTCCAATCGGGATCGTGCTCACCCCGGCGTTGAAGGGCATAAATAACGCGCCGCACCACCCGTTCACCAGCACACTGTGTGGGGCATGCGAAGAGATCTGCCCGGTGTCGATCCCGTTGCCGAAGCTGATGCTCAAACTGCGCAAGCAGCGAGTAGAGTCACGGCCCGGTGTCGATCTTGAAAAGCCGGTGTGGCGCGTGTTCCGCGAGGTGATGGGATCACGGCGAGCGTACGAGTTCGCCGCCAATGCTGCCCGCTTCGCGCAATCGGCGTGGCCCGGCAAGCAGATGCCGATTCCCGGCTGGACGGACCACCGTGACGCGCCCGAGTTCGCCAAAAAGCCGTTTCGGGAATTGTACGAGGATGACTGATTGCAGTACGTAGCCCGGCAACCCCGTTGCCGGGAACCCAATTGCCACGGACAACTGTCCGTGGCAGAAAATGACCCGGCTTCGGGGAAGCCGGGCTACACTCGAACTCACAGGTTTGATCATGGCTGATGATAACCGGTTCCCCACACTCGATGCTGCACTGGCCGCTGTCGATGCCAAGCTACACATCATCCCGGACGACGACAACGCGATCACCGCCATCATAGATATCATAAAGCAGCACGAGGGCACGAAGGCCGCTTACACCGCCGAGCCGTTGCTGACAGAATTGAAGCTAACGGACGCTTTATCCAACGCCGGATACGATCTTATCGCACCGCCCGATCCCAATATGAAGGCGGACGACGCCGAAACGTGGAAGCAATCGCTGGCGCAGGTGAACGTTGGCATCAGCTCTGCGTTGGGTATCGCCGAGGAAACAGGGACGATGCTGCTCGCACCCAGCCAGCCTGACCATCGTGCGGTCTCGTTGCTGCCGGTAAATCACGTCGCGATCCTGCGTGCGGATCAGGTTGTGCCGGACATCTCAGCGTTGATGAAACGGTGGCAGGAGGTGGGGGATATCGGCGGTAATGCAGTCTTCGTCACCGGTCCGAGCCGCACCGCCGACATCGAGAAAGAACTCGTCCTCGGCATCCACGGACCCCAGACGGTGGATGTGATACTGCTTGTCTAATTGGTGTTTGCCCCGACTTGCTTGCAAGCCGGGCTTAGTGCAGGTCTAAAGTCTGTGAGAATCCGCGGTAGCGGAGCTTCCGCGGGCATCATGTATCACCTCGCCTGAATCATCCCCGGCAGCCCAAACACGCGTCGCAGAATGCCGATCTGGCCCATGTGGTAAGATTCGTGAAAGCTGAACAGGCCGATCATCCGGGCGCGGGTAACCTTCTGTCCGAGGAATGGATCGGGCAACTCTTCGTCCAGATATTCTTGTCCAACCTTGAGAAAACCGCGACTCATTCGGTTGAAACTTTCGTTCATTACCGCTGAAAGCTGGTCAATTGGCAACGCCTTCTCCGGATCGAACTCATCACCCTTGGCATACATCGCCAGAATGTCATTCTCAATGAGTACATCCAGATCCAACAGTTCCAGCACCCGTTGCCGTGAATGCAACGCGTGCCCGACGAGGAAATTGATACAGCTGCCGCCATTTTCATGTGTCTGTAACGACAGTTCGTGCGTCACATCAGTCATGTTCGTCGTAAACGTGTACTGAGTCGCACCGAACAGGGCGAGCAGGTCTCTAGCGTCCATTATCCGTCATCCTCAACATTTGTTCCGTGCTTGTCACGTTTCCGGCCGAGCAGGAATTCAGTGACGAACTCGTGAATGTCGCCGTCCATCACCTGATCGACATTGCTCGTTTCAACCCCGGTCCGCAGATCCTTGACCATCTTGTACGGGTGGAAGACATACGAGCGGATCTGGTTGCCCCAGCCGATGTCACCCTTCGTTTCCTCGATCTCAGCCCGCTTCTTCGCTTCTTCCTCGAGGTGACGCTGGTACAGGCGCGCCTTAAGCATCTTCAATGCTGCGTCACGGTTCTTATGCTGGCTGCGCTGGTTCTGGCAACTGACCACAATTCCGGACGGGAAGTGGGTGATCCGGATCGCCGAATCAGTCTTGTTGACATGCTGACCACCAGCACCTGAAGCGCGAAACGTGTCAATGCGAATGTCATTCTGATCAATCTCGATTTCAACCACATCGCCAGCGTCGGGTAGTACGAATACGGACGCGAAGCTGGTATGACGCCGAGCGTTCGAGTCGAACGGGCTGATCCGTACGAGGCGATGAACTCCGGTCTCTGCCTTCAGATATCCGAAGGGATGGTCGCCGCTGACTTCAATCGACGCTTCCTTGATCCCGGCTTCGGTACCGGGCTGAAGGTCGATCACGCTGAACTTGTATTCCCGGCGTTCGAGGTAACGGGTGTACATGCGAAACAGCATCTGCGCCCAGTCCTGAGACTCAGTACCACCAGCCCCCGGCTTGATCGTGACAATGCAGTCCTTGCCATCCTCGCGACCAGAGAGCATTTTCGCCAGCTCCATCTCGTCGATGTGACGCTCGAGCTTGGTCAACGCCTGGTCAGCCTCTTCCGGACTGTCTTCGAACAGCTCGAGATAGACCTCGAACTCCTCAACCTCTTCGACGAGGGTGTCGTAATCTTCGATCAACTTGCGGTGAGTGGAGGCCTGCTTGAGGATGCCCTGCGCACGTTCCTGATCGTCCCAGAATCCTTCCTCAGCGGCTAGTTTGTCCAGCTTGGCGAGCTTTTCGCGGTGAGACGGAAGGTCAAAGATACCCCCGCAACTGTTTCGTCTTGACCTTTATTTCTTCCCACAATGAGCGGGCTTCGGCTTCGGTAACCATCATCTTCTCCATCATTGAATACAATGTTACTTGTTATCGGTAAACATGCCTCATCCATCGGCTGTGAGCAAGAGCCTCATGCACACACTGATAAATGGGAGCGCATAATAACCAGTTCCCGTATGCGTCGAAGATGTTCATCTCAAAACTAGCTCTCAAGGTCTTCTCAATATCTCAAATGCCTCGCAAACTTCTTTCAGATACGATCAAAAGCACGTATCATATTGTTCCAAATATGGAGGACATGTGCCCGCAATTGAACGACACCTTGAACCTTTTCTTGCCAGCCCGGCTGGCAAAGCTCTCGGCGATGAACTCTGTCGAGAATTACTCGAAATCGGAAAATCCCGCCGTGTATCAGCGGATGAAATGATATTCCAGGAAGGTGACGATGCCTTTGGGATGTATCTCATTTCCGAAGGGCTGGTAAAGCTGGTGCGATACACCATTGATGGCCGCGAAGTCATCCTCCACCTCGCGCAGCCATACCGATTTATTGCTGAAGCCGCGATCTTTCTGGGTTACTTCCCGGCAACGGCAGTTGCGACAAAACCCAGTGAAGTAATTCTCCTTCCCAGCGATGAAATCTTCAGTCTGATGGACCGCCACCCGCAGTTCATGCGCCGCATCTTCGATGCAATGGCAGTCTGGATGAAACGTCTGGTTGATAAGATCGATCAACTCACCCTGAACGATGCGACCGCACGCTTGGCGCACTACGTCATATGTGCCCTCGAGAACGATGCTGCTGATAACGGTTCATCCTCATTGCGAATGACCCTGCCAGTGAAGAAGGGCGAGTTGGCATTAATGCTGAACATGAACCAGGCCACTCTCTCACGCGCACTGCGACGTTTGCAGGATGAGGATGTGTTGGAAGTTCGTGGACGTGAGTTCATCGTCAGAGATCAAGTACGCCTGCAGAAAGCGTCTCTGCCGCCACTTGATTAGCTAGTGCATTTCGATCCGTAGAATGTCCTAGACATGAATGTCTCGGGCACAGTTGAAGAGGTTCTCACGATGATTCCTCGATCTCCATTGGCGCTCACATTGGCGCTACTCATTCTGACCGGTTGCAGCTCGCCGTATAACGACATCCTGATCCCGCCGATGAGGGAGGTCGAGGCGATGACTGAGCTTATTGATCAAGAAGTCGATCTGACCGCTGACCAGCGGATCAAGGTGCGGGAAATAGTTGTTGATAACGCTGGCATGCACACCCGTATCCAACAGCAGTATGCGGGTCGGATGCTCGAGCTTAAAGATCAGGAGAAGAATCGGTTGAAGAAATTCAACCGTCAACTCGAAGGCATTTTCACAGCTGAACAGGTGACTGCATGGGAACCGCTGTACCGCGCCATCTACAATAACGAGATGGAAGGGTACCACTCGTCGGAAGGATTCCAGCAGAACCGCCAACATGACGATTTCGGCAGGGGACAGGGGTATTGAACTATGTAGCCCGGGTTCGTCGAACCCGGGGTGTGGACTGACACAACATCCCCGCGTTTCATGCCACGCGAGCATTGCGACTACTTCAGCAACACGACCTTCCGCAGCTCATTCACTAATACCTAAACCCGGAATCTCAAAGTATACAACCAATAAGCGGGTCACATTCCGAAGAATGTGACCCGTTGAATTTGCTCATCGCTCAGAGCTCACGCTCAGAACTTTTCAGTAACCGACTTGCCCTGCATGAACAGGCCCAAATAGTCCTGGCCGCCAGCCTTGGAATCGGTACCGGACATGTTGAAGCCGCCGAACGGTTGCACACCGACCAACGCGCCGGTGATCTTGCGGTTCAGGTACAGGTTGCCAGCCATGAACTCACGGCGCGCACGTTCGAGACGTTCGCGGATGTTCGAAATCAAACCGCCGGTCAGTCCGAATTCGGTACCGTTGAAGATGCGTAGCGCGTCCTCGAAGTCCGTCGCCCGGATGCAAGCCAGCACCGGCCCGAAAATCTCTTCCTGGGCGATGGTGTCAGTGTCCTTGACGTTCTTGAAAATGGTCGGCTCGACATAGTAACCGCCCTCAATCGCGTTGCCGCCGAGCATCAGCTCGTTGCCGTCGGCCTTGGCCTTCCCGATGTAGTCCATGATGTTCTTGTGCGCCGCAGCGTCAATAACCGCACCGAGGTTCGGGTTCTTGGATGGGTGGTCCACGGTCAGCTTCTTCGCCCGTTCGACCACCTTGTCAACGAGCTCATCGTAAACTGAATCAACCGCGATCAAGCGGCTGCACGCCGAACACTTCTGGCCCTGGAATCCATAGGCAGCTGCAATTGCCTGGTCGGCTGCGAAATCGAGGTCGGCGGTTTCGTCGACGACCATACCATCCTTGCCGCCCATCTCGAGGACTGTTCGTTTGATCCACAGCTGACCGTCGTGAACTTTCGCCGCACGTTCATGAATGCGCAGGCCGATTTCTTTCGAACCGGTGAACGCGATAAAGCGGGTCTTCGGGTGATCGACCAATGTGTCGCCAACTTCGCCGCCGCTGCCCGGGCAGAAGGTAATCGCCTTGGCTGGCATACCAGCTTCGAGCAACAGGTCGATAAACTTCGCCGCGATGACCGGGGCAGTACTCGCCGGTTTGAGCACGCAAGCGTTACCGGTGACCAAAGTTGCGGTGGTCATACCGGCCATGATCGCCAGCGGGAAGTTCCACGGCGGAATCACAACGCCGACGCCCAGCGGGACATAGTACAGGTTGTTCTCGTCGCCTGGATACGGGACAACTTCCTGTTCACGATCCAGACGCATCATCTCGCGTGCGTAGAACTCGAGGAAGTCGATGGCTTCGGCAGTGTCGCCGTCCGCTTCGGCCCAGTTCTTCGACTCTTCGTAGGTCATCGTCGCGCTGAACTCATGCTTGCGTTCGCGCAGCATAGCGGCAGCACGGAAGAGGATCCGTGCGCGGGCGTGACCGTCAAAGAAGCGCCACTCCTTGTCGAAGAATTCGTGCGCGGTATCGATGGCCCGGATCGCCTGCTCCTTGGACGCTTTGCCCACGGTGCCGATAACCTGGTCCGGGTTCGCCGGATCGATGGAAATGATCTTGTTGTCACTGGCGACACGTTCGCCCGCAATCAGTAAATCCCAGTGCTTGCCGAAGTCGCCGCGGACTTTTTCCAACGCAGCTTCAAATGCAGCCTTGTTTTCCGGCTGGCTGAAATCGGTAAATGGCTCGTTTTTGAATGGTATGGTGGCCATGATTCAACTCCTGTTTCTATGGTTGTGAATAGTTGCTCATGAGGATTCGTAAGATCGCGTCCTAACCCTGCTTGCGGTACCCACACCAGGCCTCCCGGAGACGCATGTCAGAACGAAGCATCGGAAGCGATTTCCCAGCAAGCCATGCGTCCCTATTGAAGAATGGCACGCAGAAGCGCAATCCCATTCGTGTATCCCAGTCTCTATATTTGTTATGATCTAATTCATGCGAGGATTGCGATGGCATTTTCGAAGAGTTGGGGGTACGGTGTCCGGGCGCTGGTGCACATGGCGTCTATCGATGATCAGGAAAAACGTTGGCAATCGGGTGAACTCGCCGAAGAAACTGGCCTGCCCGCCAGCTACCTGAGCAAAATCCTCTCGGCACTGTCTGGAGCGGGATTGCTGGAGAGTGTACGTGGACGTGGTGGTGGAGTCAGGCTCGCCATGACACCAGCGAAGATAAAACTCAGCGACGTAGCCGATGCGACCGATGACCTGCCCGGTGACGACCCGTCGATGGACGCGATGGATGGCGCGCCGGAACATCTCGTGAAAGCACTTGGGGCACGTTGGCAGCCGTACCGCCGTGGTCTGATCGAGTACCTCGCGACAACTACCGTCGCTGATTTGTTGTAATCGCATGTAGCCCGGGTTCGTTGAATCCGGGAATCTCGCAATTGTTCAAGCCACACCCCGGTTTCATCGAAACCGGGCTACATCATAGAATCCCATAGCACGGAACCACCATGACTCACTCCATCGAAACGATTCAGCAAGAACTCAAGAAGATCAACGTTGACGGCTGGCTGCTATATGTCTGGCGTGACCGTAACCCGACTGCCATTGCGACACTCGGACTGGATCCAGAAAACCACGTCAGCCGCCGCGCGTTCTATTTCATCCCAACTGTCGGTGAACCGCGCAAGCTGCACCATTCCATCGAGCCACACACCCTGGAACATCTGCCGGGTAGTGATTCGCAATATCTCAGTTACCAGTCACTCCATGAGCAGCTGAAAGCCCTGATCGGCAAGGCCAAAACCATCGCGATGGAGTACAGTCCGAACGCGTTGATCCCGACCGTTGCCTGGGTCGATGCCGGGACTGTCGAGCTGGTGCGTTCGTTTGATATCGAGGTGGTGTCAAGCGCCGAACTGATCCAGAAGTTTGAGGCCGTGCTCAACGATGACCAGATTGAAACGCACATGCGGGCCGCGGTTACGATTCGTGACATCGCCAAGGAAGCATTCGAGTACATCGCGCACAACCTGATGGCTGGCAATGAGATCCGTGAATACAGGGTGCAGCAGTTCATCATGAAACGTTTCGACGAAGCCCACCTCGTGACCGATCACGGACCGATTGTGGCGGCCAACGAGCACGCGTCCGATGCGCATTACAGCCCGCAACCAGGTGTCGATGCAGCCTTCCAACCCGGCGACCTGGTGCTGATCGACCTGTGGGCGCGTGAGGACGGGAATCCCTATTCGATCATTGCTGATGAGACGTGGATGGGATACATGGGAAGCACCGTTCCCGAACACATGCAAAAGATCTGGGAGCTGGTCCGAGATGCTCGACGGACAGGTTTCGACCTGGTTCAGAATCGCATGGATGAGGGTCAACCGGTGTACGGCTGGGAGGTCGATGACGCCGTGCGCGAGGTCATTGTCAACGCTGGCTACGGCGATAATTTCTTCCACCGCACCGGGCATTCGATCACCACCGAGACCCACGGCAGTGGCGCGAATATCGACAATCTTGAAACGAAAGAGCTACGTGCGCTGATTCCACGCACATTGTTCTCCCTCGAGCCAGGCATCTACCTGCCCGACTTCGGTGTGCGCAGCGAGAACGATGTCCTGATCACGCCGGACGGTCGCCCGATTGTCGCCGACGGTTGCGATCAGGAAGATGTGATTACGTTTGAGATATAAGAATGTAGCCCGGGTTCGTTGAACCCGGGGTGTGCTTTGCTTTCCCAACCGCAGTCTGCACTGCGGTTTTTTCTTTGGATACGATTCTCCCGGCTTCAGCGAAGCCGGGCTACATCACAACCGGCACACTGCTTGCTTTTGTGGTAACCGGAGCTGGTTAAACTCATCACGGTGGATCTTATATCTGAAGGTCATAACCTGAGATGAGAAGATGAGCCCAAACGGCCATCAATGACCACCTGACGATTCGACAGACGAGTCTGCCGTATTTGCAGGTATAGTATGCCATTTCGGCATACATAGGGCCACAGAAAAGCGCGCACCGGAGCCGCAACATCGAATACAAAGACTATTACAAGATCCTCGGAGTCGATCGCAAAGCCAGCCAGGACGAGATCCAAAAGGCTTATCGAAAGCTCGCGCGCAAATACCATCCAGATGTGAATAAGGATGCCGGCGCGGAGGACCGCTTCAAAGCGGCTGGCGAAGCGTACGAGGTCTTGAAGGATCCGGAGAAGCGTAAGAAGTACGACATGCTCGGTGCGAACTGGAAACATGGACAAGGCTTCAGTCCACCACCGGGTTGGGAAGGTGGATTCCGAACACGTGGCGGCGGACGTCACGCACAGCAGGAATTCGGCGGCTTCAGCGACTTCTTTGATGCGTTCTTTGGTGGCGGTTTCGGTGGCTTCAGCAGCACAGGGACAGGCGGATTCGGTCAACAAGCCGGACCGCGTCCCGGTGCGCGAGGAAGCAGACGTCCGGGCAGGAAAGGTTTCGATCACGAAGCGAACATGGAGCTGACCCTCGAGGAGGTTCTCGCTGGTGGCAGCCACCGGATCAACCTGCAACACACGCCGAGCGGCGGTATGCAGCCACCGACGACCAAAAGTCTGGATGTCAAAATCCCACTGTATGTCAAAGACGGAATGAAGATCCGAGTCCCGAAGCAGGGCGGGGAAGGTGTCGCCGGAGGTCCGCCGGGTGATTTACTCCTCACGATTAAGCTCAAACCGCACGCACGCTTCAAGCAGGATGTGGATGATCTGCGGATGACATTACCAATCACGCCGTGGGAAGCTGCGTTCGGGGGTGATGTTACCGTGCCGACACTTGACGGCGGTAAGATCAAACTAGCGGTTAAGCCTGGAGCACGAACCGGTCAGAAGCTGCGTCTCAAGAACCAGGGATTGCCAAAGAAAAGTGGGGGACGGGGTGACCTGTTCGCTGAGTTGCAGATTCAGGTTCCCGACAAGCTGAGTAAGCACGAGAAAGAGCTGCTCGAAATGCTGGCGAACCGCAGCGCGTTCAACCCGCGGGAGTGGGAGAAGTGATGTAGCCCGGGATCGCTGATCCCGGGTGGATACCAGGCCCCGGCTTCAACGAAGCCGGGCTACACAGACATCAAACACGGATGATCCGCGCCAGCGGAGCTTGCGCGGGCATCAGCAATACGATCCTGTTTTTTCAAAATCCGAGAGACGAGTCCCGAGAGACGATAGACGAACTACGAAAACCGATCATTCAAACATACAAGAGTTGAGCAACAAGCATGAGTGAAACAAAAACCACAACGCAGACGATGAACTTCGAGACCGAAGTTTCGGAGATGCTGAACATCGTCATTAACAGCCTGTACACCGACCGTGAAATCTTTGTCCGCGAGCTGATCTCGAATGCGTCCGACGCCCTCGAGAAAGCACGTCGCCGCCAGCTTACTGAAAAGGATGGCATGGCGGATGCCGATCTGCCGCTCGAGATCAAGATCAGGGTCGATGAGGAAGCGAAGACGTTCGAGATCGCCGATACCGGTATAGGGATGGACCGCAACGAGGCGATCCGCAACCTCGGAACCATAGCGCATTCCGGTTCGCGTGAATTCATCAAATCGCTCGGTGAAGAAGGCACTGATGTTAAAGACCTGATCGGTCAGTTCGGTGTCGGGTTCTACAGCTCGTTCATGGTCGCGAAGAAGGTGACCGTACACACGCGGTCCGCAGATTCCGAAGCGACGCCGGTCGTCTGGTCGAGCGCCGGAACCGGCACATTCGACATCCGCGAAACTGAAGATTTCCCCCGCGGAACTACTATCACCGTTGATCTCAAGGACGATGAAGCCCATTTCGCCAGCGCGGACGGGATCAAGGAGCTGATCAAGAAATTCAGCAACTTCGTTGCCTACCCGATCTTCGTAAACGATGAACAGGTGAACACAGTTCAGCCGTTGTGGACAAAGAACCCGTCCGAGATCAGCGAGGAAGAACTTTCTGAATTCTACAAGTTCATCGCGAATGCAGTCGACGAGCCGATGTACCACTATCAGTTCAACGCGGACGCGCCGCTCGCAATCCGTTCGATTCTATTTGTGCCCGGTGAGAACATGGAAGTGTTCGGCATGGGCCGGATGGAGCCGGGCGTTAGCTTGTACTGTCGCCGTGTATTGATTCAGAGTGAAGTCGAAGAGTTGCTGCCAGACTATTTCCGCTTCATCCGAGGCGTGGTCGATAGCGAAGACCTGCCGTTGAACATCAGCCGTGAAACGATGCAGGACAGCGCGCTGGTCGCCAAGTTAAAACGTGTGCTGACCAAGCGTCTGATCAAGTTCCTCGCCGAACAATCCAAAGAGGACGAGAAGAAGTACAACGACTTCTTTGCCAAGTTCGGCATGTTCATTAAGGAGGGCGTCGCGTCTGACTTCGACCATCGTGATGAGCTCGCCAAGCTGCTGCGTTACGAGTCCGACAAGACGGAAACCGGCAAGACAACCAGCTTGCCAGCATACATTGCAGCCATGCCCGATGATCAGAAGGCGATCTACTATATCAGCGGGCCAAACCGTGATGCGATCGAGGCCGGGCCGTACCTGGAAGCCTTGCAGGAACGCGGCTTTGAGGTTATCTACTGCTTCGAGGGTGTGGACGATTTCGTGTTCAGTAACCTGCGTGAGTTCGATGGTAAACAGTTGATTTCAGCCGACCAGTCCGATCTCAAACTCGACGACGAACCGGCGACAGATTCTGACGAGTCCAAGGACGACGAATCCGATGACAAGTCGGACGACGCGGAGAAGAAAGAGGAAACACCGGAAGATCGTGAAGCTGGGGATCTTGCGTCATGGATAAAGAACCAACTCGGTGATAACGTCGAAGAGGTTAAGGTCAGCAAACGGCTGGTTAAGAGCCCGGCGGCGCTGGTCAACCCGGACGAGTTCATGACTACCGGCATGAAACGGGTCATGCAGTCGATCAACAAGTCCGGCGCACCGTTAGGCAAGCTGGTACTCGAGATCAATCCGAAACACAAGATTCTGACCCGTCTGAACACGTTGCGCAAGGACGATGCAGACAACGCTCTAGCGAAACAAGCTGCAAGCCTGCTACTGACCAACGCGCAGATCGCTGCCGGACTGCTCATCGATCCGAAGACGATGATGGAACAGTCGCAAAAGATACTCGAAGCAGCGTTGGGAGAAGAATAAAACGCAGGCATTTTCCCATTAAAATTGCCAAGCATATGTTTGCATTGGTCAAATCGTCTAACTCAACGCTCAGCATTATTGCTGGGCGTTTCTTGTTATAACTGGCTAGCACGACAAAATGTATTCTGGATAAGTTTATCTGGAAATATGATTTCGCACGGACTAAATATTTGAAAGAGCTCCAAGCGAATTCAATTTGATCCAACAAAACGAAAAAGATAATTGAATCGTAAAATTCGCTGCGTCACCTGAAAACCCTTATATACGAACGTTATTCATCCCTTCCAGCTTATCTCGTAAACAGTCGTTATAGCTCGCATCTACAATGTCCTAACTTTAATTATAGGTACAGTTTTGGATATTCATTTGCTATGCACCCCTTGACACTTAGCTAACAGCTGCTGTAACCTTACATGTTCGAAGTAATGTTAAGCCAGAAGATCTGGCGAACATCCCCCAAGGAGGAAGTGTGAAATTCCAACGTTTAGCGGTACTTGTGTTGGCACTTGTAGTCGCATTCGTTTTTGTGGCATGCGAAGGCCCGGAAGGACCAACTGGACCAGCAGGTGCGGACGGTACGGATGGTAATGACGGCTCGAATGGTGAAAACTGGCCAGGACCGGCTCCGGCAGAATACACTGCAGCCGATGGCATTGCCGGTGGCGCAGCCTACTCCAAGTGGTGGACAGCAGATGGCGGCGGTAGCGGAACCCAACCAACCACAACCGCAGGAAAAGATTTCTATCGGTGCAAGGCATGTCATGCGTGGGACGGCCTTGGAAACGCTGGTTCATACGCAAACCGCACAGGGCAGAGCACTCTCAAGGATTCACGCCCAGATGTTTCGTCGGTGGATTTGAGGAGTGCAGCAGCCTCTGAATCATATCAGGAGCTGTATGACCTGATCGCGCAACCCGGATCACGTGATATCGACGCGGCCGACAACCGTCATCCAGACTTTTCAGCTCACCTGACAGAAGACCAGATTTGGAACCTCGTCAAGTTCATGCGGGAAGAGTGGATTGCTCCTTCAGATCTGTATGACCTGGCAGTCGAAGGTCCCGCGATGTACGTCGATTACACTCAAGATCCGCCTGTGGTCGTAGAACCGACCCTCACATATACGAACATCGGTGCGTTGGGCGACGCTGCGAACGGCGAAACTGTGTACGACAACGCCTGTCAAGGCTGCCATGGAACAGATGGAACATTGATCGCCATCGGAGATCGCAGTGTTGGCCAGTTTATTCGTGAGAAACCACACGAAGCATGGTTCAAGTCCAAGTTTGGCGAAGATGGTGTGATGGACGCAGGTCTGGTAACGGATACCGGCGACATGCAGGATCTGTACGCAGCCCTCGCGAACGCAGCGAACTATCCTGACCTTCCCTGATCTTCAGGGGAGTCGGTAGCTGCCATTGCTTACTGACAGAACTGATGAATTGATTCATTTACGTCCGGCGAAATCGCCGGACGTTTTTTTTGTAACCGAATTGCGAAAAAACGAGTCTCTCAGTTGGAGAAGAGGGACATTGGGACCATTTCCACACACCGTTGGAATTCCGATACTTCCTAAAGATAAAACGTCCGCTACGAACACAGATACGACTTGGTTTGTTCAAACCTTCACAGGGGGTCCAGCATGATGGACGACAAGGATGTCCAGAGTACTGATCAAGACGAGATCACTCCGGAACCGGAAATGGCGATGGAAGAAGAGCAGGATGAACCGGTGCTTGATCGTTTCAAGCGGATGTTTGCTGTACTCAGCGCGCCGGCTGACGCAATAAGCGGCATACGGATCAACGGTGGCTGGATTTACCCATTCCTGGCGCTAATAATCTGTCTCACGTTCTGGGTGTTTACCGCAGGACCGTATATTGGTGAAGAAGGAGTAGATGCCGCGCGTGACCAGATGCAGCAACGTGTCGCCGAAGGCCAGATGACTCAGGAGCAAGCTGACCAGGCGCTGGAAGTGTCTGCGGGATTCCAGACAGGGATAGGCGGACGAGTGATGCAGCTTGTCGGAACCCTGTTTGTTGTCTTCGTCTTCACATTGCTCAACTCAGTCCTGTTTCTGCTGGTTGGAAACGTAATCCACAACGGTAGCGAAGCTTTCAGCAAATACTGGTCGCTGGCATGGTATATGATGGTACCGGGTTTCATCAACTTCGTTCTGATGGGATTGCTGGTGATGCTGACCCAGGACGCGCACGGTGGTTATCTCGGTCTAGCGATCCTGACCAAGAGCGATCCGACATCTGCGATGCACCAGGCCGCAAACGCTGTCAACATCTTCACAATCTGGGAAGCGATCATTGCCGGTATCGGTATCAGCATTTTTGGCAAGGTTGGACGTGGGATCGGAATAGTCTGGGGATTCATTCTGGTTCTAGTCATTCCAGCCGTACTTGCGTATGTCTTGACAAACGCATTCAGCGGGCTCGGTGGGTGAGTCCCGCGACACAGATTCCAAGAGTAAAAATACCGCCTCCCCGTTTTGTAACCGAACGGGGAGGTGTCTGTCCAATGCAATGAGAGGGTTCGGGACGGCTCGCAGTTGTAACTACAACACACCTTCAGCAGTCCAGTGGGAGTGAAAACGCACATCAGGGAGGGTAATCCACCATGCCGCGCAGGCAGCACAATCATTTTGCAACCACATTCGCACTTCTGGGAATCATCGTTCTCTTCGCGATGCCGGCACTGGCAAGCGATGACGGATACACTCCCCCCAAGCTGAATTCGGACATGCCTGTAACCGTATCACGGCTGATCGAACTGGCGCAGGATAATCAGTCCGCCTACCGTCAGAGCCTTGAAGACGAAGAACTGATCCCAATTTTGAAAGCAGGTGCGATCGGTCAGTTCCTGCCATCATTGAGCGCTGGAGCGTCCTGGTCAAGCACCTTTACAGAAGAGAGCGTCATTTACATCCAGGGAACTCCGATAGATGGGGGTAAATCGAGCTCTAGCGGTTGGAACATCTCAGCCAATGAGACCTTGTTCTCTGGCCTGTCCCGATTTTACGGCTACCGGCAGGCGCAGCTAAACGTGGAAAACACTTTGCTGAACACGGAACGTTCGTTCGATCTGTTGGTCAGTGGTGTGAAGTCGGCAGTGTACACCGTACTTGCTGCCGAACGTTCGCTGGAAGTTGAAGAAGAAATACTCAATCAGCGGAGCGATGTACTACACCTCGCACGTACCCGATATGAGACAGGTGACGCAATCCAGATCGACGTAATGCAAGCTGAGATCGACTATGGAACGCAGGAAAACGCAGTGCTTAGCGCTCGGCAGGCGTTACAAAATGCACGCGAATACTTGAATCTGACAGTTGGCCTTGACCTCGAAAGCAGCTACACGTTTGCTGGCAACCTCGACCCGGAGTTGCCAAATATCAATGCTGATTCGCTGGTGAGCATTGCGCATAGCGCACGTCCTGACTTGCAACAGCAGCGCAACTTGGTCGAGATCAACGACTATTCGATTAAGTCGTGGAACTCGCAGTACGCCCCGTCTGCGTCCGCATTTGCCAGCTATAGCCGCTCAGGATACACACAAGGTGAACAATTAAACTGGGAGGTCATGCCAACTGATTGGGATGTCCGTTATGGCTTGTCACTGAACTGGACTCTGTTCGATGGATTCAGCCGCGAAGTGCAGCGCGAACAGGCGGTGATTAACAAACGTAGATCCATGTGGGATGAACATCAGGCTGAACAGTCCATTGCGGCAGATGTACGCCAGCAGTGGAGAAGCCTGAACCGTTTATATCAACAAATCGAAGTTGCTGACCGGAATCGGGATCTCGCCCGCCGTCAGCTCGATCTCGAACAAGAACGTTACCGTGTGGGTGTGTCCGATCAGATCAATCTGCGTAGCGCGCAAGTAATATTTGTGTCTGCGGAACGGGAATACCTGTCACGTGTACTCGACTTTTTCACGACAATGGCTACTCTCGAGCGTGACCTCGGGATGCCGCTGGAGGAGATTTCACGGTGAGTCGAAAGAAGAAAAAGAGTAAGGCGAAAATTTGGATCATTATCGCCGTGGTCGTCGTCGTCGGTGGCTTGGTGACAGCTAATATTCTCACCAAACGTGGCCCGAAGGCGCTGAATATCGATGTCGCGGAAGCAGTCACCGACAGCTTGGTGCAAACCGTTACCGCGTCCGGCAAAGTTCAGCCAAAAACTGAAGTCAAAATCAGCTCGAATGTATCCGGCCAGATCCTGTACCTCGGCGGGGAAGAGGGTGATCAGGTTAACCAGGGTGACTTGCTGATTCGGATTGAGGATGAACAGTATCGTGCCGATGTTGAGCAGATGGAGTACCTGCTCCGCAGCTACGAAGCCAGCCTCGAAGAAACTCAGAGCAAGTTGAAGCGCGTCAAGGAACTGGCTGCTAACAACCTTGCCAGCCCCGCTGACTTGGAAGCTGCCATCGCTGCTGAGAAACGGTTGACCGCTGACGTTGATCGTACTCGTGCACAACTCGAACAAGCGCGCGACCGTTTCGACAAGACCCGCATCCATGCGCCGCTGGACGGTATCATCACACGCCTGAGCAAGGAAGTTGGCGAGATGGCGATCGGATCGCAGTTCAGCCAGGACATTATTATGGTCGTCAGTCGCCTGGATTCGATGGAAGTCGAAGTCGAGGTGAATGAGAACGACGTTGTGCTGGTCGATCTTGGTGATGAAGTCGAAGTCGAAGTCTTCGCGATGCCGGACACTACATACAAGGGCCATGTCGCTGAAATTGCCCATTCCGGCACGATTCGTGGCTCAGGTTCGGCGGAAGAAGTCACCAATTTCATGGTCACTGTGGCTATTGACGATTTCGTTGAAACGCTGCGACCTGGAATGAGTGCGACAGTGGACATCGTGACCGAGAAACGCCCGAATGCCGTGGTATTGCCACAAGAAGCGGTTGCAGTGCGCTTGCTAAGCGAGGAAGAGCGCTTCGCAGAAATTGCCCGCTCGGATGAGAAACCGGACAATGAAGAGAACGGTGGCGAAGAATCTCGGCATAACGGTCATGTCGGACGTATGGGTGAGCGCGAAGATCCGGTAGAAGTTGTGTTCATTGTCAAGGATGACACAGTCTGGGCTAAACAAGTCACCTTGGGAATTTATTCGGATACACATTTCGAGATCGTTTCCGGACTCGAAGAGGGCGAACTCGTGGTCACTGGTCCATTCCGCGTCTTGTCACGCGAACTGCACAGCGGTACGCTGGTTGATTACATGGAGCCGTTCAAACCGGATGAGGAAGGTGAAACTCCCGACGGTGAAGAATCGGGCGACATTGAACTCGCGGACGATGACGATGATGATGAGGATGGCGCATCCACGGAAGTTCAAACAGCGGATGCTTCAGCGTCCTGATTTTCCCTACGGAGCCTGGCATGAGCACTATCATCCAGCTTGAACGCATCACAAAGATATATGAGATCGGCGACATTAAAGTCCCTGCTCTGAACGGGATCGATGTCACCATCGAAGAAGGCGAATACCTGTCGATCATGGGTCCGTCAGGTTCGGGCAAATCCACGCTGATGAACCTGATCGGTTGCCTGGACACGCCAACGGATGGCTTATACAAACTGACTGGCGAGGATGTCGGCGAGATGACCGACAATGAGCTCGCGGATATACGTAATCGTCGCATCGGGTTTGTCTTCCAGACATTCAATCTACTCCCACGTGCAAACGCGTTCCATAATGTCGAACTACCCCTGATCTACGCCGGAATGTCCAAGGATGACCGGCGCGAAAAGGTCGAACTTGCGCTGGGAAAAGTCGGTCTGTCCGACAGGATGAAGCACAAACCGAATGAGCTTTCGGGTGGGCAAAGGCAACGTGTTGCAATCGCACGCGCGCTGGTAAACGATCCCAGCCTGCTACTGGCGGACGAACCGACCGGTAACCTCGACAGCTCGACCAGCTATGAGATCATGGACCTGTTCGGTAATCTGCATGAAGGCGGAAATACCATCGTGATTGTGACCCACGAAGAAGACATTGCTGCGTACACTCACCGTGTTGTACGTCTGCTGGACGGGTTGATCCACAGCGATGAAAAACAAGCACCGAGACGTGTTGCCGCTTCTGCAGTTGCCGAAGCTGTATAACGGATAGCCGAGAGAATCGCAATGGGTAGAAAACTACAAGGAGCAGGACGTGCGATCTGGGAAGGGTTCGTAATTGCGTTCGCCGCCTTGAAGGCGAACAAAACTCGCGCATCCTTGACCACTCTGGGCATCGTCATCGGCGTAATTACCGTCACCTTGATGATGATGATCATCCAGGGATTGAACCAATCGTTCACAGATCAGATCTCATTCCTCGGCGCAAAAACTGTATACGTGCAACGTTGGCCGTGGGTGTGGGACGATGACTGGTGGAAGTACATAAATCGACCTCGTGTGACGATGGAACAGTATGAAACCTTGCGCGAACGGATCACGACCGCCGAAGAACTGTCAGCGATGGCATGGACCGGGCGCTCTGTTACATATCGTGATAAACAGCTTGACCGCGTAAGCATCTTGGGCACAACAAAAGAACATTCAATCGTTGGTAGTTCACTGCCCGAATATGGTCGATACATCTCGGATTCCGACAACCGGTCCTCGCGAAGGGTGGCGGTTATCGGAGTTGATGTACGCGACGCCTTGTTCGGACCGCTGGATCCAATGGGACGAACAGTCCGCATCGCCTCGAAGTCTTATACAGTCATAGGCATCCTTGAAGAACAGGGTAGTTTCTTTGGTGATTCTCGAGACAACACGATCATTATCCCCATCGAAACACTGTTTAATGATTTCGGACGTGTTGGGCGAGATGTGATGATTGCTGTCAAAGGTCGAGAGGATATTTCGATCGAAGACACGACCGATGAAATCCGGGGTATCATGCGTGCCGCGCGCAACCTGAAACCCCTGGAAGAAGACAATTTCGCTATCAATCAACAAGATGCGCTAGCAGATTTGTACAATACCCTGACTGGCGGCGTGTATGCGGCAGGCTTGATCATCGGTGGCATTAGTCTGCTGGTCGGCGGTATCGGAATCATGAACATCATGCTGGTGTCTGTTACCGAGCGTACGTGGGAAATCGGCATGCGCAAAGCCATCGGTGCACGGACCACGCATATCCTGTGGCAATTCCTCGTTGAAGCGATGATGATTTGCACGGTTGGCGGCACCGTCGGAATTGGGCTTGCTTACCTGGGCGGGCTGGTGCTCCAGCAAGCATTGCCAGCAGTTCTACCGGCATGGCTGGCTGCATCCGCCGTATTGTTCTCAGCTGCCGTTGGCTTGATCTTTGGCCTCTTCCCAGCGGCTAAAGCTGCACGCATGGATCCCATCGAAGCGCTACGTGCGCAATAAGGAGGAACTCGATGAACTTGAGTGAAGCTCTAAGAGTATCCTTCGCCAGCATTTCTGGCAGCAAGCTGCGCAGCGCACTCACGCTGCTCGGTGTGGTCATCGGTGTGCTCACTATCATCGCCACCATGTCAATCATCCGCGGCTTGAACAATCTCGTCGAAGAAGAGATGATGCAACTGACCGCTGATGTTTTTCAGGTGCAACGTTACGACATTAACGTTGGATTTAACGGTCCCAACCATGATCGAAAGTATCGTCCAAAGGTCGGTATGCGTGAAGTGGAAGCGATCCGTAAAAACGCACCATTAACCAAGATTGTCGCACCGGAAGTCTGGGACTGGGGTGCCGTAATCAAATACAAAAACGATGCGACCAATCCAAACATAGTAATCCTCGGCGGTACGCCCGGTTCAATGCCGAATAACGGGTACCAGATCGAGCGTGGCAGAAACCTGTCCGAACAAGATGTCCAATATGCGCGTCCGGTCGTCATCCTTGGATATGCTGTTGTCCAGCGGTTGTTTCCCTATCGAGATCCAATTGGTGAAGAAGTCTCAGTCAACGGACAGCAGGCATTGGTCGTTGGAATCTTCGAAGAGATGGGCAGCATGCTCAACTCACAGGCTGATCACCGTGTGGCGATTCCGATTTCTACCTTTGAACATTGGTGGGGAAAAGAAAACAGTTGGAATATCACCATCCAAGTCCGCGACCCGGAGCGAATGGACGAAGCCATCGACCAGACCGTCGCCGCAATGCGTGTTGCACGTGGACTGAAACCCGGTGAGCCAAACAACTTTGCCACTTGGCATTCCAGCGAACTAGTCGATTCATTCAACGACATGACCCAGTGGATCAAGATTGCGGCGTTTGGAATTGCAGCCATCGCTTTGCTGGTCGCCGGTGTCGGGATCATGAACATCATGCTGGTCACCGTCACCGAACGAACCCGTGAGATTGGGGTTCGCAAAGCGCTTGGTGCAAGACGGTCCAGCATTCTTAGCCAGTTCCTGCTCGAAGCGGTTATCCTCACTGAGATCGGTGGTGTGATAGGAGTTGGGCTTGGCATCGCAGCGGCTTATCTGCTCGGGCAGGCTGCAAACCTGCCAGTCGCGGTTCCGTTGTGGAGTATCTTCGTTGGACTCGCATTCTGTAGCGCGATTGGGCTTGGATTTGGAACCTGGCCAGCGTGGAAAGCCAGCCGCCTCGATCCGATCGAAGCGTTGAGGTACGAATAATCAGGCAGAACAGCTGACTTGAGTTCAATAATAAAAGGGATCACTTCTGCTGAAGTGATCCCTTGACTGTCACCGGTGTACCTGATTCCGCAATGAGTCTACCTGGTCTCCTGACCTTCGCTCACTGCATCCCAGAATTCCTGCTCGAAATACTGTTGCACATTCCTCTCTGATCCAGGATCGAGTAAATCGAGACTCTTGAGAAATTCAAATGGTTGAGCCGATTCATCAGCTAAAATCGAGTGGCAGAGAGTGCAATCCATGCTGATTGACTCACCATCTTCTGTTTGCAATCCAGGATCATGACAACGGAAGCAACCCTTACCAGTGTTATGACCAAGGTGATTCGGATATGCTCCCCAACCTATGTTCATCCTTGGGTGGATATTACGTTGATACACTGCCTGCACCACCTCAATTGCCTTCTCGACCTCTGCCGCCCGAGAAGGAAACAGCTCTGGATACCGTTGTTGGTAATATTCACGCATTCCAGTTGCTATCGAATCCAGGCCAGTGTCCTTATCAGAGTAATCAATCAGCAGAAACTCAAGCGCTTTTCTCTTGATGAAAGGCAGGCTGCGATCAATCTGACCCAAAGCCATGCGATGATCAATCGCACGTTCGGGGTCTTCATAAACGTGCGTCGCCCGGTTATGGCAATCCACGCAGTCGACCACACGAGCATGTTCCTCACCAGTTTCGATTGAACTAGGGAAATCTGTGTTCTGGAAATGCTTCCACGTGCCATCTTCCTGAAGCACCTCAACCCAGATCATCACTTCACGTTCGTCACGAACGGACGCATAGCGAACGGCGTTTTTTTCGGATACATGCCAGTGAGAACCAGTTGCGTGACCGTCAGCTCCTGTGCCAATCTTCAACATCAAAGTTGTGTAATTGGGAGTGGATATCTCGTCGCGGTCAAAGGATATCCTGTTCGAAATCCGGTTGCCATGGAACTTGTCAGGCCAATGACAATGCTCGCAAGTATCCTGGGCTGGACGTAGATTATGAACAGGAGTCGCGATTGGTGCTTCGTAAAGGCCAAATGTGACTGAAAGCAACTGCCAGGCACCGTTCAATTTGGAATTGAGCAGCGCGCCAAATCCTTCACCCACATGGCAATCAACACACTTCACATTTGAGTGCGGTGATTTCTGGTACGTCTCCCACTCCGGACCCATTACTGAGTGACAAGCCGTTCCGCAAAACTTGACACCTTCCATGAAATGGATTGTTGTAGTTCCAACCACTCCCATGAAGATGACATTGACCAGCGTCAGCAGTACGAAGAATCGAACAACACGTGTACCTGTGGATTTTGCCCGCAGATCAGAATCAGTGAAATGAACTGCAAACAAGTCCATGAATGGGCGACCGCGCAGCTTCGAATAACGCCACCACCCGAAAGGAATAAGGCCCAGCCCAACAATGAAAATTGTGGGCAGGGCCAGGAAACTAATCAAACCAAGGTACGCGTTATCCACCCATCCTGTTGCAACGCTGAACTCGAACAGTATGAACAGGATAAACGCACTGGTGGTTAATACCACACCGAACATGCTGATTCGGTTGGCTGACAAACCACGCAGGATAGCCATGTACAGCCTTCGGAAATACGACTGTCTAGCCATCGGACACCTCGTTATTTATTCATCCAGTATCGGTTGGAAGAAACCTTCGTAAAGTGACTGGATCTCACCGGTCTTGATATCTTCCTTCAAATCCGGCGTGCTCTTGCTCATCCAATTATGCATTGGACTGGCCATCAATTCGGCAACATAGGCATCCGCATCTGCGTCATGCAGCTTTGCCACTTCGGGCAGGAACTTGAAGTAGAAATGCTGTCCCACTTCATAGATACCGTGCCACCAGGCGTAATCCGGACCCATCATAGCTGCACCATGACGTGCGCGTCGGCCTTCGTGATGCCAGATCTCCCAATAGATCCACTCAACCTTGTTACTGAAGCTCGCGGGATTCGGGAGGCTGCCGTTCTTGCGCAGGATGCCCATAATCTCGGTCGCAGGCTTCGCAAACTTCTCGTTATACAGATGGACAAAACCGTCCAATTGCTCGTAGTGACCTTCATAGAAGTCAATGCCATGACAATTCTTGCAGACGTCCTGCATGTTTTGACGCTTGGTTTCCCAATCTGACTGCAGCTTGGAAATCGGAGCGCGCAGGTTCCAGGAAATGCGAGCGCCGGCATCATGCGTGATTGGCATATCCGGTGTTGCAGACAAGTGGCACGTTGCACACGTCGGCGCAACCGAGTAGTCCTTACCGACCACCCACTCATCGCTGTCCAGGTTCATTTCTTCCATATTCGTGTAATACTGAATGCCATGCTTGGACTCTTCGTAGATCTCTTTCTGCGGATGGTCAGGTCCGAGGTGGCACTTGCCGCAGGTTTCCGGTTGACGTGCCTGGGCACGATCAAATGTATGGCGAACGTGGCACGATCCGCAGGCACCCTTACTGCCATCAGGATTCAGACGACCTATACCTGAGTTGGGCCAGGAACCGAGCGCCAGCTTATTCGGACTATCTGGGTCGATCTCAACCTTGGTGCCGTGACATGATTCGCAACCGACGATTGCGACCGGATTACCACCGATGACATGGGCAAGGTACGCGTCTTTAGATTCGAGAATCGCACCAGCCTTGGCATGGTGGGACGGCTGGAATTCAGCCGATTCCTGTTCATGACATTCACCGCAATCGTTCGGAGTTACCAACGTTGCGATGTATGCGCCTTCATGCAGAAACGCATCAGCTTCAGTCTCGTCTGCACTGTGGCAATCGTAACAGGAAATGCCGGATTCCGCATGGAGGGAACCTTCCCACTGGTGAACTAAACCAGGAGAGACTTCCTGGTGACACGTTACGCACTGCTGTTCATCAACTGCAAATGCCGAGGTGCCAGCAACAAACAGAATTGCCAGCAGGACAATGATGCTACGATTCACTTTCATCGGTGTACTCCCCCTGTTGTGTTGACTTCAATCAGACAAGAAAATTTGTGACAATTGGGAACAAAATTGTAACCGCGCAGGACGGACCCTTGTACAAGTATATGGTTACTACACAGACCATTTTTTTTGCACGCGCAAAAGAAGAAGAAAAGCGTTAGGGGAGGTTAACTACGGAACTCAGGGATATTTCAGAATCGTGGTGAACAAAGCAAAAAATTGCAAATACGATTTACCGAGGGTTGCGTTGGATTAAAACCGTTCGGCGTCGCGGAAACCGAACACGACACTCAGAATTATACCCACCGCTGCGATAGCAATCGCGATAATCAGACGAACGTTAAGCAGGTCACTCGGAGGCTCCTTGCCAATGGGAATCAAAAAGATGAAGCCAACAATGAACGGTGAAAGAATGATCCTGGATTTCAGGGACAAGTACTTAGTAGGATTGATGTGATGCGTTCTGAATATCCATTGCCAGATCGAGATATCCAGTCGATCGCTAATGATATCGAATATCAGAAACACTGTCACCAGTAGGACGGAAAAAAGTAAACGCGGTTCGAATCCATATGCGTCAAACGGATCAACAGAAGCTGCTATATCGAGCAGAATCATACTCGAGGCCTGGCTTCAATCTCATAGGAAACCCGGTTGAATCTTCAACCGGGTTGATAGTTTGTTACTTAGAACGGTAAATCGTCGTCGTCCTTGCTGCCAAAACCATCGTTCGGGCCGCCACCTTGGCCACCTTGTTGGCCACCACCTTGCTGACCACCGCCCTGGTCAATGGGCTCATAATAGGGTTCATCTGACTGTTGCGGTTGCTGTTGCTGACGGGAACGCTGCCGTGCTCCGCCTTCACCACCGCCCTGCTTACCGCCGCCGCCACCTTCGCCGCGAGGGGACAGCATCTGGAAATTGTTGACCACAATGTCGGTCGCGTAACGTTTCTGACCGTCATTTCCTTCCCAGGTTCGGTAGGTGATCTCGCCTTCTACAAAGATTCGCGATCCTTTGCGCAGGTATTCGTTCGCAACTTCCGCGCTGCGACGCCAGAACACGAGGTTGTGCCACTCGGTCTGCTCCCGTTTTTCGCCAGAACCAGATGTCCACTTTTTCGTCGTGGCGAGCGAAACCTTGGTAACTGCCACCCCGCTGGGGGTATATGACATCTCCGGATCTTTGCCCAGATTGCCGATTAGGATTGCTTTGTTGACCACTGTCTCACTCCACTGTTATTCGTTTTCTACCTTGTCCGCCGGTACCGTAACTGGCTCAGGGTGTGTGCGCAGCCAAAACCACATGCTCATCACACCAATGAAAGATCCAATGCTGTCCGCAACCCAATCCCAAACATCAGGATAACGCTCAGGAATATAAAACTGGTGCAGCTCGTCCACGAGGCCGTAACCTACGCAGAAAAGGAAGATGAGCCAAGGTGCAAGTTGCTTGTCCGACCAAGCTCGTACCGCCAGCGCACCGAGCACCATGTACAACACCATATGAATCAATTTGTCCCAACCGAACGGTCCTTGCAACTCCGGAAACTTGTTACCCGGGATGGAGGACAGGATCAAGGATAGCAACGCCCATACGATCAGCGGCGAGAACCGTTTAAACACGAGTTTGGTCATCAAGTCTTAACGTGGCAACAGATCAGCAACCACCGGCAGGTGGTCTGATGCTTCCGCGTTTGCTTCCCGTTTCAGGTTAATCTTGGCAAGTATCTCTTCGGACAATCGACGTGTATCAAGCACGAAACTGTGCGCAACGTTGATCTTGCTATCGCTGTAAACGATATAATCCAACTTTCCAGGCCCATACGAGCTATCATCCTGCCGCCAAGTGTACACCATATTATCGGTCAGGTGACGGGGAAATAGATCGACCAACGCCGTTCCATCCCAATCCGGATCGAATGATGGACCCCACTCTTCATTTACAATCTGCCCGGTGACAAGCGTTGTCAGCTGCTCGCTGAAGCCGACGAGATTCATGTCGCCAGTGATCACGAACGGGGTTCCCTGGGGCATAGCCGCCATGCCTGTGCCCTGTTGCGCGTCCCTCAGGAACGCCATGAATGCGTCAATTGCTTCTTGACGCTGTTCGTCTTTACCGCAGCAAGGCGTGTGCGCACCTATCACGAACAGGGGTGTGGTCCACGGTTCCGGTATCTCGAGCACGAATGCTGCCGCGCGTGATTGCGGGATCTTCCATCCCTCGAGTATCGGCCAGCGGCTGAGCAGGACAATATCAGCATCGTCATACCTTGCTGCATGCCATGATTTGTCTTCGCCAAGCGGCACCAGTTCATTGAACAGTATTCGCGTTTCCTCGGCTGGTGTACTCCACATTTCGACGAGGACTACGATGTCCGGCTGCAAAGTGTCAAAGACTGGATCGAATGCTTCCGGACGTTCCACGATACCATCGTGCAGAACGTTCCAGCAGACCAAACGGACAGCCCCATCCGCTTTCGCAAGAGTCAATTCTTCCGGCTCATTACCTGTGTTTGTGAGCGAGAATGTGGAAAAACCGGTGTCAGGAATCCGTTCTTCCGAACCATATGCGAAGGCTATGCCAACCGATTCACCAGGGAAAACCGGATAGCCTTCGATACTCACATCAATGGGGAAACCAATCTCGAAAAAGTCGGAACTCACTGTCGGGGCCGTAATGATGCCGATTGTGCCATGTTCGCAATCAAGGTCAAGGTCGCCGACCATCATTTCACCACGGCGTTCGCCGAAAAACCATGCGAATTCCGCGCCGGTCTGATTACCAGCTACACCGGTAGATGCGTCTAAATCAGTGTCGAATAGCAGGACCAGATCACTGCCGTTTTGCAGGCCGATCTCGTGGTTCAGGTTTACACGAATCAGCATATTGCCATCTTCGACCAGCACGCGAACCGTGTCAAAGTCGACACTGCCCTCAACACCATCGCCAATTACATCAACAATTGGCGCTAACTGGTCGAGCGCATCAATGGCACGACCATCGAGCATCGCCATGTTCTGTATGTTCCCAGATGCTGGATCAGCATCCGACGCAGATTGCGAACAGCCAATCAACAACGCCAGAAACAGCATCGCAAAACAGCTTCCTTGCCATAAACGCATTGTTCAACTCCCTAGAAACAACCCCAGTCGCGGGGAAAGGTACGAGGTTCTATTCCGATACAGTAGCTTAATGTCGAGACCGAGCCACTCTGAGCACTTGGAACGGATATCAGGAAATCAGATACTGTAACCACCAGCCACCATCCAGCGTCACATCATTGGATTCCTAAAGGAGGGGTGAAAGTTATGAACCGGAATGTTGTTACTGTGTGCCTACTGGCCATGTTCGCATGCCTGCCGGCAGTCACGTCTGCCAAGACGCATACTTACAACTTGGACGAAACCTATTCCATTGCTGCTGACGGGACTCTGTTTCTGAACACGGACGATGCTGATATAACCATTACCGGTGAAGATCGACAGGATGTGCATGTCATCATTCATCATGAGTGGCATATCAGCGGTGTTAGCACACGAGGTGGTGACGACTTCGAGGTGATCGTAACCGAAGAAAACGGCAACCTCCGCATCCGTGAAGCGGATACAGGTGGTATCACCATCATGATGGGCACGATTCGCGAAGAATACACCGTCGAAATTGTGGCGCCGAAATCTGTAAACTTGCGTATTCGTGGAGATGACGATGACTATCGTATCCGTGGATTTGCAGGCGATGTGAGACTCGATTTCGAAGATGGAAGAGCTCAATTGATGCACATGACAGGCTCCCACTTTGAGATCGGTGTGGAAGACGGTGATCTCGAGCTGCAAGGTGGAAGCGGATTGCTCGACATTTTTGCTGAGGACGGTTCAGTAGTTGTTGAGGATGGTCAGTTCTCTGATGTCAGTGCCCGAGTTGAGGACGGTGATATTTCAATTTCCACTTCACTTTCTGATGGGGGTGACTACCGCATTCGAGCCGAGGACGGGAGCATTGAATTGAATATAGAAGACGGAGGGGGAGAGTTTCGCCTGGTGTTCGACGACGGTAGCACTAGAGTGGGTCGCCAGTTTGATCTCCTTGAAGAGGACGAAGGATACGAGGAATATCAACTAGGTGATGGTGATGCTCGTGTCCGTATGGAAGTTGAGGATGGACGCATCACGCTCAGGAAAAGATAGAAACGGATAGAAAACGACAGTAAAAAGACAAAATTATCGGGGACACTTACTTCTGTAAGTGTCCCCGCTTCATGAATAAATCGAAACAAGTATCGAGTAGGGAATCGACTTTCTAGATCCCGTGAATGGCGAACCACACGGTGCGCCACAGGATCACCATGTCCGTCGTGATCGAACGGTTCTGGATGTAATACAGGTCATAATCCAGATTGTCATGGATCGCAATCGAACGATCAGCAGAAATCTGCCACAACCCAGTGATTCCCGGCTTGACCTGTAGGCGAGCACGTTGGAAACGGTTGTATTTGTCAACGATGAACGCCATCTCCGGGCGTGGACCAACCAGGCTCATATCACCCGCAAACACATTGAATAACTGTGGCAGTTCATCAAGAGAACTCTTACGCAGGAAACGACCGGACCGTGTGATACGCGGATCGAACTTGGTGCTCGGACTGACTGCATACTTGGGAGCGTCTACGTGCATACTTCGGAACTTGTGCATTTTGAACGATTTCCCGTTCTTGCCGATACGTTCCTGAGTAAATAAGATCGGACCTTTACTGTCTAGTTTAACCCAAAGCGCAATCAGAATGAGGATTGGTGAGAAGGTAATCAGCATCAACGAAGTGGCGATGAAATCCACCAATCTCTTCATCTTGTCATAGTAAATACGTTCCGGCGCCCGTCGCTCACGTAGCAGCACCTGCCCACCGGCATACGTTGCAATCACCGACATCGTTGGGATACGGCCGATGCTCGGCAACATGCTGACCACGAGATTTCGATTCTCACACATACGTAAAATTGAAACAATCTGTTCATGCGGCATTAACGGATCGTTGATCCAGATCTCTTCAATCGCATGACGCTTGAGGAAATGTTCCAATTGCGAATAATCACCCAGGACGGGTACCGATCCGACCAAGCCACGGCTTTCCGTTTCGATGTAGGCGCCATTAGTAACTGGCTCACCTGTCAGGAAACCGACCGGTAAATATCCGGGATCCCAGCAGGAAAGCGCTTGCCGGAGCACGTACGGACCATCCTTATGCGTTCCAAGGATCAGCAGCTTACGTGTACGGACAGGTTTGTCGTAATGCTTGGAGAGGAATGCGACAGACAACGTCTTCTGAAGAACAAGCACCAAGGGCACGATAATAATCGCGATGGTCAACAACTCGCGTGTGTCGGCATGATCCTGTGCATACAGGAACGGAGGGAAGACCACCAACATGACCATCGTCAGAGATCGAATGAAACGACGGTCACCATCCAGCTTCATGTGGTTCAGGTTAGGATTATATGTGCCCTGCCATAACATGATGATAACAGCAAGTATGGCCGATATTGCCCCGTAAACGGCCACTTCTTCAAACGAAAGGGGCAGTTTATCTCCTATGGTAAAGAAGTTAGTTGTCTCGGAAATCGAATGAGCGATTAACAAGCTACCGAAAACCGTAAGCCAGTCGATGAAGACCAGCAATGCGCGCATTGCATTGCGCGACCGTCCTGTTGCAATCTGACGCTTTATCACTGGGGGCTGGGCGGACGTCGTCCGCTGACCATTTGTCGAAGGATCAGCAACAGAAATAGGGGGACGTTTTTTGAGTATCGTTTCCATAAGCGTCTCGGCTCCATCACCAACCGAAAAAGCCACTCAAGTCCACTCTTTTGAATCTGCTTCGGGGCTTGAGTCACTCTCCCGGTATGAAAATCAAAGGCGGCACCAACTCCTATCTGAACAGAACCGCCCAACTTCTCTACATGATCAGCCATCCACCGCTCCTGCTTCGGTGTACTCAAGCCAATCCAAACAATATCTGCACCAGAGTCACGTATTGTCGTGACTACGTCTTCATCCTCTTCCGGAGTGAGTGGCCTGAACGGAGGCGAATATGTACCCACAACCTGCAAACCTGGAAACCGTTCCTGCATACGTTCACTTAAAAGCTCCGGAACCTCTTCATCTCCACCATAGAAGAAATGCTTGAATCCAGCATCCGCTTCAGCACTTCGTTTCATCACCGCGAGAAACAAATCCGGCCCGTAACAACGTGTTACATGACGACGGCCGTAATAATGATTCATCCACACCAGCGGCATGCCATCCGGCACAACCATACCAGCTTTGTTATGAATACGCCTTACTTCGGGATCCTTACGACTCTCCATGACCCCATGCATGCCAGTACACGTGACATACGTTGGCTGTTTTACCTTGATCCAATGCTCAATCGTCTGTACAGCATCAGCGAGCGAAACACTGCTGACTTTAACACCTAAAACCTCAATACTGTCGGGCGCGTGCACATGCTCTCCACGTCGGATCCAGGTCAAGATTCTTCACACGTTACAACAGTTTCGCTTGAGATCCAAAGAAGCTACATCATGTCCCAGATTACCGCAAGCAAAATGTCGAATATTTTGTCTTTTAATTGTTAGATTCAATGCCGAATCTTGAGGCCAGAGAGCAGAGTATTAGTATCGCTCACCAACTAGGAAAATTTATACCGGAACCCATTGCTTTCTGTTATATTTGAGTTGTCTCTTTATGATCTTGAGAGCAACATGCACGTTTGATCAACTGGATGTCGTGACTCCCATCACTCAGCGCCTTCAACGTGCAATCTGTACATTACTGAACCGGGCGCAGGCAGATGATCAATATAGGCGAGCAAGCTGAAGGACGTGGTGAATCATACGAATAAAATCATTCGATTGCTGCGAGCTATTGTTACGCGTCTTCCGATCCTGGTCTCAGTCATTCTGATTGTGCCGTGTGTTCAAGCGGGTATTCATTCCCAGCATGACATCTATCCATTTCTCCATCGTGCATGGTTGTATGGTGCAACCGAGCAATTCGCACCAACAACCAGGCCGCAACCGATCCCGGAACTTATCGAACGCTTGCTCGAAATCAACCAGTATCGAGATAAGCTGCCAGCATCCGAACAAGCTGAATTAGCTGAACTCCTTAACGAGTTTTCAATCTATGATCATAAGGAACAGATAGAACTTCAGCCACTTCGTTGGACAGAGTTTCTGCCCAACGGATCGCCACTGTTTCGGCATGGAGCACACTTGAGTGCAGCCCGGCAGGGTGATCTGAGAGTCAGCTTCGATCCGATTATCGCGTGGCAAGGAATCTATGATGAAGACTATCACGATGAGATACTGCTGAGGTCGGTTATTGGAGTTGACATCCAGACGGCATTCGGAGACAACTGGATTGCAGGTATCCGTTTTACAGACACAGCCGAATACAATCAGAATGAAAACGTCGGGGTATACTCTCCAGCGCCCGGAAAGATCGCATCGGTGTCACCAGCAGGAGCAGCCTCATCGTTCGATGAAACACGAGCCTATCTCGAATACCAGAATGAGTACATCGGTCTAGGGATCGGACGTGATCGGCTGGAATATGGATCGATGTTGGATCAAGGCCTGATTCTCTCAGGAGAGGCACCGGCATTCATCTATTTGCAACTGCGCGCGCAAATGAAGCCGTGGTTGTTCTTCGATTATTTCCATGCGCGGCTGGACCCAGCTCCGGTTGAAGAAGAAGTGTATTACACTTCGCCCAGCGGTAAACAACGAAAAGTTGTGAACCAAAAGTGGCTGGCGGCTCACAGGCTGGAGGTTAATCCAACTCCTCGATTGCAAATAGGGTTCTCTGAGACGGTTATCTACGCTGAACGTGATCCTGAAGTTGGGTACATGATCCCGCTGAATATATTCTGGTCTGAGAATCATCATCAGGACCGGGATGACAACATAGCCTGGGGTATCGATCTGCGGATCAAAATGCTTGATAGTGTTTCCATATATGCAGAGGGATTGCTGGATGAGACATCCCTGAGCGGCATATTCAGCGACAAGCTGCACAACCGTACAGCGTACATGCTCGGAATTGATGCAATCGAGCCGTTGGGGTTGCGCGGAAGCCTGCTTCAACTCCACCTTACTCGACTTAGGCCGTATGTGTATTCCCACTGGTTTGCAGTGAGTGTATACGCCCACAATCGAGTTGCGCTTGGATCACCTATTCCACCTAATAGCGAAGTGATTGCGCTTCGATTTGAAAAGCGATTTGGTGGAATATGGACTGTCTCAGCGCTTGCCCAGCGGTTACAGCATGGGGAATCAACTCACGGCGGAGAGGCTGTCGGCGGCTCAATATTTGAGCTGGTTCCCGTTGGAAACAGGGATGCTCGATATCCATTGCTGAGTGGAGAAACGACAACTGCCTGGCGCGGAGAGATCAATGTCGAGTGGGAACCATTGGAGAATTTGACTCTCAGTGGACGTGTGGGCATCACTCGAGTAGAAAGTGAATCTCTCGCCTTGTTCCTGGCAGGATTTGCGTATAACCTCTGACTTGCCCTGAAAGCCGGAGGTTTAACGGCGATTTGATAGTTATCCAAAGCGGTATGAGCAGAATTTTGTATTCTGTATCTGCTTACTAATATCGCGCTTTTACGGTATTTTGCTAACGGTTTCTACAGGAGTTCAGATTGACGAGTGAAAAGGCTTACCACGGTGTATATATGCACCGCTTCATAGTCATGCTGGTACTGGCTATGTTGGCTGTTGTGACGGTACTTTCGGACGTATACGCTGCAAAAACCATTGATATGGGCGACCACTTGCAAATAAGTGTGCTCGGGGCTCCCGAATTTAACCGTCTGGTGAAAGTCGAATCCGATGGTACGGTAGCTTATCCGTATCTAGCTGAGATTCCAGTTGTCGGCATGACGACGGCGGAAATGCAGACGTTACTCGTTACAATTCTGCGTCGCTACATGGACAATCCTGTTGTAGTAGTCGAAATGCCCGAAACCTATACTATTCAGGTCCAGGTTCTGGGGCAGGTTCGTCAGCCGGGCATGGTGCAAGTTCCGATAGGGACTGATGTTCAATCCGCATTATCTCTGGCGGGCGGTCCGGCTGAACACGCAGATCCGAGCCGAGTCCACATCCTTCGTCCGGCAGGCACAAGCGCTAGCGGCGAAACTGAGTGGGTGAAGATCGATTCCAATCTGCGTGAGTTTCTCGCCAGTGGAGACATCAAAGAGCTCCCAACGCTGGAAGAGAACGATGTGGTGATTGTGCCCTCGATCACCAATGATACGTCCGTCATGGTCGTAGGTTGGGTTAATAAACCAGGAAACTATGTTCCGTATCCGGATTCTAACGTGCTGAACATGGTGCTCGCGGCTGGCGGTTTTAAACCAGATGCCGATCGGTCGAACTTGAAATATCTATATCAAGTTGGTCCGGGACAGTACGGTGAGCGAGAACTTGATATTGACCAGATAATCGATGATGCTCAGATAGCGCAGATTCCGGCTGTCAATGGCGGCGATGTCATCATTGTTTCCATGTATGATCCATTCTTTACGTGGGACAGGATGCTGGATCTGCTGAGAGATGTCAGCGTGATCGCCAGCGCATACTTGATCTATCTGCGTATTGACAAGTTGCAGGTTAACTGATACTCGCCTCCTGCAGTATTAGGACACAAGTTCGGCACTTGCAGGTGGCTTCATAACATACGTAATCCAGATGATTGGTCTGCAAAGACAGCAACCCAATCTGATGACGGTTTCAAACGAGTGGACTGACAGTTGAATACAAAGAGTACAGATCTGTTCCAGCAGGCTGAGTCGCTCAGCGCACGTGACATTTACGAACGGATTATGGGGGCGCTGCTCAAGCACCTCGTGCTGTTCGTAGTTTTCTTTGTTGTCACGCTTGCGGCTGGTGTGTTTATCGTGCTCCGCCTGCCACCAGTGTATATCTCAAAAGCAACCTTGATGTTTGGTGTGCAAACCAGCCCGCAGGCTATGGCCACCAGCACCTTGATTCCGGGGATGAGCACTGTTGTGCCGCAAGATTACTTCAACTCGATCATCAACAGCGAATTCTTTCTGCGTCAGCTTGAAGAATCTTTGGACGCCTCTGGCTATTTGCCGGTTGGTCGCCCAACGATCGAGAAGGAGATCAATAAGTCCTTGGACTTCACAATTCAGAAGAATGGTTCCTTCCTTGACATCATAGCTGAATTACCCGACGCGACCGCAACCTATGCGTTGGTCAAGCACGCTGTTGATGTGTTCCAGGCTCGATCTGCCAGTCTGCAGGTGCAGGAGCTGAACAACACCATAGTTTTTCTTGATCAGCAGCTCGCGTTGTTGAGCGAAGAGATGGAAGTTGTCGAGCGTGAAGTCAAGGAGTTCGAGGAGCAGAACCAGATTACGCCTGGTAACGTTTTGGAAAGCAGTGTTTATTCACGACTCTACGCGTTACAGGATGAGCTGGCAGAAGCAGAGGTCATGCTATCGCTGACAGAGTTGAACCACAGCACATACAGCGCTGAATACCATCAACTCACCGAAAGTTCTGCTGCCGAATTAGGTGGCATGGATAATCCGGTTGTGAGGCAGATCCGTGCTGACTTGGAATCCCTCGAAGCACGTCTGGTCGCACTTCCGGAAGGGAGTGCAGAACGCGAAACAATTCAGACACAAATCCAACGAGCACAGCAGGATCTGGTAGAAGCGATGACCGCTGCGGCGGGAGCTTCGAGTCTGAAAGCTGAACGTGGTGCAAAACTGGCGTCCGTCATCTCCCGCCTTACCGAGGCGGAGGTGCAGTTGACGAACCTGCGCAATAAAATTTCGTACGTCAACGCGCAGATCAAGGATTACCAGCGCCAGCACCCGGATCTGTTGGAATCTGCGCTCGAGTATTCGCGCATGCAGCGTTCACGGATGGTGTTGCAACAGACTTACGACCTGATGATGACCAAACGCGAAGAAACTCGCGTTCAGGCTGCGTCCGAAACAGGTGGTGTAAAGGTTATTGATCCTCCCTTTATCCCGACGGAAGAGGAAGATCCACAGACGATGTTGCGTTTGATCATGACCGTCTTGATCGCGCTGATGGTCGCGTCATTCGGCGCGTACATGGCCGATCTGTTTGACAATACGATTAAGAGCACGGAAGAAATTCAGAAGGAACTGAATGTCAGCGTGCTCGGCATGATCCCGTTCATCAATCCGAAGAAGGTGGATTTCACACACGGCAATGGTCACAAACCGGTAATCAGCAGCAGTGGAAAGCCGTACCCGATCATCGCGTATATGCAGCCGCAAGATCCATCTGTTGAATCCTACCGTTCGCTACGAACCGGACTCGTCTTCTCCGCGGTTGACAAGCCGCTTGAATGTTTCACCGTTTCCTCTGCTGACCACGCGGATGGTAAAACACTGACCAGTTGTAACCTGTCTCTCGCTTTTGCAATGGGTGGCAAGAAGACACTGCTTGTTGACTGCGACCTCCGTGTTCCTGACCAGCATCGTCTGTACGATGTGGAACGTACTCCCGGCCTGTCCGACCTGCTGGTTGGTCAGTGCGAATGGGATGAAGTATTTCGCAAGACGATGCACGAGAACCTGACGGTCGTTCCAGCTGGTTCACGTACTCCCAGCCCGTCCGACCTGCTCGCATCCGAGTCGATGAACCGGTTCCTCATGCGTGCGAAGCAGGAATATGATACCGTCATCCTCGATGCCCCGCCGATTCACGTCGCAATCGATGCGAAGATCCTGACCTCAAAGTCAGATGGTTTGGTGCTCGTCGCGCTCATGGAAAAGAACACGATGGCTGACCTACGCAGCTGTATCGCGCAGGTGGACCAGGTGGACGGACGACTGTTCGGCGTAGTGTTCAACGGCATCAAGGTGAACAAGCTAAGCAGCAAGTACTACTATGGTCGCTTCTTCAACGAGTATTATGGTGCCAAGAAGTACTATACGGAGAAGATCAAGAGCGAGCAGCAGAACGCCTGATTTTCAAGGATATTCTGATTTGTGTGCTCTCACCCGTGCCTCCCAAGCGGGAAAAGGGTGAGAGCTTTTGTTTTATAACACGTACCTCGAGTACGTACCGGGATGAGCTTGATGGGGATTGAAGATCCTCGCTGTTTTTCGTGTGATCGTTGTATGTGAATGATCCGGGACGATTGAGCTCATTTCCCGGACGAACAGGACATATCTGTGAGCGCAACACAAAATTCGCGCGGCACTCTTAACCGCTTGCTTACGGTCTTCGCAAAGGAGTCCGGTATTTCGCTCGCGGGTAGAGTGATCGGCACTGTATTGCAGTTAGCTACCCACGCCATACTTACCCGTCTTTTAACCGTTCCTGAATATGGGATCTTCGTTCTAGCCTGGACGGTGAGCCAGTTTATAGCACTATTCGCACAGGTAGGGCTGGACAAAGGTGTCATCAAGTACGGAACTGAAGCGCTGAACCGAAAGGATGGCAGCCTTAGTTCTGTCCTGATTCAATCCATTGCTGTACATACACTCATCGCGTTGCTGTTCAGCGCGGGGATGTATGCCAGTTCGCACTGGCTGGGTGTGAATGTCTTCCACAAGGAAGAACTCGTATCACCTTTGCGGTTGCTGGCGATCATGGTGCCGGTCCTATCAGGCATGCATGTGATTGTCGCAATTACGCGCATATCGAAGAAAATGACTTACAGTGTCGTCTGCGAGAAGATCTTGCAACCGGCCAGCCAGTTCGGTCTGACAATCCTGTTTATCTCAGGGTTGGGCATGCGCGTGGACGGCGCGATTATCGCCATGGGCGCTTCGTATGGACTCGGTTTCCTGCTGGGTGTAGCGATGAGTCTGAAACTCTACGCGTTCACTGGCAGAAGCCGTCTGATCAATCTTCCCTTGGCATGGGACATTCTGAGGTATTCTTTCCCAACATCAATGGCAGCCGTGTTTGCAAAAACAAATAGTTGGGTTGACCGGTTGATGATTGGATATTTCCTGTTAGCTGGAAGCGTAGGGGTGTACCATACGGCATCGAAGATTTCAGGGCTGTTCATGGTTCTGGCCAGTATGTTTCATGGGATCTTTGCCGTACTTGCTGCCGATCTGATTGCAAAAAAAGAAACAGAGAATCTCAACGGAATCTACCGGGCGAATACAAGATGGGGGCTGTATGTAGCCATGCCCCTTTTCCTGATTATACTTTTCCATGCGAATTCGATCATACATGTAGTTTTCGGCGCTCCGTACATACGCGGAGGTGGGCCACTTGTAGTCCTCGCAGCGGGTCAACTCGTTAATATTGGAACCGGATCCGTAGGCCTCGTACTTATGATGGGTGGTCAGCAAAACCGCTGGATGATTACCACAATGATTATGTTTGCCGTCAATATCGTCGGCAATTTCCTCCTGATTCCGATCTGGGGATTGTGGGGGGCAGCGATCGCAACTTCTGGATCTGTCGCAACCATGTTTATCATTGGTGCGCTCATGGCGCGCAAACATGTTGGCGTTTGGCCCTATGATCGCAGGTATTTCAAAGGCTTGCTGGCGGCTCTGATTGCATGCACGGTACCCCTTGGATTGAAGCTGGTGCCGATCACTAATCCGGTAGCTGAATTGCTGATTAGTGCACCGCTGATTGTACTTGTATTTGGTATTGCTGTCACCATGCAGGGGCTGGACGAAGATGACCGTTGGATTCTAACTCGCGTACGCCGCCGTCTGGGTGGAGTGCGAAACATCACGGCCTGATACGGATCATGAAAAGCACAAACGTAAAAGTCTTGTACATCACCGGCTGGGGTCGAAGTGGAACTACCATTCTCGACCGAATCCTCGGGCAAATCCCTGGATTCAACTCCGTCGGGGAGATCCGTTACATCTGGGACCGAAACTTCATCGGCAACCACTTGTGTGGCTGTGGTCAACACTTCCGTGATTGTCCGGAGTGGAGCGCTATCATCAACGATGCGTTCGGCGGATTTGACGCGGTCGATCCGAACCGGATGATCCAGATGCGCGACGGGCTTACTCGTACACGCCACCTCGCCGGACTAGCAGTTCCAGGGGCAACACGGCGAGCGTTATGGGAAAATGCGCGCGAATACCTGACCAATTTAATTGCGCTGTACAAATCGATTCAACGCCATTACGACTGCAACATTATAGTTGATTCGTCAAAGTTTCCGACCTATGCATTTACGCTCGATATTCTCAAGGAGATCGACCTGTACGTTGTTCATCTGGTTCGCGACCCACGTGCAGTATCATTCTCATGGTTGAGACGTAAACTCCAGCCGGATACCGGCACTTTGCAACCGATGGATGAACACGGTCCCCTTTTCTCTACACTACTTTGGGATTCGTGGAACATCGCTACTGAGATGACATGGGGTAAGCGTCCTGAACGCTACATGTTCCTGCGTTATGAGGATTTCGTTCGCCAGCCGAGGAAAGCTGTGCAACGCATTTTGCAACGTTTTGGTGAAACTGTAGATGAACTCCCATTTGTTGATGATCAAACGGTGCGCCTCGGGATTGATCATACCTGTTCAGGCAATCCGAACCGTTTTCAGGAGGGTGATGTTACCCTGAGGATGGATGATGAATGGACACGCAAGATGCGTCCCCGCGATAAGGCTCTTGTTACCTCAATAGCCTTACCTTTCCTGCACCGTTATGGTTATCCGATTGTCGTATAAGTAATTGAGGTGCAGGTGAGTCGTTCCGGCACAGATTTATTAGCTAGAGTACCGGCTGTTCGTTCACTGAAACGGATAGTCAGGCGAACGATTTTCTCTATCCGCCGGGCATCCTACCGTGACAATTGCCTGCCGAACTTCATCGTTATCGGTGCACAGCGTGCTGGTACAACCAGCCTGTTCAATGTGCTATCATCACACCCTGATATCACCCCATCTGTTGTTAAGGAAGTTCACTTCTTTGACCTGAATTTCGACAGGGGACTGGATTGGTATAAGTCGCATTTCCCCTATCGTTCATGGAAAAAGTATCCGGATCACCATTTGTGGGGCGAGGCGAGCCCGTATTACCTGTTTGAGCCACGGGTGCCGAAGCGAATCTATGATGCGCTGCCGGATGTAAAACTAATCGCGTCATTGCGTAACCCCATTGATAGAGCTTATTCCGATTACCAACGACAGGTTTTTCTTGGTCACGAAAAGCTGAGCTTCGAAGAAGCGATTGAAATTGAGATGGATCGCATTTCGGGCGAAGTAGATCGGCTAGTCCGTGAACCGGCCTACAAGAGCCAGGCATACCGCCGACATTCCTACCTGACACGTGGAGTGTACTCGGATCAACTGGAACGTTGGCTTTCGGTTTTCCCGAGGAAACAGATCCATATCACATCAGCAGAAGATTTCTTCGGAGATATGACCACAGTTTTGAATTCTGTTACTGAATTCCTCGGATTGCCGGAACATAAATATTCGACCCATCGCAACGATAATGGCGTAGCCTACAGTCCAATGTTACCGGAAACACGCGAAAGATTGCGTATCACATTTGCTGATGAAAAACGCCGCCTTGAGTGGATTGCCGGCATGAAGTTTGACTGGGATTTGTGATGGCTGATACACTTGGCACGATCAGAAAGAAGGCACGTGAAGCGAATCTGTCGGTAACGACACGCGCAGCAGCGAAAGAACTCCTGGTCTGGACTCGCAAATCGACTGCCGGGATGCGAGTACCGCCATCGTTCTTCCTTATCGGTGCGATGAAAGCAGGGACAACATCCCTGTTCAACAATCTGGTTTTCCATCCCCAAATCGCTGAACCGGTCTCAAAAGAGATTCGATTCTTTGATTTTCACTACGAGCGTGGCAGACGCTGGTACCTCGCGCACTTTCCGTTGAAACGATCTGCCCTGCAAAGAGGTGAAACAGTCAGCGGTGAAGCCAGTCCATCATACTTGTTTGATCCGCATGCGCCGAAACGGGTCAAACGATTTTCGCCGGACGCGAAAATCATCGTGATGTTACGAAATCCCGTAGACCGTGCATATTCACATTATCAGCATGCCGTCCGTTACTGGGGTGAAACACGGTCCTTCGCAGACGCGGTGAAGGTGGAAGATGAGTGGATCGGGGAAGAACAACACAGACGCAAGCTCGATCCGCGAGTGATGGTTGAAAAACGTATACAGCACTCGTACCTGACACGCGGTCGTTACCTCGACCAACTGAATCTGTGGATGAAAGAGTTCGGACGCGACAACTTTTTGATCCTTCGGGCCGAGGACTACTTCGAACGCCCTGAGAATGTAATGCCGGAGGTGCTCGGATTCTTGAATCTTCCTGCCTGGCAACCGGACGACTTCAAGCGTTTGAACATCGCAAAGTATCAGGAGTTGGATGAAGATATCCGCGCATGGACCTATGACTATTTTGCTGCACCTAACCAGGATCTATATGAATTCCTTGGGAGGTCCATGGACTGGGAAGCCATGAAAGACACGCAGGTTGCGTGAAACACATCTTATTCAACAAGGATGACGACATGAAAATCCGTCACCTTTCTGCACTAACCACAACCCTGATCAGCCTGATGATCATCATTGCATTGATGATTGCAGGATGTGCCAGCTCGCGAGCTCAAAAACGCCGCCCGCACGATCAGAATACAGAACAGAATCCGCCACAGGATATTGGTGGAGATGAAGAGTCGGGTGGACAACCCAATGATGAGAACGACGACGACGAACCTGGTGGTGATGGTCACGTCGGGATGAATGAGCGTGGTTTGCCTGACCTCAACTACGAAACCCGTACAGCCAATCCGAAGCCGAACATCGCTGATGGTGCTGGTGATCCTGTTGCTCTGGAAAGCACGGTTATCACAATTAGCGTTAACCAGAATCATCCACAAGCGTCTGATAACAACTCTGGAACAGAAGATGCGCCGTTAAAAACCATCAAACGCGGCTTCCAGTTAGTTAAGCAGAATGCGATCAGCGACAACTTTGTTCACCTGAAGATCCATGAGGGTATCTATCGCGAAGAGCTGTATCTGAGCACGGGTGCGGAATCGAGGGCACATTTGTTGATAGAGGGAATCGGTGATGTCGTCATCAGCGGTTCCGAGATCTATTCAAATTGGCAATCCACAGGTAATGGCCGTTTCGAACACGAATGGAATTATGATTGGGGTTTGTTCACTGAGACACAAGAGTGGCAGAATGCATCTGCTTCCATGAAATCCAAGCACAAGGATTGGATTCTTGATTCAGGAGATTTGTTCAAACGCCGGGAAATAGTCATCGTTAATGGCGAGATAATGCGCCAGGTTTTGTCTCAAGGCGAGATTGCAAACGGTACATATTACGTTGATGAGCAGGGCAATCGCATTGTGCTAGATCCGCCGAACGGTGTTTCGATGAACACAGCAACTGTCGAAGTTGGCGAACGGTGGCAGATCCTGCAATTGCAGCGTTGCCCGAATATGACTGTCAGCAATTTAACGTTCCAGCATGCCGCGACGATGGTCGAGCAAAAAGCGGTCTGGATTCGTGGCTGTGACAACGTGTTAATCGAAAACTGCCGCTTCAATGACAACAACTTCCGCGGGCTGGGGCTCTACAGTTGTGACCAGGCGATGATGCGTGATTGCGAAGCGAACCATAACGGAGCGCAAGGAGTGGACATCGCGTTTATCACAAACCTCGTGATTGAAGATTGCGAAACCAATGAAAACAACTGGCGAGGCAATTGGGCAAAGACATATGCCTGGGCGATTGGTGGAATCAAAATATTAAATACGGCAAACACAATTATCCGTGGACATGAGGCTGTGGATAACCTAACTTTCGGATTGTGGTTCGACCATGACAACTTGCACGTTCTGGTCGAAAACAGCGTGATGAACCGCAATCATATGGACGGAATGTTCCTCGAGGCAACTCGCGGCCCGATCCTGGTACGCAATTGCACGATGAACGCCAATAAGCTCGGTGGGGTACGTATCGCGAACGCGGAACGCGTTACCCTGTCTAATAATCACATTGCAAATAACGGACGGACCCAGATCTATCTGCGTGGCTACGGACGAATGGTAGACACGCGAGTCACAGGTCTGGAAGAGGAAATGCAGTACACAGAGCTTACATTTACGAGTAACACGTTCATCTCTGAAACAGCCGAGCAGATGCTGTTTTGGACGAACATGAACCAGCAACAGATGGAACCCTTCCTGCAGACGGCAGAATCTGATTACAACACATGGATCCATCCAGATCCAGACGCTTGTATCGAGGTTTCAGGCATGCGGGAACGATACGGATTCGATGTATGGCGGCGGATGGTTGAGGGACCGCATTCGACCATCAATGCCGAACAATAGTCTGACAGCTGGAAATACTGTCGTACAAGTTCATTTCTTAGTACAGGTGTGTTAGTGGATACAACAATTCGCACATTTATTGGAAAACTGAAGAGCAGGGATTACGGTTACCTGTTGATGCTCTTCTGGAAGACCGTTTTCGTCTTCGGCTTTCTCCTGTTCGCATTTATTCTGGGTGCTGTTCCCCAGATGATGAAGCCGGACACCATGCCGATGCTGGTGGCGGGTTATGTCGTTCTGGTTCTCTGTGCGCTTTCGGTTCTTAAACCATTATTGCTGGTCTACTTCACGATTATCTCAGCATCAACCTCGACTATTGTCAAAAATATCGGAAACATGAGTGTCGGTGGAACAACCATGTCCACCTCGGGCATGCGTTGGGCATTGATCACATTCATCGCAGGTGTAATCAATCTCTACTATTTCCGGAACAAGGGGATCCAGCGAAAGTACTGGCTATATACAATTTTTCTGATATATGCCACGGTCATGTACGTCATCAATGGCTCCGCTGGTACTGGTGATAAGGATGTTGTCTGGTACGCGCTGCCGATGATTATCGGGATGTTCAGCTATAACTATTTCCTGAATGCTGACCTGAAACGTTTTGAACATACCGATTGGCTGATCCGCAACAACATCTTCATCGTTATGTGTATGTTTGGCTGGTTCTTCGCGACTGGCGGCCTGGTGATGACGGCTAACGGTCCGGACGGCGAGGTGGTCGCACGTACGGTCGCTTTGTTTACATCTACTATTCTACCGATTCCACTTGCGCGGTGGCGTTATCACCCCGATCCGCAACAACGCAAGGTCGGCTTCGTGTATTCGATGATGTTCATCGGTACCGTGTTTATCACGCTGTCACGCATGGCGTTGGGCACTGGGATGATGCTGGTAGTAATCTCGATGAACCGACCAAAACATTTCCTGCGCCTGGTGGTTGCAGTGCTGGCGGGTGGATCACTGATCGTTGGCCTATTTGTCGCAGTCCCGCAATTCAGAGCGCGCATGTTCAAGAACGGTCGCATGCCAGCATCGTTCACAGAGTTTATCTACACCTTTGACTCGTCAGGCCGCTTCTCAAAACTGTGGCCACACACTGTCGCGAGCGCTATGGACGCACCGTGGCTCGGACAGGGACCCGGTACAGCACGCCGCAACATCGGCGAAGCAATGACCGCGCAGAAGGTGCAGCAGGAGTATCCGCCGCATAACGAATACCTTCAAGTGTGGCATGACTTTGGTGCCATCGGAGCAGGGATGCTCGCGATCTTCTATATATATGTGACCTTACAGATGTGGTTCAGATGGAAATATCATGATGATAGGGGTAACTATGTCCACGCTTACTGGTCGATGGCGGGATTTCTCTCTATTTTTCTGATTGCATTTTCCTCGATCACCGCTAATACTCTGCATTACCCGTTCGTCATGGCTATGGCGTTCATGATTATGGGGATGTCAGATGCGATGCAGGATCGGTTCAAGAAAGAACATGAAAACCAACAAATCAAGGCGGCGAATCCGTTGAGATTGAAGAGTGCATTTGTCTTTTTCAGATAGCCTTTCGCGTTCACAAGGTGAAGTCGCGCATACCGATAACCGGGAATCCGGATAGTGCGAATCCTACTGGTCTACAACGACTACAAACAGCGTGGCGGTGAGGCGGTCGCGTTCGAGAATGAGCGCGACCTTCTTCTGCAAAAAGGACACGCGGTTCAGACATATACCCGCAGCAACGATGAAACAGATGGCATGAACCCATTGACAGTTGCGGCGCGGATGATCTGGAGCCAGGAAGACTACCGTGAGATTCGGAAAGCAATCCGTGATCATAGAGCAGACATTGTGCATGTGCACAATTTCTTCCTGATGATCAGTCCGGCTGTATACCACGCCGCCGCCGCAGAAAAAGTGCCCGTAGTCCAAACGATGCACAACTACCGTCTACTGTGCCCATCGGCGACATTCTTCCGCGATGGTGAGGTCTGCGAGGACTGCCTGAAACATCCGCTGCCGTGGCCTGGAGTCAGACACGGCTGCTACCGCGACGATCGCAAGATAAGCGCGGCAGTAGCGGGAATGATCACAACCCACCGTGTGCTAGGTACATGGAACAACTATGTCACGCGCTACATTGCGTTGACTGAATTTACCCGTGCAAAGTACATCGAGGGCGGACTTCCGGCGGAACGGATTGTCATCAAGCCGAACTTCCTGAGCGAAGATCCGGGCTACCATTACGATCCTAAGGATTACGCACTATTCGTTGGACGATTGTCGCATGAAAAGGGTGTGGAAACGCTGGTGGATGCGTGGAAACACAACGATCCTGGCTTTCCGTTGAAAATTGCTGGTGATGGGCCGATGATGGACGCCTTGCGAGCGAAAGCCGAAGGTACCTCAATCAAGTTCCTCGGTGCCCAACCCCGCGAACAGGTATTCGAGCTGCTGAAGAATGCAAAGATGCTATTATTCCCATCCATCTGGTATGAGTGCCTGCCATATACATTACTCGAAGCATTCGCAATCGGTACGCCGGTCATTGTATCGAAAATTGGATCTATCGAGAGTATGGTCCGTCCTGGAGAAACTGGTTTGCACGCAGAACCTGGGAGTGGAACCTCTTGGGCTAGCGCCGTGCGAGAAGCTGCATCCGATCCTGACAAACTACTCCGAATATCGAAGGCTTCACGCGCAAACTTCGAACAGAATTACGCAACTGATGCCAACTATGCGCGGATGATCGAGATTTACCAGGACGCTGTCGGCGCACGGACAAAATGAATGGAATTCATGAAGGCAGTTACTGCATGGCGAGTACCGCCTGCGTAATTTGTATGGCATATGCGCTTGAGAGAAAACTCTATAGAAACTAACTTCTGGTGCCTGTGAAGAAGTTTGGCTATTCTGATAAACGTAACAGGATTACGTTTTCACGTTAACGCAAGAAAAGACTCGAACCGTTTCACTAAGATCATGTGATCATGTTCGATAGCAGACAGGGCAGGGGATGAGCGACTTTAAGATCGATTATTGCGGTGTTGGTGCAGCGAAAGCCGGAACCACCTGGGTGTCCAAGCAACTGATGGATCATCCGCAAGCTTGCATCGGACGGCGGAAGGAATTGAACTATTTCCTCCGTAACCATCCGCTGGAAGGCGTGATTCCACGCACCGGTTCCCATTTCGATTCGTTGAATTATGTGCGCGGACCCGAGTGGTACGAGGCGCAATACGTGCGTTGCCAACCCGATCAGAAGAAAGGCGAACTTTCTACCGCTTACTTGGCCGATCCGGCCAGCCCGAAGTTGCTCTACGAACATAATCCCGATATTCGCCTGATCATGAACATCCGCAATCCAGTCGAAGCATTGTACTCGGTTTACTTCCAGATAAACGAGATGCACACAGTGCGCGAAACTTTCGAAGAGCTGCTGGAACGCACTACTCGCGGGCAGGAATACTACAAGTACCCGTTGCATGTGCAGCGCTACCTGGATGTTTTCCCTGAGGAACAGATTCTGTTCATCTATCTGGACGACATCAAGAAGGACTCAAAAGCAGTCTATAGCCGTCTCTGCAAGCACCTGGATATTGACGAAATCGAGCTCGAATCGACTACGAAGAAGGTTAATCCGAGCCAGATGGTGCGCTCAAGAATGATCCGTGACGCTGCGTTGCAGGTTTACTTCATGTTCGACAAGAACCAGAAAATGCGCAACATCCGTGATTGGATGCGCGAAAAGAACCTGAGCCGTTTTGCCCGGAAGATCCGTAAGTGGAACACAGTCGAAGGCCAGTATCCTACAATAAAACCGGAAACTCGTGAAAAGTTGATTGAGTATTTCCACGATGACATCATCGAACTCGGGAAAATTCACAACCGTGACCTCAGCCATTGGCTGAAAATGCCTGAGCCCAAGGGAGTAGAAGCCTGATGAACAGCGATTTCAAGCTGGACTTCGTAGGCGTTGGTGCTGCAAAAGCTGGCACGTCATGGACCGCTGCCATTCTCGATGAACATCCGGAAGCTTGCCTCGGCACTGGCAAGGAACTCGATTATTTCCTCGAGCTGATGCCGCTCTACATGCAGCATCGGGAGGGAACGACTGAGACCAAGATGCGTCCCAAGGGCATTGAGTGGCTGGTGAAGCAGTTCGAACACTGCGAATCTGGCCAGATCAAAGGCGAGTATAGCCCACGTTACCTAAACGATCCAGGTAGCCCGCGGCTGATCCATGAGCATAATCCGGACACCAAACTGCTGTTCAACTTCCGAAATCCGACCGAAGCTGCCTACTCGTTCTATCATCACTACAGTGCGTTTCACCCGGTCGAGATGAGTTTCGAACAGGCGTTGGAAGAAGTGCCGGAAGGTCGGGAATACTTCGCGTACATGGATAATATCGAGAAATTTCTCAAATACTTCCCGCGCGAGCAGATGCACATCGTGCTGATGGACGATATCAAAGCGGACAACCAGAAGGTGTACGAGGAGTTGTGCGAGTTCCTCGGCATCAAGCCTGTAGAACTGGAAGTGCTGAACAAACGCGTAAACACAGCCAAGCAGATCCGTTCCAAGAAGATGCTGCGTGCGTTCTACCATCTGCATATGTTCGTCGGCAAGTTCGCGGCAACACGTTGGGTTCGTGATCGGCTGAAGTACAACCTCGGCGCAGGTAAGGTGTGGGGTAGCGTCAAACAGCTGAATATCAAGCGTGAAAAGTACGAAGACATGCCGCAGGATACGCGTGAAAAGCTGATCGAGATATTCCGAGAACCGAACGAACGCTTGAGCGAGTTCCTCGGACGCGACCTCAGCAACTGGAGCGATCCGACGCCTAAGAAGTGAAGCAGCGATGAGCTGTGAGCTTTGAGCCAATATTATGCCCACGACATTCATGTCGTGGTTAATCTAAACGTTCCGACTTACCTGTCCATCACCCAAGCTTTCCATGTGTCTTCTCCAGCACATCGTTCAGCACTTCGGCAAGACCTTCCACATGCGGCTGCTCGACCAGGTGACCGTGTGTGCCATGAACCGGATATACTCCGAGGTTGTTTTCGCCAACAAACGGACCCCAGTTCAATTGTTCATCACCAGTTGACTGCTTTGGTTGATGGCTGGCGCGGAACAACGCAACCGGTGTTTTCTCCAGCTTCTTCGGTTCATAACCGAGTACTGCTTCGTAGGTCACGTCCTCGACCTTGCGGATCGTTCCGCCCGAACCACCTCGGCTTCTGCGATTGCCGTGCTTCAGCTTGCGCTGGATGTAGGCGATCTTCTGCGGCATGGACAATGTCGCCATTGTCTCGAAATGCAGTTGTAGACGCCAGATGAACGTTTCCAACTGGTGCGGCAAACGGCTGCCGCCCATCTCGAACGTGTAGTATCCCGGACCGAATGTATCGAACAGTGCCAGCAACGCGACTTCTTCGCCTGCCTGTTCGAGTTGATATGCCATTTCCCACGAGATCACTCCACCACCGGAGAATCCGGCAAGCAGGTAGGGACCTTCTTCCTGCGCGGAACGAATACCCTTGAGATAATACGCCGCCATTTCAGGGACGTTGTCGAACGGATCTTCCTCACCGTCCAGACCACGTGCCTGTAGTGCGAATAGCGGTTGCTCTTCCGGGATGAACGAGATCAGCTCACGGTACTTGAGCACATTGCCGCCAACCGGGTGAGTGAAAAACAACGGTGTCCTGTCGCCGGAAGTTCGCATTGGTACAAGAGATGACCAATCCGGCGTCCAATCCTCATCGGACAGGATACGAGCCATTTGGGCAATGGTACGTGTCTTAAGGAAGTTGGCGACCGGGATTGACCGCCCGACCATCTTCTCAACACGTCCGATCAAACGCACTGCCATGACTGATTCACCACCGAGCTCGAAGAAGTCGTCATGCAGACCGATATCGTCCACATCGAGCAACTCTTCCCACAAATCGATCAGCTGTTCTTCAAGAAGGATGGGCGCTCGGTCCGGATCGTCCCAATCGATCTCCGCTTCATCCGGAATAGGTTCCGATGAATCGAACGGTTCGGTCGTTACATATGTTTTTTCTGCATCGGGTTCTGATGATGAAGCAGTGTCTGGTACTGTGGGTGTGACATCTGCCGCATCAGCATCTGAGGGTTCTATGTCAGCCGTTGTTTGGTCAGACTCCGAATCGTCATCGCTATCTGTTGAAGACGAATCTCCACGTTCGCAAATCGCCACAACTTCACCCGCACCGCTGAACCAGAACCTGGTTTGGAATTGTTCGTTCTGGTAACTGATGGACGCCATGCCGGATTTCATGTCGAAATTATCAACCAGCCATTCACGTGGTTCGTGATTCAGACCTGACCCGAGCGCCTTGGCGGCGGCTTCCTTGCTGCACCACAATGCGGCAGTGGCTTTTTGCTGGTCAGCTTCTGGCAGAGCTCTGATCTTCTCAATGTCGTCCGGACTGAATCCACCGTCCAGCACGTCCTGGTGGTCGAAACCGTCAAGCCATTCATAATCGACGCCGATGGAGGTGCCCAGCTGGTCAGCGGCAATCGTCACCGCGTACCGTTTTGCGTGCGCTATCGAAATATCGGGTAACTGCAGATCTTCCGCGACGACGCAGACGCCATACGGTTTGCCCTGGTCATCTACTCGAATCTCAATGTCGATCGGATTTAGACGGCCTTCGGTCGTCTTCTCTTCAATCCAGTTTGCCAGGACTTCTTTCGCGGCGATGCGACCCATCATCCAATCTTCACGGCGAGCCTGACCTTCCTCAAACGCGTAGTACTCGTCCTGTTCAGCCTTTGTCAGCATCGTGTGGGCGAGCTTACTACCCCAGACACCCCATGACCCTTCGAGCAGACCACCTTCGAACGGTTCATTGATTCGCATCCGGTACCCGGTTTCTTCAGTCATCCACTTTTCAGATAACGTGAAGTCTTTCGGGAACAGGGTGACCTTGTCATAACGGACCGGAATGTCGAAGAAACGGTTCTGCCAGCCTTCGATGTGGGCGTATACGTGCCCAGTCTCAGCGTCGAGAATGTCAACCGTACCCTCGACACAGGCCATATTCGGCAACATCTGGGCTTTGTAGTAGTTCGACGGGAAGTGGAAGCCTTCTTCCGAATTTTCGTCCATCTGAAAGATGACGTTGCCGTCCTTGTCGAGGAAGTCGAAGTACGGATTGCTCGGCAAATCGATGTCGCCGATTCCAGCCAGACGCATGATCGCCCGTCCGATCAGCTTCCGGCCCTTCGGTGGCGGACCGCCAAAGATCTTCGCTTCCTTGATCATGAACGGGAACAGGTTCGTGTCCATCGCGAACACGTCCGTGTACCAGAACCCGACCTGTAACACCGCACCATCCATGATGAACATGTCGAGCTGGAATTGCGGATCGTCGATGTGAGCGAACATATCATCCCAATCCGGCGTCTCCATCTCAACTTCAATGGTGTGCGGACTGTAATGGCGGATCTTACGGATCGCACGGAAATGCCGACCGTGGAAACGACCCGGATAGTTCATGCTGTAATAAATGCCGTCGTTGTACAGCATTTCGGTGGTGAAATGCGAATACTGCGGGTCTTTCACCTTAAACGACATCGGTGCAACGGCATCATGTTCCTTGTCACCGACTACGACCATGGATTCATAAGTCAGATGTGGCTCGACACGACCGTCTTTGTGCTTGTGATACTGGTAGATTTCGGTGCGGACAAGCGTGTCGCCACCATCAAGATCCTTCAGCTTCTTCGCCTTGATCATAATGTCCAGCGTGCCATCCATCAACGCCAACCAGCGATGACCGCGGATCATCTTGAATGTCTTCGCGAATTTCTTGCCACCCATCAGACAACGTGCCGCTTCAGCGCATGTTTCCAAGCTCATCACGAACGGGACAATCGCCATCGGACGAAGATCACGCTGTCGACGGCTCGGCGGTCCACCGAACGCATGGGACTTGAGTACCAAGTCCTGCTCAACGTCCAGGTGACGTTCGAACTTCATCACGCCGTCTTCTTCGGTGACGATTTTGCCGAGCATCGGGTAGGCACGTTCGAACGGAAGATCGTCTACGTCTAGGCGCGGATACGGATCTGAATTGACCGCCAGCTGTGGATCGATACGCATCAGCATGTGTTCTGGCGGATCAGGAATGCTCGGATCAGCCAGCTGCGCCATTAACTCTTCATGAGTTATCGCAGGTTTCTTGCCGAACGGCAATTCCTTAGGATCAACAGCAGGTTCAGGTGCAGCCTCAACCGCAGGTTCTACCGGTTCGGGAGCGACTGGTTCAGACACAGGTTCAGGTGCAGCAACAGGAGCCGGCGTCTCTGCGACGGGAACGGGAGTCGGTTCTGCGGGCATCACCTCAGGCACGGGCGGAGCCATCGCCATCTGCATGCCCGGGTCCGGCATTGGTGGCGGAGCCATCATCGGATCATACGGCGGCAACGGATTGCCCCATTCGTCCACCATCGGGGGAGGAGGTAACGGATTACCCCACGCGTCCACCGGGTTCCCGTATGGATCAACCATCGGCGGGGGCAATGGATTGCCCCACTGATCAAGCATGGGGATAGGGTTGCCGTAGGCATCCAGCATCGGAATCGGATTGCCGTACGCGTCGAATTGTTGCGGTGGATAAGCCGGTGGTGGTAACGGATTGCCCCATGCGTCCACCGGATTGCCGTACGCGTCGAACTGCTGCGGCGGATAAGTCGGTGCTGGCGGTAGAGGATTGCCCCACTGATCCACTTGCGGTTGCATCATGTTTGGATCAGGCAATGGCTGACCGTAGGGATCAACCGGCGGCTGCCCATATGGCATTGCATTTTGATCTGGCTGTGGTGGCATCATTTCCGGGTGAGTCTGACCATTGTCACCCACAACCGGCGCTGGCGATGCAGCTTGATCCGGCGCTTCCGGGCTCACTGCTGAAATCGCAGCTTGCTGGGCAGCTCCCAATGCAGCAGACACGGCGTGCAATCCACGGTTCGGGAACCGCTCATCTAGTTTCTTCAACATTGCGTCGCTGAACTTGATTGCAGCGACATCACGGTCCAGCACCTTGTCCGTCGGACGTCGCTTAATCGGTTCGATATCGGCAGGACGAGTCGGAACCTCTTCCACTTCACGATGTTCGTACATACCCTCGAAACGTGGGATCCGACCATTCACGAACAATTGCGCGAGCATTGTGTTGACCTGCTCGAGGTCGCCCTTAATCGAGTTGTTCGTTGCAACAGCGACGTAATCTTTACCCATCAATGTGTCGTTCACGAACGCGGTCAGGTTTGAATTTGCACCGACTTCGACGAAGAAGCGGACACCGTCTTCGTACAGTCGTTCAATCGCGCTGCGGAACATCACCGGTTCTGACCACAGGTCCGAACACCAGCGGTGGATCACTTTCTCATCGTCCGGGTAGTAGTCGCCTTTGGTCGCGCTGTAGAGCTGCGTTTCGCCCTTGCCGAACCACGACACTGCGAACTTATCCGCCAACCGTTCGCTAACCAGTTTGAAGTCCGGTGTGTGAAATGCTCGATCGAACGGCATTCGTTCGCATATCCCGCCGACTTTCTCAAACTTCGGTTTGGCCTCGAGAATGGATTCTTCAGTACCGTACAGAAGTACCTGGTTCGGGCAGTTGTCGAGTACGAAGGACAGCTTGCCCTTGGAATCGGCAACGATTTGTTCGACAACCTTATGATCTGCCGCGCCAACCGCCAGCAATGCACCGGTCGGAAGACCGCCCAGCTCATCGCGGAATCCAGTGAATACATCGACCAGAATCTGCGTTGGTTCGGATAGCTCGAACTTACCCGGTTTCTTGAAATAGCCGGAGTTGCCGACAGCATTCAGCTCGCCTGTGGAATGGCCGAGCATCACGTCTGGTTTAACGCCCAATGTCTGCCGCACCAGCTCATCCATCGCGTCAGCGGTGTAGTTTGTCAGTGCGATGCTGTAGTCGCCGGTGAACAGCTCCTTCGCCTTCTCTGCACGTTGCTCATCCGTGAGCACAGTCGGTTGCGGGAACAGCGCCTCGCTCGGACGGATGCCCATCTCGTTGACGAACTGCTGGTCGAGCACGTCGAACCATTCGCGCACCTGCGGGAAGTACCGTGCGAGCTCAGCCATCATTTCCGGATATTGAGCTCCATGACCGGGATAAATGAACGCCAGCTTACCTTCGCGGGCTTCATCACCGAAGAAAATGCCGCCGCGACCCTTCATGCGCTTGGCTTTGCCCGACTTGACCTTGTCAATGGCGTCATGCAAACGAGTCACCGCAGCTTCGCGATCACGTTCAATGATCACCGCCAGACGCACAGGACCGAACTCGCCGTTCGCGTCCTTCATCAACGAATACGCGATGTCGCGCAGCAGCATGTTGTTTTCATGCTCGATGACAGCGATTATTTCATCGACACGAGCGAGCACTTCATCCTGCGTCTGACCGTGGAACAGCAGCAGCTCATGCGGCCATTCCTTGTCCATCAGCTTGTAGTTTTCGCTGCCCGGACCAGTGTATTCCTCGATCACGCAATGACCGTCAATGCCCCCGAAACCGAACGCATTCACACCAGCACGGCGTGGATGGCTCTCGCCGTGCACCCACGGGCGCGGCTCATTGTTTACGTAGATCGGCGATTTCTCAAGCTCGAGATCCGGATTGACTTCATTGCACAGGGTTGGGGGGTAAACCTTGTGGTAGATTCCGAGTACCGTTTTAACCATACCCGCAGCGCCGGCAGCCATTAGCGAGTGGCCAAGCATAGACTTAACACCGCCCAGACCGATCTTCAGGCCATCCTCAGGACGTTCGCCAAACACAGCTTTCAGCGATTTTACCTCGGTGCCGTCACCGAGCGGGATGCCGGTACCGTGCGCCTCGATCAATGAAATCGTATCACGGTCGATGCCACATTCGTCGTATGTTCGCTCCATCGCCAGCACTTCGCCTTCGTATCGCGGGGCGAGCAGACCTTTGGACTTACCGTCCGAGGCGAGCGACAGACCCTTGATCACAGCGTAGATACGGTCGCCGTCACGTTCCGCATCAGCAAGACGCTTGAGCACGAACACGCCCATGCCTTCGCCGAGGATCACGCCATTGGCATCTTTATCAAATGGCCGGACATTCGTTCGAGTCAATGCTTCAATGATCGAGAAAACCATCATCATCTGCGGCGGCATCGAACAGTTGACACCACCAGCGAGCATTACGTCGCTACGTCCGCTCTGCAACTCGTTCATCGCTGCATCGAGCGAGATGAATGAGGCGGAGCACGCGGCGTCCACGATGTAGTTTGGACCCATCAGGTCGAGACGGTTGGCGATTCGTCCGGTCAACACATTAGCGACAAAACCTGGGACGATTTCCGGACGGAGTGGCGGCAAGCCAGATTCAATGTCACGGCGGATTTCGTGGAGCAGTTCTTCTTCGATGTCTGGGAGTAGAGCTTTGATAACGGCAAGCGTCTGATCAACAACGAGACCATGCTGGAAAGCGACGAGATTACCACGGTTGGCATTCGGACCATAACCTAGCACAACGCCGGTGCGAGTTTTATCGAGCTTCGGATTTTCCCAGTATCCAGCGTCAATCAGAGCTTCTTTGCACGCTTTCAACGCCAGGAAATGGTCGGGTGTCGTTCCATCCACAGTGTTCGGCATGATTCCGAACTCAAGTGGATCGAAACGCGTGTCCCGATCAATGAAACCGCCCTTCTTTGTGTAAATACGGGCAGTTTCCTTCATTTCCGGGTCATAGAAATGCTGCACCCAATCAGGAACACCTTCTGTCACACCATCAACTTTGTCATTGAGGTTCTGCCAGAACTGGCGTGTATCCTGAGCCTTAGGGAGCAGTGCGGACATGCCGATAATGGCGATGTCTTTCAGACCGTGGATGCGCGTTTCAGTGCTCATGTCACCCTTTTATCTACCATTTTATCTTAGCCATGCTAAATGTACCCCGCAGACGTCCAAAATACCCGCGAAGACAGGAAAGAGAGGACCGGCCACTCGTGTGCCGCCCCTCTCGACAAAACCGTTGATCGTCTAAACGCGTTACACTCGTTTCAAATCATCCGCTGACCACAGGCCGGAACCAGCAACCAGCTCAACCTCATCCTTCGACCCGTGATTCAACTCGTCCAGGAAGAACTGACGTCCACCCTTGAGCGGAATTGGAATTACGCCACGTTCCTCGAACGCCGCGATCAGTTCGTCTGTAACCATACCCGAGATCCATGGACCCCAGTTGATCGACATGATACGTGCATTCGGCCACTCATTATTCAGCCGCCAAGCAAAACGGTTGACAGCTTCATTCGCGCTGGCATAATCTGACTGGCCCATGTTACCGAACCGACCCGCCATTGAGGTGAAGAAGACAGCCAGCTTCATACCTTCCGGCTTCAGCTTCTTCGCCAGCAGGTAGGTGCTCTTGACCTTAACCTCGAACACGCGCTTGAACTGTTCGAACGGTTTGTCAACAATCAGCTTGTCCTCGATGATACCTGCGCCATGCAGAACAGCATCGATGCGACCGAAACGTTCATAGATACCGTCAATCGCTGTGCTGAAATTTTCTTCATCTGCAACATCAACACTGATGTATTCAACCGTCGCACCAGCAGATTGGAAACGCCTGATGTTCTTTCGCATTTCCCGTTGACCGAGCACCCAGTTTACCTGCTTCTCGATGTCCACCGGACGGACTTTCTGCCCGGCAGTCTTTGCTTCCAGCATGAAGTGCTTGCGAAGATCCGACAGTTCGGTCATCGAAGTAGTGTCGGGACTCTCTGCGCCTGGCATTGGACTGCGACCACAGAGGATGATGGTCATCCCGGCGCGAGCCATGTCGTATGCCAGCTCGGCAGTCACGCCCCGCGCACCGCCGGTGATTAATGCCACCCAATCAGACTCGAGCTTCAACGGTTCCGAGCCGTTGTTCAGGTCGATAGTCGCGTCCACTGGACGGAAAGCCGTCCGTGTACCACCCGGATAGCCCACTTCCTGTCGTTCGTCATCAGCCAGCAGCTCATCAACCAACTGCTTGGCGACTGCTGGCGGGCTCAAGGCGTCATCGAAGTCGACACCCTTCGCCCGTACTCCCGGCCACTCAATCACCACAGTCTTGAGAATGCCCAACCCGGAGGCTGCTGTCGGGATTGCGCTGGGCTTGCCCTGCCGTCCGAACGCGCCGCCGAGGCTGGATCCCATCACAACTCGAGCTTCACCGTTCTCGGCAGCTTCTTTCAGGTCGGCTTCGACAAGCTGCAGGATGCGGAACAGACTGTAAACGTGAGTCTGGGATGCAGATACCAGTTCGTCCACATTATCAGGCATCTTATCTGCGCCGAGGGTGGCCAGATGCAACACACCACTGACCGATCCGTGCTGTTCGCGCAACGATTTGACCGTCTGCTCGAGCAGTTCCGGATCTGCCAAAGCATTTCGCTCGATCATTGCGGTTTTAACCCCTTCCTGCGCGAGGAAGTTGATCGTGTTACCCGCGATGCCGCCTGAGTCTTCAGTAACCAGGATCAATCCCTGTGGAAGCTCGCCACGGGGAGGAAGTTCTTCTTCGAACGCGGTGAAGATGTAACGTCCCACTCGGTCAACACCGGTGAAATCGTTTTCGTCATCAACATTGGAGGCCGCCGCTCCGCCGTTGGAAAGGGAGACCTGGAGCGCGTCCGGTGCGGACAGCGGCTGCTGCACGTCTCCCATCTTAGGGTTTACAGAGTCCCCGCCAGCCTTCTCACCAATGGAAATCAGGATGTCGACCATCTCATTCATGGTCTTGGCGCGGGTTAACGCTTCCAGCTCTTCCTGCAAGCTTTCGGCCTGCTCAGCCGGATAGGTCTTCTGCAACGATCCGAGCACCTCAACACGTTTGATCGAGTCAATGCCGAGATCAGCTTCCATGTCGGCATCGAGATCGAGCATGTCTTCCGGATAACCGGTACGCTCTGCAATCAACGCGACTAACTGCTGGGCGACTTCATCCTTGCTCAACGGCGCACCACCCGCTGTCGGAGCTTCCGCGGGCGCTGCTGCCGGAGCCGGAGCCGCTGCTGGTGCAGCTTCTGCTGGTGCAGGTGCCGGAGCTGCCGCGGGTGCAGCCGCGGCTGGGGCTGGTGCGGGAGCACCACCAGCTTTACCGCCAATAGCGATCAGGATATCGACCATCTCATTCATGGTCTTTGCACGTGTCAATGCTTCCAGCTCTTCCTGCAAGCTTTCCGCCTGTTCCGCTGGATATGTCTTTTGCAGTGATCCGAGCACTTCAACTCGCTTGATCGAGTCGATGCCGAGATCAGCTTCCATGTCGGCGTCAAGGTCGAGCATGTCTTCCGGATAACCGGTACGTTCTGCGATCAACGCGACCAACTGCGACGCGACCTCGTCCTTGCTCAAGGCGACGCCACCCGTCGGTGCTGCTGGGGCTGGTGCGGGAGTCGCTGGTGCAGCTGGAGCCGCGGGTGCTGGCGTAGGTGCCGGGGCTGCAGGAGCAGTTGTCGCTTGTGGCGGCGGTGCCGGAGCCTGGGGCTGCTGCGGTGCAATCGGCTGCTGCGGCATGCCCTGAGGGGCCTGTTGTGGGTATCCCGGCTGCTGAGGATATCCCGGAGCGCCTTGCGGTGGATAACCCGGTTGTCCCTGCGGCGGCATACCTTGCGGGGGATATCCGGGCTGACCTTGCGGTGGGTAACCCGGCTGCGGCATCGGACGGCCGTATTGTTGCGGATATCCGGGCTGACCTTGCGGCGGGTAACCCGGTTGCTGAGGATAACCCTGTGGCGGATATCCTGGCTGCTGAGGATATCCCTGTGGGGGCATCTGCTGTTGTGGTGGATACCCTGGCTGACCCTGCGGTGGTGCAGGCGGTTGACCCGGCTGACCGTATTGCTGCTGCATCTGCTGGAAGCGCGCCATGTTCTGCTGGTACGCTTGCATGGGATCTACCGGTGGCTGTCCCGGTTGACCCTGCGGCTGAGGTGGTTGTTGGGGAGGTACGCCCTGTGGCGCACCCTCTTCCGGTTTCCACTCACTCATGAGTTCTTTCCTTCTTTTATCTGCTGTTTCTTTGTCCAAAGCTGGCAACTTATTCGGGATATGCATCGGGTGATCCTGAGGACGGGAACATCCGCCCGAGACCAACCACGTAGATTTTGACAATGGTGCAGGCTTGGTCTTGATCAATTGACCAACGTTCAAAGCCTTGACATCACGACCTTCGAATAGTTCTGACAGACTGATCTTCGCACCGGCAGCCGCGAGCTGTGCAGCTGCTTTCATGGTGCCTTTCATCGTTCCGTTTGCGTCGAAGGAGACGGTCGTGAATCCTTCATCATCAGCGAGGATCTGTTTCGCCAACGATCCGAGCACATTTTTCGGCCCGAGTTCAACGAACAAGCGGATACCGTCTGCGTACATCGCCTTGATCGCCGAGACATATTCCACAGGTCCAAGCAAATGCCCGCTGAGCTGATCCTTGATCGCGTTTGGATCGGATGGATACGGCGAACCGTTCTTATTCGAATAGACCGGGATTCGCGGCTCGTGAACATCAGCCGCCTGAATCGCATCGACCAACGGCTGCTGTGATTGTTCAAACAGGCTCGAGTGGAAGGCACCCGCAACGACAAGCTGCTTGGCAGTAAGTCCCTGCTCCGTCAGCTTGTTCACGGCAGCAACAACGCCGTCCACCGGACCGGACAACACACTCTGCTGCGGTGCGTTGTGGTTGGCGATGACTACGCCCTCAAACTCCTCAATCAGCGGTTGAAGCTTCTCGCGTTCCAACTTCACGGCCGCCATCGTACCCGGTTTGTCGGCAGCAGCTTCAGCCATCGTCCGACCACGGGTTTCGATCAACGTGTACATCTGCTCGCGGCTTAAAACACCGGCAGCGTGTAACGCTACATACTCACCAATCGAATGACCGACGACGCCGTCAGCCTCGAGTCCCATTCGCTTAGCGAAATCGAGATATCCGGTCGCCAATGCACCCAAAGCGGGCTGAGTGACATGCGTATTTGTAATGTCCTTGACTTGCTGCTTCTCATCGTCCTTGGTATATGCGCTCGGCGGGTAGATAAACTGACTGAGCAGTTTCGGGTACGCGTTGCGGGTTTGCACATCACCGGTCTCGATCCCTTCACGGACTTCGTGTAGATAGATCGCCGCTTCACGGCCCATGTTCACATATTGCGACCCCTGCCCGGGGAACAGGAAACCGATTTTCGGTGCTTCCGAAGACACATTCAGGTTGAGGACAGCGTTTGGACCCAGCGCCGCTGTGCCGTCACCCTCAAGGCTTTCAATCGCTTTGGCGAGGATTGTCTTCAGTTCATCGAGATCAGCCGCGACTACTCCGAGGAACGCCGGTTTATGACCACCAGTGTCCGCTTGCAATGCGAGGCTGTAGGCCAGATCACGCGGACGTGGTTGAGCCCCCCCTTCCAACGCCTTATGCACCGACTTCGCGCTGCGCAGCAAGCCCTGCTGATTCGCGGCACGGAAGACGTACAGCTCGTGCGGCCACCAGTTCGCCCCGGCGGGCGGCCTGACTGCGCTGCCCGTGTATTCCTCCAACACCATGTGGAAGTTTGTGCCGCCAAATCCGAACGCACTCACTCCCGCATAACGTGGATGATCTGGATGCTGAACCCACGGCCGCCCGTCCTTGAGCACATAGACCGGAGATTCCGGATCAGCGATCGGATCGATCGGATTATCAACGTTCATGTGCGGCGGCAATACCTTGTGATACAACGACAGCGCGGCGCGCAGGATTCCGGCTGCGCCAGCATCAGATTTCGAGTGACCGATCTGCGCTTTCACTGAGCCGAGCGAAATCGACTTCGGTGCAGCGCCGTCTTTAAGCAGGTTGAGTACGGTTTCGGTTTCGGCTGTGTCGCCAGCGACAGTTCCGGTACCATGCGCTTCAATCAATCCGACTTGGTCGGGAGTGATGTGTGCCTTTTCGTAGGCACGTTCCAACGCGCGGATCTGACCTGCCGGATGCGGCGCAGTCATTGACTTCGCCCGACCATCACTTGATGATCCCCAACCCTTGATAGTCGCGTAGATGTGGTCGCCATCGCGCTCAGCATCCGCTAGACGCTTGAGCACCAGCACCGTGACGCCTTCAGAAAGCACGATACCGTCGGCATCCTTGTCGAACGCGCGGATCTTGCCAGTCGCGGAGAGAGCGTGCGTCTTGGCGAAGCTGAGGTAGCTGCCGATGTGCTGCTGTAGATCGACGCCACCGGTGAGGACCATATTTAGACGGCCCGATTCAAGCTCCGAGACCGCCATCGCGACTGAGGTTAGCGACGATGCGCACGCTGAGTCGCACGTGTAATTAATCCCGCCGAGATCCATGCGGTTGGCAATACGACCGGCAGTCACGTTATACAGGCCACCGGCGAACGCTTCTTCCGTCCAGTCGGGCATGCGGTCCCACGTGTCGTTCGGGATGTATGGAACGAACCGTTCGATCGTCGTCCGAGCAGACAGCATCAGCCCGACATCACCCGTCGAACCCGCGGCGCCGAGGATGACACCGGTGTATTCACGGTCATACTTGCCATCGCCGTAGCCCGCGTCCTCGAGTGCTTTCTTTGCCATCTCGAGCGACATGATCTGCATCGGTTCGATGCTGGTCATCGAAACAGGCGCTATTCCATAAGACATTGAGTCAAATGGCATCTCGGGGACGAATCCGCCCCATTTGGAATAAGTCCGGTCAGGTGCTGTGCGATCTTCATCGAAATACATCTCAGGATCCCAACGGTGCTTGGGGATCTCTTCGATGACGTCTTTCTTCGTCAGCACGTTTTCCCAGAACTCATCCATCGTCTTCGCCTGGGGAAGTGTGGATGCTACTCCGATGATCGCAATGTCGCATGGTTGCTGCTCAGTGCCCGTGCTTATTTCTGCGGGAAGGTCGAAGGCTGCGAGGTATTCGATCGCGCCATCGCAGACTTCCTGATGCAGCTCCTGAACTGTGAACGCGCTGTCATGCAGGGTGCAGAGCTGACCGATCATGTAGAAACCGGTATCGTACTGCTCTTCGTTGTCAACGTCGCGAATTCCTTCAGCGCTGAAATGCTGGCCCTTGGTCGCAATCGCCAGCCTGCCGAGGGTGAACCGGTCCAGCTCCTCGCGTATCTCCGCGCCGGGGCGCTGATCCTTCAGCATTTGACGGCGAGCAGCGTTGAACTCTTCCGCCAACGGCGTTTCACAGGCACGATTCGCGTGCCCCGGGCCGACTTCCATGTTCACCGTGCGCTTGCATTGTAGCGCTGTATCCTGATAGAGCTGGGTGATCGTGCCCGTCTCAACGGATTCCCTGGCCATGATGTAAGCGGTGCCCATGACGACGCCGACATTCATTCCGCGAGCCGCCAACGGTGCCGCCATCGCACTGACCATCGCTGCTGACTTACGATCACTGATCCCGCCAGCAAACAGGATCTGGACATCCTTCTCCTTGTTCTTCGGAACCATCTCGAGAAAGGTGTCGATCACAGCTTCCCACAACGGGAAACTGCACAGTGGGCCAATGTGACCGCCGCATTCACGCCCTTCAAAGATGAATTTTCGCGCGCCGGACTCGTAGTACATCTTCAGCAATTCCGGCGTCGGCGCATGGATGTAGGTCGAAATGCCGTGGGCTTCCAGCTTGTCAGCCTGGTCGGGTCGTCCACCCGCAATAATCGCGAACGGTGGCTTGACCTTGATGACTTCCTCGAACTGCGCGTCGTACAACTCCTGCGGCAGGAAGCCAATAAAGCCGACACCCCAGGAGCGGTCGCCATGCAGTTCGACACTGTGCTTCATCAAGTCAGCGACTACCTGCGGGGGCATCGTGCCGAGGGCGTGCATCGGTAATGCACCTTCACGGCTGATCACGTCCGACATTTCCGCTTTGTCACTGACGCGGCTCATCGGACCCTGCACGATCGAATACTTCGTCTTGTGCAGCTTGGCCAGCGGAGCGTCCGCCGCCATCGTTTTCAACTCTTTTGCTGTACGGATGTGATCGTCGATCTCGTCACCAATCACACTTAGCAAGCGCGCCACACCCTTGTACTTGTCACGATACCGGGACGCAAGCCCAATTCCCTGACCAACAGGCCAACCGGTCTTGCCAGGATCGCCCCAACCAAGACGTTCGGTCGCAATTTCCCGCCACTTGGCGATACCGGCTTCGCTGAGATCATGCTCGACTTCCAACGTGTCAGCTTGGGCCATCAGATCGTCATTGACCGGGAAACCGGGACGGGCAAACACACGCACCGGTGCGAGCAGACGTTCGCCGTACGCGACAGCTTCCTTACCGTTCAAGTTCTCGAAATATTGCTGCCACGACAGCGGCAGCGGCGACTCGGGCATCATCAACAGCTGATCGTCCAGAACTATGCCGCTTGCGCCCGCGACCTTGCAAGCCGCTGCAGCATGCACACCCAGACCACCCTGAGCATAAATTGGCGGGGTGTTATCGAGCTTGGCGAGTTTTTGTAGAAGTATGTAAGTAGTATCATCACCGATCCAACCAGCGCCTTCGTGTCCCTTCATAACCCAGGCTTCAGGCTGATGTTCCTGGCTGAGCAAATCGGTCGCAGTTTCGCTGGATAGGATTTCGACCCAGATGGAGCGATTATGATCCCCATAGGGGAGGGAGTTCAACACATCAGAGTAATTCGAGCCATTGAGTCCGGAAAGCAAAAGGATGTAATTGCGTTCACCGAGCTTTTCCAGCAGGAATGCGAACGAATCCATTTGGCTAATGTGCAGGCGAAGGCCAATCCTTCCTGATGCACCTTCAGTCCTGCGTAACAGCTTTTCCAAAGACACGGCTGCGCGATCGAAATCAAGGCAGAATTCCGCGTCCAGCAGACCAGTATAGCCAGCTTTTGCGGCAGTTACCGCGATGCCAGGTTCGCGCAAACCGAGTGGGCTTAACGTAATCCGTTCAAAACGATCGGATGACATGAACAAATCCTCATCATTGGTCATAGCTTTGAGGTATTCCCCCACCCGGAATTCATCTGTTGTCCCGGGCAGACAGGCTATCTAACTAGAAATCAACACATTCACTACCAAACTTATCGGTGCCAAAGCTTGCAAACTGAATGCACCAATGCTGTGATCCACGTCGCATTTGAACCGAGCCTGAAACCGCATGGCTCAAGGGCGATTTACACAATCGAGACCCGTAAGGAAGCACCTGAGCCGAGGTACATCTAGTCCAAGTACACAGTACACTATGGCTCCGGAGTCGGAATATAGTACATAAAACGAAGCTTTGCTTTCCAAAATGTAACAAGTGTTTAAAACGCTTGTTTGAAAATCAGCATCTAAACTTATGTTAGGACATGCAAACGTACAGAGGACAGAGTTATGTATCAACAGAAAAGATGCATGAAAATCAAGAGAGAAGCAGGCTGGACACGAAATTACAACTATCTGATTTGGACAAACCGATCTCATCAACCTCAACTGTACCTGAACTTAACTTCCCAAGACACATTCCTGGCAACCGCAACACTATATTGCGCGCGAGAGAATAACAAATGATTTGCACATAGAGGTGGAGCGATGGGATTTAGTTTCAAGCGTGAGGCCGATAGTAAGAATATGGTCGAGGATATCCTGTCTTGGCCGGATCAGGTTCGGACAGGCTGGAATCAAGGCTCAACAGCGGCAAAAAGCTATCCAAATGCTCCGTTTCCACGGCATGTTGTCTGGGCAGGCATGGGCGGGAGCGCCATCGGCGGCGATTTCCTCACCGGTTTGCTTGGATCAAGTGCCCGCTATCCAGTCACAGTTCACCGTGGCGGTCAACTACCGGCATGGGCGGGAAAAGGCACAGCGGTCATCCTCGCCAGCTATTCGGGCAACACCGCCGAGACCCTCGCCACAGCCGAAGAAGCCATCGCGAATGGCTGCACCATCTACGCATTGACCTCAGGCGGAAAACTCGCTGAAATGGCAAAACAGCATAGCTGGGAAGTATGGAACGTGCACGGCGGACGTATGCCACGCGCCGCGCTCGGCGAAGCATTCGGTACCGCGCTGGGTGCTTTCCGGCAGCACAAGTGGATCGAAATTGACACCTCAGCGTTCAATGAAACCATCGAAGCTCTCAAACTACAGAACGAGATCCTCTCACGTGACCCGTCCGAACCGGCACATCCGTTGAACAAGTTGCTTTCTGATTGCCTGGACAAGCACCCGATGATTTACGGTAGCGGACTGTTTGTCCCGGTCGCACGACGTTGGTCCGCCCAGATCAACGAGAATAGCAAACGAGCTGCCCAATGGGGTGTGATGCCCGAGATGAATCACAACGAAGTCGTGCCATATGTCGAACATGGGGAGTGGGGCAAGTGGTACAGCGTGATGATTCTGGACGATCCCGCCGCACCTGCGGATGTCAGCAAACGTGTCCCAATCACAGCAGAACTGGCGCAGAAAGCCGGGTGGAATGCTCACGTCATTAAACCATCCAGCAAATCGCAACTCGCCCAAATGCTCGAGTTGACCCTGCTCGGTGATTGGCTGAGTTACTGGCTGGCATTGGCGCAGGGAGTGGATCCATCGCCAATCCCGACCATTGACGAGCTGAAAGCCCGCCTCGAAGATTAATCTTTAGAATGTAGCCCGGCAGCTCCGTGTGCCGGATTTCACATCTACTAGTAGGGGATACTTTGAGGACAAAGTGTCCCCCATTGTTAATCAAGCGTGCGATCAAGCTGATCGTCGTTAAAACTTTTCGGTTGCCTTCCTCAATAGCGATTGAGTTTCATCCTCAAACCAGATATCCAGGAACTGTTCCGTTTTCTCGTTTACCCTGGCGTGATAAGCAGTGACAACGTCTTCATAATGACTCTGCTTAATAGCAGCAAAGGCATCGGCAGGGATTTGTCTTAGATCAGAAGCTTTTTGAACTGCGGTCTCCAATACGGATTCCTCCGCCAGTACCTCGTCCAGAACTCCGAGTGCGAGAGCATCTTCAGCATTCATTATCTGGCCTTCGTAACTGATCTTGCGCGACAAATCATAGCCAACCAGTTGCTTCAGGATCAAATCGGCAATCCACGGAATGGGAACACCAAGACGGCTTTCATTCAACCCGACTTTCACACGCGAAGCTCGAGCAATCCGATAATCACATCCAAGCGCGAGAATTATCCCACCAGCGACGGCGTGTCCGTCGATAGCACAAACGGTCGGGACAGGAATTGTAGCAATCTTAAGCATCATATTTTGAAAACTGAGGATGAAATCAGATAACGTGTCCCAATCATATTGAACCAACTCAGGTAAATTCCACCCGATGGAGAAGAACTTGCTGTTTCCTGTGAAGACGATTGCCGATGATTGGTTTTCAATTTTGGTCAGATACGCCGTTAGTTCGCGGACAAACTCAAAACTGATGGCATTGGTAATCCCGTTGTTGAACTTGACAATTCTGGCATCTTCCCTGATGACGGTTTCAATCAAATTCATATGTCCTCCATCATGGTTTACCGCGCCACTTCATATTCTGCGATGGCAACAGGTTGAAAAAAGCCCCGATTTCGCATCGGGGCTATGTTAAGAACAACTGGAGTAGCTGCAACGGATTCAAGTGATCAGTTGCTGCCAGCTTCTGCACGCAAAACCCGCACCACAGCGCCTTCCATAACCCGTGGATTACTCAGGAAGTCGAGCGCGTAGCTGTAGCCGGTCGGCTGCGTGACCACAACCTTGCCCGCACTTTCCTTCAAACCGCCGGCGATCATCACGTAGTACTCCATGGTCTTTCCCGGAGAGTGGTCAAAGACGCCTGGGTTGTTTACCTGACCAAGTACCGTAACAGTGCCCGGACCTTTCGGTACGATGATCTTGTCGCCTTCCATCAGCACGACATCGTGCTTTTTGTCGCCACGCATCAGCAAAGCTTCGAAATCAACGTTTATCCGCTTCATCCCACGACGGAGCGCCATTGCGTCCTCGTAGCTTTCCTTCGCGTCCTGGTAACGGCGGATCGCGCCTTCATAGCGTTCAAGAATCTCAGCAGTCGCATCGCCAAGGCGATTGCTGCTCAACATCGGCAGGCCACCCTGGGTCTGGTTCTGTTGCTGATTCATCCCGCTGCCGACCATTGTCTGGACCGCACGTTCACGTAGCTCCAGCTCCTCACGTGCTTCGCGGACTTCCGTGCGCAGTTCGTTAATGGTGAGGTTGAGCGTTTGGTCCTCCGCCGCACGAAGCAACTGACCACCAGCCATGAACGCATCTGAAGTCAGTCCGCCAGCACGGTCGATCAATTCGCTGAGCGATTCATCGCGACGCTCCAGCGAATACGTGCCGGGATATAATACCTGACCTTCAACCACCACGTTGTTTGGCAGCGTGATATCCGGAGAGCGGCGCACGTGCACCTGATCGTAGGGTTCCATCCGGAATGCTGAGGCCGGTGTCGCGCCCTGGTAGATCAAAGACAGGACTTCTTCCGGATTCTGTACGACGTTGTACGTGTGCAGCATCTGGACATCAAAAGTCCGATTCAAAGTGTCGCCCGGAATTCCATGCAACTCCACACGGCTGACTTCAGCGTCAAGCATGTAAGCTTCGGGTGTGAATCCACCAGCGCGCAGAAGCAAATCGGCCAGTGTCATGTCACGAGTCAAGTCGAACCGGCCGGGATTCTTCACATATCCAGTAATCCAGACATAGCTTTCAAATGCTCGGGTCACTTCTTTCTTGTAAATACGTACCATGTCCTGGGCTTGTAACGGCAAGTTGCTGCCCGGTTCACGGTTGAGCACATCCAGAACGCTGAATGAAATGATTTCCGGTCCCTCATCACCATCCGTCGTCCGGACGATCTCGCCACGAGCTTCATACACCTCGTTTCGAAAATCCTCATCCATCAAACCGGAGTTGTTCATCAGGAGACGGTAGAGCGACGGATTCTCAGAGATTGGGAACTCGCCCGGGTTTTTTACTTGCCCCCGCAAGTACACCATGTTCGAGCTGCCCTGAGCCCAAACTGACGGCAACGTCAGCATCAGGATGAACACTGCCAACAGAACTGTGTAAACTGGCCGGTTCATTCTGCGCACCGTTGGGAGACCCCTTTTCATCTCGATATCCTTCCAGACAAAGTCGATAGGTTCAAACAAGAACTTCTTGATTCCGGAGAGTAATACCAGCAAGCTCTCGGATCAAGACGCAACATGCATCAGAGGCCCGGAATAGCACCACTTCAGGGTACTCTGTACTAAGAACTACGGGTTCTTTGGATATTCAACACAAACTTCTTGAAAATGTCTGCCATGATCTGGATTGAATTTAGACATTTTCAACATTTTATCGTCCGCTGCCATTCGTTCCGCCATTCTGGCCTTCGACGAGAGCTGCTTCCGCCATATTTAACGATTGTGTTTCTGTATGATATTCAGGTACAAATTCATGTAATTGTCTCCTGATTTCGCGCTCATCCATGGTCAGGCATCTAATCGCAAACTGCTCAGCACGTTCAGTATAAGTTTCATCCGGTAACCGCGAAGAGCGCAAGATCATCAAGTCAGGAATACTCGTATTGCATTCTTCGCCTTCCAGATACAGCGCTTCATGCAGCTTCTCCCCAGGACGCAGACCTGTGTACTCGATCTTGACATCCTCACTCGGCACAAGCCCGGAGAGTTTTATCATGTACTCGGCCAGATCACGAATCCGGATCGGGTCGCCCATGTTAAGTACAAAGATGCTAGAATTATCACCGATTGCGCCAGCCTGAAGTACCAGCTCAACGGCCTCCGGAATCAACATGAAGTAACGCGTGATCTCAGGGTGTGTGACAGTTACCGGCCCGCCTTTGGCGATTTGCTCCTTAAACTTCGGAATCACACTTCCCGAGCTGCCAAGCACATTGCCGAAGCGTACGGCCATGAACTTTGTTCCGTTCACGGTGCTTGCGTTCAACGTGATCAACTCGCACATCCGCTTGGTCGCGCCCATGATATTTGTTGGCTGGACGGCCTTGTCCGTCGAGATCAGTACAAACCGACTGACCTTGTACTCGATGCTGACGCGAGTCAACACGACCGTCAACGAGACGTTGTTGAACACCGCCGACATTGGATTCGCTTCCATCATCGGGACATGCTTGTACGCAGCTGCGTGGAACACGTGCTCAGGACGATATTTGTAGAAGACCTGTTTCACCTGTGTTTCGCGGCACGCGTCCATCACAATTGGAATGACTTCAACTCGAGGGTGGGTCAGTTTGAGCTGTTCGGTGATGGAATAAATGGAAAATTCGCTTGAGTCGATAATGATCAGTTGGCTTGGGTTCGCAGACGCAACCTGCCGGCACAGTTCGGCGCCCACGCTGCCACCACCACCGACAATAAGCACCCGGCGGTCAGTTACCATACGAATTACCGGGGACTTGTCCAGCTCGACCGGGCTGCGACGCAAGAGGTCCTTAATTTCGACACTGCGCATCTGATTAACAGAAACTCGACCACCCGCCAGATCCTGCAACCCGGGCATGATCTTTACATCCACGTGATCAGTTACTTGATCATCTATCAGTTTGAGGAGTCGACGTGTTTGAACACCTGAGAGTGAGGCAATCGCAAAATAGATATCGTGAATCTTGTATTCATCGACCAACCGCTTGATGTCGGTTCCTGATCCGATCACAGGAACATTGTGAATACGACGGCCACGTTTGAACGGGTCATCATCAATTATGCCAATCAAATTGATGTTTGAGTTTTTCGAACTCTTGATATTGCGAATCAACAATTCACCGGCACGACCAGCACCGTACAGAAGAACATTGCGAGCGTCACCAGTATCAGTCGGCGATTCGACATAGAGCTCGAATGTTCGCCGGATCATTATCCGCGCACCACCAGCAAAAAAGAGATACAGCAGTGCTTCGATGAATAAAACCAGTGCAGGAACACTGTGCGGTAACGTCACGAGGTCAGTCAACCAGAATAGAAAAGAACCCAGTGCTGCCGATTGCATCAACTTGTAGAGATCAACAATGCTGGCGAAGCGCCAGATGGTGCGATGATTTCGCAGCAATAGATAGGTCAGATGCCGAAAGCCAATCAGGACAGCGGTGTAGATGACGAAACTCCACACATTCTGAACGGTCCACAACTGGTGTGGTACGATCAAAGCAGCAATTCCAAATGCCCCGATGATCGCAAAGGTGTCGATCATATACTTGACCACCGCGCTCATGTGACGGCGGGCGGTGATGTAGTGGATATACATGATCATAGGATGGATTTACTCTCACCGGTTTTGCGGAATAAACTCATGCTGGATCCACATCAAAAAGGTGAGTAACGCCCGTACTCACAACGGCACAATTGAAATCAAAGGAACCGTCAAAACAGGCCAAACAAGAAACGTCAGAAGGTACAAAGAGAAAGCAACCGATTGATCAGCCAAGCCATGGATTCCTGACTAAAGCGAGCAGACACCAACATTTCAATACCCACGAGTTCACCCGCTATCCTACATGTCGGGAAGTGTCAGCAAAAACTTGAAGCTTTCGGGTGATTTCGGTCACTTTACTGGTTCTCTAACGAGCTTCAGGATCGTCCAACTGGCGGCGGAAAAAATCGACCGTCTGCCCGATTCCCTCTTCCAACGAAACTTGTGGCGACCAACCCAACTCTTCCTTCGCCCGCGACGAGTCGAGGCAGGAACGCATCACCTCGCCCGCCTTGGCAGGCTGGAAATCCACTTCTATATCAGTACCTACAGCGTCACGGATGGCTTCGTACAACTGGACCACGTTCGTCTCAATGCCGGTCCCCGCGTGATAGATGCGATCATTCATATTGTCCAAAGCGATAACTGCCAGACGTGCCAGATCCTCGCAGTAGACGTAGTCACGCGTCTGCAAGCCAGTGCCATAGATCGCAGGAGTTTCGCCCGCGAGCAATTTCTGAGCGAAGATGGCAATCACTCCCGCTTCACCGTGCGGATTCTGACGCGGACCGTATGCATTTCCGATGCGCATCACCGTGAACTCGATTCCATAGGCCGCACGGTAGACACGCAGGTAATGCTCGGACGCGATCTTGGCAACGCCGTACTGCGACATCGGCATCCCCGGCTGTGTCTCAGGGGTGGGGAAGGGAACGTTATCATCAAACGCCGCACCGCCCGATCCTGCGAACACCACCCGCTTGAGCCCGTGACGATGTCCCGCCTCCAACAGGTTCAGGAGGCCCATCAGGTTGTTGTCGCAGTCGTTCCTCGGATCCTCAACGCTAGACCGCACATTTATCTGAGCCGCGAAATGGACCATCGTGTCGAACTTGTGCTCGGCCCACAACGAAGCGACCTCGTCCGACCGGATGTCCATCTCTTTGAACTGAGCGCCGTCCGGTACATTGGAACGGCGTCCGCTGGTCAGATTGTCGATGACAAATACCTGGTGACCCGCTGCCAACAAGTGATCAGCGATGTGCGAGCCGATAAATCCGGCGCCGCCGGTGAGTAAAACGTTCATGGGATATGCCTGCGTGGTTTGAAGTCTTCCGCTAAGATTGGCCTGAAAGGTAAGCGCTTTGAGTTGGAGTTGAAACCCTTCGCAGGATGGCTCCCACTGGGTTGAGGTGGCTTGGCTGAGAAATACAGAATTGCGAAGAGCTACTTCAACCACTGCCGTCCGACGAACAGCTCATCGACCAGCTCTGACCATGATCTGACCGGTGTCAGGCAGCGCTCGTTCAAGAACTCGCGCATCCGACCCTCACCTTCACGGTCCGGCTTACGCGTTCACGGTCCGGCTTACGCGTGTACTTGCGGAAAAACAGCGAATACAACCAGGTCAGGAAATCCGTGTCGCTGTACCATTGTTCCGGACGGATGTCCAGAGATCGCGCATCACAATATGCAATGAGAAAGGATTCCAATGAATACGCCAACTGTTTTGATTGACGCAAGAATGAGATCCACAGCCCGAAATGCAGGAAATTATTCAAATCGTAGTATTGATGACCAAGGGCGAGAAAGTCAAAATCAAAAATCCCCAATGGCTTGGTCCGCAACATGTTGCGTGGACTGTAATCGAGCAATGTCAAGCCCTGCGGTTCAGTGTTCAGGAACAAGCCCAGGTAATCAAAATCCTCCCGCAAACGGTTGCCCAACTTGAAATTGAAATACGCCTCCGGAACACGCGATCCGGCCATTCTATCCATAAGATCAGTTGGGTACGAATGTTCGTGAATCAGGGCGAGCAGAAGCCCTAATGTGGCGAACGTTTTCTGCTTGGACCTGAATGCCGGGAATCCACCCTGCAACAACCATTTCGCCTTACCGAGATCACTCATCACCACCGCGTTGTCATCTTCGATGTATGACAAAGCTCTCGGAAATTGAATGCCAGGCAGGTCAATGGATTCGACTGCCTTGAGAAACTGAAACTCGTTCAGTATGTGCTCAGGTGGGATGTCCCAGCTATTAATCGTGGCAATATTGTCCGACGCTTTGACAATAATCGAATTCCCATTCGCACCGGCACGATATACATAGTTCGCGTACGAGTTGGAGAAACGATACCATTCTATTGCGGAAGAGTTGCAATCGAGATGCGATGCAACTACCTGCTGTGCGTCATCGCTGAGCGTGTGTTCGTGCTGAGTGGGCATGGTTTACTTTCGCGCAGTCGCTCTTTAGATACCAAGTTTATTAAGCTAGCATGAATCGACTATAAATATCTCTTACAACTTAAACAATTCGTAGAAAGTCGGGCAACAGGCCTCTAACGCTTTGTTGGTTACCAGCAACCAAAAATCGCCCGTCTTCAGAGACCGTAAATAAACCTGTTTCCGCCCCGTATCGACTTGCCTTTTCACCTTTTGCTCCGCACCTTCCTTTTCACTCAATCGGATGACGGGGGAGATACATGTTCAAGCGTGTGCTGGTGGCCAATCGAGGTGAGATTGCGGTTCGTATCATTCGTGCAGCACGCACGCTGGGCATCAGCCCGGTCGCGGTTTACAGCGAAGCGGACAGCCGCGCGCTGCACGTTCGTCTCGCAGATGACGCCGTTTTGCTCGGTCCCGCAGAAGCCGCCCAATCATACCTCGATATCGACAAGCTGGTCGACGCCGCGAAGAAGTCCGGGTGCGATTGTGTGCATCCCGGTTACGGCTTCCTCTCCGAACGAGCGGTTTTCGCACAAGCTGTCATGGACGCCGGCCTGACCTGGGTCGGACCTCCACCTGAGGCGATCACCCACCTCGGCGACAAGGTTGCCAGCCGCATTACGATGGAAAACGCTGGTGTCCCAGTCACACCCGGTTACGCTGGCGGAGATGGGATTGATGTCGCTGTGTACAAGGCCGAGGCAAAGAAGATCGGCTACCCAGTGCTGATCAAGGCGGCGGCGGGCGGCGGCGGCAAGGGTATGCGCATCGTTAATGAAGAGTCCCAGTTTGCAGAAGCGTTGGAAGGAGCTGCACGTGAAGCGAAGGGCGCGTTCGGAGATGCGCGCGTGTTCATCGAACGCTACGTAGAAAAGCCACGCCACATCGAGTTCCAGGTATTCGCCGACCAGCACGGCAACGCGGTCCATGTCTTTGAACGTGAATGTTCCATCCAGCGCCGCCATCAGAAAGTCGTCGAGGAGACGCCGTCAACCGCGCTGACCCCCGAGATGCGTGCGAAGATGGGTGCGGCGGCGGTAGAAGCGGTGAAAGCGTCCAATTATATCAACGCTGGCACTGTTGAATTTCTGTTTGACGATCCGCGCCAGGAATTCTACTTCCTCGAGGTCAACACACGTATCCAGGTCGAGCATCCAGTCACCGAGGAGACGACCGGTATTGATCTTGTCGCGCAACAGTTCCGGGTTGCGATGGGCGAGAAGCTGCCGTGGACGCAGGACCAGATCGTGCAACGCGGACACGCGATCCAGGCGCGTATCTACGCCGAAGATCCGGCGGCGGGTTTTCTGCCGGCCGCTGGACCGCTGCTGTACCTCAATCAGCCGACGGGGCCGGGCGTGCGAGTTGACAGCGGCGTGGTAGAGGGCGTTGATGTTCCGATTTACTACGATCCGATAATGGCGAAGGTGATCGCATACGGCGAGACTCGTGACGCCGCCCGTATACGCTTGATCCACGCGCTGCAACGTTATGTCGCGCTGGGTGTGCCGACCACCGCGCCGTTCCTGCGTGATGTGCTTGCGCATGACGAGTTCATCGCCGGACGAACCTACACCGATTTCATCCCAAACTTTTTCGACGGCTGGACCGGGCAAGATCCAGAAACCGAACAGATCGCGCTCGCGGTCGCGGCTGGACTTGGTGAAACAGCTGGGGCAGACTCTGCAGCTTCCGCAAATGGCTCAGGCGGTGGCGTAGGGACTGGTGTAGCCAGCCCGTGGACAACCCTCGGACCATGGCGGATAGGGGTGAAAGTGTAGAGGGACTGTATTGTCTGATGCCCGCGGGAGCTGTGCTACCGCGGCTGATCTGAGGTTGAAACATGTGATGCCCGCGGGAGCTGTGCTACCGCGGATCAACAAAACCTGATTAAATGTGTCTTTGACAACCTTGGTACAATCATGGCGAGACCTGATACAAAGCCGATGAAGGCTATTTTACGATCATTGAAGCAACCATACAGCCATTGGGCGAAAACTCATATAAGTAGGAAGTACCCTGAAGTGTATAATCAGCTTTGTATCAATGTTGGAACCAGGTATCCATTTCGATTCTGGCTTCGTGGCGGAGGGTATGATCATCTTCTCTCATCCGAAGATGAAATCAGAGAGAAAATAAAGTACATGCACAGGAATCCAGTACGGAAAGAACTGGTTCAAGTACCGGAAGACTGGAAATGGTCCAGTTTCAGGTATTACTTGAACGGAGATACCGATCCGATTTCTGTTGACAGACCGGTGTGGATTTGAGAGTGGATGAGCCGCGGTAGCGAAGCTCCCGCGGGCATCGGGATACGCTGGGTATCATGTTTGGATAATCCGCGGTAGCACAGCTCCCGCGGGCATCGACCAGAACAAGGACATCCATGAAGAAGCGCGTGTTCAAGACAAACGATTCGACGGTCACAGTCAAGGCGCAACGAACAGAAACCTACATCACCGCCGAACTCACACCCGACGGTGGCAGTGACGAAACCGTCGCGTTACAGGGCGAGTTCACACCGACTGCTGCACAAGCCGGGCTGTGGAAAGTTGAGGGCGGATCACGTCACAATGTCGCCGCCGCACGTGAACGGAACGGTACTGTCTGGGCCGCTGTGGGTGGCCGGGTTTACCGTTTCACCGCCGTTTCAGATGACGATGGTGGCGCGGCTGCGGTTGCAGAGAACATGGTCGCAGCTCCGATGCCGGGCAATGTGATCAAAGTCTTTGCTGCTGTGGGCGATACGGTCGAGGAAGGCGACCCAGTGCTGATCGTCGAAGCGATGAAGATGGAACACACGCTCCGTGCCCCGATGTCCGGCAAAATCAGCTCCCTCTCCTGCGCCGAAGGCGACCAGGTTGAAGCGAATGTGGCGTTGGTGGAGATAGAATCCTGAAACATTTGATGGAACGTATCAGCCTCGCTATGCGTTTTCAGATAGGGGAACAACAGAGTTCAGTGATTCCACAGACAGAGTTATCAAATGCGTAACGGTTTGGCATACACAGTAGCATTCCTACTATTCATTGTTGTTTGTCCCCGCGCCTCCGCTCAGCTGATGCGGGCGGAAGTGGAGATCACAACTACCGGCTTGCCACAGATTAACCAGAACAAGTTGAGCGGTCTCGACCGTATCATCGCCGACTATCTGAACCAGAATGAGTGGGCACCGAACGACTACAAGTACCAGGTTCCGATTGATTTCCAGATCACCTTCACCGAAGCTCTGCCAGTCGAATTCGAGGACCGGTACAAGGCGGCAATCTCTGTCTCGAACCGCGGAAACTATGTCCACAGTGACGAGAAGTGGATGTTTGTCTATGAGACAGGTGTTAATCTGCAAAAGAATGATCAGTTCGATTCCTTCCGCAGCCTGATTGACTACTATTTCAACATGATTCTCGGATATGAATTCGACAAGGTGAAGAAGTTCGGAGGACAGCCGTTTTTCGAAGAGGCGAAGCAGATCACTCAGATGGCACGCATGTCGAGCCGCTACCATCTTGGGTGGGACAAACGCGAACAACGGCTCGAAGATTTCCTCGACCCGAATAACAACAATTTCCGTTACCTGAATTTTCTCTATTACACTGGCGAGTGGTTGTATTACACCGAACGTGATCGCGATACTGCGAAGCAGTACCTGTTATATGCAATAAAGCAGCTCGATAAGATCCGTGACCAGTCGCAGTTGGATCGGTTCTTCAGCCTGAATTATCGCAAATATGCTGAAGCGCTCGCTGAATACGAAGAGTGGAGTTCAGTCTCAAAATTGGCGTCAGTCGATCAGGACGAATCACACGCTGACTTTTATGAAAGTCTGCTTAGACGTCGATGATTCTCATTTGAGCAACGTAATCCTTCGTGTATCCCGCCATCCGTGATCCGCTGTTGCTGTCAGGAAGTACATCCCCGATGCGAGATTATCCAGACGGATTGGGAAGCTGTGCTCGCCAGCGGCCAGCGATGCAGATAACACCGTTACCACCTCACGTCCCATAACATCGCTGATACACAGCTCAACTCTGGCCTGATAGGGAAGGGTGAGCGTGATATTGGTTTCCGAGTTGAACGGGTTCGGGTACACATGGGTAAGCGAGAATTTATCCGGTCGCGGGGTCCATTTCTGCCAGGGATCGATCCATCCGGTTGAACTGACATGGAAAAGTAGCGAGTCAGTGCTGTACACGTCCGGGTAGTCCCCGACAAACATGTGCAGCCAGAATTCCCCGTCCGACCAATCACCGACAGTCAGTTCATTCGTGGCCGAGATACTCGTTTGCGGTTCGAGCACGATCATGTTGTCAAACAGAATCTCAAGTGTGTGCATGGAATCAGGTCCGGCAATCTGCTGCCAGAGGTCGAGGGTGTCAGTGGTGACCACCTGGTTGTTATGTACGCGCCACGAACGGCTGAAAATACCGCCCTGACTGACATATATCGGCTCATCGATGGACCAGACATCCAGATCAATGGGATCATACTCGACCTGGTATCGGATGACATATATGCTCTGTAGTGCATTCCCGAACGCCTGAGTGTTACCAGCTACGATGTAGTCACCCTCCGCAGCCTGGCGCACGCTCCAGGAATCGTCCATACCCTGACCGCCGACTTCGCTCGACCACATCCAGTTGCCCAAAGGATCGGCCTTTGCGAGCAACACCTGATTCCCAACGCCCTGGCCCGCATTGGTTTCTCCACAGAACACGTAGTTTCCGTCAGTTGTGGCTACGCAGCTTCTACCAAATTCGCCCCTGTCGTTGCCCCAGATCGATATCCACTCTTCATTGCCTTCAGTGTCCAGCTTGATTAACCATGCATCGCCGTTGCCCATGTCAAACGATTCGGTTTTACCCGTTCCGATGAATCCGCCATCATGAGCGAGTGAAATCTCATAAATGTGATCTTTTTCAGGGCCACCTACGGTGTTCAGCCAGACGACGTTTCCGTCCGCGTCGAGCTCGACGATCAACGCGTCACGTCCGCCAGCACCAAAGGACCAGGTTCGACCGGCCGAGACGAAATGCCCGTTGTCAAGCGCAATTATTGACCACAATTGGTCGTTCTGAGGACCGCCGAAGGTCTGTTCCCAGAGTACATTTCCGTCAGCATCAATCTTGATCACATAGGCATCATCCATCCCCTCATCGCCCGAACGCGTCCATCCAACGATTACATAACCACCGTCCTGCGTGGCAACGATGTCACGGCCTTTGTCCTGGAGATCAGATCCGATCGACACCTCCCAAACGAGTTCACCATCGGCATCTGCATGAACTACATACACATCACCGCTGGTGTTCAACGTATCGTCGTATGAGATCCCAACGATGACATGACCTCCATCGTGCGCTGGGACAAGCGCCATACCCTGATTGCCAACATGGTAGCTGAACTCACGATCAAGCAGAACCTCACCGTCTGGACTCATTTTCAACAGCCACATGTGACCGTCAATGGTCGGATCCGTTGGCTGATCCTGCTGCGTCCAATTCTTCGTCCCGGTCATCCAGATATTGCCTTGCGAATCGAACTCTATGTCGCGTACCTGGTTGAATTGATCTTCACCGTAAACTGCGGTCCAAAGTGTATCCGGCTGGGCAAAAACCAAAACGGGCAGTAAAGCGATAAACAACACCAATATTTTGCGGTTCATGATGCACCCCTCATCTGATTGACAAGGAAACCTACTTCGCAGACGTCTCCATCTCACGAATCCACTCGCCGTACGCTTCCGCCATCGTCGGGAAACTATCTGCGTCAGTTGAGTTTGAAATGATTTTGTCGCCATGAATCATCGTGATGTCGTGCTTCAAATCGATAGGACCGTCGTATTTCGGCATGGTTTTCTCATTCGCTAATGCGGCGTCCACGTCCCGGTGGATGGTGTCGAGATCCTTGTTAACGAGATCGACTGTCGCCTGCGCGGAGAATTCTTCGCCGGTCAATGCGTGAATGAACTGTATGAAGTCTTTGTCGTTCCCCTTAGCCCAGATTACGCTGGCCATATCCCGGCCGATGTTCGAGTTGTCGAGCAGGTGGCCATCGCGATTTCGGAAGAAATCACGCAGCTGATACACCGCCATTTGCGCGAGTACATACGCATGGTAGTACGCGCTGGATTCGTTGTCCTGCAGATGTGGTACAGACAGGGTTGGACGTGCCAATGCAGGCTGGAAGGCCATCTTGCGCTCAATCTTGCGCGCAGTTTCCATGACACGGTCGACCGAACGCTCGAGATCGAGCATCTCGTAGACTTCATTCTCGAAATACGGGACTGCCATCCAGCCGCGCAGACCATGGGCAAGATTCTTGACACCTTCTTCGACGGTTGCATGAATCAGCTCCGGCGGCATCGGATTGCCATCGTGGTCCAAAGCGTAACGTTGCAGCCAATCCGGATCGGAAATGAAATTGTCCATGAACATGGACTGCGTTTCGGCGAGGGCGATGGAGGTCGGTGCGTATTCCTGGCCAAAGCACGGGGCTGGCATCATCACATTTGCAAAATGTGCAGCGTGCCCACCTTCGTGGAACAGAGTTTCCAGCGCACGTTGCCCTGAACCCGGTTGACCTGCAACTGCGTTCGCAGTGAAGTTGATGATTGCTGTTTCGTGCACGCCGTTGTCCATGAAAGATGGTTTCGGCGAGTGCATGAAGCCGTTCTCATACTTGCCGACACGATCTACCAGGTCAAGCTGCAATTTCGAATGGTTCAGGTTAACACCGAGTGCTGCGAAGCTGCGACCCCAACGTTCCACAGCTGTGTCAAACGTCAGATATGGCGCTCGTTGCTTGGTCAGATCGCCCTGAGTCAGATATTCAAAATTCCACGGCTGCGCACCCTCTTCGCCATGCTCTTTCTTGACAGAATTGACAAGCTGCTCACATGCAGCCCGAGTATCCTGTTCCAGTTCGTCCAGTTTCTGGAAAATGACCTGCTTGCTCAAACCCTCGTTGATCTGGACACGCCACGAGTAAAAATCGTCATAACCAAGTGTGCGGCCGATTGCGTTCCTTTTGGCTACGATGTCGAGCATGCCGTGATCGAGCAACCAACCTTCGATCTCATGCAATCCTTCCCACGCAGCCTTACGGATAGTCTCATCATCATCGGTCAGAACCATCAAACGCAGCTTCACCGGACTAGCCTGAACGTGTTCGCCCGTCTTGGGATCGGTATAGCCGAGGTGAGCGTCCGCTTTCTGGCGAGCGAGTTCGCTCTCCATCTTGATCATCTCTTCCTGCATCTCGCGGGCATGCGCGGACTCAATGGTATTTGCTTCGAAGAAACGCCGCCAGCCATGCAGAATGGTTCTATCGTCATCCGAAATGCCGCTACGATCCAGCTCTTTTCGCACCTTACCCAACCAGGATGGATCGGAGGTAAAACGTTTCATCTCTATGTCGGCTTTTTCCCAGATCCCGGCCTGATAGCCGCTGAGATCCATCGCCTTGTGCCAGAACAGGGTTTCCTTGCGTTCATGCAACAGCATGAAGGTGTCACGTAACTCATGGACTAACGACATCGTTTACCTCTCTGAACATTGATTTCAAGAGCAGCTAAAATAAGCCATTTTTCATGCCGAGCTACACTCAGAATACGAGTGGAGACACATATGCCTGATTAAGATCACAATATTGAGGACCGCCTGTTTCCACGTGATGACAGGTATTTCTCCGAACCCATTGCCGTATTAGAGATGCATGCCGTACCATTGGACAACGAATCCTGGAATCAAACGACGTTATTGCATGCACGCCCAGCAACCCGACTCATCAACCACACCGTCATCACCACTGGCGAATCTGCGCAGTGTCATCAGCGTGCTGGATGGCCCGTTGGTCATTCTGCTCGCCGGGCTGGCGTTCCTGTTCGTGATTCAGTGGCTGGTTGTTGACCTGAGATTGATGCCGGTGACTCGTGCGCGTCTGGTCGAGGTGCATGAGTTTCTCAAGCAGCAAGCTGAGTCCGGCAACAATGGCGGCGTCTACTTTCTGGGATCGAGTGTGCTGCTCGAAGGTGTGGACTGTTCGATCATTGATCCAGCTCTGCCAGACGACGTCGAGAGCTACAACCTTGCACTGATGGGAGCTGGAGCTCCGCAGTGGATGCTGATAGCCGATGCGTTACGTGAAACCCGTCCCGAACTGGTCGTGATGACCATTGACTTGACCGGTGTGACCGGCTTACAGGTGATCCCGGAAGAGGGCATGGCGATCGCTGAGTACTGGGACTTCTTCACGCCGGAAGCCAAGGCACGCTTCGCTCAGTATTTCACGCCGGAACAACTGGCCGCCCTGAACAAATCCGACCTGATGAGCCTACTCGACTTTCGCGTGTTCCCGATTGGCGCGTTCGACATGTACATGCGTGAGATCTCCAAGCCGGACCTGCGCTACGACGGCTACACCACCAATTTCAAGAGCCCGTGGGTACGGCGGACGCGCGTTTCAGACGCCTCCATTGACCGTTGGATCTCCGACAAAGTGACAAAAGCCAGCGCGCAGGATCAGCAGGCGATGGACGAGCAGATCGCGATGATCGCTGAACTGGTCAGCTGGTTTGAAGAAGCAGACGTGCACTGCGCGATGGTAGTTGCACCGGTCAACCCACGCTTGGCCCGAGAGTTCGGCGACGAAGAAACGAACCGTGTGATGAGCAAGCTGATCCGGTTGTCTGAACAGACCGATACGCCGTTGCTGGACCATCGTAGCTTGCTCGAAGACAGCGATTTCGCCGACCATGTGCATCCGTTTGAGCCGGGACGGATTACCTGGTCCAATAAGCTGGCTGAAGACTTGGGGCAACTAGTCGGAGGGGGCACAGAATAATGCTCTTTCAGACCATCGACTTCGCCGTGCTTCTGTTAGCCGTGTTCGGTGCGCTCATCCTGCTGCGTACACACACCCTGCAACTGGTCATGCTTCTGCTTGCCTCCTACGTGTTCTACATGTGGTGGAATCCGCTATATATCCTGCTGATTGTCGGTTCGACACTTGTCGATTATATCTCCGGCTATCGCATGGGCTTGAGGGAGGTGGGCGATCCGAAACGCAAGAAATACCTGTGGTTCAGTGTTGCTACCAATCTTGGCTTGCTTGGGACATTCAAATACTTCAATTTCTTTGCCGGTGAAATCAATCTGGGTTTGCAGCAGCTTGGAATCGAAAGCGGATTGCCAATCCTGAACGTACTTCTCCCGGTCGGAATCTCGTTCTATACGTTCCAGTCGATGAGCTACACCATTGACGTGTACCGTGGCAAAACCGAAGCCGAACGTTCATTGTTCCGATTCGCGACATATGTCGCCTTCTTCCCGCAATTAGTTGCCGGACCGATCCTGCGCAGCACAGAATTCCTGCCGCAACTGAAAAGCCGTGTGATCAACCTGAATCCTGCTGAGCTACGCAGCGGTTTCCACCTGTTCCTCAACGGGTTGGTCAAGAAGATGCTGGTGGCGGATCAGGTGGGACGATTGGTCGATCACATCTTCAACCTGCCACAAGGATTGCCGAGTCCGATTATCGCATTGGGCGCATTCTGCTTCGCAATCCAGATATACGCTGACTTTTCAGCGTACAGCGACATGGCGATCGGTGTCGCACGCATGATGGGATTCAGTATCCCGGATAACTTCCGGTACCCGAACTTCTCACGCAGCATCTCGGAATTTTGGACACGGTGGCATATCTCGCTGTCCAAATGGGTTCGTGACTATCTCTACTACCCGCTCGGCGGCAGCCGGAAGGGTGTGAGGCGAACCTACATTAACCTGCTGATCACGATGCTGCTAATGGGGATCTGGCACGGCGCGGGTTGGAATTTCTTCATGTACGGGTTGTTCAACGGGCTGGTGATGGTCATTGAACGGGCAACTCGCTGGCGCACGGCCATCGGAGATGCTGATCCGTGGGGGATAACTCAGTCTGGCTGGAAACGGGTGCGGGTCTTCTCATTCAGCCTGTTCAAATGGCTGATCTTCATGTACCTGCGGATACTGTCCTGCATCTTCTTCCGCGTGACCGACACGCAAGACCTGATCTATTCGGTCAAGAAATACGTCCTGTTCGACTTTGACTTCACTCTCGGATCATGGGGACTGGCGCAAGCGAACCCATTCCTCGTAGCCGTGGTTATCGTTGCGTTCAGTGCGCTGCACTTGTTTTCTTACCGCGTGAATGGCTTGGCTGCCTGGCTGGATCGCCGTCCACGCATGGTTCAGTACGCGATCTACTTTGCGGCTGGGTTGGCGTTGTTCGCGCTGTGGCCCACCGAACGTGTCGCTTACATCTACTTCCAGTTCTAATTCTCACAGGGATCAATATTTCCATTATCTGGGTTAGATCTATTACTGTTTTCTATTCATCCCCTTAGTTGATTCCAGATCGAGAATGTCCATGTTATGCAGATACGGTTTGGACTGCAGATTAGTAACATGGATCAGCCGTCCAACCAGATCGTCCATCTGTTCAACCAAGTCAGGTATTTTATTGAAATTCCTAGCGATGAAATCAGTTTGGTCAGTGTTCATCTGTGATAGATCAGAAATAAGTCGAAGCGCCGTCAAAGGTTGACGGAATTCGTGCGCTACCGTCCGAGCTAGTTTTCGAGCGATGTCCAATCGTTCCCGCTGGAGCCGATTGTCGCTTGCTTCTTTTTGTTCCGTAATGTCCAACATCACACAAACGAATGCGCTTACACGTCCACGTGAGTCGAAAATCGGGTTGAATGTTCCATTATACCAGTGAGGCGTCTGAAGCCCAGGCATCGTTATTTTTTCCTCAAATGTCACTAATTTTCCTTCCAGCATGGATTGCAGACGAGGGCGAACAGAGATCTCTGTCGATTCCGGGATAAACTCCTCAGGTTTATGACCAATGATCTGCTCTGGTTTTTGTCCCAGAGCATCTGCAAAACGACGATTAATCATTGTATAACGTCCATCAGAATCAAGAAACGCTATTAGTGCATCTGCTGATTCCAGGACTTGTTCCAAATGTGAACGATCTTTACGTAGCTGTGATTCTATTTGTTTGTGATCCGAAACATCACGACCAATCAATAAAATCTCAGGTTCCTTGTCTCGACGGGGACTTGCAACGATTGACAACTCTATCGACCTACAATTTCCAGTTGCAGTAAGTACTTCCAGCTCAATGATTTTGTTCGACAACGCGCCACTAAGACAATGCTGAATAGCTTCGCGCACCCGGAAATAATCGTTCTTGGAAACCCAATCGTAAATATGATCCCAGCCAGTTGAGAGCGAAGGAATCCCCACTGCACGTAGCGCAGCACTATTAGCCAGAGTTATTGAACCATTCGGTTCAGCGACAAGCACAATTTCTTGAGTTACCTCAGATATTGATTTAGACCGATGTTCATGGAGAAGCATTTGGCTTTCCGGTCCAACGGCAGATCCAACATCTGTCAAACTCACGACTCGAAGGTCTGTAGATGCAATTGGACGGACGGATAGGTGAACAGGTATTGAACCATCTTTTCGTTTCAAGCAAGACATTCTTTCGCGAAATTGAGCGTTGCTGGACTGACTTTCAGATGGTGGGACCGAGTCAATTTCTTCACAACGATCTTCAATGTCCAGCAGGGAGGTCAGTTTGATCTTGTTTTCAATTCGGTCACGCGTCAAATCACATAGGTCGATGAAACGGTTGTTCGCCAATTGAATTATTGAGTCGAGATCAATGACAACCATGGCGCATCCACTGGCTTCAAAGATTGCGCGATAGTTGGCATCGAAATCCTGTTTTCTCCGTAGCCGACGCTTAGCTCCCAGTAATGGAGGGGCTCTGCGTCCCGCCTGAGTCTGGTTCTGCGCATCCATGTTTTCCTCATCTTAGTGCGGAAGTCACATAAACCGCCCTGTTCGATAAGTAGCACTATACGACCAATACTGATAATAAAACAGAATCATTTGATATATTATACGAACTATTTACTCATAAAATACCTAATGCGCCATGATAATAATTTTTCTTTCGTCTTTGAGAGCCTTGCCCAATGGATCAATCCTGCCTTTCTTCTCTCTCGATACTACCAGATTTCGCATTTATCAGAGGTGACCGATGATACAGATGGGAACCGAACGTGTTGAGTTCCTTCGAGGCATTGAGTTGTTCTTTTCACTCAGGTCAGAGGAACTCAAATGGCTGAACGATCAGTTGACCGTACAACAATTCAAGCGCGGTGAATTGTTGTTTGAGGAAAACACTCCCCGTGAAGCGATGGGTATCCTGACTGAAGGGCAAATCGAACTATTCAGCACCAATCCTTCGGGTGAAGAGAGGCGGTTAATGTTCTTCGCGGCAGGAGATTTTCTCGGGGAAGGAGCTCTCCTAGAGGACTCACCGCACTCAACATCCGCCAGAGCTCTTGAGGATGCTTCGGTACTCCTATTGAATCGTGAGCTGTTCCATGAATTTGTCCAGAAATGGCCTGAGGCTTCGGGCACAGTTCTCTCGCGCATCGCAAGCGTGATCGGGCGAAGAATGCAGCACACCAGCTCACGAGTGATCACGGCTGGTGCTCAGTACATGTCGGGAAAGACACGTCCCGAACACGATTTGTTAGGTGACCGCGAAGTACCCTTTGAAGCATTCTACGGCATCCAGACACTTCGAGCGTTGGAAAACTTCAACATCACCGGTATCCCGCTCAGCCACTTTCCGCAGCTGATTGTTGGCCTCGCCCAGGTAAAACAAGCCGCCGCAAGGGCGAATCATGATCTCGGTTTGCTCAAGGAAGAAGTTGCCGATGCCATCGATAAAGCGTGTGATGAGATCATTCGTGGCAAGATGCACAGCCATTTTGTAGTCGATATGGTGCAGGGCGGAGCGGGAACGTCGACCAACATGAACGCCAACGAAGTCATAGCGAACAGGGCGCTGGAGATTCTGGGACATGAGCGAGGTGAATACTCATTTTGCCATCCAAACAACCACGTCAACCTTGCCCAATCGACTAACGACGCGTATCCGACGGCTATGAAACTGGCGCTGATACAAAGCAATGTAATACTGGTCGCACACTTGCAAAGCCTGATTAAAGCATTTCGTATCAAGACTGAGATGCTGGCTGATGTGATCAAGATGGGGCGCACTCAGCTCCAAGACGCTGTTCCGATGACGCTCGGGCAGGAGATTGATGCATATGCAGCCACGTTGGAAGAAGAAGTAGAACGATTGAACGAAAATGCCAAGTTGTTCCTCGAGATCAATCTCGGTGGAACTGCAATCGGAACTGGAATCAACGCCCACCCTGAGTACCCTCAAAAAGCTACTCGTCACCTCGCGAAGATCACTAACCTGGAAGTTAAACTGGCGGGCAATCTCGTCGAAGCGACACAGGATACAGGATCGTTTGTTATGTACTCGTCTGCGTTGAAACGATTGGCGGTCAAACTGAGCAAGATCTGCAATGATCTACGCCTGCTGTCCAGTGGACCCAGGGCTGGTTTGAATGAGATCAATCTGCCGAAAATGCAACCCGGCAGTTCGATTATGCCAGGCAAAGTTAATCCGGTGATTCCCGAAGTTGTCAACCAGATCGCGTTCAAAGTTATCGGCAACGATCTTACGGTTACTCTGGCTGCTGAAGCGGGGCAGTTGGAGCTGAATGTCATGGAACCGGTAATCGTTCAAAGTTTGTTCGAATCCATTGACATGCTGCAGAACGGGATGAAAACACTACGGCTTCGTTGTATCGAAGGTATCACGGCAAATAAGAAGCACTGTCGTGAGCAAACTTTGAACAGCATTGGGTTGGTTACTGCGCTCAATCCAAAACTCGGTTACGAAGTATGCACCGCACTAGCCAGGCAAGCGTTGGAAGAGGATCGATCTGTGGGTGATCTGGTTCTTGAAAAAGGCTTGCTTTCTGAGGAAGAACTGGACGAATTGCTGAAACCTGAAAACATGATACAGCCCGGACAATAGCCTGCGTTAACCGTTGTGTTATGATGAATGTCCTAACTAGAGAGACAGAAACGCCCGGCTACAGGCCGAGCGGTTACATGATGTCGATCCATTCGCGTTATTGTTCAACAGGAACAGGTGCGATGCGAAAGATGAAGTTGATCAAACGACGGAGTGTCGATGACAGAATCATATTCTCCCTACAAATGCTCAGTTCTCGATGCTATCCACTCGGCGGGATGTTCCAATCGCGGTGCGATCGTCCGAGTAAGGAAATCCAAATGATCACTGACTCCCATTATGTGGTTTTTATGTGAAGAATGATAGTTCTCTTTTATCAATTATCAGCTATTCGGAGTCACAATTCACGACCCGCTTTCCAATAAATTGCTAGAGCAATCATCGGTATGTATGCGGCCGCCAGCGGTACTAATGACCAGTTGGACGCAATTGTGGTCGCAAGAATTGCGAGCGGAGTGAGGTAGAGCAATTCGATCAACAGAATAACTGTGGTGACTTTGCCGTGGCTGTGACCTTTTCGCACCGCGTGATGAAAAGCGAAATCGCGATGTGCTTCAAAGATGTTCTTCCTGGCGAACAGACGGTTGATAACGGTCAAAGCAGGGTCAGAGTAAAAAACAGCCATGAGGATCAGGAATGCTGTTGTTGGCATAGTCGCGGTTAGTTTACCCCACAAGGCGAGCACCGCGAACGTGATCCCGAGAAATCCGCTGCACAAATCTCCCATGAATATCTTTGCCGGCATCCAGTTCCATCGCAGGAATCCAGCCGATGCGGCGGCGACTAAAACCCAAGTCATAGCCAATGCGGAATTTCCGTTGAACCAGGCGATGCTTCCGGCGACTATTCCCACCACAATCGCTTGAGCGGCTGCCAGCCCGTCGATGCCGTCCATGAAGTTGTATGCATTTACATTCCAAACAACAAACACAACAATCCCGAAAAACGCGACCGGACCAGTTACATTTACCGCTTGCGGGAAGACAATCGTCAGTTCGTTACCTATCCAGAACACAATTACCAGGGCGGCGAGGATGTGGATGAGGAAACGGGTTCTCGCGCTCAAATGAGCCAGATCATCAATCAGGCCAGCGCCAATGATCAATGTTCCGCTGACATACAAAATCCAGAACCATGGAGTGTCCAACGGGATCAACAAACCCATCCCCACGATTCCCACTATCACAGTGAGCACCAGCGACAACCCGCCTACCCGCGGTACAGCTCGCGTATGTCCAGATCGTTCATTGGGAATGTCGAGCAGGTTTTGCTGTAGTGCCCAACGACGGACACGACTCGCGAACCATGCAGTCCAGATCGCAATCAACACACCGCTCGCCAGCAGGCAAGCATAGCCAAGAGATGTCCCGTCGAGGTTCAACACGAAACTGCCCGAACATTAAACCACATGTAGGAGTGAATTGTCATGTCGCGAAGATGGGGCATAGAGAGGGTGAACGGCAAATCCAACTGTGGAGACTTGTTCAAGTGAGGATGGGTGCTACTGGTGAACGACCAGTTTCTGCGAGTTCTTTCAGATTTTGCATGTGGCGGTGAAGAAGGCGGCGGGTGGACAGACTAAATATCCTTGCCAACAAAGCAACCAGCCAGTTCGATTCAACCATCGATGATTCGTAGAGGATTGAGCAACCGTCTTCAATAGTTTTGAGCGTATACCGGATCTCCATTGAGAAAGCTGCATTACCAAGACGTAAGGCATAGTTGTTCGGCGGATTGTATTCGATGACTTCTCCTGAATAGGCGTGCACATGACGGCCTTCACGAACGTGCTGGATGAATTGCGCACCGACCCGTTTCTCATTTTCGTTGAACAGCAGCTGTTCAACGCCTTCCATCCACAAGCTGGCTTTGCTCTCATCTTCGATCAATGCGAAGACGGATTCGCACGGGGCGGCAACATCCAATGTGTATGAAATCGCGTTCAAAGTTTTTCCGCGCAAGTTGCGTAAAATGTGGGTCTCAACTCTTTCATTCTCAACGTATTTGTTGTCACCACAGCCATGGTCAGAGTTTGCTCAGCCTCACTTAGCTCAGGCCACCTTGACATTGCTGCTAATGTGTTGTATCCTACTGAACAAATGTACACACACGTTCGATTTGTACTCACCATTCAACACGGACCCCCCCAGCTCGCCAGGTTGAGCGTAAGCAAAAAGGAGAGACTACCATGTTTGTGGATACTATCAATAATGAAATCCTAAAAGTCCGAAACTTCTTTAACAATACGATCAGAGTTTTGGAAGAAGAGGACTCAGAATTCAAACCACAGGACGAGCTCTACACGGTTGCCCAGCAGGTTGCACACGTCGCTCACACTATTGATTGGTTTAGTGACAGCGCTTTCTCTGAAACGGGTCCCATATGGGAAGACTCTATCATGGAGGATCATGACAAGCGAGTCATGACTTGCTCGTCACTGGGAGAAGCGAAGAAGTGGCTGGATGAGTCATTTGATCGAGCAACGGAGAATTTTAGTTCACGATCCGATGAGGAACTGATGTCACCAATGCCTGAGGATTGCCTCATGGGTCCAACGCCGCGGTTCACCTGTGTATATGGGCTCCAGGATCACACAGCGCATCATCGTGGATCGCTGGCTGTGTATGTGCGATTGCTGGGAAAGGTTCCTGCCATGCCCTACATGCCTTAGCGGGGAATTGCCTGAACCTGGTGATAACTACGCAGATTGGAATAGGTGTAATCAATCGGTAGCGGCGAGTTTTCCAGCGAGCCTGCCAGCACGTGCCGCAGATTCGAGTGTTGCGGGCAGCCCGGTCGCCGAAATGTCAGACGCATAGTACAAACCTGATGCCTGCCGTAGTGCAGGGCGGTGCATTCCGGGTCCAATCGTCATGGTAGCATCAGGGAAATATCGCACCGTGATCGCATCTTCGTCGATCCGTACGCCAAACCAGCGGTGTGCGTGCTGAGCGAATGCCAGGCGGGCTAGATCCCCGTCCACTTCAGCTTGATTGTCGAGATTGGAAACGACCCGCTCGAGCATGATTCCACCATCAGGATGCCACTCACGGAACCACATTCCGTAAGGTGATTCCGTTTCGGCGATGGGTCCGGCGACAGCGACGGGCCCATACACTCTCGCTCGGAGGGTCAGTATAGCGTGACCGGAATAATGCTCTTTCAAAGCGCGAAGAGGACGGGCATCCGGTACCTCACTGAGCAGCGACAATCGGGCTGGTGGAACAGTGACGACGACTCGATCAAATCGCTCCATATGTCCAGAGATCACTCGCCACGCACCGTCAACACCCTCGATCCATTGAATCCCTTCACCCAACCTCAGCTCGACTCCACGTTTCGGAAGAACAGTCATAGCTGGTTCTGAAAGCACAGCACCGAATTCTTCACCCGGCACCCACCCAGCTCGTGGATTGGGATCACGAAACACACGTGCCAGAGCTGCCAGGAACAAGCCCGCAGAAAGCTGTTCAGGAGCAGCATTCCCAATAGCGAGTGCCAATGGATGACCCAAACGTTTAACAAGCTCAGGAGGCCAGTCAAAACGCGAAAAGATATCAGCGACTGTCGTGCCACCTGTCTGCCGAAATCGACGGATGACACGATCTCCACCGAGCACATTATCCGTGGGTTCCTTCGGAGCTGCTACCAGTGAACGTGTCAGTGCTGCTATTGCTCGAGGGCGTTGCAAAGGTGAGATGAACTCTCTCAGTAGTATGTTCGCGCCAGCGGTCCAGGGTCCGGAATACCCGCCGATCTTGAACGGGAGTGTTCGACAATGACCTTGATCCAACGCCGTGAATTGTATTGGATTCAACCGAACTGTGGACAAGGAGTCAAGGCGACGAAGCAGAGAAATGAAAGAGTGATAGCAGGAGAGTACAAGGTGGCGACCAGTGTCCAAGCGACCAATTCCTGCCGCTCGGCCACCGAGATGCGGCAAGGATTCGAAAAGCGTAACCGACGCCCCTCGCCCAGCCGCTTCAAGAGCTGCCGAGATGCCAGCAACTCCCCCGCCGATAATTGCCACTCTTGCCACTAAATCTCCGCAATGTTTTTACGCAATTCCGAAAACCCTGCGCTACGGTAGTATACTTAAACGGTCGAAACAAAACCCGGAAATCCCAAATGGAGAGCAGTGGGGAACTGACCGTGCATCCAGATTACTTTCACCCCGGTGTTGTGTCCGCTATCTTTGCCGCATGGCGAACTCCTCTAGGCGAGACAACCGTAGCGATATCTGGCGAGCGATTAACACACAGTCTTGGGATGATCTGAGATCATTGCTTGCGAAACGTCCGGGACAGGTCCGACACATTCTGTCAGGATTGCACAGCACCAATCCCAAGGAGTTAGCAAAAACGCTCATGGCGTTTGAGATAATCGCTGAGGAGCTTGAAATCGAGCGGCTGCGAGATCTGGGACGCAAATTGCTGTGGATGCTGAATGACGAATCAGGCAATCATTGTCCGAATGCTTCCCTCGCACTCGCACACATTGCAAAAGTGCATTACGATGTTATCGCGCCTCATATTCCTGTGATGCGTGTTCACGCGGAAGATCCCGGCGATCAAATGGCTTCTATCTGCCAGCAGGCAATAACCTTGATCGAAACAGATCGTGTACGTTCGACTCAGGACGCTGAAACACGGAAGGAACAATGATTTGATGCGCGAGTCGTTAAAGACTGGTCAACCTACCCGCATGTCACATGCTTCAACACTTTCTCTCGGTGACCCACTCCCTGCACCACCAGCAGAGATTAATTCTCCTGAAGCCCGCAGTGCTAATCGTGGTTTTGGTCGCTCATTACGCCGACTTTGGATTGCCCTGACACATCTGCATCGTCCTTTGCCTCTGATGCCAGCAAAGGATCAAGTTGAACGAGTCATTGTCATTCATCCTGGACCTCTGCGTGAACTGGTGTTTCTTGAACCTGCCCTGCGCGCCCTGAGAATCAGGTTCTCTAAGGCGGAACGGATTTTGTATTCTACAGCAGAAGCGGCAGCGCTTTATGCAGGATCAGGATGGGGAGAAATCCACTCGCTGGATCTGTTGGCCAACGAAACAAAGCACACGACTGAAGACAGCGTCGTTATCGACTTGACGATGCGAGCGGAATATGAACTCGCCAAACAGTTGAAACGGCAACGGTTTTCGCACCGTGTCGGAGTGAATCTTGGAGGACGAGGTTCATTCTTCAATATTCCCGCACAGCCGCCATTGATTAACGAACACATGGTTGACTTCTACCTGCAAGTGGTTGAGATGATCGGTACCGGTTCAATGGGTTTGATTCCAAGTTTACCACATGGATTTGACCGAAGGGAACGAGGGCGACGTTTCTGGCACGAACGTGAGCTGACACAACCCATTGTTCTGCTGCCCGATTGGGAGGGAGATGGACTGGGCTGGCCAGCAGATATATTCATCGACACTGGACGCACGCTGTCAGATCAAACACTGGTGGTAATTGCCGAATCAGACGATCAGGCTCGTGCCAGGCAGGTTGCAGACGCCTTGGAGTGCCCACTGATTGACAATTTATCGTTGAGTGCCAAGATGGATGTGCTGGCAACTAGTGCCTTAATCGTTGGAAATGATGGCGGCCTGATTCACCTTGCAAATGCGATGGATCGACCAACCGTTACCTTAAGTGTAAATCCGCATCCGTGGAGGACATGGCCAAGGTCACAAGTGAATCACGCGATATTCCGTGGTCAGGAAGATGGAACTGCGCATGTTCGGTTTGACAGAATCCCCGTTTCAGACATTGCCGCCGCTGTGTTAGGATTGAAGGACGCATTGTGATTCCTGAGATACTCGTTTGGAGGTTTTCCAGCAACTAAGAAACTGGGTCCCGGATACGCGACCTTCTAATGGCAACTAAAGAAGTAAGGTATTAGAACAGCAGACCTTGACACTGACGGAGAAGAGTAAGCATGGATCATCCGGGAGGTTGGGCATCCGAGTTCGCGGAAAAGCATAACCTTATCCTTCGATTCGACACACCTCTGCCAGGACATCTTCCCGCCTACAAATATGAAGACAATGACCAAATGATCATTGTCCTCGATTCGTCTCTACCGAATGAACGTCAGAACTTCTCCCTCGCACATGAAGCTGCACACCTGCTGCTCGGACACACCGGCGACCTGCAACCAGCAGAGGAGCAGGAAGCCAATTACCTGGCGTCCGAACTGCTGCTTCCAGATCCTCCGTTCTCAGATTTTGCAAATGACACGCTACGTGAACTGAAAGACCAGTTTCCACAAGCTTCTTTTGAAGCGCTGGCAAGACGACGGATGCAGTTTGTTCCGTCACTACTCACGATCATGGATAACGGGCAGATCACCCAACGCCTTCATTCCGAAGAATTTGCTGCGCCGCATTCAGTGACGCAGCCGGAACGGGAAATCCTGAACCGGTGTCAACGCACGCAGAAGGACTATCTGGTAAGAGCTGAAGATGTGCAGATGCACGGGATCTACGTGGATGACGGGAGGGGGGTAGTCAGGGTATTGCTGATAGTCGAAGAGGCTTAACCTCAGAATGAGCTCGAAGGTGGATCGTTCGACGAGTCCTTATCTTTGTTTGCCGCGAAATGACCAACAGTGACAAACATCGTAAATATCGCACCTGAGCTGAGTATCGGGATCAAATCGCCAAACATGCCGCTACCTTGCAATCTCCATGAGATGCCAATGCTGACAAGACCCCAGATCAAGGCATGTACGATAATCAACATTCCTTTGCTACGCATGATCATCTCCTCAAATTCAGGTTATCCGGCAAACTCATCAAGAATTAAAATGTACTATTGAGTTACTGATAGTACCATAAAGGGGAAGAGCCATGATATCCCACCGCGAAGAACTGACGTTTGAAATATCCACGCGCCGTGCGTTCATCAACATCACGTCTCATGTCGAGGATGCGATTCGGGCCTGTGGCGTACGCGAAGGATTGTGTCTGGTAAACGCGATGCACATCACCGCATCCGTGTTCATCAACGATGACGAATACGGTTTGCATCAGGACTATGAAAATTGGCTGGAAGGATTGGCGCCGCATGCGCCGATCAGTCAGTATCGCCATAACGACACCGGCGAAGACAATGCGGACGCACACATGAAACGGCAGATCATGGGACGCGAAGTAGTCGTCGCGATTACCAACGGACGACTTGACTTCGGCACTTGGGAGCAGATCTTCTACGGTGAATTTGACGGACGGCGCCGAAAGCGTGTGTTGGTAAAGATTATCGGTGAGTAGTGACCCTGAACTGGCAATGATTGCAAATCAGTCCTTGAACTTAGCCATTGCGTCCGCCGGAAGCTGGCGAGTTTCTGAAATCGCGTCTTCGTGTTTGCGGACATGCAGGAAGAAGCGGTTGTTGCAATCCCGGCAACGGTAGGGATACGCCCAGATCAGCCGCAGGATTTCCTTTTCGAGGTAACCCCTGCGTGTGCTGCGGCGGATGTTGTGCGATTCACAGATCGGACACATCAAACCCTTCTTTTTGCGCCGGAATAGACGCATCATATCACTCCAAATGTTGCACTAATGCTGTGTTTGGCGATAATAAATAAAGAGTTACGAAAATTCCATGACTCAACGGGTAGATTCGATGCTGCAAAACCGCTTAGTCTGCTATCCAACTTCAAACTCCTCTGAATATCACCCAGAAAACCAGCCATAGCAAAATGCCCGGACATCATTGACCGGGCATTTGAGATTTGTGTGTCGGTCAGGCTTGGCTGGGCGAATGTTTCATTCCTTTTGTCACCCACTTGTAACCGATCATCAATCCAACCGGGCTGATGCAGGCGATGAAGGCGTAGACCAGCCACATCGTGCCTGAGGCTTCCGTGCCGCCAACCGGGATGAACAGGTCGATCATGCTGCCAGCGTACCAGCCAGTCGTCGCCTTGGCCAGGAACCACGGTATACCCGCCAGTCCCATATAGGCACCAACTCGACCCGCAGGAGCGAGGTCGGCAACATATTCGAGGAAACGGCTCGACCAGATCGCCTCACCGAAGCTGAACAGAACCACGTACAGGATCAAACGGGTGACATCCGGCCCCGGAACCAGGATAAAGGTAGTTACTGCCGATATCGCAGTTCCCCAGATCATCATCTTGACCACGCTGACTTTGCGTGTCATCATCGCAATCAACGGTACGAAGATGACGATAATCAGCGGATTCAAACCCTGGAACCACTCCAGTCTGTGACCGATCTCTTCAGGATAGGCGCGGAAGATGTACTCAGGCATTGTCAGGAACTGATGCGCAAACAATGTCCGTACAGGCAACAGAATGAAGATGAAGAAGATGAACCGGGCGTCGAGGAACGGCAGCTCCTTCAACGTTTCCAGGAATGGCTTCTTCTCTTTCGTTTCCTTCTTGTCTTCCTTAATCCAACGGTCACGATCTTCCACCTTTTTCGTGAACATCGACGTGTGCAGAATGATCATCAGGACCGTGATCACGATCAGTATGATGTACACCCCGCCGATACCGTTCTCTGGATTGACAACGCTGGCGAACGGTGTCGCATCGAAAGCGCCTTCACGCGACACATCGCGGATTACCGGGCTGACAAACGCTTCTGCGACGATACCGAGGTTCATGATCGAATACAGCAGGCTGTAACCGATGGTCGCGGTCCGCGGGTCGGAGTATTCCTTAACACCAGCATATAACGCAGGTTGTAGGATACCTGTCGCCAACGCCATGATCATCAAACCGCCCCACATCATCACCGCGCCGCCGACGACCGGTGACGAGAGCAGCATCGTTCGTCCGACCAGCAGCCCCATCAAACACAGCGATATTGCACGACGCACCCCCAGCGCGTCCGAGACGAATCCGCCCCCGAACATGAACAGCGTTACAAATCCAGTGAAGGTCGAAACCGCGATGGTCGTTGCGTTGATCGAGAGACCAACGTCGCGAGTGATGAACAAAGTCAGCAGGTGCAGGATACCGAAATAGGCAATGCCGTCGAGGAAGTTGACCTGGTTGACCAGCCAGAAACCACGGGATGCGCCAAACAGGATCTTGAAGTTGTCGAGGATGCTGAGATCCTCTTTCGAGACTTCAGGCGATGCGGATTCGGTACGAGAAGTGTCGTCGCTCATGTGCCCTCAAACGGTTGAGTAGGGTGATGTGTTGGATTCGCCCAATATAGACGAACTCACAACCTCACTCAACTGAGATCACATGTTTATTAAAATCAGTCGAATACTTCGGTGCGACCGTACCCCTTAATCGAACGGCGGCTGAAGTACATGTGAACCAGTAACAGAATGCCCCAGATAACAACACCAACTGTTTCTCCGATCTTCGAAGAAGTAGAAACCTCCATCCGATTCCAGGCGAACAGCATCCAGATCGGTATAGACACCATGAACGACATCGCATGGTAGGAAAAACCCAGATCTCCCCGTGTTTTGAAAACCTCGTCTCGGCTTCCATTCACCCAGCCGTTTACGAACATCAGACCTGTATAACATATCGCCAACGGAATGATCCAGCCCCAAAGAGCGTTGCCGATCAACCAGCTTAATGTCCAGTGAAATGAGACAGTTAACACTATCGCCAATGCTGCGAAAATCGTCAGATTACGAGTAAGTTGGAACATGGATATCTCGAGTAGATGACCAGTTATCTCAGATGAAAACTATTTGAATACTTCCTGCTTGCGATAACCCTTCAGACTACGGCGCTGGATCAGGTAGTTCACAATCACGATCAGCACGATTCCCGGGATCACCCACGGCTTGTCTGCAATTGGATTCTCACCCTCTGTCGACAACATGATGTCGCCGATGATAATCACTGGAAACACGGCAATAACGGCGATCAAGCCGTAAGTGAACTTCAGGTTCCCGCGAGTCCTGGACACATCCTCGCTGCGCAGGAAGAAGAAGGTGGTGAGGGAGTATAAAACTGCCCAGCCGCCCAACACCCACAGTCCTGTATCGGCATCCAGCTGACGGCTGAATGCGATCAGACCGACGGTCAACAGAAGTAGAATGGCACCGTACAGAATCATCTTACCCGTGATTCGACTCATGACTGTTTCCCTCCGCTCACGATCAAGGCCCGCAAGTTTTCATCGTAGAACAATTCAATATTCCGCTCGATAAATGACTGCAGGATCGTTTCGCCGATCTCGGTTAACTTGTAATACTTACGCTCCGGGCCACGGTCACCGTCACGCAGATCATACTCAACCATCTCCAGGTCACGGTACTTGCGCAGGCTGCGGTACAGACTCTGCTCTTCAACCGTGATCGAACCATGCGTCGCCTGGTCGATGAATTCACGCAATTCTGCGACATAACGTGGACGTTCACGCAACCCGAGGAACAGCCAGAAGGTTAACTGTCCCTTCTTGTACGTGTCTTCCCACGCATCCAACAGCTTTTTCTGATACTCATCATCACGCATCTTGCAATCACTTCCTGCTAGTGTACGTATAGTACTATACAACTTGTACAGTACAAGTATACGGGTAATGGAACACGGATTGCAAGTCTATTCGTCCACGAGTCTCGATTTGTTGAGAATCTCTGCGTATAAGCGTAGATACGTATTCGCGAGAGTTCGTTTGCGGCAGGATTAGCCAATTGTACCGGTGTGTCCTGCCGGATCGGATGCGAAAGTGTGATCCCCGCGCAGCAAAAATGCTGGCGCGGATGATCAACACTTGAATCCTTGGGATGATCCGCGGTAGCGAAGCTCCCGCGGGCATCATGCGCATGTCCCGAACGGCGTCCACTGGAGCGCGAGGGCATCCTATCCAATACCACACGTACAAAGGACGGACAATTGTGCGGCATTGCCGGACTGCTCAACCTGGGTGATGGTCAAATAGACCGCGACCTGCTCGAAACCATGACTGACACCTTGGCCCACCGTGGACCGGATGGGCGGGGTACGTGGTATGGCGATTTTTGCATCGGACTCGGTCATCGTCGCCTCGCCATTGTCGATCCGGAGGGCGGAGCGCAGCCGTGGATTGACGAACATGGACGCGGTGTCCTGACCTACAACGGTGAGTTGTACAACCAGCGCTTCCTGCGAAAGCAGCTTGAAGCGGCGGGAGTGCAGTTCCGCTCGAACTGTGACACCGAAGTTGTGTTGCAATCATTGCTGTACTGGGGTATCGACAGTGCGTTGGACAAGTTCCGCGGCATGTTCGCATTCGGCTTGTGGGAACCTGGTCCGCAGCGTATGACCCTCGCCCGCGACCCGATGGGCGTGAAGCCGCTCTATTGGGCGATGCGCGATGGTATCGTCCGCTTTGGCAGCGAGATCAAGGCGATCATCGCCGACCCAACCTTTCCCCGTGATCCCGACATCACTTCGCTGGTCAACTATCTCGGACACTATCGGCTCAGTTTCGAGGGTCGGAGCATGTTCCGTCACGTTCAGGAAGTGCATCCGGGCAGCTATGTGACGTGGGAGGGTAAGCGTCGTAACGAAACCCGGTATTGGTCGCTCCCGTTAATCCCGGAATCTGAAAAGAAAGATCTGGGCGAGGAAGCCGTTGCCAAAAAGTTGCGGGATCATATGGTCCAGTCGGTCAAACGGCGGTTGATGGCGGATGTGCCGGTCGGTGCGTATCTGTCAGGCGGGATCGACAGCGCGATCCTGACCACGGTGATGAAAGCGATAACCGGCCGCAGCTTCCACACATTCTCCATCGGATTCGGCGAAGAGGGCGGTAACGAATTCGAATATTCGAGTATGATGGCGAAACACCTGGGTGTCAAACATCAGCAGGTAACCCTCACCGAAGACGCATACTTCAAAGAGTTCGAATCGCTGATTCATGTCAAGGACACGCCGCTGTCTGTCCCCAACGAGGTTCCACTGCGCTATTTGTCGCGGTTTATCAAGCGAAAGGTGACGGTGGTGCTTTCCGGCGAGGGTGCTGATGAGCTGCTCGCGGGATATACAAATCTCGTTCGTTCTCCACATGATGCGTGGCTCGCAGATCGGTTGCAGAATGATCCATCCTCATTCAGTGAAGAAGAACGTGCGCGACTCACTACAGCGTTGACCAACCTGTATGGCGACTCGTTATTTGCCGGTCATCAAGAGCAATTTCTTCATCTTTACCAGTGGGTTCCCAAAGTCCAACGCGATTCATGGCTGAACAAACGCCTCCCCATCGATCAGATCGAATCCGATATCCGCGAGAGCTGGAATACTCAGTGGCATCGTCTCGATGGCGCTGGTATCGACCCCTATGAAAAAGTGCTTCACATTCTCCAGGAGGTACACCTCAAAGCGCTACTACTCAGGCTGGATGCGACCTCAATGGCTGAGGGTGTTGAAGGGCGTGTTCCATACACTGATCGCAACCTTATCGAGTGGGTCAACAGGTTGCCGATGAAGTACAAACTTCGATGGCGAGATGCTCAGGCCGAACAGGCAGCGGCGTCACTCACATCGGTCGAGAGTGCTGGTCAGTTGGATGTCGGGAAGTACGCTCTACGTCTGGCGTTTGCCGGGACAATTCCTGATGAAATTCTGCTTCGTCCGAAGACAGCTTTTCCAGTACCGCTGGACGCATGGTTGTACGGGAAACGGATGGACTGGCTGAAGGAGAGAGTGCTGACTCCACGTATGGGTGAGCTGTTCGATTTGCAAGTGCTTGAGCGTGATCTACTTAGCGTTCGTGGCAAGCAAGAGGGGATGAAACTCTGGATGCTTGCAAATATCGGAATTTGGTTGGAAATGTATTTCTCAGGGGCTAGCGTTTCGTAAGTTAGTATTCGCTAAAGCACTGACTACTGGACGGGGGCTGGACCGACAAGAGGGAGGAAATGACACGCGAGCGATGCCCTGTATGTGGGGCAACACAGTTGGAAGAATTGCTGGAGCTGGAAGATTATCCATTCGCCGGAAACGGCGTACTCACATCATCCCAAGCGAACGACCTGCCTTACCAGACGCTGTGCATCAGTTTTTGTCATGGCTGCGGCATGGTTTTTCAAACTGAAAAAATGCCATTCGCAACCTACATGGATATGCGAAACCGGCAGCCTGTGCCTCCACCGATTATTGAATCTGGATTGGAAAAGTTCGAAACTGAACGATTTTTCCAACAGCTCCGTCGTTACGCACCAATAGAAGGACGCGTACTCGACATCGGGTGTGGATACAGCGGGATGATACCACGTCTGAAAGAACTCGGATTCGATGTCGTCGGGATTGATGCGGACGAACGCATAGTCAATCACTGTGTCGATAAAGGTTTCGACATCCAGGCTGGTAGATTTGACGAATCCCTTTTCGAGGAAGAGAGCTTCGACATCATTATCTGCCGCTCAGTGATTGAACATGTCGAAGAGCCGCTGATCCTGCTCGGTGCAATTGACGATCTGCTCAAACCCGGCGGTCTGCTTGCGCTGGAAACGCCGAACATGGGGCAGGTCTTTGAGCGAAACGCGTTCGGTGGATTCTCACCGCAGTACCAGACCTACTGGACACTGCCGACACTCCGTTACGCTGTCACCCAGAACGGGCACGACATCCTCGGCGGTTACGACGAATCGTACATCGCCCTGTTCAGCCGAAAGGTTGAGGCGGACGAAGATCCATACGATCCGATGCCGTCTTCGGATGTGGAAGAAGCGTTTGAAATAGTGGACGGTTTCCTCAACCGCAAGGATGAGATCGCGGAAGATCTCGGCCTACTGGTGCGCGAGGATTTCAATGGTCCATTGGCTGTGTTCGGCGCGGGATTGCCGTCGGTGGACATGTTCTTCTACGCCGACATCCGTGACCAGATCAAGATGGTTGCGACGACCGACGCTGGGCGTGTAGGTGGCGTGCTCGCGGGCACGGACTACACCGTCCAATCATTGGATGACCTACTCAAATCAGACTGCGCGGGAATCATTCTGTCCACCGAACGTCGCCACGACGAGCTGCTCGAACGTCTGAAACCGTTCATCATCAACGGTGGACGTGTCATCCGCTTTACGCCGGAGATTAATATTACCTAGCCGTGTAGCCCGGGTTGTCTCGCAACCCGGGCTTCATACCTCCGCAGCAACTCATTTCCCGTGCATTCTGTCTGATCTATGCCTACCTTCCCGCGCGTTGCATTGCAGCGCAACCAACATAGACAGCATCACCGGGACAGACTTCCATGTACAGAACTCATACTTGCGGCGAACTGCGTGGCACAGACGACCAGCAAACCGTAACCCTCGCCGGGTGGGTAGCGCGAGTGCGCGACCTCGGCGGTGTTATATTTCTCACCCTCCGTGACCGTTACGGAAAAACCCAACTCGTGTTCCATCCGGACGAAAACGCCGAGCTCGTCGAACAGGCCAAACGTCTGCGCGCCGAATGGGTGCTGCGTGTCGAAGGCACTGTCCGCAAACGTCCGGACGACATGATCAACTCGAAGATGCCGACTGGTGAGATTGAGGTCGTGGTCCACTCGTACGAGAAGCTGGCGACACCTGACACACCGCCACTGTTGCCGGAAGATGAGTTCGAGCCGTCTGAGGAACACCGTCTGCGCTGGCGGTTCCTCGATCTGCGACGTGCGCGCATGCAGCGCAACCTCGCCAAACGTCACGAGCTGCTCCAGATCACCCGTCGCCATTTCAGCGAACAGGGCTTCATGGAGATTGAGACACCACTGCTGACACGTTCGACGCCGGAAGGTGCACGCGACTTCGTAGTCCCGAGCCGCTTGCATCATGGCCAGTGGTACGCGCTTCCGCAATCGCCACAGACGTACAAGCAGATCCTGATGGTCAGCGGGTATGACCGTTACTTCCAGATCGTGCGCTGCTTCCGTGACGAGGATTTTCGCGCGAACCGTCAGCCGGAATTCACCCAGATCGACCTCGAGATGGCGTTCTGCCACCCTGAGGACGTGATGAGTGTGACCGAAGGCCTGATGAAGAAGGTGTTCGAGGAACAGCTGAACGTCCCGTTCCCGGAAAAACTGCAGCAGATGAGCTTCACCGAAGCGATCCAACGGTTCGGATCGGACAAGCCGGACTTGCGTTTCGGGAATGAACTGATCGACTTGACTGATTTGTTCGACGGGCAGGGCTTTGGTGTGATCGACAACACGGTCAAGGCTGGTGGTTGTGTCATCGGCTTGCGGGTAAACGAGCAGAAAGGTCTGTCTCGCAAGCAGGTCGGCGAGTGGGAAGCGTACGTCAAGGAGCGCGGCCTCGGTGGGCTGATGCCGCTGCGCAAGGTGGACGGCAACTGGCCCGGACCGTTGGGCAAGTTCATTCCGGAAGACCGTTTGGATCAGGCGGTTGAACGCCTGGGCCTGAACCTCGAAACCGACCTCGCGTTCGTCGCGGTTGCGCCAAGCCCACGTGTGCAGGAAGTGATGGGCATGCTGCGGCTGGAGCTAGCAATAGCGTTCGAGTGGATTCCGGCCGACAAGCACGAGTTGCTGTGGGTGGTCGACTTCCCACTACTCGAGTACGATGAGGAAGCGAAGCGATATGTTGCCCTGCATCACCCGTTCACGGCGCCTGATCCTGTAACTTATGAACAATACAAGGACAGCGATCCGACGAAGATTCTGAGCCAGGCGTATGACCTTGTGTGGAATGGGGAAGAAGTGGCCGGTGGGTCAATCCGTATCCACGATCAGGCGATGCAAATGAAGATGTTCGAGTTGCTGGGAATGTCGCAGGAAGAAGCGAAGATGCGCTTCAGCTTCCTGATGGAAGCCCTCGAGTATGGTGCCCCACCGCACGGCGGTCTGGCGTTCGGATTCGACCGCTTGGTGATGCTGATTACTGGCGAATCGTCCATCCGTGACGTCATCCCGTTCCCGAAAACTACTCAGGCGGTGGCACTGTTCGAAGGAGCGCCGGGTGGGATTGACGGATCACAATTACGTGAATTAGGGCTTTCGACGAAAAGTGATACCTAGTTTAACCAGATTTTCGGCTCTGAACGCAGTTCCGGGCCCCAATTGCCTTGACTTTGCAAACAAGTACCGGTAATTTTCCGGGCAAAGCAAACAAAATCCAGCGGTGCGGATTTTTGAAGCCTGGGCGGGCGCGGAACGCGGTGGTACCAACCATCTTTCCATAGTAAACTGCCTCAGGAATACGAAACCAAACTGCGGAATGCTTTACCACACAGTAGAGGGGAGCATGAAACGTACGGGTCTATTGGGTTTACTCCTGGTGTTTGTGCTTGCACTCGTGCTTGGCACGGGTTGCACCAAATACGCCAGTGAAGAGGATCTCCAGCAGTTGGATGAGCAGCGCAGCGCTGCCCTGTCTGCTGAACAGTCGCTCGATGGCTGCGAAGATGAAACTTCGCGCATGGAACGTCTGAAGGCAGAAAAGGATGCCGAACTGCAGGAAGTTCGCGCGGAGAAACAGGCTGTCAAGCGCCGCCTGGATGCGCAGAACAAAGACGTGGAGGGCATGTAAATGACGAAGCGTACTTTGATCCTCGCTGCCATGATTCTACTGGTAGCCTTTGCGATGCCGGGTTATGCCCAGGATCGCGAAATGCTGTACGAAGATTACGAGATCGAGCTGCAGGAGTGGCAACAGCGTGAAGCTGATGCCAAGGCCGGTCTTGTTGATTGCGAAGAAGCAAAAAATGCTCTGAGCGCTGAAATCGAAGGTTTGGAAGGCGAAATCGCTGCTGCATGGCAGGAGATTTATAACATGCTCGGCATCACTGAAGCTGATGTTGACGCATTCGCCGACCAGCTTGATGACGTAGCCCGCCGCTTGGGTGAATTCGGACGTCTCTCACCAGAGCAGATGTTTGAACGTCAGGATGAGCTGACAGCATTGGAAGATGAGCTTGACCAGTTGGCAATGTTGCCAGCGGCAATGCTCAGCCAATTCGCAAACAGGATTGATCGTTATCGCCGGGACATTGACAATTATCGCGGTCGCATGGCTGGTCCGCGTTCTGTCAAGTACAACGTGATGAGTGGCGATCACCTGTGGGGCATTTCCGCGATGGCTGATCACTACGGTGACGGTTCCAAGTGGATGCGCATTTATTCAGTGAACCGTGAAAGAATCGACGATCCGGATCTCATCTTCCCGGACCAGATCATCACTGTTCCGCTGGACATCGATCCGAACACACAGTACCTCGTCCGAGGCGGCGACAACCTGGCGACGATCTCGAGTATGATCTATGGCGATCCTTTCCAGTGGCGCAAGCTGTATGAAGCCAACCAGGACCTGATTCCGGATCCGAACCTGATTTACACAAATACGATTCTACAGGTTCCGGGGCGCGGCCCGAACTCAGGCTCAGGCGTTAGTGAACGGTAACGATGACCCTGACAAACTGAATTGTCTTGATAAGTCAAGAGGCTGATCAAAGCGGCCCTGACCGGATACGTTTATCCGGTGGGCCGCTTTTCTTGCTATGATGATCGACTACAGCATACCTGTTGATCCGACGCAACTCCCAAGTATCGTCGGACCACAAGATCGCAACTTGCGACGTCTGAATGAAGTCGTTCGCTCGAGACTGGTGGTGCGTGGAAGCTCTGTTTTCGTTTCCGGACCACCTGAAGAGGAAGCCGCTCTGCGCTCGGTCATTCGCGATTTGAGCAGTGTCGCGAAACAGGGACCGGTCGAGCTGGCGGATTTGGACTCGGCGTTGTCGTTGGCAGGATTGTCCGTCACCAGCACCCGAGACACAAAGGGCGATAATGGTGATGGTCTGCTCGTATTCGAACGCAAAGGATTGTTGCTGAAGACAAGATCCGTCAACCAGGCGGCTTACATACGGGCTACAGAACAAGCGGATCTCGTGTTTGCTATCGGCCCTGCCGGTACAGGAAAGACTTATCTGGCAGTCGCAGTTGCTGTGAAAGCGCTGGTGAACCAGGAAGTAGACAGGATTATTCTTGTCCGACCAGTTGTCGAAGCTGGCGAAAAGCTCGGTTTTCTGCCCGGTGACATTGACGAAAAAGTGGATCCATATTTCCGTCCATTAAATGACGCGCTACGCGAAATGTTGCGTCCCGAAGAACTGGCCCGCCAGAAGGATCAGGGCGGGGTTGAAATCGCGCCGCTGGCTTACATGCGCGGTCGCACGTTGAACAACAGCTTTGTTATCCTCGATGAAGCCCAGAACACGACCAGTGCACAGCTGAAGATGTTCTTAACACGTTTGGGAGCACGGTCACGGGCGATCGTTACGGGCGATCTGACCCAGATTGACTTGGAAAACCCGAACAGCAGTGGATTGAAAGAAGCGTTGAAGATATTGAGCGGTATTAAGGGAATCCAATTCGTCACATTAAATCAATCAGACGTTGTGCGCCACCCATTGGTGCGCGACATTATTGATGCCTACGAGCGAACCCGTAACAACAGGCATATAGTCGAGTCTGAGGATTCGGGTGAACACCCTGCAGTACAGGAAGACGCGGAAAACATAGATGAACCCGGAGGTTCTTCTTCATGAGCGACACACCACAGAGCTATGGTTTGTCACGTAAGCCCAGCACGCGTCTATACCCTGCTGTTCCGCTACTTCTGTGTCTGGGACTGGCTGTGCTCACGATGTACTTGTTTCCTCGTCAGGGTCCGCAACCTTTCCGCCAATTCAAGCTGGGTGAAATCAGTCCGCAAGAGATCATCGCACCGTTTACCTTTGACCTGCTGAAAAGTGACCAGGAATTAGTTGATGAACGGGATCTCGCTCGCGCAGAGGTGTTGCCAGTCTTTGTCCGCGATGATTCAGTCAGCATAAACATGCTGGGTCGACTGCGAGACAGCCTGGCGAAGATTCGCCAGACCGCGTTAAGCATTCATACGACAGACACTCTGGACGGAGCATTGGGTGATTTTGGACGTGAAGCACTCACCCAGATTCGAGTTGAATATGAAGTGTCAATTAACGATAACGCATGGAAATATCTGATAGACAGTACTCAGTCGGGGGTTCTTCCGACGCGCGAAAGCATGATGAGAACGGTGCTTCGCGATTTGTACAGCCGCGGAGTACTCAATATTCCACAACAGCAGATTGAAACAGTTGAAAGCCGAATACGCATCATCGATGGAGCGGAAGAACAATCCATCGAGTCAGAGCGCTTATTCGATTATGAGTCAGCACATGAAGAAGCATTGACCCGATTGGCTGAGCTGATGGAAGTGACGCTCGCCGATGAAGATTCCACACTTAAGATCGCCTACGAATTAGTCAGCTCGTTTATCCGTCCAAACCTGATCTACAACGCCACGGAAACAGATACTCGCCGGGACAAGGCTGTTGCCCAGGTTGCGTTGACCAAGGGAACGGTGTTTGAAAACGAACGAATCATTGATTCAAATGAGCGTGTCCAGGATCTGCATCTCGATAAATTGAGGTCTTTGGAAGTCGAATTAACGAATATGGCCGGTCGAGATCAGAACTTCTGGCAGATGATGATGCCGTGGGCTGGTCGCTTCCTGTTTGCCGCATCTGTGTTCTTTTTCCTCGGGTACTGGTTGTACAGATCCCACTATGAGATCTATGTACGTCTGAATCAGCTACTGCTTATCTGGACGATATTTGCAGGAATGATCTTGCTTCACGGGCTGATTTTTGTTCGACAAGACATTAATCTGTATCTCTTTCCTGCTGCATTGGGAGCAATGATTCTGGCGATTGCATTCAATGCTCGAATCGCACTGTTGTATTCGATTTTCCTGAGCCTGATCGTGGGCGGTTTATCGGGTTTTGACCTACTCAGCAGCCTGATTGTGCTCCTACCGTCATCGATCAGCATCTTCGCAGTATTACGGGTGAAAACACGTTTACAGATCATGAGATCAGCGATCCTGATCTTTATCGGTGGCTTGGCCGCAGTGTTGATCGAGCACATGTTGAGCTTGCAATTGGATACCGATGTGGTTTCCGAAATCGGATACCTGGCAATCAATGCCATCAGCTCACCATTGATTGCTCTGGGAATGCTCCTGGTTATCGAGCCCATCTTTCAGGTCACATCCGATTTGACATTGCTGGAGCTGGCTGATCTGAATCGCCCTCTGCTGAAACGATTGTCCCTCGAAGCACCGGGAACATATCACCACAGCATCATGGTTGGAAATCTGGCGGAATCAGCCGCTGAGCAAATTCATGCCAATCCGTTACTGGTTCGCGCAGGTGCGTATTATCACGACATCGGCAAGATGGCCCGTCGTGAATACTTTGTCGAGAATCAATCCTCAGCTCAGGGCAACATCCATGATTCACTGGAACCGGAAGAGTCAGCGAAAATGCTGGCGGACCATGTAATTCGTGGTGTAGAAATCGCTGATCGGTTCCGTGTACCTGAGAATATCAAAGCATTCATCCGCGAGCATCACGGAACCAGCGTGATGGTCTATTTCTATAATCGTGCATTATCGTTGCGACCAGAAGGTTCTGTCGACGAAAATGAGTTCCGCTACCCAGGACCAAAACCCCAGAGCAAGGAAACTGGTATCCTGATGCTGGCTGACAGTGCGGAAGCTGCTACCCGCAGTCTCGATGATCCGAGTGCGGACAATATCGAAGGGAAAGTCCGTGATGTCATTATCAATAAATATCGGGATGGAGAGCTGGATGAATGCCCGTTGACAATGCACGATCTCGGCGAGATTATCAGCGCATTCGTTCCAGTATTACAGGGTATGCACCACCATCGCATCCGTTATCCATCGCGAGAAGAGATTGAGTCGAGACGCGAGAAGGCACAATCATTTCAGAAAGAAGTAACTGCTGAAGTACCGACCGCCGAGGATGAGTCATGATGCGGTTGATAATCGATTTGGAAGGCTGGTCGCTGGGCGGAGAAGAACGAATGCTCGAGTGGTTGCTGGCTGAAGCAAAAACTGAATCACTTGACTTGGACTATATCCAATTTATCCTGATCAACGATGATCAGATCCGCGAATTGAACGAGCAGTATTTGCGGCACGATGGTCCGACGGACGTTATCACTTTCAACTACCAGGAAATGGGTCTGGAAGGTCTTGATGATGAAGTTGACCTCGAACCAGAAAATTTAGTCGAAGCCGAAGCGTTGGAACCAGACGAAAATACTTCATCCATAGCGATCGAAGAGACAGAGGTTTCAGACGAAAACGATGACGATGACAGTTTCCCCGACGCTGAAATCTATGTTAGCTTGCAAACAGCACAAAAGCAGGCCGTACATTTTGAATGTACAGTGACTGAAGAAGTATCACGTCTTCTCCTTCACGGGGTGTTGCACCTTGCAGGATGGGACGACAATACAGCTGCGAAGCGTGAAGCCATGACCCGACGTGAAGACGACGGCTTGGCTCGAGCGGGACGTGTAGCCGGCGTCCTGACGTGGCAAATCAACGAACCGGTGGATACGAGGGGCTAATCAGGAGGTGGACAGTCAATCATACGGGACAGAGATCGTAGTCTTCATTGCACTGCTCGTCCTGTCAGCGTTCTTTTCCGGTAGCGAAACCGCATTTTTCTCCCTCTCGAAGGCGCAGATCCGCAGTCTGCGCGAACGGACGGATTCTGGGGCACGTCGTGTTGTTAGCATGCTCGACCGTCCCCGTGAGTTACTCGTTGCTATCCTGATTGGGAATACCGTTGTCAACACCTCTGCAGCAAGCGTTGCCGCACTTGCAGTAACGCAAGCCGCGCTCGCAGCCGGGCTCGATCCAAGGTGGGCGCTAGTCCTTCAGATTCTGATTGTTACGTTCCTGCTAATTGTCCTCGTCGAGATTTCACCGAAAGTTTTCGCCTTGCGTCATAACGAGCGCTGGGCGTTGCTCATGTCCGGCTTGGTACGCCTGGCAACGCTGATACTTTGGCCGTTTAGCTGGTTGCTCGTCAAGTTCGTTGACAATCTGGCCAAAATATTTGGCGTCGAAGCGACTCGCATCCTGTTCAGTGAAGAGGAATTGCGCACACTCGCAGAAGTCAGTGAAGAACACGGTGTCCTCGAGGAAGATGAGCGCGAGATGATTCACTCCATCTTCGAGTTCGGTGAAACCGAAGCTGGCGAGATCATGGTTCCGCGCATCGACATGATCGCGGTACCACAAGACGAACGAGTGGACCAGGTAATCCAGACGATACGTGAACACGGGCACAGCCGTATTCCCGTCTATGATAAGGATGTTGACCATATCGTCGGCATTCTGTACGCGAAAGATCTGATTGGGGCCAACACCAACGGTCACAGCGGAAAACCGGTCAGTGAAGTGATGCGTGAGGCGTATTTTGTGCCTGAAAGCAAGCGCATAGCGACGTTGTTGAAAGAGTTTCAGAAGAACAAAATTCACATGGCAATCGTGGTGGATGAGTACGGCGGTACCGAGGGTCTGGTCACAATGGAAGACGTGATCGAGGAGATCGTCGGCGAAATCCACGACGAATTCGATACAGAGGAAGAGATCTTCAAGCGTCTAGACACTGGAGACTTCCTCGTTTTGGCCAAAATGGAAGTGTCGGATTTCAATCGTGAAATCGGCGAGGATGTCGTTCCGACGGATGAGGACTACGACACGCTGGGCGGATTCATATTCGCACTGGCAGGCGAAGTTCCCACGCCGGGGCAGGAGTTCCAGCATTCGGGTTGGAGTTTCAGGGTAAACGCGGTCGATGGCAATCGGGTCCTCTCTCTCCGTGTACATCCTCCCGCCGACGCGCAGGTCGAGGATCACAACGATTGACACAGTTTTGGGACCGTGTAGAAACGGACATCCTTCCGTACGTTCGGAAGCCGCAGCGGTATGCCGGACGTGAACTGCACCGGATTGTAAAACCAGATGCTGAACTACGATTTGCCATTGCGTACCCGGATTTGTACGAAATAGCAATGAGTTCGCTGGCGGTGCAGATTCTCTACCACCGAATCAATTCAATTGGTTCGGAGGTTGCTGGGGAACGTGTATTCCTGCCGGAAGAGGATGCTGCCGCCTGCTTCCGTGCGACAAACCTCCCCCTGACTACTCTCGAAACACGCACTCCGCTCAATCAATGCGACATCGTCGGCGTCAGCCTGTCCTACGAGATGGCGCTGCCCGGCATGCTCGAACTGCTCGACCTCGGTGGCATTCCGATTCGCAGCGAAGTTCGGGGCGAAAACGATCCAATCGTAATCGCTGGCGGTCCCATAGCGTTCAATCCAGAACCGTTCGCGGATTTTGTTGACCTCGTCGCTGTAGGTGACGGGGAAGACCAGGTCGTCGAGCTGTCACGAGTCGCACTTGAGTGCAAACGAGCTGGTCAGTCACGCGCGGAAACACTCGCTCGTCTCGCAGCGGTGGAAGGGATCTATCGTCCAGCCCTGCATACGCCGGTCGAATCCGATGGCGGGCACTATATCATTGAAACTGACAACGGTCCGTTGGTCCGTGGCTGTCTAATCGAATCCCTGTCGCCGCACAACTATCCGAACAACCCACTTGTCCCATTGACCGAAATTACATTTGACCGTCTCAGCCTTGAAGTGATGCGCGGCTGCACACGTGGTTGCCGATTCTGTCAGGCGGGGACATTGTATCGCCCCGTGCGAGAACGGCGGTCACATGATGTCGTCAAACAGGCTGTTGCGAACATAAACGCGACCGGTCACACCGAACTCAGCCTGACGTCGCTTTCAACCTCGGACTATAGTCCATTGCCCGATTTGATTGACGCATTGCAGGATCAGTTTCGAGGGCAAGGGATTTCGCTAGCGTTTCCGTCGCTCAGACCGGACTCATTCACACCGGAGATGGCGCGAGCATTTCCGGGATCACGCAAGTCCGGGATCACCTTCGCCCCAGAAGCCGGAACACAGCGCCTGCGTGATGTGATCAATAAGAACTCCAACGAGGAAGACCTGTACCGTGCGGTGGATCTCGCGTTCAGTGAAGGTTACACATCTGTCAAGCTCTATTTCATGATTGGTCTACCTACCGAAACAGACGAGGATCTCGCGGGAATCGCCAGCATGGCAGCCAAGGTTACCAAGTTGCGCAAGACGAAGCGGCAGCGAGTGACAGTGTCGGTGAGTCCGTTTGCGCCCAAAGCCCATACACCTTTCCAGCGTTTCGGACAGACATCCGTTGAAGAAACACGGCGAAGGATCAACGTCCTGCGTGATGCATTCCGTGGAGTTCAGGCACGGCTCACCACGCATGATCCGTATAGCGCGTTGATCGAGACCACAATCGCACGTGGTGATCGGAGGATGGGAGCGGTTATAGAGCGAGTGTGGAAAGATGGCGGGGTGCTTGAGGCATGGCATGATCGATTCAAAGCTGATCGGTGGTGGCAGGCGTATGCAGACGAGCAACTCGACCCAAATCAGCTTGCAAGCGCAATGATGGGTCAGCAGTTACCGTGGGATCATGTCAGCAAGGGTGTGCACAACCGGTTTCATGAACGTGAGTGGAAAAAGGCGCTCAAGGCAAAGGCTACAGATGATTGTCGCGACGGTAAATGCCACGCCTGCGGTCTTGAACGAATGATTCCGGAAAATAGCAAAGTCTGTAATTCCTACTCAGAACTCATGAATCGTGCGCCGCACCCGGCAGTGGGGACACTTGCTCCAACAGAGGTTGCTGTTGTCGCAAGAGTCCGCTACACTCGTGGACCGGAATTGAGGTGGTCCGGGCACCTCGATCTGGTGAGGTTGTGGGAACGTATTCTCCGTCGTGCGGGAGTTCCTGTCGCATACAGCCAGGGATTCCATCCCCATGCCAGGTTGGGCTTTGGTCCTCCTCTGCCAGTAGGCTTGCAAAGTGATGCTGAATACATAGATATCAGCATTGCTGAGGCGATGACCGCAGATCAGGTTATCGATTCGATCAACAGCATTGCACCCGTGGGTCTATGTGCTGAACAAGCTGTTGTTCTCGAAAAACGACCTGAAGCACTGGCGGCGATCGTGGACAGGTTGGTTTATGAGTTTCCAACTCCAGACCATGAACAGTTCGATGACAGCTTGAAAGAGTTCATGCGGCAAGATACATGCGTTGTTAAACGCATCAGTAAAGGCAAGGAAAAACGAGTGGATTTGCGCCAATTTGTAAATCAAGTAGACCAGCATGATGGAACAACAGTTCTCCATCTGGATGCCATCAACGGCGCAACCGCACGTCTTGACGAGCTCGCATCCGTATGGAATGCAGACTCAGCTTTTCTAAGCACAATCACTCGAAAAGAAATGTTGGTGCCATCCCCCGCTGGTTCTCTGGTTACTCCAATGGAACTGATGACTGACACCCTCTCGAGATCTGGAGTGATGGCATGAAGAAGGAAATTGTCATCAATGCGACAACCGCTGAAACTCGCATCGTCCTGCTGGAGGATGAACGAGTGGCCGAGGTTTTTGTCGAACGTCCTGAGAGAGAACGGAATGTCGGCGACATCTACCTTGGACGTGTGCGCAAAGTTCTGAACGGAATCTCCGCAGCATTCGTTGACATCGGTTGGGAACAGGACGGATTCCTGCATTTCAATGACGTCGGTGTGCTGTACGAAATCGCCGAAGACCCGGATGCAAATGGTGACAATGGTAACGGCAATGGTCGACGTGGTAACGCTTCCCGGGTAAACCTGCAGTCGGGGCAGGAAATTCTCGTTCAGGTTACCAAAGAGCCTATGGGTGGGAAGGGACCGCGAGTAACCAGCCAGCTATCACTTCCAGGGCGGTTTGTTGTCCTCGTTCCCCATGAAGACAGTATCGGCGTATCACGCAAGATTTCGAATCCCAAGGAAAAACGCAGGCTCAAGAAACTTGCCAAATCCTTGCAAGGTGACGGGTACGGACTGATTGTGCGAACCGTTGCTGTGGATAAAGATGATGTCACCCTTAGAAATGACATCGAGCTACTGGTTTCTACCTGGCGCAAAATCGAAAACAAATCACGTACTGCTAAGGCGCCTGAGCGAGTGTACAAGGAAGTCACCCTCGCATCCAGCGTCATCCGAGATTTATTTAATCCAGATATTGATCACCTGATCGTTGATTCGAAACTGTTGTATCGCGAGATCACTGAATATCTCAAGGGCGTATCACCACAATTGATCGAGCGAGTCGAGCTCTATGCTGATCGCTTGCCCATTTTCGATCACTATGAGGTTGAAACTGAAATCGAAAAAGGTCTGCGCCGTAAAGTGTGGCTGGAAGGTGGGGGACACATTCTCATCGAACACACCGAGGCGATGGTCACGATCGATGTGAACAGCGGGCGGTATGTCGGTAAGAGTAATCACGAAGAAAACAGCCTGAAAGTCAACTTGCGTGCAGCACGGGAAGTCTGCCGTCAACTGCGGCTGCGTGACATCGGTGGTATCATCGCGATTGATTTCATTGACATGATAGAAGAGAAGAATCGAAAGAAGCTCTACGATGAAATGAAGAAAGAGCTCAAGCGTGACCGGGCGAAACTGGACGTAGTTCCAGTTGGAGCGTTCGGACTGATGTTGCTCACCAGGCAACGGATACGTCCAGCCTTGGTACATGCGTTGAAAGAGCCGTGCAATGCGTGCAACGGCACAGGAATGTTACCTACTCGTGAAACCATGATTACTGAAATGGAACGGTGGATTGCACGCTATATCTATCACACACACAAACGACGAATCAAAGTTGTTGTCCACCCATCCATGCATCAATATCTGGTGGAAGGTGGATTGAAAAGTCGGATTAACAAGCTGATGCTACGCTACAAGTTGTTCATCCGTTTACTCGCTGATGCAGGTCAACCTCCGACAGAATTCAAAGCTCTTACATTACCCGGTGGCGTTGATGTCACCGATCAGTACCATCATTGAGGTAATACTCCTTGCAAGCTCCGGAGGGCTGGATTATTTTAATCTCAGGAAGTTAGATTGTCCTACACGTTATGAACGGCGAACTTTTGCCCTTTCCGACTTAGCAAACGAATGATTTATTGATCGTTTGCAACGCTTGGGAAGATTGGAACAGGATCCGTGCCGGAGGAAGAGCATGCCACATCGTCGAGAAAAGAGTAGTCTTAGCGCCAACATGGAAGACTATCTCGAGACCATCTACTTTCAAGATCTTGAAGGTCATACGGCGAAAGTTAAAAACATCGCGGATTCCATGGGAGTATCAAAGCCTTCAGTGACCGAGGCGCTTGCTGTCCTGCAAGACAGAGGGTTGGTACTCCACCAGAAGTATGGCGACATCGAGCTCACTGATAAAGGCAGGAAAGAAGCGGACAGGATCTATCGCAAACACAAGATGCTCAAACGGCTCTTTGAAGAAGTCTTTGGTGTGCCTGCTGAACAAGCCGATGATGACGCATGTAAGGTCGAACACCTGATCAGCGAGGTAACAGTTAATCGAATGAAGTTGTTCCTTGAGTTCTTCGATGACCACAAAGCAAATGGAAATATTGCGAGAGCATTCAGCGATTACCTGGCGAACAGGTAGGACTATATTGAGTTTCCTGAAACAAAAACACGCCTCAATCGAGGCGTGTTTTTCTCGCTTCTACTCGTGGAATAGGATCAGGTCATTCGTCCAAGGATACTCGATTTCAACATTCGATAGCGCATGCCGAGCACTTTGCTTGCGGTGGCAAATTGTATCTGGTTTGTCGCCATGCCAGACATCTCAGTTTCAATGTCGACGTTGTTGATACCGTTCAACATCTCGGCGTTACTCGTCTTAACTTCGGGCTGAACGCGGTCCATTCGATTGCGACCGCCAGCAACAGGGATATGCTCACGATCCGTTCTGGTCAGCCGCATCCGTTTGACCTCGATTGCTTTGCGAAGTTCCGATTCAAACTCAACTTTTCGAGATCTATATCCGGGAGTTTCAGAGTTGGCAATGTTGGCGGCGAAAACTTTCTGCCGCGTAGCATATGTGTCCAAACCTTTCCGCAATGGTTGCATCGCGTCCAGCCGACGAAAAAAGAAATCATAAGTTGTGTTACTCATGGACATACCTCTTCTGTTGGCGAAAGAGTACGAGCAACTGCTATGCCTCAAGAGAGATTGTCGGACAGGTTTGAGGTTATTTCCATATAATCAATAGGTTACCATAAGATTCAGATCAAACAAAAAGGAGAGTTCAGCTGGACAATGTTGCCACCGTCCCGGCAGAACTCTCCTTCAGAATTCGCTAAGATCCGAAATTACTTGGTCTTCTTCGCGCCGGCCTTTTTACGTGGACCACGGCGACGATCCTTCTTTGACTTCTTCGAATCCTGCAACTTTGAATCCAAATCATCGGAATCGAACATGTATACCATGCTGTCGCCTTTACCGCTTGAGAAGAAAGCGATATCCAAACGCTTGATCAGTTTGCGAACCTGTTCAACATCCAATCCCATACCTTCCGCATACTTGCGGTCGCTAACGGTCGCCATGAATCACTCCTTTTTTCTTTCGCACCCAATATTTGGCATGTGCTCCTTCACACAAGGACATAATACTGTCACATAAAAGTCTTGTCAAGGACAACGAGATACAGAACACTCTGAGACCATAAGATCTGCGATTATCTTACTGTGCTACCCAATGTCGACCTCTTCGATGTTTATTCATATAAGTTAATGATTGTGATTGAGATCCCAAGTCTGGCTACTTGAAAATCGCCTCTTTGTTTTTCATCTTACGACCAATAGTTTTAACTTAACCTGAAAAAGAAAGGCTCAGATGCATAACATGATCCGAAATACGGATTATCTGCAAAACTCAGCTACAGATTTACCATACTGCGGATTATTTTAGCGATGACACACACAATCTTGAACCCGATTCGTTACTTTCTTGAGTTACCAGACCCACTTCCGGGACAACCAACTGGATTGTGGCCTTATGCGATTCCACCGCTATGTGAGAGTTGGTTAGCACCACTCATCCGTAGAATTGGAGCGACGTGGTCAATAAAGTGGGTTGGATTAGACCATTTACGAACTACAGCGGCTTCTTCCAACTGGATTCTTTCAAGTTGGCATGAAGCATTGCTAATGAACATCTATTCATTGCGAGATACCGGCTTTGTCGCAGTGGTATCACCTTCATGGGAGGGTGAAATCATTTCACGCATATTGTCAGGTCTCGGACACAACCTTACGCGCGCATCCAGTGGTCATCAACCAATGCATGCAGTCCGGGAAAGTGTCCGCCAACTAAAAGCAGACAAAATCATCGGATGGGTTGTTGATGGCCCAGAGGGACCGAGACGTGAGGTCAAGCCCGGAATCATCCAGATCGCATCACTTGCCCAGCGACCCATTCTCCCCATGCATGCTATTGCAATGAAACACTGGAATCTACCGTCGTGGGACCGGCAAACTGTCCCGGTTCCTGGAACGCAGATCGTAGTCGGATTCAGCGAACCGCTGTTTGTACCCAAGGGCGCGCGTGGAGACACCCTTTCCGAATACGTTACCATTCTGCGCACACGTCTGGATACGCTGGAACAGCAACTGAAGCAAGAGTCTTCTGTCCAATGATAGCCGAATCTCCACAAACACCAATTCTGCGTGACGAGTTGGCAGAATTCCTTTCACACCTGGAGTTGGAACGCAGCTACAGTCATAATACAGTCGAAGCGTATTCGCGTGATCTGGTTCGATACCTGCAACACCTGGCGGACTTGGGTGTGCGCAACTCCGACGACATTCACCGCGAGCACCAGAACAAGCATCTGAAACTGCTCAAAGAACTCGATCTAGCAGAAACCAGCCGCGCGCGATCTGCGTCCGCTATCAAACACTTTCACAAATTTCTGCACCGTGAAGGCTTGGCAAAAACAAACCCTGCAACTGGGTTTCGATTACCCCGGCGGGCAACAAAACTTCCAACAACGCTGAGCATTGATGAAGCGACCAGCCTGGTTGAAGCGCCCGATGTAAGCACCGCACTCGGACTAAGAGACAGGGCGATTCTCGAACTTCTCTGGGCGTGTGGATTGCGTGTCAGCGAATTGATCACGGTGACCCTGGCTGATTGTTTGTGGGATGAAGATTTCTTGCGCGTGTTCGGAAAAGGAAGGAAGGAACGATACGTTCCCATCGGCAAAGAAGCACGATATTGGGTGCATGACAGGTATCTGAGTGATGGCATTCGTTCGCAGCTCGCTGGTGGTCGAGGATTGGACAAGGGAGTGCTGTTCCTCAGCAACAACGGTAGACCACTAACCAGGCAAGCCATCTGGATTCGACTGAAAGCTATCGCGGAACCGTTGAATCTGACCGTAACCATTAGCCCGCATGTATTCCGGCACACATTCGCATCACATCTGGTCGAAGCAGGAGCAGATCTGCGGTCGGTGCAGGATATGCTGGGACATGCCGACATTTCGACAACGCAGGTATACACCCATCTGGAAAGATCCATGCTGCAACAAGAACACCGCGACTTCCACCCACGCGGACAATAAAACAGGCCGTCCAAGATTGGACGGCCCATTTACAGGAGACATCACATTCCCATTGTATTACTTCATCAACACGAGTTTTTGTACAGCGGTTTCGCCTGCACCTGTCTTTGCGTGCAGCAGATAAGTACCGCTGGCCAGATCGCGTGCGTCGACGCTGAACGTGTGACTGCCCGCCGCATACTCACCGTTCGCAATCGTCGCAACCCGACGTCCCTGAACATTGAACAAGCTGACTGAAAGTCCGCTGCCATTAGAAAGCGTCAACGTCACCTGAGTCTGGGCGTTGAATGGGTTCGGGTATGCTGGGGACAAGCTGACTACAACCGGCATTTCATTTGCGTTCATCCCTTCACCATTGCCCATCAGCTGACCTGCGCCCGGCCAATCAATCGGATCACCCAAAGTCGGGTCTGGATCTATCATTACGCCGGTCTTGGTGAACGTGAACGATCCGGTGTCCAATACACCCCACGGATACTGCCCGAAAGATACCGTTACGATATAATCTCCCGGTGGAGCCGATTCTGGCACAACCTGATTGAAATCATACCCGTACGGTGTCCCTTCAAAGTAGAGCTGAGTGGCGAAGTGGTAGACCTCAATCGAGTTGCCATAGGACAGGTGAGTAATTGAAATCCACCCGTCAAGAGTGGCGTCCAAACGGAACCGCTCCATTGTCACCATATAGTCGAACGAGCCACCTTCATGAGGAATGACCACATCAAAGTACGGCTGGGCTGTGACATGTGTCGCAATACCAACCGGAACATCATAGATACCGAGGAGGTTATCCGTTTCATCCTGTTCGAGAACATCTTCACCCGCATCGATAATCGCCCACAGGTGTTTGGTGCCATCAATGTTGTAAACCACCTCGAACTGAATTGTGTTGCTCTGACCGGCTGCCAGTCCATTCGGGAAATACTGACTCACCGTGCAATCGTCTCCTGGTAATGGAGCCATCGGCTGATCACTGAACAAATCAATGTAAAAGTCACCACTGCTCACCGTTCCCGAGTTCTCAATGGTCATCGTTAGCTCAACCGTCTGACCGAGAGATGGATTGAACGGGATATGATTGACTTCCGTAATCGCCAACTCAGCCGTTTCACCCTGCACGGCACCTCCAATTTCGGTGAAACACAGCGCGATATGGTCGAGGTAAACGCCCTCGAAATTGTGGTTGTTGTCGCTGACGAAACGGAACATCAGATAGATTTCACCACCCCCGTAAGGGGAAATATCCAGCGTCTGCTCACGCCATTCCTGAATCATGCCAGAGATATAGTATCCCTGGAACAGCTCGCCATCGCCAGATACACCTGCAAACAGGAAATCACCGTTCAGCTCTGTCTCCGTCCAGTGCCAGAAATTGAGATATCCTGAATCGAAACCACTCATGTCGAATGGACCGTAGACAATCGTGGTCAACGTGTTCGACTGGTAACCCTGCACTGGATTACGGCCATCCGCATTGCACCACAGCGCTGTTTCACCAGAACGGGAACGATCATTCACGACGTCCCAGTTGTTATTCCCGCCAGATACTGCCCATAAGCCGGGGAATTCACCTTCGAAACCTTCGACAAAAGCTGTCGATGTGTCATCCTGGATGAACATGTCACCGGCAGGATTCTTGGTGAACCCAGGGAGTTCCTCAGGATCCAACTGCAAGCTGCCAGCGAGAATCTTGTAATCTGTCCCATCATCCTCAGGAACAGGAATGACAAGATCCGGCTGAACTTCTTCACTTGCTGCGATCATTGGGAACGCTGCCACCAGGATCAAAACCACGAGCGTTCTCTTCATGTTACACCTCCAACTCCTTTATGGTCGCGAATTCGAATCGCGAGGGTGCGGTGGATCTGTTGATGCCCGGTACACCCGTTTACTTTTCAAAGCGAAACGCATGTCATGTGCGGATCGCTTTCGTGCTCGACCACAATATACCTCAAAAATGTTTGATTTCCAACATCTTTTCTAATTTTGATTATAAGTGTCATCATTTTATACCACAGAGAGTCCCAGTTCGGCTGCTAATCATTCGGATTATACTAAATATCCAAAACCCGTCAATACGGCGAATATCAGAAATTGACAGCGGGATCTTGAAGCATATCTCCTGGCTCGAAATACTGGGATGTCCAGCTATTCTGCGTAATGCGGGCAAAAGGGCGATAAAGGGTACATGAAATGATGTCATGCTGAACACTAAATTAACCAAGTGTTTGATCGAAAAGATTAATGGAAATAAGAAACCCGGATCGGTGAATCCGGGTTATAAATGCAGGCTCTCACAGAGGTGACAGCGATCACATTTATCGGATCACTTCATTAACATCACCTTCTGAATTGCCGAATTTCCAAGGTTCGTCCGTGCTTGTACCAAGTAGGCACCGCTGGCCAGACCATGCCCATCGAACGTCAGCTGGTGCTCACCTGCCGGATATGTGCCCCGAGCCAACCGCACGACTTCGCATCCCTGCAGATTGAACACGCTCACCACTAGTTCAGAAGCTTCAGGAAGGCTCATAGTTATCGTGGTCGTCGGATTGAACGGATTCGGATATGCTGGGCTCAACTCTATTGTGGATGGCAGTTCAGTGATCTGCTCACCTGATCCGCCTGCCTGGATCACCCGTATTTCTACCGGCCAGTCGTTTGGACCGCCCATGTCAGTCTGCATATCATCCTGCGTACCTGATTTTGTGAAGTAGAGTTTATCCGACGTTTCCACGATCCACGGATACACTCCCATTGCTACTGCCAGTTGGTAGGTACCCGCCGCGGCGAATGAGGGCACAATCTGTTGGAATTGGAAGGCGTATGGCAGACCAGAATAGAAAGTCCGCACTGGGAAGCCAAGGATGTCAATTCCTGTGCCATACGAGGTGTTGGTAATAGAAACCCAACCATCAATAGTAGATTCATCGCCGAACTGTTGGACTGTGACTTCGTAGAAGATCTCGCTGCCTCCTGCTGGGACTTCTATTTCTTCGGGGCTTTCCACACTTATCATAGTCGCGGTTCCGACCGGAATCTCGTAAGTACCGAAGACATTGTTGTCATTCAGAATCTCGATGATCTCGTTTTGTGAATCGACTAACGCCCACAGATGCTTGGTACCATGCTCAGTGTAGATCACGTTTACTGATTCTGTCACGTGCGCTTCGGGAAACAGACCACTGACTAAAACCGTAAAATCACCCTGGTCACCATGTTCCGGCTTCATCGGTTGATTAGTGAATACATCGAGGTAGAACGAACCACTTTCGGCCGTACCGGTGTTGGTTATCGTTATCAGGATTTCGACCGTTGAACCCGGTTGGGGATTCAGCGGAACATTGGCTATGCTCGTGATCTCAAGGTCGGGTGTTCCATCAATTTCATCCAGACCGTTGCCTGTCCGAATTTGCGATCCACCATCCTTACCGGCGGTTTGTACCTCTGATGGCAAGTCAGACTCAATGAGACCTTCGAGAACTTTCTGGGTAGGGGTGTTCTTGGCGTTGTCAGCATTCACCATCTGAATCTGGTTGGCAGAGACGATCATCGTGTACGTGAACACCAACAAAATAGAAATCAGGATTATTCGCTTCATGGGACACCTCCACAACTCATCCGCCGTGGATCAGAAATGCGATCACATTCGGCTTTCCTACTCCAACCCATTTTCACTCGCCAAATCACTCTGACATAAAGATACATCCTTTAAACACCAAATACCAAACTCTCTAATTGCGATTATACTAAGTATTTACATTTTCTCACATGAGGAGACACGTTCAATCCTGTCCCAAGTCTCCGATCACAAATAATCCCAATAACCGCTATATACTAAATATCACGACGCTAATCCGTGAGAATTCAAATATAATTCGTGGACTATGAGGGTTGATAGAGGTGTCTGGCTTGAAATTCGCGGGATTGTAAATAATATGTTAAATAGATTTGTTCGACTTGAAATCCAAATAATCCTCAGCACTTGTGCGGAATCGCTATAATTTAGAACGACCTGAATCGAGTGATTCAGGTCGTCCAGTCTTGGCTCTCATATTTTCCTGGCTCAGGTAGAATCAGGGCTTACTTCATCAACATCACCTTCTGAATCGCAGAATTTCCTAAACTGGTTTCTGTCCGCACCAAGTACACACCACTCGCCAGACCGCTCCCATCGAAGGTCAGCTGATGCTGTCCGGCATTATAGACGCCTTCCGCCAGACGCTCTACTTCCTGCCCTTGCAGGTTGTACACGGTCACCACTAGCTCAGCCGTCTCCGGTAAGGTCACCATCATGTTTGTCGTCGGGTTGAATGGATTCGGATACGCAGCACCCATCGCGAATTCTTCTGGCAGCTGCAATATGTCGTCCGCATCACCTGTGAGTTCGGGCGTGGTCTCTGTCCACGTGGTGGTAATTCCGAGATTACCGAGGTTCGATGCACCATCCGCAACGGGACCGTCCTTGATGAAGCTCGCCTGACCGGTGTCGAAGGGCTGCCATGGATAGACACCATAGTTCACGTAGACATTGTATGTTCCACCTGGAGCGTTACCAGGGATGTAGTGACTCAATGTTGCGGACACCGATGAACCGGCATTTAACGGCAGCGGGTTGGTCTGGAAAACTTCCACCGCATTACCATAACCTTCATGGGAGATTGTCACCCATGCCGGCTGCACTACATTGCCACCATATTGGGTTCCGGTGGCTAGATAGGAGATTGTTCCGCCACCAACCGGCAGAGTATATGGTGTGATCGGTCCGGCAGTGACAATTGTAGCCACACCCACCGGCAGTTTTCCGACACCCCACCGGTTGTTATCCTCGTTCTCCTCTTCGATAATTTCGTCGGTGTCGATCAGTGCGTACAACCAGCGTGTGCCATCAGATGGGTAGGTCGTGGTGAACGTGTGAGTTCCAAAATCGCCCGGGCATAGCACGCCGGGGATAAACGCATATAGATCACCAAGTTCACCGATTTCTGGCGCGACACCATCCGTGTCGAGGAACAGGTCAACATAGAACGGACCGGCATTATCAGGACCGGTGTTCATGTAGGCGACGTCGATATCCACTGCGGCACCAGGGGCTGGGTTGGTAGGATTCCAGGTAACATCGGTGATCTGTAGATCCGGAAGACCATCAAACTCCCCATAGATGCGTACTTGATCGATCCATGCACCCTCGCCCGAACTGACTGCGAAGTCACTAGCGAACTTGAACAAGAAATAGACGGTTGGTTCAGGCCCGGTGAAGTCCAGCGTAATCATCTCGTCCGTGTACCACATCCCAGCGTAACCTGAATAGAAGTTCCCCGTGTAATTCGAACCATCGGTACTGATGCCGACGAACATATTGTCCCAACGGGCTTCACAGTCGATGAAGTAGTCGAACTCCACTGCCGCACCCTCGTACATACTCATGTCCACAGGACCATAATATATCCAAGTCGCCATATCGTCAGGGTAGGTATCCACTGCAGGATCCGGAACTTCCGTCGCGTCACCAGCGCAATAGGCCGCGTAACTGCCGCCACTCGAACGCTCGGTGCGTTCCGTCCATAGCCAGTAATGGTACGTACCGCCTGCATCGTATCCACCGCCGGCTGGTCCAAACCAGTTAGTAACCCAGCCTGGATCGAATCCTTCGATATATATTGGATTCAAATCGTCAATTACCGGACCTGGTTCCTCGATGGACACTTCTTCCCTCGAAAGTTGACGGCGTAGATCCGGTACGACCGGCTCAGCATTCAGGTCAATGCCCTCTGTTTGAATGATTGATCCGGGCCAACAGTAGACAACACCCTCCTGTGTCTGCCCCTTTTCAACATTCGGGGCGATCGGTACTTCAATCAGCTCTGCGGTAACAGCGAACGGTAGCAGCACCACCAAAACACACAAGAATCCCCTGTTCCATGTCATGGTTAACCCTCCTTCTCTAGAAGCCTTCACACACACATTTCCAATTGTATGCACTCCTCAAGGGAGTGCATCAGTATTGCCTGCAACAGCCATGAGTCGGCTGGATACAATCCAAGATTGTTTTTTGGAAACCGTGCAGCTGACCGTAATCGCTCAGATCTGTGTGCAGTTTGGATGGGATCGATGTGAAATGTCTGCCAATCATTGGTAATTTTAAAGTTCGCACCAATATGTCAACTGATCAAAATCACATCTTCAGCTTGCCCATAATAATTGCCTCGAGAGCGGAAATAGTTCTAACTTACGAATCTAGATCAACTTAAATAATATGAATGTTAGCTAGAGTTTTGAAAATGCTAAACTTAACAGAATACAATCAATACACCAAAATCCATTTATAAATTATACCGCATTCAGTAGATTAATCTGAATTCGATAATATCGTTAATTATCCCGTTTTTTTGACTCACTGAACGTATATCGACATCGAATAGATTTCCAGATACACAAAAGCCCCGTCCAGTACGCTGGGCGGGGCGATTGCATGTGTTCAGATTAGCTACAGTAAATTGGATGCAAGGTCTGAAAGCTGGCTGCGTTCACCTTTTTCCAAGGTGACGTGCGCGTACAACTTCTGACCCTTCATCTTGTCAATCAGACGGGTTAATCCGTTCGAGCGGCTGTCCAGATACGGGCTGTCGATCTGATTCGGATCGCCTGTAAGCACGATCTTCGTGCCCTCGCCGGCGCGGGTGATGATCGTCTTGACTTCATGACCCGTCAGATTCTGCGCCTCATCGACGATGAAGAAGATGCGGTTCAAGCTCCGTCCGCGGATATACGCCAACGCACTGATGTTCAACTTCCGATTCTTCAGCATGTCGTCAATGGCTTGCACCTTCTTGTCGGTGTGTTTGTACTGGCCACGGATTACGCCGAGGTTATCCCACAACGGCTGCATGAACGGATCTAGCTTTTCTTCGATGTCGCCCGGTAAATACCCCAACTCCTGCTGTCCAAGGGGGACTACCGGTCGTGCGAGAAAGATCTGGTCATACTGGCGACGGGTTTCCAACGCTCCTGCCAAAGCGATCAGTGTTTTGCCCGTTCCCGCTTTGCCGGAGAATGTTACCAGCTTGACATGGTCGTTCAGCAACGCATCCAACGCAAAAGTTTGTTCGCTGTTGCGTGGAGTGATGCCATAGCCGTTACGTTTATCAACGCGAACGAGGGCTTCACGGTCGGCATCATAGCGGGCCAGGGCGCTGTTACGGTTGCTCTTAAGGATGAAGTAGGCGTTCGGAAACGGTTCATCTATGTCGAAAAACTCCAGCGGAACTTCAAATGGATCACTGTACAACTGGTCGATGAGATCAGGATCGAGATTTTCCAGTTCATGCTGACCGGTGTACAGTTCGTCAATCGCTGGAACTTTATCGCTCTCGTAATCTTCAGCGGGGATGCCGACACTACGTGCCTTCAACCTCAACGACACATCCTTGCTGACCAGTACAACGTCACGATCCGCATGCAATTCTGAAATATCACAGGCCGCTGATAAAATCCGATGATCTGGAGTGCTGTCCATGAAGCTGGCGCGCACGATCTCATTCAGCTTACGGCTGACATGGATACGTAGCGTTCCCAAACCGGGACCGAGGACAGTTCCACCGTTGGTAGCCTGCCCAACTGCTGGCAATAGATCATCAAGCTGACGAGCGATCTCGCGCGCATGAAAATTGATCGTGTCCGTCCCCTTCTTGAAATGATCCACTTCTTCGAGCACAGTTATCGGAATGAACAGATCATTTTCCTCAAAACGGAGAAGCGCGGTCGGATCATGCAACAGAACGTTCGTGTCGAGAACGAAAATCTTCGGTTGACGCTTGCGCCGTGAAGCCTTGGAAGCAGATGATTTTACGACGGATTTTGAACGAGCTGGTCTTCCCAACTTTGCTGGTTTCGAGGATATTGCTTTTGTATCCGCTTCAGACTGTTTGTCAGTACTGATCTGCTGTTTCAACGCAATTGCGGAGGTAGCCTTGGCACTTTTCGGTGTGGATCGTTTTTTCGATCCTTCCACAGGTGAGTTCTTGGCTGGTGGCATTCGGCATCTCAAAAATGATGGGTGGCTCAAATAGATGGCCACCCAAAGTTACGTGTTCACACATTCGGTTCAAATGCGCTGGCTGGTGTCGTCAGCCATGGTGAGCATTCATCTCGCTGTATTCAAGGCTGTTCAGCATGTCCTTGAACGCGCCCAGTTCCTTCTGAATCGTTGCCTCGGGACCGGTTCCTTTGAAGAACCACGGGCCGTTCGGGCTCATCACAATCGCCGCGACAAACATCCACTCCGGCTTCTTGTCTGAACCTGATGCACCCATCATCGAGGACGGTTTCTGGGTACCGGTGAACATGACAAGCGTGACTTCCATATCCTGCACACTGGAAGTTTCCCGTGTAACATCCGCCTCGGTAATCGGAGAACCATCTGCCTTTTCGAACTGCCCCATCCAACGGGTGATGTTCATCTCAACCGAACCGGCTTCGGGTCCGAAGTAGAAAACGAGGACTTTGGCTTCGTCTTCAACGCCTTCAGCTACTGGCAATCCCCATTGCGCAAGGCGCATGGATGAAGTCGGCTGCTCTTTGACCCAACCTAGCGGTAGGTCACCGGTGAACGGGCCCACTGCAAAGTGTTAATCCACGACTGGGGTAACTTTATCCATGGTCGCGTTATGACCCTCAGGTACGGCTTTTGACTGAGTTTGTTGTTGGTCACTCTGGCCACATCCAAGCAGGCCAATCATCAATATTGTCGCAAGGATCACTGTGATCCCGGAAATCAGGCGATTCATTACTCCTCCAGGTAAGTTTGTCGGCACAGGGTAGCACCCATGCAACCCATTGGGCAACAACCATCCGTTCTCTCAAAGCACCTGTGATGAGCGATAGTCTGTTAATTCTCAAGAGTTTAGTTGATCTGCGAATCTTCAGCTTCAATGCAACTTTGCATCGCTGCCAGCATCCAACAGATGATTGCTCACAAATTGGAGAAACCATGAACCACCCGATCGCTGCCAACATGGATCTGGAAGATGTCGCTCGTGAATCACCACTGGCGATCCGACTGCTAACTGAACGCAATATCGTCTGTATCGCGTGCGGAACACCGCTTTGGAAAACAGTCGAAGAAGCGATCCATGATGCCGGGCTCGAGGAAGTGGAGACCATTGTCAACGAAGTAAACCTTGAGCTCGCTCGCAGCGTCTGATTTGATAGTGGATTACAGTACTTGGGCTCAACAACCTTGTTCAACGCGCGCAGAACCCCCATCTTCGCTGCTCACAACACGAACCATATCGAGAATGAAGCATGAAACGCATTCGTTTCCGCTGGCGGGTTTTCACATCCCTGATCATGTTTATCAGCACGATTGTCGTTACACTCTCCGGCGTCGCGCTCTACATCGCCCCGCATCACCGGGTTGCGGGTGAGATGGACTGGACATTCATGGCGCTCGATTACTACCAATGGTGGGATCTGCACCTGACTTCGATGATCTGGTTCATGCTCGCGTTCGGTTTCCACCTGTTTAAATTCAACTGGCGCGCATTCATGCATTACCTGGGCCGGAAGATGAAGGGGGCGATTCGGAATCCAATCGAAATTGGAATCACCGTTATGTTAACAGTGGTCCTGATGTGGGGCACGTTGGACAACTGGTATGTCACCAACTGGGTGCTTGATGTTCACAAGTGGATTCGAGCCGAGCACTTCGAAGTCTGGCAGGAATGGCGGGCGGAAGAGCTGGAGAAGCGGAAAGCGCGAGTTGTTGAATCCGAGGACGAGGGTCACGCTGCAGATGAACCGGTGAAGAAGGAAGCAAAAGCTGATGGCTAAAGTAATCCTGGCACTGCTTTTCACCACGTCGTTGCTGGTGACTAGCGGATGCGACTATGACGAAGATCTGTCCATCTTCACCCTGATCAGCGACCAGATTGTGGATCAGGATACGTTGTTGTACGTCTCGGTTCGTATCGAGCGTACGATTGGCGGGCCATTCGGATCGGACTCAGAAATCTTGGACGACGCTTTAGTCAAGGTGAACGGCGATACGTTAGTCTACAAATCATCTGTCAATGTCTACCAGAATGATTTCGCTGATCTCAACGGGACTGTGTTGATTGAGGTGACAGAAGGTGGGGAGGAGCATCAGCATCAGGTCAACTTGGACCGGTTGGCCGTAATCGGTATTCCACTACCTCAAGATGGACCCGTCGATCAACTATTCGACGTGAGCTGGAACGCTCCAAATCCCGCGAATTCGTCTGCGTTGGAATACTATCAGATCAACGGTAACGCTGGCGATCTGATCCGTGGTACCAGCCCGATCACTGTCCTGCTCGACGACAAATATCACGGTGACAGCCTGCGCGTTATCTTCTATTACCAGGAAGCACTGCCCTTCAACTCGACCTTCGAAGAAGTCACCTACTACCTGACCCAGCAGTCGGATGTTCTAGTTACCGATTGATCGTTAGCGTGGCCCGACTTGTCACATCAAGTCGGGTGTCTCCGACCTTGAGTAGACCAAAGCCATTGACCGGGTGGCCCGGGGTTTTAACCTCGGGTATCATATCAATGGGGACGTGAAACCCGGGTCTAAAGACCCGGGCCACCTGATGGTCAAGATGGACAATTCACATCACTGATTTCACCACACGTCATCCTTCGCTTCGCTCAGCGATGACATCAACGGCAACCCAGCACTGCAAAACGTCAAACGAGAGATCCTTCATTGCATTCAGGATGACGTCAAAAGCGTAAAGGACCCAGTCTCCAGCCTAAATGTCATAATACAGCTCGAACTCCCACGGGTGCGGACGCTGGGCAATTTCGGTCACTTCACGGTCGCGCTTGTACCAGATCCAGGTGTCGATCACATCTTCCGTGAAAACATTCCCCTTGTACAGGAATTCCTGGTCCTGCTCCAACGCTTCCAACGCACTGGCGAGGTCACGTGGCGTTTCCGGAACATTCTCAAGCTCTTCCGGCTCGAGGTCGTACATGTTCTTGTCGAATGGATCCCCCGGATGCATCCGGTTCTGGATACCGTCGATACCAGCCATCAGCAACGCAGAAAACGCGAGGTACGGGTTGCTGCTCGGGTCCGGAACGCGATATTCTACGCGCTTGCTCTTTGGTGAATTGCTGTACGTCGGGATGCGGATTGCCGCCGAACGGTTACGCTGACTGTATGCCAACCGTGTCGGCGCTTCAAATCCCGGAACCAGGCGCTTGTAACTGTTCGTTGTCGGGTTGGTGAACGCACACAGAGCCGGGGCATGATGCAGCAGTCCGCCGATAAAATACAGGGCTGTATCACTGAGACCAGCATAACCGTCACCGGCAAACAGCGGCGCGCCTCCTTTCCACAGGCTCATGTTGGTGTGCATGCCTGAACCGTTGTCGCCGTGCAAAGGTTTCGGCATGAAGGTCGCGCTCATTTCCTGATTGTAAGCCGTGTTCTTGACCACATACTTGTAGAGTTGAAGGTGATCGGCCATGGTCAACAGCGACTCGAAACGCATGTTTATCTCGCACTGGCCACCGCTGGCTACTTCATGATGGTGCGCCTCGACAGTGATCCCCATCGACTCGAGGATCATCACCATCTCGCTGCGCAGGTTGTGCAGCTTGTCTGATGGCGGTACCGGGAAATAACCTTCCTTGTAACGCGGCTTGTAGCCTAGGTTCGGCATCTCATCCGCGCCGCTGTTCCAATGCCCTTCTTTCGAGTCGATGAAGTAAAAGCCCGAGTTCTCGGTCTGACCATAACGGATATCATCGAAGACGAAGAACTCGCACTCCGGGCCAAAAAAGGCTTCGTCCGCGGTTCCGGTTGACCGCATGTACGCAATCGCCTTCTGCAGTACACCACGTGGATCCTTGTCGTATGGCATCATCGTTGATGGATCAAAAATATCACCGAACAGGATCAATGTCGGAACGTCGCAGAATGGATCGATTACCGCCGTGTTCGGATCGGGAACGACCAGCATGTCGGACTCGTTGATCTGGCGCCAACCACGAATGGACGATCCGTCAAACCCAAAACCATCCTTGAAACTCTCTTCAGTCAACTGGCTGACCGGTACTGTGAAATGCTGGTGCATGCCCGGAAAATCCATGAAGCGAATATCGACCAGCTTCACGTTCTTCGTCTTGATCAACTCAAAAATCTTCTGGTACTGACTCATGCCGGAATCTCCTCTGTCCTGCGCAGATCAGGGATATCTGAATGGACAAAACCTACGTTGAGGTACAACTGATGCAGATCGGTTAATGGGCTCGAAGATAACGAGAATCAGCATCCGTTTCCGAGAGACGTTTGTCCTCAAATGAGACTGCGAGACCCATCTCAAAGTTAGATATTCCTATCTTTGCGAAACGGTTCTGATTTGATAAAAGGGATTTTCATGGATATGACAGCTTCGTTGGTGTTCAAGATGGTCGGATGGGATGAAAAAACGGTGCATGAGTTTGACGACGGAAGTAAGATCACGCACGTCACCGTCAAGAAATCTTACACTGGCGACCTCATAGCCGAAGGGCTGCTCGAATATGTAATGATCTACCGAACAGATGGACTGGTAGAATACTCCGGGTTCGAAAGAGTTAGCGGGAACCTGAACCAAAAGTCCGGCAGTTTCGTAATCGAGGATCGCGGGCAGTTCAATCAGGGGGTAGCTGAGGGAACGTTGACAATCGTAGCTGGAACCGGCACAGACGCCTTGAATGGTCTCGCCGGAGGTGTATCGTACAGCATGGGCCATGCTGAAGCATGTATGCTAACCCTTGACTATCAACTGTGATCCATGTAGTCGAGTGCGTCAATCCGTTAGAGAGCGGTACTGACAGGAGTTAGGAGCTCCTATGTCTATTCAATTGCCGGGCATTGTATAGGCTTGTATATTTGGTAGACATGTCTTTCAGGAGAAGAAATGCTTATCGGACGGCTGACTGAGAGCCTCGAAGATTATCTGGAAATAATGTATCGTCTGCTGCAAACGCAGAAAGTTGTGCGCGTGCGAGATATCGCCCGCGAAAAAGATGTTAAAACATCCAGCGTAACCTCAGCGCTTCATCGTCTCGACAAAGAAGGGCTGGTCGAGTACAAGGCGCGTGAATATGTTGACTTGACTGAAGCCGGACGTAGCCTCGCGTTCCGGGTTTATCAGCGCCATAATTTTCTCAAGCGATTCCTCGTTGATTTCCTTCAGGTGGACCCAGAAACTGCGGAGAAAGACGCTTGTTCCATGGAACACGCAATCAGTGTTACCACCTTGGAACGCGTCGCATCCATGAGTGAATTTCTTAGTTACTGTCCTGAGGTTGAGGACGATATAATTGAGAAGTTTCGCGATCGTTGGATCAAGCATCTGAATTCAGACCACTGCCAGTGTGACCTGAGAGATGCCGACAAGTGCACTGCCATGAGCCAGGGCGAAGGTATCTGCCGTCTGACAACAGTAAATAAGGGCGGTGGAGGAGTTGTTGCCAGGATCGTGGCCGATGACGATATGCGTCAGCCGTTGATTCAGCGTGGAGTATTGCCAGGTGCGAGTATACATGTCACAGACATCAGTAAGAGCGGAGTGATGACGGTACGCCTGGCCGGCGAACAGATGGAACTTGATAAACGTCAAGCGGCCAGCATCCTGGTTTGGTTTCGTGATGAATGGACGAATGGGAACAGTACGAATGTCAGCACTGATCCATCAGTCAGTCGGACATTGGCAGATGTGACTATTGGACGTAACTTTCGAGTCCGTAAAGTGACTGCACAAGGCGCAATACGGCAGAGAATGACAGAAATGGGATTCATTCGCGGTGCGACTGGTAGTGTTTTGCGGGAAGCGCTGTTACGTGATCCGGTTGAAATCGAATTGATGGGTGCAAAACTGTCGCTTCGCCGTGTGGAAGCTGCAGGGGTGATCGTGGAGGAAGTCGGTGCCTGACCGTCATCATCGTCGACACAGACATCGTGGACTTGGGCTGGGCGGTGGTGGTTGGCGTCTCGGCAGCGTTGTTGATGAACGAGTCAATGTAGACTTGCGTGTCGCGCTCGCTGGCAACCCGAATGCGGGCAAGACGAGTTTATTCAACGCAATCACCGGTCAGCATCAACACATAGGTAATTATCCCGGCGTTACGGTTGAGAAGAAAGTCGGGCACATCGAGAAAGATGGTGTGACGGTCGAAATTGTCGACCTGCCCGGCACCTACAGCCTGTCCGCATATTCGATTGAAGAAGTTGTCGCTCGTGATTTTGTTCTGCGTGAAAAACCCAACCTGATTGTTGACGTTCTGGATTCAACCAACCTCGAACGCAACCTCTATTTACTACTCCAGTTCCAAGAGCTTGGCATTCCCGTGCTCGGCGTGCTCAACATGAGCGACGAAGCCGAAGCTCAGGGCATCATGATCGATGAAAAGCAACTGAGTACGATTCTCGGGATTCCTCTGGTCAAGACCATCGGTAATCGCGGAAAGGGTATTGATAAACTCACTCAACTCCTGGTCGATGCTGCGCACAATAAGTTGGAACTCAATGGTCGACGGATGAACTATGGTCGCGATCTGGAACGACACCGGGACCGAATCGCGGAAGTGCTCGCGTCCGATCAGTTATTCGCTGAATCAATCAACCTCGACTGGCTGGCGATCAAGCTGCTGGAGGATGATGATGACGCAAACGACAAGGTCGAAGCCGCCCACCAGAACGCACAGGAAGTGTTGAACGAAGCGGAGGACTGCCGACAACGGATCAGGAAACAGTTTGACGAAGACGCTCCGGTTGTTGTCGCGGAACAACGCTACGCATACATCCACGGGGCTGTGCGTGAAACCGTCATCAACGCCGAAATGCGTAACCGGATCGACATGACGGAAATGGTCGACCGGATCATGCTCAACAAATTCGCCGGGTTGTTCATCTTCTTCGCGGTGATGTTTTTGATCTACCAGGTCACTTTCACCATCGGCAATCCAATTTCCGACATGATTGATCATGGATTCGGGCATTTATCGACTTGGTTGTCGAACACCCTGCCTGACAATATTCTCGCTGATCTGTTAATCAATGGAGTTGTCGGCGGCGTCGGCGGTGTAATTGTTTTTCTGCCGCTGGTAGTGTTGTTGTTCCTCGGACTATCCCTGCTTGAAGACTCCGGCTACATGTCACGTGCAGCATTCGTAATGGACCGCTTTTTCCACCTGTTCGGGATGCATGGGCGCAGCTTTATCCCGTTCATGATCGCCACTGGATGCGCAGTGCCAGCGATCATGAGTGCGCGCACACTGGTCAATCCTCGCGACAGGGTGATTACGGTACTGGTTACGCCGTTGCTCATGTGTGGCGCGAAGTCGCCCGTGATTGCGATGCTGGCAGCTGTGTTCTTCCCGGAAAACTCTGGTCTCATCTTCTGGCTGGTATGGTTCGGAGGATGGCTGATCGCTTTTCTTGCCGCATTGACTTTGCGCAAGACCATGTTCCGGGGTGAGGCGGCGCCGTTCGTAATGGAGTTGCCACCATATCGCCGACCCACTGTGAGGGGTGCTGTGATTCATGTGTGGGAACGGTCATGGATGTATTTGAAGAAGGCGGGTACGTTTATTCTCGCCGCCAGCATTGTGATCTGGTTCCTGCTCGCGTTCCCGCGCACGGCGACCGAAACTGCAACAGTTCCGATTGCAGATGACGTTGCCGGTGTTTCCGCCCAAACTGTTGTCAGCGAGACGAATGAAACAGCAAACAATGACGGTGAAGCGCAGATTCGAAACAGTTACGCCGGACGGATTGGTCGTTTTATCGAACCAATCATGAAACCAGCTGGTTTTGATTGGAAGATCAGCATTGCGTTGCTGTCCGGATTCGCTGCTAAGGAAGTCATCATTTCCACCATGGGAATCATTTACGGAATTGAGGATACCGATCCAGATCTCGAAAGCAGTGCGGATCGCACGCCGTTGAAAGAGCACTTGGTTAACGATCCGTCTTATTCGCCAGCAACTGCATTAGCTCTAATGTTTTTCGTACTTCTTTACGTACCTTGCATGGCTGTCATGGCTGTGGTCTGGAAAGAGCTGGGTGCGTGGAGGTGGACGCTGTTCCTCGCTGTTTATACCCTCGCGGTTTCCTGGACACTGGCAACGATTGTCTATAATGTGGCAGGCTTGTTCGGACTGGCCTGACGGCAGACACGATGTCAACGCACAGGTGCACCTATGATTGCACGCAGGACTATTACTCTTGCCATGTTGCTGGGTCTTGCATGCGCGACGACGCTCTTCGCCCAACCCGTAGTGATTCAAGAAGCTCCATCCGACTACCAGCTTTTCCCGCGAGATGATCAGGATTCGTCGTTGGTAAGAGTTGTGGGACAGGTGAATCTGCAAAACCGTCAGATTGCACAGTTGGCAATCGTGCAGGGCGGGGAATTATGGCGTACCTATACACAGGATCTGGTCTACAACAACGGCAGCGCCGGGTTCGAATTCGCAGTAAAGATTCCGGCTGAACGGGTCAACCATCGATTCATTTTGCAGATTGATGGTTACGAGGTGATGAGCCGACACAGCGTTGTCAGTGGCGATGTGTTCATCATCAACGGTCAGTCCAACGCTTTCGCAGGTCTGCCTACTAATTATGGCGGCGAGTGGGTGCGCTCATTCGGTACCATTCGTCCCCTCAACTACCGCTGTTTTATAGATACCACGTGGGGAATTGCCATCTCGGGCCCGGGCGATCTTCATGCTTTTGTTGGATCATGGGGATTGGTCGTCGGGCAACGCATGAGTGAATTCCTGGATATGCCGGTCGCCATTATCAACGGCGCTGTCGGGGGTACTAGAATCGAGCAGCACCAGCGTGATGATAACCTGCCGTGGAACCTTGACACTATCTATGGCCGTTTGCTGTATCGAATGGGCAAAGCTGGAGTACGCGAACATGTTCGCTCGATCTTCTGGCACCAGGGTGAATCAGATACCTGGCCGCCTGATCCCGAAAGTTACAAGGCGCGCTGGGATGCGCTCTACCAGGATTGGCATGAGGATTATCCAGCTCTCGAGCAGATATACTTCTTCCAGCTTCGTCCTTCCTTGATGGGGGATGAACAGGAAGACCTGCGTGAGATACAGCGACAGCTCCCCTTCAGTTATGACAACTTGCACATCATGACAACCGCCGGAATTGACGGGTATGATGGACTCCACTATGCCGTCGAAGGGTACGAAGCCATTGGCGAATTGATCTGGCCATTGGCAGCAAGAGATTTGTACGGACACCAGCTTGGTCCACATGAGACACCGCCAGATCTTGTTGCGGCGCGCTATGTAACCCCAAACCGGGACCGCATCGCTGTACAGTTCACCCAAGCAGTCAACTGGCCCGCAGATTCACTCGGTCAGGCGATGCGAAAGTACTTCTTTCTCGATGAAGGGTGGGGAATGGTTAATTGGGGAACCGTCTATGAAGAAGACGACCACGTGATCATCCTTGACCTCGACGGGCCGCAAATGGCAACGAAATTGTCATACACCCCTGAACAGTCCAATCATAACGGTGGAATCTATTATGGGCCTTGGGTACGTAACCCGAATGGTATCGCAGCGCTACTTTTCCATGATGTTCCAATCGAACCGGCAATCGAGATTTCGGCAACCATCGAGTCCCCAATGCCGCTACAACTCGGTCAAGACGCAGAGTTCACAGTTTCGGTTACCAACCATACCCAGTACTGGGGTGAACGGCAATTGTGGAGTTACGTAATCCTGCCCAATCAAACACAAGTGATGCTCATCGAACCATACACTGCCGATATCATGTCTAATACGACGTTCTCGCAAACGGTCATTCATCGCGTTCCTGACAACTTTCCGGCTGGGGAATACGAGTACACTGTCTCGTGCGGATTCTACGGACAGGCAACTTTGTCAACACAAACTCTCTATCTGACTGTTCAACCCTGATGGTTTCAAACCAGATCACAAAAAAGGGTGGCTAGAAGAGCCACCCTTTATACGTTTGGAATTTTGCAGATCACTTGATGAGTGTGATCTTCTGGAACTGAGTTGTGCCGCGTGCTTCCGCACGCACGAAGTATAACCCGCTCGCAAGGCCAGTCGCATCGAAGCTGAATGTCTGCAGGCCAGCGTCCAATGCTCCATTGTGCAGTTCCGCTACCTTATGGCCGAGGATGTTGAACACGTCAATTCGGGCATTCCCCGCATACGGCATTTCCAATTTAATCCTCGCAATAGCATTGAACGGGTTCGGGAAACCAGGCCGTAGTTCAACAGAACGGGTAACAGGGATCATAAACGAGGACGTTCCCTGTATCGAATCAGGATACTTGCCCACATTGATCTTCAGCTCGTAGTCACCCTCTATACTGACATCATCAATGATCCATTCTTGATCAGGGATATAGATGGCTTGTTTTGGTCGAAATGTAACAGCACCCTGAGCTAATTCCACAGCTGATTGTCCGGGAACTTGAGCGACAGCCCACCAGTCGCCATCCGTAGCGAAACTGAATTCACTCCCCATACTGATATCGTAATACACCGTGTCGCCTTCATCAGCAAGCAGTATCTTAGGATCATGCGGGCGGATATTGATCCACAGTGGATCATCCGAAATAGTCTCCCACAGTCCAATCTCATCTGCTCCATTGCCGGCTGCGACCATATCATAGTCACCGTCCGCATCGAAATCTCCCACATGGAAACCCATAGCACCATCAAATCGTTGCGCAATTGTATTACGTCCCCAGCTGTCACCGGGTTGATTTTCATACCAGTAAATGGCGTCATCCTGGAATGAGTTTGCGACGATGTCGATATCGCCATCAGAATCCATGTCGAGAGTCTGAACAGAACGTGGTTGCCCGAGTGATTGGGGGAGGGGATGACGAACCCAGGATTCCCCGTTGTTCTTGTTTTCCCACCACGTCACTTCGTTCAGGTTACGAGCCGCGCTGACGACATCCATATCTCCATCGTTATCGATGTCAGCAGCAGATACACCTCGCGAACCTTCGTATTCCTCGCCGATTATTGTGTGTTCAATCCAGTTGCCGGCATCCCACTGGAACCACAAAATGGTGCCGGATGCCCCAGCTGACGCAATGATGTCCTGCCGACCATCATTATTAAGATCAGCAGCATATGTCGAACGCACACCATCAATGTTCGTGGCAATGTCAATGGCACGCAGGTCTGGACGTCCATCAGCATCAACCCCAAAGTTCATCGCGACACTTATCTTGTCAGCTTGAGCACCCGCACCAATGACATCAAGACGACCATCGAGATTCATGTCCGCAACGTGTACACCCTTCGCACCGTTCAGATGGATGACTTCCTGGTAAATAAATCCATCGGGCGTGTATTCCCACAACGCTACCTGATCGGCGAAATAGCCGGCAGCCAGAACATCACCGTCACCGTCGTTGTCGATGTCTGCACAAGTGACACTCCAGGCGTCCCAGAAATCACTTGCAAGGACGTGCTTTTCAAAGCTGCCTTCGATGTTCTCCCACCAAGCGACCTCGTTGGAATCATGGGCAACGCTCGCGACATCAATGTCTCCATCCGCATCTATGTCGAAAGCGTATGCTTCACGTACGGTCAGCACATCATCAGCGACGACGTGCTTGAGCCAATTATCTGCTAGCACAGGGAAGGAGAAAAGACAGACAAATGCAAAAGAAAACACGAACCGCATGGTATATCCTGAGAATCGAATCCACGTTTACAAAAGAGAAATCACGCGACCATGACTAATACAATGGTAGCGGATTCGTCAGCGACCTAGGTGTTCGAAGCTCCCAATCGTTAGAAGCAACGAAACAGTAAAATGAAGAATCAAGAAAGCACAGTCAACGAAAAGAAGTCAAAGAATAAAGCCCGGATGGAGCACATCCGGGCAATGGAATTCTCCGCATGGATTTTACTTCAGTAATGTTACCTTGCGCAAAGCGGTCATACCATTTGCCTCGGCTTGAACAAAATACACTCCGCTGGCCAACGCCGCTCCATCCATAACAAAACGGTGAGTTCCCGCTGACATCACTTCGTTGTTCAGAACAGCGACTTCACGACCCAATGTGTTAAACACACGCACAGCTAAATGACTATTCGCCGGCAGATCTATCGCGACCCTGGCATCCGGATTAAATGGATTCGGGGTCACCGACCTGATCCCGAACTCCGATGGCATAAGAGTAACATCATTCCGTTCACCGGACTCAGCAAGCTCAAACCAGTCACTATTTGACCATTCAAGACCGCCATCAGTATCGAACTGGATCTTGCGAAATTCAAACTGATCACTGTCACCAATAACGTTTGGATACACACCAATATTCGCGATGAACTGGTAAATGCCGTTCGGTGCAGCACCGGGAACTACCAACTGCTGGTTCGGTGCACTGTATGACCAGCCTGGAGTGAAGTTGATGTTGTAAATATCCAACGTCACATAGTTCCCATTTGGCATCAGAACTTCAGTCCAAACCTGACCGGCGTTCGGTACTTCCAAATTGTAGCCAACGGAAGCATCATACTCGATAGATCCTCCAGCGGCAGGAACGAAAACTGGCGGTGTATAGAAAGGAGTGACTGAAATATATACCGGGGGTTGCTCTGTCACATACGGTGATACGTATGTTCGGGCAACGCCATCACGGTTGTCCGTCCAGCAAGGATAAACGATACCTGCATAACTGTATATACCCAGATAATCGCCAAAGTAGCCGGCGGCGAAACCAGGAATCGGAGCAGGCGTGAAAGAGACATCGCTCACCCGATAGTCGTCCCACGTTGCACCCGAATCGTACGAGTATCCAATCCAAGCTTCAACGGTACCACCAGCAGTGTTGCGGTTGTCGTACCAAATCGCATTAAGTGTTCCGGTAATTGGATCGCATTGAATCCAAACGAAATAATGCTGGTTGCCCGCTGCCGGATTATCCGTCTGAATACGAATCGGATTCGACCAGGTTGTACCCTGATCAGTGGACTTGATCAGCCAGCTCGCAACGTCTGGTCCAGAATTTATTCCAGGAACACCGACGTTAGTCCATGTCACATAAATAGTACCGCGGTTTGGTCCGTCGCTGACATCCACTGTCATCACCGGGAATGAGTTCTTCCGATGGTTCTGATCCATTCCGTTGTAGGAACGGATACCATAGATATTATCAATTATCCGTGTCGCAGGCTGCCAGGTAACGCCACCGTTCAATGACTTCGCGAAACCCATCGATTCTTCGATTAATCCATCATCATAAATCGTCCAGGTGGCATACACTTCGCCGTTCGGACCAACGTCGAGGTTGACACCCTGATTCAAATATCCAGCATTCACCGCTGTGCTGACTACCTGACGGTTGTTCCACGTTTGCCCATCATCACTGGACCAGGTAACCTCGATTTCTCCGTCGGCTGCACCCCAAAAGTTGGTCCACGTTGCATAGAGTCGACCCTCATATTGGCCGCCGGTGTTGTCTATCCAGAGGTGGTTTTTGTCCAAAAAGGCGCCACCAATTGATGCACCTGCCTGGTATGTAGTGTAGGTTTCGCCCTGGTCGAGAGACACCGTTATCCCGTTTGCATTGCCGCTTTGATTGCTTCCGATGTGGCCGTGAAACCAATTACCGGCATTGTCAATGACTACAGCCGGATCACCGCCACCCCAGCCATCAATCAATCCACCGAAAGTGGCTCCGGCATCCATGGAATACAGGGAGGACACACCGTAAAAATTACCTAAAGGCCAGTCGCTCGAATTGTTCGAGTTGAGTACAATATCCGGATTATTTGGATCCACATAAATCGAGTTCTCACTCTGGTGAGTGGGTAAATCGCCAGTGGTGCAAACATCGGGACCGTCGACGAACTCGTCCAGCTCGTTTGGCGGAAGATATGTTGCGGGAGCAAAAGGAATATCCGGCGCTACTTCGACAATTCCTTGGGCAGAAAGTCCTTGCCAGTATGAGATACTCCAAACACGTGGATCAATTGTTGATTGCTGTTCATCCGCATTCTCATCCACTGTATCTGCCAAACCTGTTATTGGTAACGACACAACAAGCAGCAATCCAGTTAGGACATATACTGCGCTCAGTTTGAGATGAAACCGTGCGTTTCTCATCATTTTCTCCCAATGTTTCGGTTTTTCCCGACAAAAGTAATCGTCTTTATCGCTTGATAATTTCGCAATTACAGGAGGTAAATCATTTGATAACCGTAAGCTTTTGAATCTGGTGACTTGAACCGGGTATTTCCGCCGTCACAAAATACAGCCCACTTGCCAATCCTTGAGTAGTGAAATCAAAACTCGTTTGTCCAGCAGAAAGAAATCCGTCGTGAAGAGTTCGAACGAGCTGCCCGTGAATGTTATAGGCAGAAATGATCACGTTGGAACGAACTGGCAGTTCGATTATAATTCTTGCCCGGTCGTTGAACGGATTCGGATACGGGGGATGCAATATGAATTCAGTTGGTTGCGTGGATTCAGTCGTAACTGTCTGACTATTATCTCCGATATTGCCTGCTGTGCTAAAATCAGAAGCGCTGATCAGGTTGCGGGTGGGGACATTACTTTCTGGCTTGTAAAAACTAATGAAATCCGTGTCCCCAACTTGGCCCGGAGACAACCCAACATACGCATTCAGCTCATACCAACCGGACGGCGCAAACGATGGCACGGTCAGCTCAAATCCTTCCACTGTCTGGTTCCCATATGGCGCAAACGGGAACGTTATTCTACGAATAAATCCGGGTAACGTATTTCCATTCGGCAACGTGATCATTTCCGCGTAGGTCAGTGCGGGGAAAGCGGTACCAACGTTCGAGAGCAGGGAAACGTCATACATGATCGTCCCGCCATCTGGATCGAGCATTGTCTGAACGGGATTTAGAGCAAGCTCCATTGGTTGAGTCGCTAATGCTATCGCGCCGATATCTGCAATGGAACCGTCTGGATCAGTCGGAAGCGTTGGATCGCCAGCATCAACGCATGGCGAATCAGGGAGTAGACGCAGATCATAACTCGGGTAATCAATCAGCGTTGGATTCAGGAAAATGTTGAAGCTTACGTCGCACGGATCACCGTTTCCGTTCACCTGGACGATTGTCCCAAATCCGACCGGAATGATGCCGCTGATGTGTGTTTGTTGATCACCGAAAAAGTCGCAATATTCAACGGTCAGTGCACTTGCAGCTCCTACGTGGATGGCATCACCGACGTGATAGGCTATCAGTGAACTCGATAGATCCACCGTCGACTGGTACAAATAGATCGCCTTGCCAAAATCGCCAGATTCATTGTTCGTCATACTCAGATTCGTGAGATTTCCACCCGTGGTATTGTTCACATATATGGCACCGCCCCGCACATCGGTGTAGTTATCAGAAAATTGACAGTCGGATATGTCAACGAATCCAGCTTGGTTCAGATAGATGGCACCGCCAGGGGCTTGCTCACCGCTGGCCTGATTATTGAAGAACCGGCAGCCAGTGAGTTCCACACTGGAATCAGTCACATGAATTGCACCCCCGGCCCCGCCTTGCTGATATCCGATAGATGAATTGCCGATGAAATCTGTACCTTGTATGGACAGGCTTCCACCATCGAAAAAAATCGCCCCACCATTTCCGCCCAGATCCCACGCCTCGGTGCTGTTGTTCTCAACCACACTGCTTTCGATGGCTAACGTTGTTCCAACAGCATATATCGCTCCGCCGGAAGCACCGTCATCATCGTCGTAGACTGAATTACCACGCACATCGCAATTTTCGAGGAAGAGTGAAGAACCAGAAGCGTAGATGCCGCCCCCACCATCCTGGTCGAAACCAGATGTGGAATTGTCCAGCAAGTCAACATTGATCAAGTCGATGATGCTTTGGAAGCACGATATCCCAGCCCCGATGAATCCTGTGTTATCTCTGATGGTTGAATCATTGATGATCAGAATGGACTGCCCGCTGACCACAATTCCGCGACCGGAGTTCTCTCGGATCAGGGAACTGGATACCTGCAATAAACCAGAGCTGGAGTTTATCGATAATCCTGCACCGAGATTGTACTGGATCGTGCAGCGATACAGTTCCGGGGCACAGCTGAGGATTGCGAGGCCAACATCCGAACTATTTTCAATCACCGCATATCGAAAAACTGTTGCTGGATCGCAAGTTGAAGTACATGTAATACCCAACCAGTTTTGCCCGAGATCGGTGAATGTGACGGGTGCATTGTAAGTTCCATTGCAAAACAGTGTTCCATGAATAACGAAGCTGTACGCACCCTGAAAAGTGAACTGCGAACCCGCTTCGATAATTAACGAGTTCTGCTCTTCTACCCATATGTTACCCGTGACATGGTATTGATCGCTCGTAAGAGTGCCGCTTAATGATCCTGAGATGAGTTCTTGCGCGTACGTGGTGTTAATACTGAGACAGAAAGAAGCGAGGTAGACGAATAGCATGCGAATCACAGGTAGCTCCTCAGCTGGGAAAAGACAACGATGTGAGTTCAGACTATCTAACTAATCATTCAACCCCCTGGTCCACAACGAATTTAGCCAATTTGGTGAGAAAGTTGTCTCCAGGATACCATCGTCAGTTATCGGGCATGGAATGGTAGGATCAGGTGCTCCGTGACCGCGGATAACCCGCTCAAACACCTCAATGTATCCTTCGGCTGTCTTTGGCCATGTGTATTGATCAGCTACTCGTTTCAGCCCGGCGTCGCGATGCTCTTCCCACGAATCATGGCGCTGCACAAGCTTGAGAATGCCTGAAGCGATGTCATCATAATCGTACGGATCGATCAAAACTCCCGCATTATCCTTCAAACTCTCAGACGGACCGCCATTCTGAGTGACTACAACCGGCATACCACAGGCCATCGCTTCGAGTGGTGATAATCCAAACGGTTCATGAAACGCTGTTAGCGCAAAAACTCCCTGGTGGTATTTGGCGAGATGACGGTATGCTGCGGCGAGATCCGTCTGTTTCTCCAAACGCACTGTCATTATGCACGGCCACAGATTCCGTTCATTAACCAACTCACGTATTTCATCAAGTAAGATGTTTTCCTGCTCTGTGAAGTAACTTTCCAAGGAGCGGAGCGGCTCCTCGGTGCCGCTGATGCTGATAGTCAGGTTGGCTGAGGCCATCAGGGTTTCGCTCTCCGCCCAAGAACGAACAAGTCCAATAATGTTCTTCTTTGGTACCAAACGGCTTGAACACATCACCATCGGAAGATGACGGCGGGCGAGGGGTATGTCGCGATTGATCTTTTCTTCAATCATCGTTGCGACTTCGGCTTCGGACGGACTGACACTATCGTGTGAGAAAACTTCCAGATTAACACCCGGCGATACGCTTGCAAACTTACTGTCATCCTGCACGTCGAGCACGTCCTCATACAGATGATGAGCAAGCTGCTCAAACCGTTCGATTCCACTGCTGGCGAGAATTACCGATGAATGAGCAAGTGCACAACGTTCCGCAGCAATCCGATGGTCAAACCTGTAGCGGTTTACAAAAAGATCGAACTGATCAGGCTCCTCTATCAAACGTTCCATTTTCATCGCACCGAGGCTGTGGCACGTTTGCGTGAAAGGGATGCCCAGTCGTTGCTGTAGCATTGCACCTGCTAGTCCACCATCAGCATAATGAGCGGTGAACACATCTGGCGGATTGCCACTTTTCTGATAGTGCTCAACAATACAATCCACCCATTCGGGCAGATGTGACCACAAATTCTCTTTGGCAATAAACTCAGGCGGGCCGCAATCAAAACGCAGGATGCGCACATTCGGTTCGTAGGGATACGCATCTTCAGGCGAAGAAAACTCAGGCCACTCTGTATCAACAATGCGACGCGTACACAGGTCAACCTGGTGACCCAATCGTCCAAGCTGGATCGCGAGCTCCTTGACGTAGACCAACTGACCACCAAAATCGGGGTGACGTGTCAAATGGCTGTCAAGGGGGTCAAAATTGCCCTGTGGATTCAAGAAACTGATGTGCATGGATGCGTTCCGTAGATCCTAATCTTAACACACACTAAACAGATGAATTAAACCCCTGACTTTCAACGCTGTAGTTCCAGTGTGAGTCCCCCGAGAGCTGTGAAGACAAACCGCTATTACCTTGGAATGCGGCTGGATTTCATTGTGCGATCAGGGTTTAGTCAGGATACTTGCAGGCTCCGTGCTGATTTGGAGGATTTGCGTTGCCGGTACCGCGAAAGTACCTTCCGCATCGCGAAGAACAAGCTTGTGGTTGGGTCGGTATATTAACTGGCAAAGTGATGGCTGATCTTCGTATCATTTGTCGTGGTCTGGAGAGGTGGCCGAGTGGCTGAAGGCGCACGCTTGGAAAGCGTGTTTAGGTATCCCCTAACGTGGGTTCGAATCCCACTCTCTCCGCTGATGTTGAACAACCCCATCAAAACTTGATGGGGTTGTTTCTTGCGACATATCAGGAACGCTCTGAGCAAGCAGTTTTCTTGGCTGGAACCACGTTGTATTGGCAGTTGCAGTTCGATTGACCTTTACCTGCGATCAGTTTGCAAAGATGTCGTGATTCGTTCGGCGTGATAAGACGATCTGACCATCGGGCCACTCGCGATATGAACAAATCCCATCTCTTGTGCCACCGATTTGTACTGCTCATATTTCTCCGGCTCGACATACCGTTCTACAGGGAGATGTTTCCTGGTTGGACTCAGGTACTGGCCGATAGTGATGCTGATTGTGCCCGTATCTCGTATGTCACGCAGAGTTTCGATGACTTCGTCATCCGTTTCACCAAGACCGACCATCAGCCCGGATTTGACCGGGATTTCCGGGGCGACTTGATGCACATGACGCAGAACCTGCAAGCTGCGGTCATAGTCGGCTCGAGGATCGCGAACAAACCGAGTCAGGCGTCGAACAGTTTCTACATTGTGCGCGAATACGGTCGGACGTGCATCGATCACAGTCTGGATCGCGGTGATGTCCATCTGGAAATCAGGTGCCAGCACTTCAACCTTGACATCGGGAGCGAGCTGACGTATTGCTCGGATTGTCCGGGCGTAATGATTCGCGCCGCAATCCGGGAGATCGTCACGATCAACGGACGTGATGACAACGAATCGTATGCCGAGCAACTTTACGGATTTCGCAACATTCACCGGTTCGTTCGGATCAAGCGCATCGGGACGACCGTGGGTGACGCTACAGAACGAACAGTTGCGCGTGCACACAGAACCCATGATCAACATGGTGCAGGTGCCACGGTTGTAGCATTCTCCACGGTTCGGACAGTTAGACTCCTCGCAGACCGTGTGCAGGTTATGTTCACGCAGATGACGACGGACTTGGCGCGCCTTGTCGGTTTGCTGAAAGTCCGATCGGATCCATGGTGGTTTTCGCATGACTATCCGGGGCATCTTGGTTCCCGGTAAAAGAACGTTTTGTATTCTGGTGCGCCAAACATACGCAACTCTAAACCTCGATTTCGAGGTTAAACACGAGAGCTTCGAGATGCCTGAAGATGTATCTGTCATATGGACTGTCGGCCCTGATGTACAAGGCGACAGTCAAATGCAGATCGACAAACAAATGGCTGCCGCTGCCGATGCAACCGGCAGCGTTTTGGCACGTCTCTACCACTTTACACCACCATGTGTGTCGCTCGGTTGCTTCCAAAAAGATGCTGAAATCGATTCGCAGAAGTGTGAGAAAGCTGGTATCGACATCACACGTCGTTCTACAGGTGGACGTGCGGTACTGCACAAGGGTGATCTGGTTTACAGCATCGCTGTGCCCAGCAAACATAAGGGTGAGCAGGGAGGCCGTAAATTATTCAACATTGATGTCTACAATATGGTCAGCCGAGTATTGATACGCGCTCTATCGATCCTCGGCGTTGATGCCGGTTCGCCGCTAAAAACAAACGGGAAGAGAAGGGAATTATCTGAACGAGCACGGCTGTGTTTCAGCAGCACCACCCGTCACGAAGTTCAGGTACGAGGCCGCAAAGTGGTCGGCAGTGCACAACGGTGGTATCGGAATGTGGTCCTGCAACACGGATCCATACTGATCAATGACGACCATCTGGAGTTGGTTGAACTTCTGCCTGCCATGACAGACGGCGTCAGACAACGCTTGAAGGATTCAATCCAGAAACAAACCATCTCTCTACGTGAAGCAGGATTCGCAGGAACGGAACACGATCTTATTGAGAGCCTACGCGACAGCTTTGAGTCCACTTTCGGCAGTCTAAAACAACTTGATTCCGATGATTTCCTCGCACTGATAAACGAAGCAGATCCCGGAAACGGGAACCCAGCGTGATGAGTAAATGCCTCGATCCGTTTGAACCGAGGCACAGTAGTTTCTTGGTATAACACGTCATTTCACTTCATCAGTACTACTTTCTGCCTCAAATTGGCCTGTCCGGCGACATCTAGTTGCACGAAGTATATCCCACTTGCAAGTTCAGAGGCATTGAACACGAGAGCGTGTGATCCGGTACTAAACTCACCCTGAGCGAGAGTAGTAACTATCCTCCCTGTGACGTCATAAACGCGAACTGTCAACCGCGCTGATTCCGGCAGATGGAGGCTGAATGTGGTGCTCGAGTTGAACGGATTCGGAAAGGCTTCAGAAAGACTGAATCCTGTCGGTTGGAGTTCAATTATTTCCGGGTCGTCATACGTGACAAATCGACCATTCGTCACCCAGTCGTCAGGCGTGAACCCATATCCGTCAGCATGACCTCCGCCTTCCTTGAAAAACGTGAAGCTGTCGTTGATCAATCCATTCGGGTAGAAGCCGATGTATCCTGTAAACGTATACTCGCCGCCCGGCGCGTAATCGGGAACGGTCTGCGTCAATCCTGATACATACACGCTCATATTCGGAGTGTGCACGAAGTTCTGCGAATATGTAGGTCCAAAAATCTGCCCGTTCGGTGCCAATACCATTGTCCAGTAACGGAGTCCGTTGATCGTATTAGGAACGGTACTTACAAACGAGGCATCATAAACGACTGTTCCGCCCTGCGCGGGGATTTCTGTTTGCACAGGGATCAGATCCAGCACGGCAGGTTCGTTCGCGCCACCATAGACAAGGACTGTTCCGTTGTCACCAACCGCAACGCCATTGGATGGGCTGGAGAAAGACACACTACGCAGTGTCTCGTTCGTAATAGGGACTGGTGTGCCCCAGCCAGCTCCGTTATTGGTAGTTTCCACGATTGTACCTTCCGCACCCACTGCCCAGAACGTATTGTCGCCAGCGAAATCAATTCCAAATAGACCTGCACCAATACCGGGATTCGTGTCGGGCCAAGTTGCGCCATAATCAGTGCTGATCATAATGCTGCCGTCGTTCAGCACTGCGATTGTGACTCCACCCTCGCCTGCTGCGACATCCATCACTGGATAGAACCCATTCCATACCGTTGACCACGAGCTGCCACCGTCGGAAGAGATGCAGATTGCTCCCTCGCCAGACCATGTCCGGCAGCCAGCAACCAGATCGTTGGCATTGTGAGCAGCAATGCCACGAATCATACCCTCGGTTGAAATACCATCAACATCGATGTAAAACCCAGCGGCATCGTCGGTTGTCCAACCATCATGAGTCCACTGCACAAACGGCATGAAGATCGAGTTCTGTCCTGCTACCCAGGCTGAATTTGTACCAGGTATAGTGCAGACATCATAAAACGTCAGAATCCACCCTTCCTGCACGGTTGTCCAATTGGCACCACCGTTTGATGTCGAATAGATATTTCCACTCAACGCTACCGCAGTCCCGAATTGGTTATCAGCGAATGCTATTCCGTACAAATTCTGGAAATCGAAGCTCGCCTGAGTCGACCAGGACTGTCCCGCGTCGGCACTTGCCCAGACATTACCATCAGCATCGCATGCCCACACATCATTGTTTTGCGGATAACTCACATTGTTTATGGTTGCAGTTATTCCGGCATCAACAAGTGACCATTGTGCCAACACAGGCTGCACTGCGAATGTGAAAACAAGCAGGCACAAAAGAATAAAAGTTAAGCGAATCATGCTGCCTCCCATGAATCAAGAATCCGAGATTTGCAGGATTGTATAAACATAAGACAAAGAAATCGGAAGTGGTTGCTTGATCCTTCGCACACCCATTCCGATTCGTGAACAAGTTCAGCAAGAGTATTTGATCTGCCAACAACTGATCAGGATACGACGCCGTGCACGTAGTCCTTCAAATACCGCAGCTCGCTTTCCTGTTTACTCGCAACGGCTTTCACCACATCGCCAATCGAGACGATGCCGACCAGCTTTTCATTGTCCATGATCGGTAAGTGACGGACACGTTTTTCCGTCATCATCGCCATCGCCGCTTCTACAGTATCAGAATTCAACCCGACAACAAGATCACGAGTCATGTAATCATCAATAATTGTCGTTCCTGGATGAGGTGTTCCGGTTGCGGTTGCTTTCAGGTGGTCGCGCTCGGAGAAGATGCCAATGATATTCTCACCATCCACAATAATCACCGCCCCGATCTTGTTTTCGACCATGACTTTGACAGCATCAATCACCTGTGTACCAGTTTGTACGCTGATCACTTTCGGTGATTTTTTAAGCAGAATGTCCTTCAACAACATGTATTGTCCTCCTCAATCATAGCGTTATCTCGCTAATTGTAATAACGGTACACAACCACTGATTTTGCAAAGGGAAATCAAGTTTATTACGAGCTCGATGCGAAAATCCCGCCATGTACAATAATTACGGATATCATTTGGGGCACGATCCCACCCTTGATTCATGTGACAACCGTTGCTTAAAGGCGTTGCGCCAGCTACCTTCCGCGATGGTTTGGTTCTCCCAACTCCTGGTCACTTGGTCTATTCAATCAGGTTGATCGAAAGATCCGTGCTTCTTGGATGCAGCGCACATTGCAAGCGCGGATAAACAACGCGACAATACTAGCAGTATCTCAGCGATAGAGGAGTAATTCATGGTTGATTTGACAGGTAAAGCTGCACTTGTTACCGGGGGTACACGTGGCATCGGACGCGCAATTGCGATCCGTTTGGCTAAACAAGGTTGCAATGTCGCTGTCAACTACATGCGCAACCGTAAGGCTGCCGCTGAAGCGGTTGAATTGATTGAAGCAGAAGGCGTAAAGGCGAAGGCTTACCGGGCGAATGTGGGCAATGAGGAAGATCTGCATTCCATGTTTACCGAGTTCAAGGAAGATTTCGGACGGATTGATATTCTTATATCAAATGCAGCTTCCGGCGTGCTCAAACCAGCGATGGAGCTGACCCGCCGTCATTGGAGCTGGACGCTTGATATAAACGCCGCGACTTTGTTGCACCTTGTCCAGCATTCAGTTCCATTGATGCAGGATGGAGGCAAAGTCATTGCCATTTCATCGCTCGGTTCTGTACGTGCGCTTCCGAACTATGCCGCTGTCGGTGCTTCAAAAGCTGCGCTGGAATCACTTGTCAGGCACTTGTCTGTTGAGCTGGCACCACAGAATATCAATGTCAATACGCTGTCTGCAGGAGTAGTGGATACCGAAGCGTTGAAACACTTTCCGAATCGGGAACAGATGCTTGGAAGCAGTGAGGACAAGACGCCAGCCGGACGTCTGGTCACTCCGGAAGATGTCGCGGATGTTGCGCTGTTCATGGTCAGCGATTACTCTCAAATGATTCATGGGACCACAATCACGGTTGATGGTGGTTATCACGTCGTCGCGTGATCACTCGTAACGTTTGGCCTGTTGATCAAGTCATATGGGACACGCACGCCTCTTGACCAAGTTTATTGCAACTGATCGGGGCTGGAGGGAGTAAGCAGAATGGTACCTGCTTACCCTGAATCGAGTTTACGTATTGGGCAGCATCCCAAGATACTTTTGATTGTACTGGAGATACGCATGCACATTCGCACCACACGCCATTTCCTGTCTGGCATGATGGTCTTGTCACTTCTGATCGTCTTCCCGCTTTTCGCACAGCCAGTAGAGACACCCGACGCCGAGTTGCAGAACCAACAAATCACGCCAGATGATACCCAGGAAAAGATGGATATGATCCGCGCCATCCGTGAAAACGTGGGACTTTTCGGCGAGATATACCGCCAGGTTAATATGCGCTACGTTGACCAGGTGGAACCGGAAGAGTTCATGAAGGCGGGCATTAAAGGCATGCTGGCTACACTGGACCCGTACACCGATTTCATCGAGCAGGAATCATCCGATGACCTGCGCATTCTCTCAGAAGGCGAATATGGCGGAGTGGGACTGCAAATCGGAACACGCGGAACTCACCGTGTACTGACCGTAATCAGCCCCATTGAAGGCACTCCAGCGTGGCGCCTCGGCATTCGTGCCGGTGACCAGATCCTGTTCATTGAGGATGAATCCACTGAAGGTTTCACCACGTCAGATGCGGCGTCCAAACTCCGCGGTCCGGCTGGAACGAAGGTGCGGGTCAAGATCAACCGCTACGGAGTCGATGAACTGCTCGAATACACAATCACCCGCGAACGCATCGAAGTGAATGATGTCAGCTATGCTGGGATGATCGACGAAGGCATCGGTTATGTTCGCCTGACACGATTCAGCCGTTCGGCAGGCGATGAAGTCCGCCAGGCGATCCATGATCTGAAGGAGCAGGGGAACCTGCAAAGTCTGGTACTTGATCTGCGTTCAAATCCGGGCGGACTGCTGCCGGAAGCGATCGCTGTTGCCGAAAATTTCCTCGAGGCTGGTGAACCGATTGTTTCAACGCAGGGACGTTTGCCACGAACAAACAACAGCTACGCTGCCCAGCAACCACCGACGCTTGATACAGAAATTCCATTAGTCGTGCTGATCAATGGCGGTTCGGCTTCGGCGAGTGAAATCGTTTCAGGTGCAGTTCAGGATCTTGATCGAGGTGTAGTCATTGGTCGGACTTCGTTTGGTAAGGGTCTGGTTCAGAACGTGATCAACTTCAAAGACGGTACCGCGCTACGTGTGACCACTGCGAAGTATTACACACCATCAGGACGTCTGATTCAGAAAACAGATTACTTCAACGATAACGAGGCGATCATTACGTCCGAACTGGACGTCATCTCCGATACGCTATTTCACACGTCCAGCGGACGTGAAGTCATCGCGCACGGTGGCATAGTTCCCGACATCGAGATCGAAGGCGAGGACGTCGGCGAACTCACGCTCGCCCTGTGGCGACAGGACATGTTCTTCGACTATGTCAGCCATTACTTGGATCAAAATCCCGAACAGAGCCAATGGCGGGGAATGGGTGAAGAGCTTTACAGCAGCTTCGTTACCCACATGGACACAGTTGAGTTCGAATTCGAGACTGAACTGCAAAACCGAATCATGGATTTGCATACGTCCATGGAAACAGTTGCCGACAGTACCATATACCTCGATCTGATTACCGAGCTCGAGACCCTCGCAGCGAACGAGTACAATGGCCTTCTGGAACGTGAACATGAAGAAATTAGTGACCGTCTGTTGATTGAACTTGCAGCGGCATTGGAAGGTAGCGCGGGTAGGACACAGGCTTCACTCGAAATTGACCCGGACATCATGAAGGCGATTGAAATATTGCAGGATGAAGAGTTGTATTCGTCAGTATTGGCGGGGACATTCGCTGTTGTCGAACCTACTATTGACGGAGAACAATAGAATCCTGTTCATCGATGTATAATATTGAGAAAGGGACACTTACAGGAGTAAGTGTCCCTTTTGTATCTAAGTGCTTCTATGCAACACTCCAACATTCAGTTCTGATCTGATCCGCTATCAGCTGCGCTAGTCGTTGCCGTTTCCGGTTCCGGTTCAAATGGATTCGGAACACCGTTCCATTCAACAACCTTGAAACCGAATGGCATCTTTATGTTTTCGAATACGTTGTATTCCTTCTCCATCGCGATAGTGTAGGATAGGATATCCTCACGGATGGTAGTGAATGCCTCAGACGAAATGGGGTTAGCTTCGGTAATCAAGAACCGTTCACCGTTGTATTTTGCTTTGATGGTGACATAATAATCGCGCTGATCAATCATGTAATGCCCGGCCATCTCCAATTCATCACCAACGATTCGATATTGCACGCTGTTCTCGAGCAGGTCCACGTACAATCCCATCAACTCCGGGTTGGATAGCTGATCACGTAAGGCCCGAGCATCGTAAAGTGTGCCATACCGTTCAGTCCAAGTAACGTACGTTTTCAACCCCGGGAGGGTCCAGTCACGGTTGGCTACAGCATGGCGGACATACGCAATAAACTCATCGTTATCAATCAATTCACCGGGTCGGATCTTGGTGCCGACAGTTGGCAGATAGAGGATGAAATTTTTCAACAAGCTGGGCGCGGACATCCTATAATCCTGGATCTCGCATAACGACCTGGTTTCGTAGAACCACATCGGGTCATCCCAGCCCCAGTTCCACAACTTGATCTCAAATTCATGCTCATAAAATTCGGTGAAGCCGTCTGTATTGGAAGACCAATAGGAATAGGGCGAATGATCATGCGCCGGTTTATACATGCCAGGGATCGTCATAATTGGGTCGTGGCGGTCGGTGGACCAATCCACCGAAACGAGAAAATCTGGTCGATTCTCGCTTCGTTGATATCCCTTATTCTCGAGCATGGTTTGCAGATAACGCTGTAAATACCCTTCGATAAGAACGCTTCCCTTCGTGCCTCGCGGTTTGAACGTGAAGGTTTTGTATTCCTTCAACGAATCCGACATCGGTTCGTTGGCGATGTACAATGGCTTTGGAATGACCCGAAGGTCAGATGTGCAAGAAGCGAACAGCAACGCCATCAGCAACAGGATCAGAATGCGGGATCCATGCTTCATCATACTCTCCCGAGCGGGTTGACCATTTAGTGCGAACTTCGCAAACCTTACGGTTTCTTTTGATGTAAAACCAGAGTACGTTTCTCTTGATACGTATCATGACAATGTAATCAACGATCCGGACCATGCGATGGTAGTTCGGATCGGAACCCTTCAGCAAGAGACGATGCCCATGAGCCTGGAACCTCCAGACACCAATCTCAGACATCACCTGACACGTATCGTATCAACTATTGGACCCGCATCCACATCCGAGGAAAGCATTCGCAGCCTGCTCGATGCCGGAACTAATGTCTTCCGGCTCAATTGCAGCCACGGAACCCAAGACGAGCACCAAGCATCCATCACTCGAATTCGTAACCTGACCGACAATGAGGACCGATCTCCTGCCATCCTGCTCGACATTCCAGGTCCAAAACTGCGGGTCGGACGAGTGCAGGATGATCGCGCCCAACTCATGGAAGATCAGGAGTTCACGTTACGTGTTGCAGATGATGCACCAGGTAGTTCCTCAGGCGTTGGCTTTGAAAGCAATGGTTGGCATCTATCAATCAAACCCGGTGAACGAGTTCTCCTTGGTGATGGTGATATGGAACTCGAGGTGATAGATGTATCGGACACCAGCATTCAGACCAGAGTCAGAACATCCGGTGAGATACGTTCGCGACAGGGCTTGAACTTTCCCGACACGGATCTTGAACTCGCAGCCGTTACGGACGAAGACTGGGACCATATCGCGTTCGGACTCGAGCAGGGAGTTGATGCCATAGCGCTGTCATTCGTCCAAGGGCCAGAAGATCTGATCGCGGTGCGACGGTTCATGCAACGCAAGGGTGATTCCGGACCGCTGCTGATCGCCAAGATCGAAACGCCGAAAGCAATTGAAAACATTCGCGAAATCCTGCAACGATGTGACGGCGTAATGGTCGCACGAGGCGACCTCGGTATATCCATGCCCATCGAACAAATTCCGGTGATTCAGAAACGCATCATCCAGATGGCACGTGAGCAGCATCGGTTCGTGATTACCGCCACCCAGATGCTGGAGTCGATGACGCACGCGATCCGTCCTACACGTGCTGAGGCAACGGACGTTGCCAACGCTGTTTACGATGGGACCGATGCGGTTATGCTCTCCGGCGAAACGGCCATCGGCAAACATCCAGCATTGGTCGTGAAGACGATGCGCAACATCCTGCTCGCCACTGAACCATCGGTTGATCTGGTATCGCTGAAAGAGGTGAGGTCCACTGTCGATGATGCGATCACGCTCGCGGTCAAGGAACTCGCCAATCAGCTTGATACAAAGGCAGTGCTCGCACCGATCAGCAGCGGATCGACCGCGCTGCGTCTCTCGCGGCAACGGATGGGTGTGCCGATCATCGTCGGAACCATCAACGAGTTCACTGCCCGGCGGCTCGTTTTCTACCAGGGAGTGTTCCCCTTCTGCGTCGATCCGGGATTAGGAATGAAAGAGACCATCGAAGTTCTGATCGATAACGCAAAAGCAGCTGAATTCGTTGGAGAGGGTGAACGTGTCCTGCTCAGCGGTGGACTACCAGTGGAAAAAGCGGGTCGGACAAACTTCATCCGTGCGATGACAATTGGTGATGACATCTGATTCGAGGGACAGACGATGAACAGCGAAACACGGTTCAAATTCGCAGCTACACTTGCTACCATCGTTACAATAGTGCTTCTGATCCCGACGCTGACATTCGCACAGTTCTACGACTATCAGCCGGTCGGCGCACGGTCAATCGGCATGGGCGGGACTGGGGTCGCATCCGCACGTGGCGGTGAAGCCATCTACCACAATCCAGCGCTGATGGGGTGGAATGAGACCTATGAGTTGTCATTGTCCTTTCGCGGCAGGTGGGACGAGATCATCAGACCGTCTTCTCGATATGATGAAGGCAATCATTTGGGAACACATCTGGCCAGCTTGGTTGTACCAATGTCATTCAAAGACAACATGATCTCGCTGGGTATAGCTCACAGCCGACCGATCGACCCGGTTCTGGACACCGAGAGCTGGGGTGGCGGAATAGATATGTATTCCCCAGCACTATCCATTCGCGTACATGACAGGGTGCGGCTCGGTACTGCGATAAACTTCTGGACTGGTTCTATTCACTTTGATGGCACTCAAATAGGTCCGGTGACGCCAGGGGGGTGGGTTAATCCAAGACCAGATGAGGTCAACTACGAGGGACTCAATACAACAATCGGCGGTCTGTTCACCCTGCTCGAATACTACCAAATGCACAAGCTGTATCTGGGAGCGACGCTGCGGACAGGCTTCAATCTGGAATCAAAGAATGGTACCCTGTTGGCGATGGCCGGGGAACAAATCGGCAACAAAGAGAATTCAATCCATGAGGTTCCCGCATCCGTTGGAATCGGTTTGGCATGGATTATTCATAACCGGACCACCATATCATTGGATATCGCACGTAATAGCATGAATCAGGACTTTCATGAAGCTGCCAGAGAATTGCTTCCCGAGGACGAAACCGTTCCTGACTGGATGAAATTCAATCAATCCATGACTCACTTCAGCATTGGCAGTGAATACGTGCTTGATTTGGGAAAAGAGCAGATCCCCTTGCGTATGGGATTTGCCTACTATGACACACCTTTCAAGAACAAGAACGGGTCTTCTGTCAAGGCCGAAGCGTTAAGCATTGGCGCAGGGTTGGATACTGGCGTTATTCGCTTTGACTTCGCGTACAAATTGAACGTTTTCGTTCAACACGCTGAGAGCTACGTCTATTATTATGACGACAGTCCGTACTTGGCTGCGCACGGTACTCATGTCAGCTACAAATTCAGGAGTCTGTACGTGAGTGCTACGGTAAACTTCGATGACATCTGGTAGACTAACCAGACCCTGGCTGGTTGAACGGCCTATAGCATAACTGGATTCACAACTATACCTTCATTCGCATGTTCGCAAAGATCCGACAGCTGCTGAAAGAATCGGTCATCTACGGCATGGGCACCATCGCTGCCCGTGCGGTGAGTTTCCTCCTGTTGCCGTATTACTCCCACCTGATGCCGACGGAAGAGTACGGGATCTACGCTTTGTACATGCTGTTGGTGACGATACTCCAGCCGATCTACATCCATGGGATGGACATCGCGTACCTGCGCTATTCAACGGATGCGAGTAAAACAGATCAGAAACGGCATCTCGGATCGATGCTGGTCCACTCCTTCCTGATCGGTGGTCCGATAACGGTCGCACTCTACTTCTTTGCGCCAGCCGTATCCAATCTGTTTGTTGCTGATGCCGGGCAGCTCGGCGTTATCCTGACACGTATATCCGGCCTGATCATCCTGATCGATACGCTCGGCGCGCACATCTACAACTGGCTGCGAATCAAGAACAGGGCGGCAGCCTTCTCGGCGATCCGAATCGTCAACGTTGTCGTCAACATTGGCCTCAACATCCTTTTTGTCGGCGCATTCGGCTGGGGTGTACTCGGAGCCTTCTGGGCCTTCCTCGGTGCGTCTGTCGTTGTCCTGCTTTCGCTGATGGTGATTGCGTGGCGCGAAATCTCCCTCGGCTGGAGCTGGCCGATGGTTAAAGAGTGGCTGATCTTCGGTCTGCCCAACTTGCCTAGCCAACTGTTCATGGTCGCCATCGAGTTCAGCGATCGAAGGTGGATCGAACACTACATGGGTCTTGAGGACGCTGGCATCTATTCCGCCGGCTACCGCGTCGCGATGCTGATGAGTATGATCGCGCAGGCATTCCGTTATGCGTGGCAACCGTTCTTCCTGAAGACGGCCAAGGACGATGATGCCAAGCCACTGTTCGCTCGCGTTCTGACATATTACGTCCTGTTCACCGGTTGGGTGTGGATAGCGTGCGCATTCTTCTTGCCCACCTTGTTGAAACTCCCGATCCCCGGACTCGGAGAAGACGGGGGAGTGGGACACCTGATCAACTCGGCATACTGGGCCGGATTCCAGGTTGTACCGATTGTCATGCTCGCGCATGTTTTCAACGGCATTTACGCGAACATGATGGTCGGCGTGTACATCGAGAAGAAGACGAAGATCATCCCGGTCGCGATTGGTGTCGCAGCAGTGATCAACATCGCCGGGAATGGGCTGCTGATCCCAATCTACGGCTACATGGCCAGTGCGTGGCTGACGGTAGTCAGCTATGTTGTGATGACCGCAATCCTGTTCGCATACATTCGGCGCAAATATCACGTGCCTTACGAATGGCCCCGCATCATCCGCATCGCAGCAACTGTCGGTGCGTTTTATGGCATCGTGCAACCGTTCGATGGGATTGGTGGGATGTGGCTGCGTATCGGAGTGCTGCTGTTCCTACCAGTGCTGTGGTGGTACTACATCCTGAACGATGAAGAACGAGAAGGCATCATCCGTAAAATGGGGTGGTGAGGAATGACAGCTCTGAGCTTTGAGCAAGTTCCTTACTACTAACAAAAGTCCGTTGAAATTCAAAAAAATCGGGGACACTTTCTTCTGAAAGTGTCCCTTACGTTTGCCCTTGCTTGCAAGCAAGGTTCATCAACCGTTAATCTTGAAATCATCCTTGCTGGCGAAGCCCGCAGGGGCACCTCAATGATCAACCTGCCTTCGGAACCGTCCCATCCGGTAGAACTGTTGCAACGAGCAACTCACGATCAAACAGCAAGCTCGCGACATTCTGCACGTCATCTACTGTCACTGCATCAATCCCACCCAACAGTTCATCCAGCGAAACGTACCGCTTGAGGTAGATCTCCATACGAGCGAGACGGTGCATCCGGGCCGCAGAACTCTCCAATCCCATGGTCAATCCGCCCTTGAGCTGATTCTTTGCACGCTTCAACGCAGCCTTGCTGATCTGAACATCGACGAGCTTCTGTAACTCCTCACGGATCATCTTCTCAGCACGTTTGACCTGCTTTTCCTCAAGGCCAACATAGATACCGTACAGGCCGGAATCGTGGTAGGCTTCCTGGAACGGATAAACCGAGTAGGCCAGTCCTGATTTTTCACGTAGACGCTGAAATAATCGCGAGCTCATCCCGCCACCGAGGATAGTGTTCATCACGAAAAACGGATATCGTTCATCGGCAGCGTACGATAGCCCCTTGCCACCAATCGTCAGGTGTGCCTGAACAATTGACTTGCGACGGTCGTGACGTTGGTCCTGCCTCGTTTTGGGCAGCTTGCGTGGTTTGAGTTTAGTTGATGCTTGGGGTAAGTCCAGCTTACGTGATACCAGCTTGACGAACTTGTCATGATCCACCGCGCCCGCTGCTGAGATGACCAGCCGGGAGGGCTGATAGCGGCGTGACCAGTAGTCAACCAGCGTGTCATGCGTAAACGATGAAACCGTAGCTCGTGTCCCGAGAATCGGACGTCCGAGTGGATGCTTGCCGAACAACAACCGGCTGAAGTCTTCGTGGACGACATCCTCTGGCGTGTCCTCATACCCAGCGATCTCTTCGATGACCACGCCCTGTTCGCGTTCAATCATCTTACCAGCGAACTGGGAATGGGATGCCATATCGGCCAATGTGTCCACCGCTAACGGCAGGAATTCGTCAAGTAGTGAGGCGTGATATGCAGTTAATTCCTTGCTGGTGAACGCGTTCAGATGTCCACCGACCTGTTCGATCTCACGAGCGATCTTTAATGCTGAGCGCTTCTTCGTGCCCTTGAACAGCATATGCTCGAGGAAATGGGAGATGCCGTTTTCGGCCGGAGTTTCGTCACGTGATCCGGTCTCAAACCAGAAACCGACTGCTGCACTGCGCACGTTGTCGATACGTTCGGTTACGATGCGCGCCCCGTTGTCGAGTGTTGTCTTGTTGAATGGTTGCATGTTTATGAAAATGCGTCCTGTACGTTGAGTTGATCCCTGATGATACGGATGCTGGCTCCGACTTCAAGCGCTAATAAAAACAAAGAGAGCACACTGACAAGACGGGATTCTCACCGGTGCGAATAAATCACGTTATGCTGGCTGACAAGTTCCGAGCAGTGCTTCATCAAAATGAAAAAGCCGGCTGCTTGCCAGCATCCGGCTTATCAGTCAGTAGTGAATTCTATTCAACTTCGACATAGTGCTGGGCGAAATATTCATACTGCATTACGTTGAACGGAGTTGTTCCGGGAAACAGATACGTCCAGTTGAATTCCAACTGAAGACTATCCCCACTGTACGAACTCCTCGGCGACCATCGGAACACTTTACGATGTACATGTGATTCAATTGTGACGCCATCACGGATGATGTCCAGTCGAGCTTCGATACCTGGTATTTCAAGCCAAGTGATTTGCAGGGTATCGTTGGGAGTCAACACTGTGTCACTTGCTGAGGGCAAGCCATGAACCGAGATATCCGGAATCGAATCGGTGAACGTGTACGATACTGTTGGGCTTACATCCAGGTTCAGCGTGAAGCTGTCGCCCGGCTCTATCAGCAGATTGATTTCTGAATACCCACGGATAGAGGGTTCAAACGGCAACGATCTATCATTGAATGTGATGTCAGCATCTTCAACCGGACTATAGCTGTCACTAAAATACCCGCTCCAATATTCTTCCACAAAAATGCTGATTTCCGAATCCATCATTACATCAGTGCCATTAGTAGCAGGCTGCATTGGATTGTAGTACCACAACTTCATATCGATCCGATGATCACCTGTGTTCTGCTCGCTACATCCGCTAATAACCATCATCATCATCAGTAGTAGAATCAGTTCTCGTGTCCACAATCGTAAGCTCATCTCACAATACCTCTTAAACCAACAGTCTTAGTTGTACTCACTTGTGAAAATCTAATCAACTGTACTCCCGATGGGGGGGAGCCGAGCCAACAGCTGAGTAAGATAGAGGAACATGGAGAAAAAACGGCAGACGTCAAAAACTCGTCTGCCGTTGCTTGATATTCCATAACCTGGAGTTAACGACGGCGTCCGCCGCCACCGCCTCCACGGTTTCCACCACCACGGTTGCCACCCGGACGTGGAGGACGCTTTTCACGTTCCACATAACCTTCCGGTTTCGGCAACAGCGCCTTACGTGACAGGTCGAGCTTGCCTTCCGCCGTCTTGCTGACCAGCTTGACGCGGACGGTATCACCCATATTCAAGATGTCCGTGACCTTGTCAACACGCTTCCACTCGAGCTCGGACACATGGACAAGACCTTCCTTGCCAGGGAATAACTCGACAAACGCTCCGAAATCAACGATCTTGACCACCTTCGCATCAAACTCTTCACCGATTTCCGGCTCACGGGTCATATTGCGAATGATGCCCTTGACAGCATCAGCGGCTTCGCGGGATGTGGAAGAGATGCTCACCATGCCATCATCGTCTATCTCAATATTCACGCCGTAGTCCGTCTGCAAAGCACGAATCATCTTGCCACCTGGGCCGATTATCATGCCGATGTATTCCGGATCAATGGTGAGATTGAGAATAGTAGGCGCGTACTTGGACAATTCTGGACGTGCTTCTGGAAGCAGGGAGTCCATGATGCCGAGAATGTGTTCACGGCCAGCCTTCGCTTGCGCGAGTGCCTGAGCCATGATGTCACGTGAAATACCGGCGATCTTGATGTCCATCTGGAAAGCTGTGATGCCGTCACGTGAACCTGCAACCTTGAAGTCCATGTCACCCAGCGCATCTTCGTCGCCGAGGATGTCACTGAGGATCACGAAGTCGTCGCCTTCCTTGATCAAGCCCATTGCGATACCCGCAATAGCCTTTTTCACTGGAACACCGCAGTCCATCAAAGCCAGGGAACCGGCGCAAACGGATGCCATCGAAGATGAACCGTTTGATTCAAGGACTTCGCTAACGAGACGGACGGTGTATGGGAAATCATCCCAATCTGGAAGCGTAGCTTTCAACGCACGTTCAGCCAAATGACCATGACCCAGCTCGCGACGATTGGTACCCATCATGCGCTTCACTTCACCTGTGCAAAACGGCGGGAAGTTGTAATGCAACATGAAGGTGCGCCAGAACTCGCCTTCCAGACCATCGACCTTCTGCTCGTCGACCTTGGTGCCGAGAGTACATGAGCCTAGTGCTTGGGTCTGTCCACGGGTGAACAGAGAAGAGCCGTGTGCACGAGGCAAGAGCCCTGCTTCCACTGAGATCGGACGGATTTCGTCCGGCTTGCGACTGTCAATGCGAACCTTGTCCGCCATGACTTTGCTGCGCATCGCGTCTTTGACGAGAGCTTCCAAGCCCCAACCGATCAATTTCTCCGATTCGGGAAACTTCTCGGCCAAAGTCTCACGGATCTCGACCTTGATTTCCTTCTGACGGGCTTTGCGCTCGCTCTTGTCCGCAATCGTGATCAGTTCATTGACACGATTACCTACCTGCTCCTTAACGGCAGCAGCAATTTCATCTGTGGTGACTACTGGTTCCCACTCACGCGTCGGCTTGCCGAGTTCCTTCTGGAATTCCTTGACAAACTCAACCAAACGCTTGATCTCAGCATGTGCAAAGTCGAGAGCTTCGAGGAACTCATCTTCGCTGATTTCCTTGCCTTCGCCTTCAACCATGGCGATAGCATCTTCGGTTCCAGCGACGAGAATTTCCAGATCCGATTCTTCAAGCTGCTGGATGGTCGGGTTGATGACCAACTGGCCACCGATGCGTCCCACGCGAACATTTACGACTGGGGTATCAAACGGGATGTCTGAGGTCAGGAGTGCAATCGTAGCACCGATCTGAGCCAGGATATCGCCTTCGTTTTCCTGATCGTGGGAATAAACCTGTAACAGAACCTGCGTTTCGTGATAGTAGCCCTTTGCGAACAACGGCCGCAGTGCACGATCGGTCATGCGGGCGATCAACGTTTCCTTGTCATGCGGACGCGCTTCACGCTTGAAAAATCCGCCCGGGATCTTTCCGCCGCCATACTTCTTCTCACGGTAATCAACGGTGAGCGGGAAGAAATCTGTGTTGTCCCCTCGCTCTGCCCTCGAATTGACCGCTGCCAGCACAACGGTATCGCCGTACTGTACCCAGGCGGCACCGTCTGACTGCTTGGCAACCTTACCCACTTCAACTGAGAGGGTCCGCCCACCAATTTCAATTTCTCTCTTAAATACCATAACTTCCTCCGTTGTCGGATCATCTGCCTGATCTTTGACTGACAGACTTTACCGACGGATACCTAGCTCTTTGATCAGCGTACGATATCGTTCGACGTCCTGTTCCTTCAGGTAACGCAGCAAACGCTGGCGCTTACCTACAATCATCAGCAAGCCTCGACGGCTGTGATGATCCTTCTTGTGGCTGCGGAAGTGTTCCGTCAACTCACGAATGCGCTCTGTCATCAGAGCAACCTGTACTTCTGCACGACCTGTGTCGTTCTCATCTCGTCCGTACTTCTTGATGATCTCAGCCTTTTGGTCCTTTGTTAAAGGCATTTTTCTGTCTCCTTACTTGGCTATGTTTATCGTGTTCTTAAGTCTTTTCTGTTCAGCGAGCTCACGCTCAAATTCGTCCAGAATTGCACGCGCACGCCGACTGTCCTCATCCATCGCTTTGACCAACTCTTCGACAGACGCAAACGCTTCCTGTCCCCGCAAGTATTCGATCCACTCGACCCATACGGTCTGGCCATAGAGTTCGAGATCCTGATCGAATATGTGGACTTCAATTGCGACATCGTAGTCAGGCCCAAAGGTTTCCTTGCGTCCAATAGACGCTACGCCGCTGTGCCACACTCGATCTGCAGTACGAATCCTGACCGCGTACACACCTTCTGCTGGTTGAAGCTGATTCGTGTCAAAGAAATCGAGATTCGCTGTGGGATAACCCAGATCACGTCCCCGGCCTTCACCTGAAACAACCGTCGCTTCAGTTCGATAATGACAGCCCAGAAAACGTGTAGCATCTGCAAGGTTGCATGATTCGAGTGCAATACGTATGCGTGTGCTTGATACTGCAACTTCATCTGCTTCATGAGCACTGATCACGACCAATCCATATCCATACTTCTCTTCATTGGCTCGCATGAAATCGATGTTGCCTTCTCGGTTCCGTCCGAACGAATGATTGAATCCCACGACCAGTTTCTTCAGTCCGACCGTGTTGACCAGGATGTCCCGCAGAAAGTCATCGGCGCCGAGAGCTGAGATTTCACGTGTGAACGGAATTATGATCGTCCGTTCAATACCCAACTTCTCAAGCTTGCGTAACTTTTCTTCGATTGTAGTCAGGACTTGTAACCGTTCTGGACCCACGGACAACACATGACGTGGGTGCGGATCAAACGTGACCACGGTCGGATGTGGTCCGTCCAGCACAGCACGCAGCAGGTGATGATGTCCCAAGTGGACGCCATCAAAAGTGCCAATGGTCACAGTCGCATCAGCGACACGTGGTATCTGTTCTTCACAGTAGCGGTAAACTTCCATCGCGTTTGCGCTTATCCTGTTAGATCGTCCGATGGTGCATCCAGATCCTGTTGAAACTCTTCCCAACATTGCGGCAGCTCATCAAGCGATACTGCCTGGTCCACACTGAATTCGCCCGCCTTTGTCCGGCGCAGCTCCGTCATAGCAACCGGTAATCCCAGGCTGATTCCCAGATCGCGGACGATTGAACGGACGTAAGTTCCGCCCCCGCCTGAAACTCGTATTTTCAACTCACCCAGCTCTTCTACGTAGTCGAGCAGGATCAATTCTTCCATGTCCACTGGGCGCGCATCTCGCGGCAGCCACCAACCCTCGCGTGCAACCTTGTGCAACGGTTGTCCCTGAAGCTTGATCGCTGAAACCAATGGCGGGGTCTGCTTTGACCGTTCAGCAATTTGCATCAAGGCTGATTTGATTTTTGCTCGGTCTATCTTTGGCGCCGCAACCTCGACCACCTGTTCCGAATCAGTGTCGTGAGTAGGTGACGCCAGCCCAATTTTTGCTGTCGCTTCGTAAGTCTTTCCGCCGGCCAGTCCACCGGTCAGCAACTTTGTCGCTTTGCCGTAACCGATAACCAGCAACCCGGTTGCCATTGGATCCAGTGTGCCAGCATGACCGACTTTCTTCTCGCCAATGATCCGTCGGACAATCGCTACAACGTTGAAGGACGTCTTGCCCACAGGCTTGTCAATCAGAATCCACGCACCACCATCGGGTAGTGAGACAATTCCACGATATGAGGCGTCTTCAGAATCAGCCACGAGCCGCTCTCAGCGCTTCCAGGCACATCTTTTTGACAACCAAAATGGCTTCTTCCAAGCTTGCTTGTCCGAGTGTGCCGCCAGCCGCCAATGGATGTCCACCACCGTTGACTTTCTTCGCCAACACAGACACATCAACCAAACCAGCACTTCTCATGGAAAGCTTCCATTCACCGCTTGCCAATGGTCGGATCAATGCCGCGACTTCAACCGTTTCAATGTTGAGCAGATGGTTAACAAATCCTTCGTGATCAATTCCCTGCTCATCAGGGCCGATCCACGAAATCGCAAAACGTCCATCGTCGTGTATCTGCATGCGACTGAGCGTGCCACCCAGAGAACGAACCTGTGCTTCTTCTGTCTTGAGATACACTTCCCGCGCGACTCGTTCGTACTCAGCACCCTGATCTACCAAATCAGCGGCAGCGTGGATCGCTTTCGGGGTCGTACCCTGGAACGCCAACTGTCCTGTGTCAGTGATGATGCCGGTGTACAGTGCAGTCGCCACGTCCGCAGTCGGAACCACATTCAACTCGCGGTACATATCAACCATCATCTCGCAGGTCGCAGATGCGTTTGTGTCCACCCAGCAAATGTCATCTGTGCGCGGGTTGGTCACGTGGTGGTCAACATTGATTCGCACCATCTCCGGTGTGATCATCTTGTACACATCACCAATTCGCTCAGGAGTGCTTACATCAACTGTGACAACAGCATCCCACGGACCGAGCTTTGCCGCTTCATCAGGCGTAACGAGTCCGTCAAGTCCCGGCAGGAACTGGTACCTTTTCACCAACGGGTCGGGGAGGACGGCGACGACGTACTTCTCCAGCTCGACACGAAGCAGATGAGTCATTGCAAGCAATGATCCAATCGCATCGCCGTCGGCATTCTGGTGAGTCGTCACGAGGAAACGCTGGTGCGTCTGCAGTGCTCCTGCTACGTCACCCAGCGTCACTTGAATCCTCAGAGTCTGGAGGGGAGGGGTCGTTCAGTTGGTTAAACAACTGCTCGATCCGGTCAGCACGCTCCATGGTGTCGTCCCAGATAAAGCGAAACTCAGGCAGCTTTCTAATCCGCAGCGCGGAAGCCGCCTCACTCCGCAACTGCTTGGCATTTCTCTTAATCTCAAGATGAATCGGCTTAACATCATCCGTGCCGAGGATCGAAATATACACCGCTGCGGTGCTCAGATCATCACTGAGCCTCACTTCGGGTACGGACACTATAACATTCGGAAACTTCGCCCGCATCAGCTCGCGAATCCGATCCGCCATCACCTTCTGTATCTCAACGCCCACACGTCGAGCGCGTTTACTCTTCGGGTATTTCATAACCACTGCACCTGCCGGTCAATGACCGATGTTTCTGGATGTGCTTCGATTCGGTCCTCGACCTCACGCAGCCTCTTCTCCGCCACCGAACGTTCTGCCGCAACTGTGATCACGGCGAGGTGGCAACGGCCCAACTTGTCCTGGTAACCTACTTCTGCCACCGAAACATTCATCTTGCCCAATATCTGATCCTTTAAAGATCGGACTACTTGCCGCTTGTCCTTCAATGACTGGGATACGGGCAACAAAAACTCAACTTCCAACAAACCGATTGACGCACTCATCAGTTATCAGAGCCGACTTCGATTTCACGTTCGACTTCAACCATCTTGTAGAACTGCATGACATCGCCAACCTTGACATCATTGTAGTTCGCGATTTTAATACCGCATTCAAAGCCTTGGGCTACTTCCTTGGCATCATCTTTGAAGCGTCGCAACGTTTCAAGGCTACCTTCGTAGATCTCAGTCTCTTCACGCAACAGGCGGACACGGTTCGTGCGCTCAATCTTGCCTTCAGTCACGTAGCAACCGGCAATCGTGCCGATTCGTGAAATCTTAAACAGGTTACGCACTTCCACGTATCCGGTGATTTCCTCGGCCTGTTCCGCCTTATGCATACCGATGATGATGTTCTTTACATCCTCGATCAGTTCGTAGATGATGCGATATGTTTCAGTTGGCACATTATGGATGATCGCCATCTCACGAGCTTTCGCTGTCGGATGCACGTTGAACCCGATGATCATCGCGTTCGACGCGCTGGCGAGCAAGATGTCGGATTCAGTCATCGGACCGACGCCACGGTGACGGATCTTGACCTCGACCTCTTCTGTACCAAGACGCATCAGGCTGTCCGCAATGGCTTCTACAGAACCGTCTACATCGCCCTTGATGATCAGATTCAGCTCAGCCTTCTCTGTTCCCTCGACAAACTGAAGCAGATTACCCAGACCGCCACCTTCACGCATCCGCATTTCCTGCTCACGCAGTTGCTGCTGACGCTTGGTAGCAATCTCACGCGCTTCACGTTCGTCCTTGAATACGATCAACTGGTCACCGACGTGCGGTGCATTTTCGAAACCAGTAATCTGAACTGGTTGACCAGGAAGGACTTCCTGGCGCTTTTGCCCGAGTTCATCATACATCGCACGGACACGTCCAAAATACGGGCCTGCGACAAAAACATTTCCAACTTTCAGTACACCGCGCTGAATCAGCACGGTACACACTGTGCCACGACCCTTCTCCATCCGGGATTCAATGACATAGCCACGGGCGGGTGTCTCACGTACTGCTTGCAATTCCAGCATCTCAGACGCGATCAGGATATTGTCGAGCAGATCCTCGATGTTCGTGCCCTTCTTGGCCGACACCTCGGACGCTTGCACATCACCACCCCAGGATTCGACCAGAACGCCGTGATCGCCAAGTTGTTGACGCACTTTCTCAGCGTTCGCACCGGGCTTGTCCATCTTGTTGATCGCGACCACCATGGGAACTCCGGCGGCCTTGGCATGGTCAATTGCTTCAATCGTTTGCGGCATGACCTGATCGTCCGCCGCGACAACGAGAACAACAATATCTGTCACCTGCGCACCACGGGCACGCATGGCAGTAAATGCCTCGTGGCCCGGTGTATCGAGGAATGTGATCCGCTGGTCATTGTGCTCAATTTCGTACGCACCGATGTGCTGCGTAATCCCGCCTGCTTCACCTTCTGCAACTTTAGTGTCACGGATATGGTCGAGCAAAGTCGTTTTACCGTGGTCAACATGACCCATCACGGTAACAACTGGCGGACGCGGTTCGAGCTCGCCGCCTTCTTCTTCGGGTATCTCGGATTCTGCGATCATCTCCTGCTGCTCGAGATCATCGACAAATTCAACCTGGTATTCATGCTCCTCAGCAAGGAGCTCAATCGTGTCCTTCTCGAGACGTTGGTTGATGGTGACGCGCAGACCTAGCATCAGGCATTCCCTGATGAGCTCTACTACGGGTACATCCATCAAACTCGCCAAGTCCGTCGTCGAGATAAACTCAGTGATTTTCAGCAGGTTCTGATCTTCATCAACAACGCCGATTTCAGGACGAACCTTGCGCTTACGCTTCTTCTTCGCAGAGCCTGTTTCCAGTGCGGCAAGTGTTTGCTTGACTTGCGCGGCGACTTCTGTCGCGTCCGGTTTCTTCTTCTTGTCCTTGCGACGACGACGCTTCCTCGGAGGTGCATCACCTGTTCCAACCGCACCACCGCTGGCTGCCTGACGTGTTTCCGGAACATCCTTGGCCGGCTTGCGACGGCGTTTACGACGCGCCTTCTGCTCGTCCTCATCCTCCTCAACTACAGGTGGCTTTTCCTTAGGAGGAGCTGGACGAAGCTTTACGTCATCCGATTTAGGTGTAACCGAGCTGGTGGTCAGCGGAAGAATATCATCGTTGCTCACACCACCACGAACTGATGGTGTACTGGTACGGGCTGGACGTTTCGCCGGCGCTGCTTCCTCCGGCTCCGCTTCAACTTCAGCTTCAGCTTCAGGTACTTGCTGTGCTTCACCGCGAACGGACGTGGTCGAACGTCGTTTCGGTTTTGTTTTTGTTTTTGCCGCAGGTTTTGTCTCTGCGGATGCTTCAGTAGCTGCTTCGTCTGTATCGGTTTCAACTCCAGCTTCCCCGCTGGCCGTTGGTTCCGATACGACATCCTTGTCAGCTATGGCAGGAGGAATCGCGCTGGGATCATGTTTCCGGACAGAAGGAGTGGGACGCGAGCTGCTTTTCGGAGCTTCGGTGTCAAGGATTTTCTGAAGCTCGGCCTCACGGGCCTGTTGCGCTTCTTCAGAACTCCGCTGCGCTTCTTCGCGTGCAGCCTGTTCCTGAAGTTCCGCCCACATGTCAGGAGCAAAGCGTTGCAGAAGCAGCTTGTACATATCATCATCTACAGGCGTCATCTGCGCTTTGGTCACCTCAAAACCCTTCTCCTCGAGCTCCTCAATCAGGGTGCCCGTCGCGAGCTTCAGTTCTTTGGCGACTTGGAAAAGCTTACGTTTTCTTGCTTTTGCTGCCAAACTCGTACTCCATCTGTCTGCGGATCAAGGAAAAGGCTCTGATATCAACCCGTTTCCTGATACCGCCATATCCTGCTTCGCTTGCCACTCAAGCGTCACCAGGCACAACAGCTGTCAATGCCCAGTCCAAAAGTTCTTGTTTGTTAATAATCAGCTTAACAAACAATCACTCGTCATCTTCGTCTTCTTCGTAATACGTCTCAAGCACTTCGAGGATGGACTTGGCGCGTTCCTCATCCATACCCTCGACCTGCATCAACCCGTCGAAACCGGCTTCAATAACCTCATCCGCAGAGTTCAACCCGGCGGCAGATAGAATGCTAAGGGTTTCCGGGCTGAATTCCTCTACCTCGCCGAGCGGAAGCTCTTCGATGTAGTATTCAGATTCCTTTACAGGATCAACCTGGAAACCGGTGATCTCGCTAGCCAGACGGATATTTTGTCCACGACGGCCAATCGCCATCGACATTTGATCGTCCGGAACGACGACCGTAACCTGTGGCTCAGTCTCGTGAAAGACAATTTCCAACGGGATCACTGGTGCCAACGAACGGCGAACCATTAGCTCACGCTCGTTGGTATAAGGGATGATGTCAATCTTTTCATTGTTCAGTTCACGTACAATCGCTTGAATCCGAACACCCTTCATCCCAACACAGGCACCAACCGGATCAACGCGTTGATCGTTACTGGTGACGGCGATTTTCGTCCGGTCACCTGCTTCGCGCGCGATCTTCTTGATCTCGACGATACTGTCAAAGATCTCAGGAACCTCAAGCTCGAACAGGCGGCGCACAAACATCTCACTCTTACGCGAGATTATGATTTGCGGCTCGCGGCTGGTCTCGCGTACATCAAGAATGATACCCTTGATCGACTGACCACGACGCCAACGCTCGTTATAAATCTGCTCCGACTGCGGCATGACAACTTCGGTCTTATCCACATTGATCCGGATCTCACGCCGGTTCGCCTGGTGGACATCCCCGATAACGATTTCACCGATCCGCTTGCTGAATTCATCAAAGAGATTCTGTTTCTCAATTTCCTTGATCTTCTGAATCAGATTTTGCTTGGTCGACAGAATCAGACGCCGTCCAAACGAATTGTAATCGATGACTTCCACGAAGTCGTCACCGACTTCCATGTCTTCGTCCGTCTTCAGCGCTTCAGTGAGCTCGATCTCGTACGCTTCGTCTTCAATCTCCCCATCGGGGACGACTTCCTTCTCCGCGTAGATTTCGATATCGCCCTTTTCAATGTTGAAAATGACGGAGAAATTTTCACTGGTGCCATACCGCTTCTCAATCGCTTTCAGGAAAACAGTCTCAATGATTTCCTGAAATGTGTCTCGATCGATGTTCTTCTCGCGAATGATCGCGGAAATGGCATCCACAACTTCCTGGTTCATACTTCCTTTTCCTTCACCAAGGGAGTTTTACCCGAGCTTGCAAAACTCGGTCAAGGGATATTACGCGACAGTTCTTGAAATGCAATTGACCGTCACGAATTTCCGTTAACTCCGCTTCAAATGTCTCAACTCGCTCATCCGGAACTGAACGTTTTTGCTTTCGTTCAGCCGAAGGAGATGGCGCAGGCCGACTCAGATCGGTCGGCGTATCGTCAACAGGATCGAGCTCGATGTCTACCATCAGCTTTCGACCCACATTCTTTGCAAATTCCCACTCAAATTTGAGCGGGTGATCTACTCCGGGAGATGTGACCTCGAGTGCATACTCGCGGGGGATTTCTTCGTCCATGTCGAGTAAGTCCTCGAAACGACGAGAAACCTTTGTCAATTCATCGATTCCCACCGGTCGGTAGCGGTGATCCAAAATCAGATAGAAAACAACTCGACCACGGGAACCCATGACTTTCAGGTCGATAATCTCGAGGTCTGCCCCTTCGAGTACCGGCCGAAGAAGAGATTCAAGTTTCTCAACCGTCAGCACTGCCACTCCTCCGATAAACAAAAGAGTGGGCGCGAGCCCACTCATTCGTTAAGCATATGAATATACTTCGAGAGTTCCCCGAACTCAAGGGAGCCCAACATGATCCACAATTACGTCCAATCGGGCTATTTCCAGCTCCGCTTGAGTTTTGAAATCGCTGTAAGCCTGTTCGTCAATAATCAGGTTGTACATCTCCCGCGCTTTGTCGAACTGCTCACTGGACGTGTAGCAACTACCAGCATTCAACAACGCAAAGTAACGGTAATGGCCAGCATGCTTGTCGTTCGCCAAAACGAGATACTGATCAGCAGCTTCCTCGAACCGGCCTTGGTCTTCTATCGCAGTTGCCAGACCACCTTGCGCACCGGCTGATAACATGTATTCACCCGTGTAATCATTGAGAAAACGGGTAAATAGCTCTTCTGCACGCTCAGGTTGCTGCTCGTTCAATGCCATCTCAGCAGCAGTGTACAGAGCTTCTGCAGCACCGGAGGTTCCCTGGTAGTCGTCCGCCACACGCAACAATAGAGGAACGACATCTTCCGGGTTCGTCTGAGAGATCTCAAGCTGGACATCTGCAAACGCCCGACGTGACTCCATATCCGCTTCGAAGCGCATGTTGCTCAACATGTTCACAGCGATGATCACGGCAGCGACCACAACTATCCCAACCGCCAACTTCTTACCGTGCTCCGCGAGCCAGATCTGTGCTGTGGTAATCGCTGTCATCAACGGATCTTCGCGAAGCTCTTTTTTCTTAAGACGTTTCTGTTGTCTGGCCATTGTTACTCGGCAATCTGCGTGTGGTTAGCCCTTTTCAAGTCGCGCAATGTAACAACTTTGCCTCGGATGGACAAGACGCTGATCATTGGAGACCACCAAAAAGCACCTCTCTGAGCAAAATTCATGGATACATCGCGCTAATCAAGAGTGTACATCATGACATGACCTGATGTTTCGATTGGATGATAGAACCGTTATAATTCAGGTTCGAAGCGGCTTAAACGTAATTTCAGGCTGAAATAACTGTTTTGGGTATTTTGGAGATGAAACACTTGATCGCGCCCTCTTTACCTGTTAGGTTATTGTTATGAATGGCATGAAATGGACATTCACACTGTTACTGGTGTGTCTCTTCTCCGTGGTGTTGGCGAACGCCGAACCGCAGTGGGAAGAATTTACGCTGAGCGCTCCGCACGGTCAGGTTATCATCGAATGGACGATGGCTGATGAATCTGGCTGCACCTCGTTGGTGATTGAGCGAAGTACGGACGGCGTCGAGTTTTTCGACATCGCGACGTTCTCACCGCAAGGCGCAGGGCAGCTGTATCGTTACATTGATACAGATGTCTTTAAGCAGACTACTCGGACATTCCACTATCGAATCCGGGCTCAGATGGGTGAACAGTTTGTGCTCAGTGAGGTCAAGAGCATTCCACTTTCGATCAGCACAGTGCAGCAAACGTGGGGATCGTTAAAGGCGCTGTTCAGATAGCAGCTGGTGTGAACACCTTGATGTGATTTTTCAGCCCGCTTCGTGCGGGTTTTTCATTTCCTGCTGATCAATCGAACATACGCAAGCTGATTGCATACGACTCCATACTAAGGTCTGAATCCAACATTTGGCAGTTGTACCTTTTACATTTCCGGTACATTCAAGCGACATATGATCAACTGAGAAGAAGTGTTGCCGAACACACTTATTTCAAGACGAAAGAGCGAACATCTTCGCATCGTGGCTGATAGCGATGTATCTCATGGCGAGACAACTTTGCTCGAGGAAGTTCGCCTGCTTCATGACGCACTCCCAGAACTCGATGAGAGCGATTTGAAATACTCCGTCGATTTCTTCGGGAAAACACTGCGATTACCGTTCATGATCACAAGTATGACAGGTGGAGCGGAATACGCAGAAAGCTTGAACCATGGGCTCGCCCGTGTTGCTGAAGAAACTGGGATCGCGTTTGCGGTTGGATCGCAACGTGTGATGTTGAACGAGCCGGAAATCACTCCGCAATTCGCAGTTCGTCGCGTAATTCCGACAGGAGTATTGCTGGGAAATATTGGTGCAGTCCAGTTGATCGAAGAATCAACGGACACCGTTGCTGGACTCGCGGAAGCCATTGATGCGGACGGCATGTGCGTTCACCTTAATCCAGCACAGGAATTGGTCCAGGTCGAAGGTAACCGCCATTTTAACGGATTGTTAGATGGCATCGCCCGTTTGCTTGAGAGAATGGATGGGCGCGTGCTGGTCAAGGAAACTGGTGCGGGCATGTCGCCTAAGGCACTTGCTCGACTCAAATCGATTGGGGTCCAGGTGGTAGATGTAGCTGGTGCGGGGGGGACGAGCTGGACCAAAGTCGAGTCGTATCGCACGAGTAACGGTCCGTTGCAACGATCAGGAGCCGTGTTTGCTGATTGGGGAGTGCCGACAGCAGTGAGTGTGATTGCTGCCCGGCGTGTGCTAGGTGAACAGGCGACCGTGATAGCTTCCGGCGGCATTATGAATGGGCTGGACGCTGCCCGCTCAATAGCACTCGGGGCGAACATAGCTGGTACTGCTCGCGCTGTATTGCTCGAGTTCCTGGAACATGGACATGCCGGAGCTGTGCAATTCATTGAGACGCTGGCCCATGAGCTAAGAATGGCGATGTTGCTAACTGGGTCAGAGGACCTGAATGCACTGCGATCAGCACCGAGGATCGTCGGTCAACAGTTGCAGGAATACGTCAATGGCCTGAAGTGGACAGACGGAGATCTTACGTGATCCACGCTCAGAAACAACCGGATACATCCAGTGATGGGCTGAAACACAGTAGTCACGCGGATATCATAGCACTAAACGCTGATGAGATTGCCGAGCATGAAGCGGTCTCCTCGCGGATTCCCGGATTCTATCGCCTGCCTGTAGAACGGCGGCTTGCATACCTCGCACGTAGCTACAATCTGAGCGAAAAGCAACTGCAAACCCTCCGTGAAGGTCGCGCGCTGCGGATCGAGCACGCTGTCAACATGGTTGAGAATGCAATCGGCGTGCATGGCATGCCGTTGGGAATCGCACTCAACTTCCTCGTCGACGGGCGTGATTATCTAGTACCGATGGCGATTGAAGAAGCGTCGATTATCGCAGCAGCGTCGAAAGCAGCGTTGACGATTCGTCAAGGTGGCGGATTTGACACCGAAATTGATGAACCGGTGATGATTGGGCAGGTTCAGGTGCTCGATCTCGAGGATGCTAAGGTCGCCGCAGCAGCGGTACATGAAAGCAAGGACACTATCCTCGAACAGGCCAATCTGGCCAATCCGAGGATGACTGAACGCGGCGGAGGCGCGTTTGATATTGAGACGCGCATTGTCGATGGCGGAGATGGGCTGGACGACATGCTGATCGTACATCTGCTGATTGATGTTCGAGATGCAATGGGTGCGAATCACGTCAACACGTCATGTGAAGCCGCTGGACCGTTGATTGAGAAGATTACTGGTGGACGTGTCCACCTGCGTATCCTGTCAAACCTCGCTGACAAACGCCTCGCCCGTGCGCATTTCGCCATGCCGTTTGATCTGCTCGAAAGCAAAGATTTCAGCGGTGAAGAAGTCGCAAAACGGATGGTTGAAGCCTATCGCTTCGCGCATGCAGATCCGTATCGCGCGGCAACCCATAACAAAGGCATCTTCAACGGCATCGGTGCTGTTGCAATGGCTCTGGGGCAAGACTGGCGGGCAATTGAGGCGGGTGGACATGCCTGGGCTGCTCGTGACGGTCAATACCGAAGCCTGACAGGCTATTGGATTGATAAAGACGCGTTGCACGGATCAATTGCTTTACCGATGCAGGTAGGGTCGGTCGGCGGAGCGTTGAACAGTCATCCGGGGGTTCGTCTTCTAAGACGTATCGCCGGAGTCCGCGATGCAAAGGAAATCAGCTCCGTATTTGCGGCGGTTGGATTGGCGCAAAACTTCGCTGCCTGCCTTGCTTTGAGTACTGTGGGGATCCAAAAGGGCCATATGGCCCTGCACGCCCGCAGCGTGGCGATCAGCGTCGGTGTTCCACCGGGGAAAGTGGAAAAGGTTGCGAGCGAGATGATTCAACGCGGCAAGGTCAAGGTATCGGTCGCCGAGGAGATTTTCACCCGCATGCAGATCGAAGAGCGCACAAATGGGGAAGAGAAGAAGAACGGGCTTCCGATTGAAGCGTGGGCACCAGGAAAAGTCGTTCTCTTTGGTGAACACGCGACCGTATACAACTTTCCTGGCATCACCTGCGCGATTGATGTCGGTCTGACGATCCGTATCAAGCACGATAATGATGGACCGCGTTTCCTCAACCCGAAATTCAACCAACCGTTTGGGGCACCAGAATCTGACCGTGACATCCGCTTGTTTACCCGCGCCGTCGATCAGGCATTGGAAATGCACAAGCTGCAACGAGATCCAATCGCCATACAGATTGATTCTGACCTTGTTCCCGGGATGGGCTTGGGATCATCGGCTGCATTCTCGGCAGCGTTGATATCAGCGCTGCGGAAAGTTCGAAGCGAAGTGAACTCATCCTTACCGCAACGGGATCTGTACGACGACGTACAATCACTCGAATCGATATTTCACGGCCATCCCAGCGGAATGGATGCTGCGACGGTTATTTCGGACGGAGTCTTGTGGTTCCGCAAAGGACCACCGCGTGAGATTATCCCAATTCACGTGCAAACTGTGATGGCTGGTTTGATCTGCTTCGTGCAACCAGGCGCACGAACCATCGATATGGTAAGGAGTGTTCGTTCCAGCCGAGATTTGAATCGGAAACGTGTTGATAGTATCCTGGAGAAGATTGGCGAAGTTACCAGTGACGCTGGTATTTCGCTAGGTTCCGGCGACGAGCAGCAGGTTGGACGGTTGATGCTGCGCAATCACGAATTGCTCGCCCGACTTGGCGTATCAACACATGAGCTCGATGACGCTGTAGACCTGCTAACGAAAAAGGGCGCGCTCGGTGCAAAGCTGACAGGTTCTGGCGGGGGTGGTGCTGTCATTGCCATCGTCCGCCCCGAGGATCAGAAGAACCTTGTCGAAGAGATGAGCGAGAATTTCGTCCGCGTCTATCCATTTACCATAAGGTCACGTGCCTGATGCGTGCGGTCACGGCCCGAGCATGCGCAAATATCGCCCTGATCAAGTACTGGGGGAAACGGGATGTTCTGGCAAACACACCCGCTACGCCCTCATTATCGCTCACGGTTGATCAACTCACCACTACGACCACAGTCGAACGCATCTCCAGCGATTCACCCTCGTTAGACGATCAGTTCATGATCAACCAATCGCCGGTATCTGAAAAAGAAGCCGTGCGACTAACACGTTACCTCGATCTGTGGCGTGAAACAGGCCTTATTTCTGGCAACTTCCGTGTCCATTCGCAGAATAGTTTTCCGACAGGTGCAGGACTGGCATCGAGCGCATCTGGATTTGCTGCATTGGCGATGGCACTGTCTGGATTCTCTGAGCAAAAGATAAGCGAACGCAATCTCTCCCGTCTCGCACGCCGGGGAAGTGGTTCGGCAGCTCGTTCTATACCCGCCGGAATTTCCGCTATGCCGTTGTCAGACGATCCGTTCGCACGCTGTATCCTGCCAGAAGAAGAGGTACCATGGGGAATGGTGATAACAGAGGTGGAATCCACCCCAAAAGCCATTGGTTCGACCGTAGGCATGAACCTCAGCCACGACACCAGCCCATACTACAGGCAATGGCTGGCTACAGCAAAGCGCGATTACAAGGTGATGCTGGACGCTGTCGAGCGGCGCGACTTTTCCGCCGTTGGGGCGTTGGCTGAATCAAACAGCCACGCGATGCACGCGTGCATGATTGCTACCCGTCCCGCACTGATCTATTGGAATGATGTAACTCTGCGCCTGCTCCAAGAGATGAAACAATGGCGCAAAGAAGGGCTCGAAACCTATGCGACCATTGATGCTGGACCGCATGTGTGCATTCTAAGCAAACGCGAAGACCTCGCTGCCGTTCATGATCGTGCAACGGAAATCCCAGGTGTAAACCGTGCGACCATCAATCTTCCCGGACCCGCAGCCCGGATTGTGGAGATAGTCTGATGCAGGTCCGTGTTCCCGGAAAAGTGATGCTCTCGGGTGAGTACGCCGTGCTGTTCGGAGGGACAGCAGTGTTGGTTCCAGTTCCCCGCTACCTGACTGCCACTGTAGTTGAAGAACCAGATCTGCATAAAATAAACCCCGTTATCAGCGAGGCATTGAGAGAACCAATTCGTGAAATTGCCAGTCAGGAAGCTGACTTGCCGCCGCTGCACGTGCATGTTGATCGCAGCGAGTTTACGCATACCGGTTCCGATGGCGTCGAACGTAAACTGGGCTTGGGCGGTTCGGCGGCAGAAGCAGTGGCGGTGATTGCGTTGCGTTTCGAACGATGCGGATTTGACTGGACTACCATCCCGAAACAGATTCATACCTACGCTAATCTGGCACATCAACGCGCTCAGGGCGGACTTGGCAGTGGAGCGGATGTGGCGGCGATTGCTTATCGTCAACCGATACGCTTCCGGCGGGATGAAGCTCAATCACACATTGAGGTGATTAAGATGCCAGCTTCACACTTGATCCCGAAGCTCACGCTGTTGTGGACCGGCAAACCAGCCAATACCCGAGAATTGGTGACCAGTTTTCAAAACTGGACAGCCAGTTTCCCCAACTCGCAAGCGCTCATTGACATTTTAGTGATAGAGTCTAATCGACTGGCAGATGAGTGGTTCTCGACTGAATATCAGCCATTGTTTCACGCACTGAGTCAGTTCGGGGAAACCTTGTCTAGCCTGAGTGATCTGGCAGAGCTGCCGTGGCAATTACCTGTTCACAAACAGCTCGCCGAATGGGCATATGAGCTGGGAGGACGTGCCAAGCCTACGGGTGCCGGAGGTGGCGACATGATTTTGCTCGTTGGTGACCTGCCAACGCAGCATCGATCTGAACTTAATATTCAACTCGATCCATTCAGTACTGTTTGTGTTCGTTGAAGTGATGGCTCGCGGACCGTGCCTCCGGGAACACGTATACCGAGATTCTGTGCACGAGCACTTATCTTCACACGACAACAAAACCATGATGCACATTAACCAAGCATTGTAACAACAGGGAGAAAGCGATGATCCTGAGAACTATTGCAATCCTGACTTTTGTTTTGGTCTTGTCCATGGGCTGCTCAGCGGATAAACCGGAAAGCGCCGCAAATGAAGCAGCAACCGAGGATAAAACCGAAGCGGTAGACCAAACTGAACAGGGAGAAACGATGGCTGACGATTTCACTATGCCTAATCTGGACGAGTTCGAATGGCAAGATGGTCCGGAAGGTTTGAAGTACGCTGTAATCAAAGAAGGTATTGGAACAGATGTCAACGCTGGCGATCAGGTTTCTGTTCACTATACTGGATGGCTGGAAAGCAACGGCAAGTTCTTCGACAGCTCAAGAAAACGAGGAGCACCGTCTGATTTCCCACTCGGACAAGGACGAGTGATTCGTGGCTGGGATCTCGGTGTTGATATGATGAAAGTCGGTGGGCACTGGATCTTCATCCTGCCACCAGAGATCGCATATGGTGCGCGTGGTGCTGGTGGTGCGATTCCGCCGAACGCGACACTGGTCTTCGATGTGGAAGTGCTGAACGTTCAGTAATTGGCGCAGCGAAGTTTGATCTACAAGGGATATCCAACTCAGGGTATCCCTTTTTGTTGTCACACCTCGCTTAAAAAGATGGTACCTTTCATAGATCTTCAATCTACCCGTTATGGCCGGCAAATCGATGACCGAAATGCATGTCCAGCCATGAGTGATCGGGGAGGTTTACCCGTGAAAGTGCTACTCATCTATCCCGATTTCCCCGACACATTCTGGAGTTTCAAGTATGCTCTGCGTTTTATTTCGCGGAAATCCACATCACCCCCGCTCGGCTTGCTTACTGTCGCCGCGATGTTACCTGACGACTGGGAAATGAAACTGGTCGATATGAAGGTCAAACGGTTACGTGACCGCGATCTAGAGTGGGCCGACTATGTGCTGATAAGTGCGATGGTTGTTCAACGCGACTCTGTACAACAAATCCTTGATCGTTGTAGCCAGTTTGAGGTGAAGGTCGTTGCGGGAGGCCCGTTATTTACCGCATATCACGCGGAATTCACCGGGGTTGACCATTTTGTGCTCAATGACGCTGAGTCAACACTTCCGCAGTTCCTGAGCGATCTTGAGAGCGGAGAACCAAAGCCTGTTTACACAACCGACTCATTTCCTACCCTGGATTCAACGCCAGTTCCACGTTGGGATCTCTCGAACCTGCACAAGTACGCGGAAATCAACATCCAGTATTCGCGAGGTTGTCCATACGCCTGTGAGTTCTGTGATATCGGAGTTTTGTTTGGTAACCGTATCAGAACAAAGAGCGCAGAGCAAGTTCTTGCAGAACTGGATCGCCTGCATGAACTCGGCTGGTTGGGTACTGTGTTCTTCGTGGACGACAATTTTATCGGCAACAAGAGCAGGCTGAAGAAGAATCTGCTGCCCGCGCTATTCAAGTGGCAGGACCGACACGATCATCCTTTTCAGTTCACGACCGAAGCCTCGATTGACCTCGCGGACGATCCGGAATTGATGACATTGATGGCGGCTTGCGGGTTCAGAGAGGTGTTCATCGGCATTGAGACGACCAACGAACAAGCCCTGATCGAATGCAACAAACTGCATAATAAACGGCGGGATATGCTGGAAAGCGTTCGCATCATCCATGATCACGGTCTCATGGTCAAAGGCGGGTTCATCCTCGGATTCGACAGCGATAACCCGACCATCTTCGATAAGCTCAGCAGCTTCATCGAAGAAAGCGGAATTGTAACAGCAATGGTCGGCCTGCTCAACGCTCCCAAGGGAACCAGCCTGTACAAACGCCTTGAGAAGGAAAACCGCATCCTATATGACATGTCCGGAAACAACACTGATGCGAGCATCAATTTCATTCCGAAAATGGATCTAAGCGTTCTACAAAAAGGTTACAAGGATGTAATCAGGCGGATCTATTCACCGGCCGAATATTACCGGCGGGTGCAGACTTTCCTTAGGGATTTCAAGCCGACTAAAATCAAGGTGCGTATCGACTGGTCGCAGCTGAATGCGTTCTTCAAATCGATCTTTGTGCTCGGTGTTGTCGGCAAGGAACGATCTCACTATTGGAAGTTGCTGCTCTGGACCCTGCGTTATCGTCCACGTTTGATCGTCTACGCCGTTACCTTTGCGATCTACGGCCACCACTTCCGGAAGGTGTTCGGGTTGTAGTTCTGTTCGGAGACAGAAAACCCTGTGAACAGCAAATTGTGGATTCACAGAGGCATGCAGATGGTGCCCGTGATAGACCGTGAAACGGCTATCGCTGATCATCCGCGCTTGCAAGCAAGCGCTGGCCTGTCATTGTTTCCGTGCCTTGCTCTGAGCTCAAACCTGACACCTGTCATTAACGACTGTTCGGAAGATATTCCGGTAGGTTCTGACCTTGTTTTGTTGTTG